>JALVVN010000001.1 GCA_027023405.1 Campylobacterales bacterium
CCGACACGCTCTAATTGTTCGGGTTTTGAGAGTCGTTTGAGCGCCATATAGAGTAGTTTTCGCTTGTCAGGATAGCTCTTCTCTTTCATCTTTGCACTCAAGGATGCGTCGATGATCTCACGGCGATCGACCTCCTCTAGCTCTTTGTCAAATGCCACTTTGGTTTCGATGATCCCTTTTGGGGAGAGTCGCTTGAGAAACTCTCGGCGATCGGGCTCCTCTTGAGGGGTTTCTTCTGCCTCTATCTCTTGCTGTACTTCGCTCTTTGCGATCCTCTTATCGACACCCAAATATCCCAATACGCGATTTGCCTCTTTGATCATCGGCTCGATCGCGTCTGCTTTGAGCGATCCAACCTCACAAGAGGCACAATGCGAAAGATCAAGGACGATCTCCCCCTCTTTCAAGATCGCCGATGAGATGAGATGCTCCACGCCAAGCGATGCTAGACAGGGCAGATCGCCCTGACAACCCAAAAGTGATTCCTCCGATTTGATATATCCAAAGAGAAAATCGATCGTATCAAACCCTTTTAGACTGATCGCTTCACTCGGACAAACCCCCATACATCCACCGCAATCGATACAGCTCTCCTGCACCACCGCGATATTTTCATCAAACAAAATACCCTTTTGGTCGATCGGGCAGATATCGTGACATTTGGTGCATTGAGAATATTTACTGCTAGCTCTGACACAGCTAGCGAGGTCGATCTTTAGTCGTTGCATCGTTGTGCCAAATACTCAAAATCTCCCAATAAAAAATCGAGTGTCATCATTGCGCTATCATGATAAAAGGGTGTCGAAGCTTCGTTGATCACATTTATGAGATAGAGCGGTGCCCACTTTATCAAATGCTTATCCAAAAACTCATACTGTAACGCCTCTAACTCTTTGGCACCCTTCTCATCACCCTCTTCGAGCGCCTTTTTTTCTGCTTGGATCATCTTATAGACAAACTCCAGCTCGACGGCGATATGATCGGGTGAGACGACCCGTGCTTTGTCCTTTTCGACCACAAAATCAAACCGATCATAAAACTGCAACGCCTCATTCTCTCCCCCGCTCTCGATCATCGCATCCTCACGCGTATAAAAGGTCTCATACGGCACAAGGTGCAAAAGCCCGACATCAGCAAAATCGACATTCAAATGCTCATAAATAAGCTTCTCTTTTGAAAGCTTTTTCGTCAGATCCCACTGCCAAAAATTTTCAAAAAACTCTTTTATATCCTCACTCTCTATAAGCTCTAGTAGCTTTTCGTCCGCCTCTTTCATCAAGAGTCGTGAAGTGAGCGCATAAAAAAATTCCCTATTGTGTGTCTGTTGCAGTTTTGTTTGCATATTTTCCCCTGAAAGCGAGAGAGAAGAAGTTTCTCTCTCGTGTAGTATTAAGATTTTATCGAAATGGCATAAGCTTTATCTGAAAGCTTTGATCCCGGTCGTTTCATGTGTCTTGGTCGTCTAAGTGTGTCACCCGGTTCAAGCGGTCTTGTCAACTTATCTCTCCAAGCTTGATAGGTCTTGAAGTTGTTTTCATAGTTGACATAAATGTCACCGATTTTATCACTCGATCCAGCCTTTTCGATGATCACCTTTTGGTGCCATGCATGGTTACCTGCGATCGGATCGGGATGTGCAGGTGCTACGGCATTTTGCCATGAACCGGTCAATCCATCCCACCAAATATTGTCTAGATCTTTATTTTGCTCAGGGAATTGCCACACTTTATGTCTAGGCTTGATACCCTCTTTTGGTTTAAGCATACCCACTTTACCGTCATCGCTCATCTCATAGAGCGGTGCACCGAGTCCCATGACGCCTAGTTCATGTTTAAATCCAGGGATCTCAACGGCATTTTTGAGCTTCCATCGACCGGCGTGGTGTGAACAGTGTAGTACACCCGGTCTTGAACCCTCTGTCGCCACTGCCATCGCGATAAAGTATCCACTCTCAAGATTACTCAAGGTATCGACGATTCGTACCTTGATCGCATCACCCGTTTTGATACCGAGTCGCTCCGCATCTTTGGTATAGATCCACACAGGGTTGTGGTTTTGTGAGATCTCCATCAAATGCTTAGAGTTCACACTTCTCGTGTGAATATTGTACGAGAGTCTAAACACGGTATTGAGCGCAAACTCATTCTCTTTTTTCATATAGCGATGGTGCACTTGTGTCACAATATGCTCCATCTTTTTCGCTTCCGCATCATCTCTCGGATAGATCGGTATACCGTACTCAGGCCACTTCCAATCATTCGCAAACCAATCAACATAAAAGTCAAGTTTCTTATCGATCGTATGGAAACCTTCGTGGAATTTACCGTCAACCTCTACACCTATAGAGTGTTTTTTGCCCTCATGCTCTGCCCACAGTACACCAAATTTGTCTTGCTTAACATCTTCGATCTTGTACTCTTTTCCGTGTGCATGGATCGTCTTTTTCTTTTTGTCGATCTTTAGCTCTCTCTCTTGTGGCTTATAGATATCGGTCTCTTCTGTCCATGCACCGTGATCTCGCATATACTCATAGCAAGGAAACTCACTATTTGGATACTCTTTGCTTGCCACTTTTGCCAATTTTGGTAAAAGTGAGAATGCAGCATCATAATACTCAGCTATCGTCACCGGTCGAGATGGATCTTTTTTGCTCGCTGCGTGATCTTTGATACCGAGACTTCCATCCGGATCGACATAATAGAAGAGCAAGTTAAAGAAGAACTCATTCTCCTCCCAAATCTCACCAAGTCCCGCCTTCATGTGAGCTTCGAGTGTTCCACGGTGAGGCATTTTCGGCTTCCAACCCATCTTCTCCAATGCCACGCGAAGCGCCGGCTGTCTAAATGCCGTCCATCTCTCCGGCTTTGTAGGAGAAGATTGCTGATCGTGTCGCTCACCTGCAAGTCCAACCGGTAGCACATAGTCACAATACCAGTTCGTCTCACTCCAAGTCGGTGAAAGATTGAGTGTCATCTCCATCTTCTTCTCATTTTTGAGTACATCGATCCATCTAAATCCATCAGGGTTGATCCAGACAGGATTATACATTCGTGGAATCCAAACTGCCAATTTAGTCGGCACATTGACCCCTTTGGCTCTCCACTTTTTCTGCCACTCTTCATCTGCCAAAAGGTGAGGCAAGATCATACTCATCTCATAGGTAGCCAACGGATACTCAGGCGGCCAAGAGAGTTCATTCCATACATCTACCTTGTCAGGATATTTACCTGCGACGGTCGCTTTGTCGCCCTTACCACCGACAGAGATCTCGTGCCAGTGGTGCCAGCTCACACCACCGATATCACCGCGAAGCGCGCCGGTCAATGCCATGAGCAAGAATCCGGATCGTGTATTCATCCAGCTACCCCTGTGACCAATTGTTCCCGCTCTCCAAAGGTAGGTTGCAATACTTGAACCCGCTTCAACAATGAGTTCAAAAATCTCATCTAACTTATCTTCTTGCTCCTCAAGCCTACACTCTTTTATGACAAACTCTCTGTCATATGCACTGTAAACCTCTTTGATCATCTCGATAAACGCAGGATAATCTCTCTCTTTAGGTACCTTTTTGATATAACCGTAGCCGACCATTTTTTCTAGGTAACTATCATCTGCCATCAAGCGATCCCAGTTTACCCACTTTTTGACAAACTCATGATCAACGGCATCCTCTCCATTCTTTTTCTTGGCATGAAGGAGTTGATTGACCCAATAGAGATAGAGCGCTGCTTCTGTTCCTGGCCAAGGACTAAGCCATACATCCGCAATACCCGCACTGTTTGAAAGGCGCGGATCGATGACAACCATCTTCGCACCTTTTTTCCTCGCATCAGCAATAAGCCCCGCAGACTGCTGAAAGTAGTGCCCCGCATCTGCTGCGTGTGATGATTGCAAAAAGATCAATTTCGCATTCGCCCAATCAGGTGAGTTTCTATCATCATTCGCCCACTGAATCGATCCCTCTCTCGCACCTGCCGAACAGATGTTTGTATGAGAGTCTGTACCATCCACACCGAGCATCGCCGGTACACGACCGGTAAAGCCGTTCTCGTTTGGTCGTCCTACATGGTACATGATCGCTTTTTTAGAGAGTTCATCCCCCGTTTTAAGCGTATCGTGCATTTTGGTTCCGATCTCTTTGAGCGCTTGCTCCCAAGTGATCCTCACCCATTTACCCGCACCCCGCTTACTTCCCGGAGCTCTTTTGATAGGAAATGGAATACGATCCGGATCATACATTTGAGATGCTGCCGCATATCCCTTTGCGCAGTTTCTACCGCGGCTTCCCGTATGGAGCGGGTTACCCATATATTTTCGTACAGTTAGTGTTTTTTTATCGACCCAAGCGGTAAGTCCGCACCCCGCTTCACAGTTTGAGCATGCAGTCGGAACGATCGTATAGTCATGCACCAAGATACCGTCTTCGTTGTCTTCACTCTGGATACCGTTTCTACCGACACCACCCCGCTTCCAATCGCCACCGTCAAGCTCTTTGTAGCTATCCCACTCACTTTGAGAAGGATAGAAATTGAGCGTTTTTGGTGTGGAGGTAAATTTAGAATTTTCCCCCTCTTCATTCGCTACGGCAGTGCTAAAGACACCTGTCGCAACTGACGCACCGGCAACACCGATTGCCGAGCTCTTTAAAAAATTTCTTCTACTTTGTAAAAACATTCTCTCTCCTCCTAACTAAGTGATAGTAGTTGTGGTATGATGAGCCATACATGCTTGGCAATAAAAAGACCAACCAACGCCAACAAAGCGGCGATCTTCAAAAGTCCCTCACCACTGGATTTAAGCGCCAAAATAACCAAACCGATAGGGATGATATAACCGATAAACTGACCAAGCCAAAAAGTAAAGTGCCACTCACCGCCTTCTCTAACAGCTGCCAATGTCGCCTCTACTTCAGCATCTTTCCAAGAGAAGTAATACTCACCGAGATACATAATGAGTGAAAGCGATGCGGCAACGCCTAAAATGATTCCAAGCTCTCTTTGTGCCTCTTTGGAAAACTTTCCACCGAGTAACAAGAGGATTGAAGAACCACCTACTAGCGCGGCAAATGCCATCTGTGCCAACTCTGCCGGTGTTGCCCAAAGTGCTCTTGCGCTCGCTTCACCCATGATAACCGCCGTATAAAGAGTCACAGGAATCGCTAAGATCACCGCGATTTTCAAAAGAAGATCATAAAGTCCACTTGTCTTATTTTTCAAAATCACCAAAAATGCCATCAATGCTATCACTCCCGTCAATGCAGTGGCCATCCATGCTCCCACGGTAATCGCAGAAGTAAAGTGAGGGTGAATAAAAATATTGATCATTCTAAAGGGCTGATGCAGATCAAGTAGCGTAAAGAGCAAAAAGATATTCAGAAAGATAAACGCTACTAGCGGAATCGTTTTACGAATCCCCGTCACACCGCCTTCATCCTTATGTCTAGCCAACATATAGGCACCGACCAAGACTGTTCCCGTCGCGATACTTTTCGCCCAAAGGTTGAGTGTGATCATCCACCCCCATACTATACCGGGCAACGCGACATCTAGTGTTGTTATCGCATGATTAAAAATCTGAGTATGCTCCATCTTAGTGCCCTCCTATATGTTTAAGGTGCGTAATATTATTAAAGAGTCCAAAGCCCTCTTTTCTCACAGAAGCTTGCGGATTGAGCTGAACTTGACCGCCACCGACATAGAAATGCTTCGGTATCGTCATCTTCTCCGGTTTTCTCACCTGAACTCTCTTGTCTCGTGAAATATACTTGCTAATGTGACTCTCAGGGTCCTCAAGATCACCGAAAATATTTGCTTCAACAGGACATGCCACTACACACGCAGGCATCAAGCCACCCTCGATTCTATGTGCACAGAATGTACACTTGTCGGCTGTATTGGACTCAGGATCCATATAAATCGCACCATAAGGACACGCCATAATACAGCCCGCACAACCGATACAGCGAGAGCTATCGATATTGACAATACCGTTGTCAAGATAGTGTAGCGCCGAAACGGGACAGATTCGCTCACACGGTGCTGATTCACAGTGATTACAGCGAAGCGGAGTAAAAGTTCTTGAAGTATTCGGGAAAAGTCCCTGATCAACATACTTTACGCGAAGTCTCCAAGAGCTAAGCGGTACCTCATTTTCCACTTTACACGAGACCTCACATGCTTTGCATCCCATACAAAGATCGAGATCTACTAGGAAGCCTAACTTCATCGTTTCTCCTTTATTTTAGACTACATAGTATAATATTTTCTACTATGTGTATTTTCGCATGATATCATATTTTGTTATAAACACGCCTTAATAGCTTATTAAGTTTTGTAAACAAAGTTTATAAGTTTATTTAATTTTATTGGGATATTTTTTATCCTTTTTAAGAAGCTAAATTACAACTAATTTTTATCAATTAATTATTTTTTAAGTCTATTTAATTAGAATAGATACTTATTATGAAGGAATTTTACATGAAACATAAAAAAGTAATTGTCTCGATCTTTGCTTTGACACTTTTTGCAATCACAGCATTAAGTCTCGACCTAAAGACCGCTCTCCCTGCTATAAATGACATTAACAAATCAAATAAACTTGATGCGTTGAATAAAAATATTATACAAACAAGCAATGCAGGGTTAAGTGTTACCAAACGAAATCTTTTTCAAAAGCGATTTGTCTATTTTGATCGCTCTTTAACGGATGATGAGAATTTTGATCTAGCCAAAAAGGTTATTTTGGATGCCAAACGCCTTGGCTTTAACGGTATTGTGATTGAACAAGAGTATGCTTTCACACGCCTTTCACATCAAAATAAGATCATTAACAAAATGCGACACTATATGTCTGAACTAGAGCGACTTGCACATCGCAACAATCTTCAACTCATTGCCATGCATTTTCGCGCCAATGTACCCAATGAAGTCATTCATGATGGAAGTGAAGAAAATAGTTTTTATACCGATGGAAAATTTGACTTCTCAGAAGCCACTCAGGATAGCGTCATCTATGAAGTCAACGGTTCGGTTGCCACACCCGTGACTAATCCGACAAGTGTGAAAAGTCCTGCTCTAATAGATAGACTCTACCACTTTAAAGAAATACAACCGGAGAGTGAATATACGATTACCGTCGATCTATCGACACAAAACTACAAGTACGACAAACTCAAGGTCAGCGTACTCGATGAGGATTACACTGATGAAAATGGAAAAGTTTTATTTGGTGTCAATAAGTTTTTTACAGGCATTCAACCCAATGGCACACACCTCAAATATAGTATCGACTTTAACTCTCTCAACCATCCCAACACAAACGGAAAAATCAAAGTCTATATCCCATCAATGGATGGCGTGACAATTCACTCGGTAACTCTTAGCAAAACACCTTATAAAAAGTCATTGCAAGTGGTACGAGAACAGACACCTGTCACACTCTCTTCCACAGATGAAAAGAAAAGCTTTCAAGAAGGTGTTGATTATACTTTCGACAATGAACAGCTAGTGCTCTTAAGTGATAAGATCAAAACAGAAAAATCACTCAAACTCTCATGGTATCCGGCGATTAATGTCTCTCTCAATAAAGACTATCACCCTTTTGCCGATGTCTGCGCTGATCCTAAACGCTACTACGACATTATGTCCGATCAGCTTAGGCAAATTCGAGAAGGCTTTAACGGTAAGATTGATGCCATTGCCCTTGATAGCGATGAGTGGAGAACAGCAGGCTGGGATCTCACCTGTCTTGATAGTCTCGCTTCAGGTCAACCGATTGCGCAACGCAATGGAGGTGCCTATATTGGACTTGCTACGAGACGACTTATTGAGCGATTCAAAAGTGATCTTAATAACACTGCTCTTGAAGTCTATATTATGAGCGACATGTTTGATCCAAACTTCAACGGCAAAAACCCCTATATGGGAGTCAACGGTGGTGCCGTCGGTGCGGCGCAATATCTCCCCAAAGAGAATAGTGTCATGATCAACTGGTTTCCTAACCCCTATGAACCCGGCATGGAGGACAAAAAAGAGTCCGACTTTTTAGCTAGTGCTAAGTTTTTCGCTGATCAAGGATTGCGACAAATCATCGCGGGCTACCACGACGACATGCGAAACCTTGATGCCAATATCAATGTTTACAAAAAATCGGATCCTAAAACCCAAGAGAGCATCATCGGCTTTATGTATCTCATCTGGTTTCAAGACGGCAAGAGCGCAAGCTATGATGATATGGATGACACCGTCAAACGCATTTGTCAAGAGCTACCCGGCAAATGGCCCGAGAGCGCTTGTAAAAGGGTATTACGATAGCTAAAATCTTAGTCAGCGCCTGTCTGCTTGGTCACCAAGTACGCTACGACGGGCGTGATAACAAAATCACCCATCCCATATTTCAAAAACACGAAGTTATCCCCATCTGCCCTGAAGTCGATGGAGGTTTACCGATCCCACGAATCCCTAGTGAAATCAACGGCGATCGTGTTATCAACAAAGTGGGCAAAGATGTTACAGCTGAATTTCAAAGAGGAGCAGAGACTGCACTCAAGATCGCAGAAGATCACCGCATCAAAGTCGCGATCCTCAAAGCAAATAGCCCATCCTGTGGAAAAAGTCGAATCTACGACGGTACATTTTCAAAAAGATTGATAGAAGGTGAAGGCATCACCGCACAACAACTCCGATCACACGGCATTAAAATCTTTGATGAGACAGAACTTGATGAAGCACTCAATTATCTTGATATGTTATAATGCGACTTATGAAAACGATCAACCAAGTCACCATCACCGGAGGCACACACGGCAATGAACTAACCGGCATCTATCTTGTCAAAAAGTGGATCAACCATCCCGAGCTCATCCAAAGAGAGAGTTTCCGTACCCTAACCATGCTGATGAACAAGGAGGCGATCGCACAATGCACCCGCTACAAAGACCGTGATCTCAACCGATGCTTTAGTCACGAACTCCTCCAAAGCGATAACCCCTCCTACGAAGTCAAGCTCGCCCAAGAGCTCAACCAAAAACTAGGCCCCAAAGGATCACCCAACCCCCAAAGCGACTTCATCGTCGATCTTCATACCACTACGGCAAATATGGGACTCACAATCGTCGTCAGCAACCAAAGCGATCTCACTTGGCGTGCTATCTCCTACCTCTGCCAGCAGGAACCTCGACTTAAAGTCTATCAATGGCGTGGAGATGAGGAGGATGCCTTTGTCGATTCGATCGCACCACACGGTTTTGCTATCGAAGTAGGTACCGTACCGCAAGGAGTCTTGAGAGCTGATCTCTTTGTGGCGACAGAAGCTCTGATCTACCACCTCCTCGACTTTCTCGACAAGGAGAATAAGGGACTATCAATGGCACTCCAAAATGTCACCTACTACAATCACGAAATGTTAGTCGATTATCCCCGTGATACAGACGGTGATATTATCGCAATGGTACACAAAGATCGACAAGATCGAGATTACGACCTCATCGAAACCGGCGATCCGCTCTTTCGTACATTAGATGGAGAGGTAATCTGCTATGAAGGAGAACCGCTCCATACGCTTTTTGTCAATGAAGCGGCCTATTATGAAAAGGGGTTTGCCATGACACTAGCGCGGGAGGCGGTGAGAGAGGTTTAGGCACCTAAGACACATGTACAATCTCACCTTTCGCAACAGAATATACGGCTCGTACTATTTTCTCTTTTAGATGGAGAAGATCATTAAAACGATTTGAGACCGAGATAATCACAACCGTACCGAAATTTCTCTTTGAAAATTGTTGCTGATACTCAATATTTCCATCAATCGTGATAAACACATCAATATCTCTTTTATCCAATTCATCTAGCAGTTCTGAATCTGTAGTTCCGTTGAGACCGATTTGCGGGACGGTATAAACAGATTCTCCTTCAAAAAACTGCGTAACTCTTTTGGGTAAACACTCGTCAATGATTATTTTCATTGAATACGCCTAAGCCGACAGCTCTTTTTGGATAGCAACTTCCGCATTTTGCAAGATAGATCGTATTTGCTCAAAGGAGACTGTCGGAAAATCTTTCATAAAATCCTTAATGCTCTCTCCAGCTAATAAATAGTCAAATAGATTTCTAACAGGTACGCGAGTCCCCCTAAAAACCAATTGACCGTTTAAAATATTAGGGTTGCTTTCTACTGCTGTCATTGCTTTACCTTATTTTTTGACACCATTATAGCAAAAACTAAATCGGCAATACCCGAATACTCTCGTCAAGCTTCTCTTTGAGTGTTGCTTCGATGGCATAGAGTGTACCTGTGGAGCTACTGGCGCATCCGCTGCATGCGCCGAGATATCGGATATAGATATCGATATTTCCGCCGTTCTCTTTGATATCCAAAACCTCCATATTTCCACCGTCCATTACAAGCATTTGACGAATATTTTCATCGAGCGTCTCTTCGACCGCTTTGAGCTTTTGTACGAGTGTCATTTGTGCAAACGGTACATTTTCACCTGCGCTCATTTTGTGATCCACACTCTTGACCGCTTCGGCAGCCATCTCTTCCCGCACCTCTTTGAGAATATCTACCAGATAGTACTCTCTCTCTTCGTGTCCACCCGGTTTGATACAGGATTTACAAAAAGCACCCGCTTTGGTATAGTCGGTGATCTCCTCAACACTTTTGAGATCATTGAGCTTGATCACCTCTTTGATCGTGCCTAGACTTACCCGCGCACATTCACAAACGATGATCTCATCTTCGAGTGAATCAAAATCGACTCCCATATATTGAGAAGCGGCTTTCTTGATCACATCATACGCCATGACGGAGCAGTGCATCTTTTGTGGGGGTACGGCAGGTGTGTCAGGGTTGTCACGCATCGCAAATTCGACATCGAGATTGGTGATCTTGACGGCATCTTGCACCTTTTTGCCGATCGTCAATTCCGCCATGACATCGCTACTGGCGATCGCCGTACCGCATCCAAAGGATTTAAATCTCGCATCCATGACGGTATCTGTCTTCTCATCCACAAGCCAATAGAGTCGAACCGCATCTCCGCAACTCTCCGCACCAAAATCAGCGACAATCAATTTCGCACCAGCCTTTTGGGCATCTTCTTCGGTAAACTCACCCATATATTTAGGGTTGTTCATCCGATCTTGCACCTTTTGGCTATACTCGTCCCAAATCGTTCCGCCTATTAAATTATCAAATCCCATTCTCTCCACTCCTACGCTTCATTTGTTTGCGATTTTGGCATATATGCATACGAACTTGAAATCGATCGCAAACGCTCTACCGCTTTTTTTGTCACATCTATCGTATAGTCGATCTCCTCTTTTGTGGTAAATCGACTCAAGCTAAATCTCACTGCCGTATGCGCCAAATCTTCCGCTGCTCCGATCGCTTCCATCACCGGATTGGATTCAAGGTCCTCGCTCGCACATGCACTTCCCGTGCTTGCCGCGATTCCTGCTCTGTTGAGATCCCACAGCATTGCCTCTCCCTCAACACCTCTAAAACTGATCAGCGTCGTATTGGGTGTGCGCTTCTCTCGCGGCGTCACCACGAAGGTATCTTTGAGTTCTAGCAACGAATCCTCTAAATAGTCCCGAAGCTCCCGAACATCCGGCATCTCAAAATCGATACAGTCATCCGCCAACTCCATCGCTTTTCCCATGCCGACGATACCGGGTACATTGAGCGTGCCCGATCGCAAACCTCCCATTTGAGATCCGCCGTGAAAGAGCGGTGTGGGCTCTTTGCCTTTTTTGACATAGAGTGCACCGACCCCTTTTGGGCCATGAAATTTATGTGCCGAAAAAGTCAAATAATCGACATTGAAGCTCTGCACATCGACACGAAACTTCCCGATCGCCTGCACCGCATCGGTATGAAACAACACGCCATGCTCTTTACAAATCTCACCGATCTCTTCGACAGGAAAGATCGCACCGGTTTCATTGTTTGCCCACATAACAGAGACGAGAGCCGTTTTGGGCGTGATATTGTCTCGCAGATATTTGACATCTACGATTCCTTCACTATTGATAGGTAGATAAGTCACTTTCACCCCTAGCGACTCCAAAAACTTCGCTCCTGCTATCACCGAAGGATGCTCCACCTCTGATACCATAATGTGATCTTTGCGTCCATTCATAATGTAATCAAAATAGATACTTTTTAGTACCCAGTTGTTACTTTCGGTAGCACATGAAGTGATGATGACGCTATCACTCTTTGGCGCATGAATACCGGCATAGATCTTCTCCATCGCTGTTTTGAGCGGTTCGTGCGTATCTCTCGCAAAATCATGAAGTGAATTGGGGTTGCCGTACTTCTCACAAAAGAAAGGATCCATCGCCGTTTTGACCTGCGGATCGACCATCGTTGTCGCGTTATTGTCTAAATAGACTCTCATTAAACTCTCCCGAAAAAATTAAATAGGACTTATCTTGTCTTATTTAATTGTACTCCCTATCACTTGAAAGGAAACTTAAATTTAAGAGAAAATTATACCTATTTACTGATTTGGTAACATTTAAAAAGAAAAATTAGCTTAACTCTGCGCGATCTCCTCTCTACCGACAATATTAAACAACTCTCGTACACTCTCCTCAAAGGCAATTCTCATCTGCGGATCCTGCCCCAAATAGCGATCCATCGCCTCCTTGTTATCAAGCGCTTTATCCAACTCCGCATCACTCCCCCGCTCATAGGCGCCGATGCGGATCAACACTTCATTCTCCTTAAGGAGCGCGTACATCTTTTTGAACTCTCTCGCCGCACGCGTATGTTCAGGCGTGACGACATCCCCCATCACACGAGAGGCGGAGTTGAGAATATTGATCGGCGGATAGATACCGTAGTCGGTCATCTCCCGCGAGAGGACAATATGCCCGTCAAGGATACTTCGACTCTGATCCGCGATCGGATCGCTCATGTCATCCCCCTCGATCAAGACGGTAAAAAAGGCGGTGATGCTCCCTTTGCCCTCCTCTTTGCCCGCGCGCTCCATCAGTTGCGCAAGAAGCGTGAGCGAAGAGGGGGGATACCCCTTGGAGGTAGGCGGTTCACCCAGTGCCAAGCCGATCTCCCGCTGCGCCATCGCAAAACGCGTCACCGAATCCATGATAAAGAGCACATCACGCCCCTGCTCCTTGAAATACTCCGCGACCGCCATCGCCGAAAAGGCACCATATTTTCGCATCAGCGGAGAGTCGTCGCTCGTCGCGGTTACGATGACTGTATCGGTCAGATCACCACCCAAGTTTTTGTGGATAAATTCGGGAATCTCACGCCCCCGCTCACCGATGAGCGCCACCACTTTGACCGGCGCCTGACTACCTCGTACGATCATCCCCATGAGCGTCGATTTTCCGACACCGCTACCGGCAAAGATACCCAGTTTCTGCCCTACACCGCAAGTCAACAACCCGTCAATACTCCGCACCCCGACGCTAAAAACCTCATCGATCATCCCCCGCTTCATCGCCTCAATCGGAGAGCGCATAATCGGCATTCGAGTCGTTTGGGCAAAGGCACCCTTGCCATCTTTAGGCTGCATAAAGGGATCGACCACTCGCCCCAATATCTTATCACTCAAAGCGATCGACAACCCCTCATCGGCAATATAGGCACGATCGCCGATCTTGAGCCCCTCCACATAGCGAAACGGCGAGACGATAAACGATCGGCTTTTGAGCTCCGTCACCATCGCAAGCTCTTGGCGATCTTTTTGATGAGAGGATCGGATCTGAACAATATCCCCAATACTCGGCGCCAAACCCTCGATCTCAATCTGCGTCGCCGTGATCTTGATCACACGCCCAAAACGCACATCCAGTGAATCATCCAATCGCTTTTTGATAGAGGCAAATGCCATGAATAGCCCTTTTGTATTTAAAATGCTATAATTTTATCACAAAAGGTGCCCTATGCAAAACAAAGAGATCGCTGAAATTTTTGATACCCTCGCCGATCTGCTTGAGATCGAGGGGGAAAATCCCTTTAAGGTGAGAGCGTATCGACAAGCGAGTCGTGCGATCCGCTCACTCTATCGACCGCTTGAGGAGATGGTGAGAGCTGGCGAAGATCTGACAAAACTCCCGAAGATCGGTAGCAGGATCGCTCAAAAGATTGAGGAGATCGTCCGTACCGGTAAGCTCTCCAAGCTCGAAAAGCTCAAATCTCGCATTCCCGAATCTCTCTTGGCGTTGCTTCCGATACAGGGTTTGGGTCCGAAACGAATCAAAATGCTCTACGATGCGCTACATATCGATACCAAAGAGGCGCTTCTCAAAGCAGCAAAAGAGCACAAGATCAGTCAAATCAAAGGATTTGGAGCCAAAACGGAAGCACAGATTTTAGAGGCATTGACGATGCGAAAACAGCAGGGGTTGCGCTTTCTTTTTTGTGAGGCGGAGCCCTATGCCGATGCGCTCACAGCTTATCTTCAAAAGGCACCGACACTCCGTCGTGTTACTATCGCGGGGAGTTACCGACGCAAAAAGGAGACGGTCGGCGATCTCGATATCGTCGCAAGCGCTACGGATCCTCGAGAGGTGATCGATTATTTTACAAAGTTTGAAAAGAGTATGCACACTGTTTTGGCGGGTGATACACGGGCGACGATCGTGCTTGAGAATGGATTGCAAGTCGATCTGAGGGTTGTATTGGAGGAGAGTTGGGGAAGTGCGCTTCACTACTTTACCGGCTCCAAAGATCATGTCATACGGCTTCGCCAAGAGGCGGTCGAAATGGGACTCAAAGTCAATGAATACGGCATCTACCGTGCCGATAAACGCATCACCGGTGAAAGCGAAGAGGCGGTCTATCGAAGCTTTGGGCTCGATCTCATCCCTCCGGAACTGCGTGAAAACCGCGGAGAAATCGAAGCTGCTAGAAATCACACCCTCCCACACCTCATCACCCCAAACGATATCCAAGGCGATCTCCACCTCCACACACATATAAGCGACGGTGAAGAGAGCCTCGAAGCCGTTGCACGGCAAGCGATCTCACTCGGCTACCGATATATCGCTATCACGGAGCATAGTCGATCATTACCCTACACCAAAGGAGCCAAAAGCGATCAACTCAACCGACTCTTCGATGAGATAGAGACATGGAACCGCGATCACGATGAGCTATATATCTTCAAAGGAGCGGAGATCGAAATCTTGCAAGACGGCAGTCTCGATATCGATGAAGCGGTGCTAGATCGGCTCGATCTGGCATTAGGGGCGATACATACACACTTTTCACTCAGCAAAAAGAGCCAAACCGATCGCCTTCTCAAAGCGATCCACAATCCCCACATCAACATCATCGCACACCCCACCGGTCGCCTGATCCAAGAGCGAAACGCGATGGAGATCGATCTCGAAACGATCTATCGTGCTAGCGCGCAAACAAATACCATCCTAGAGATCAACGCCCAACCCAAACGCCTCGATCTCAATGAGATTCAGATCAAACACGCCAAGCAATTCGGTGTGAAATTTAGCATCGCATCAGATGCACACAGCACGGCAGAGATGAGATACCTGAAATACGGCATCCATCAAGCACGCAGAGGGTGGCTTGAGAAAGAGGATGTGATCAATGCACTACCGCTAAAAGAGCTAAAAAGTACCCTTAAAAGCGTATCGTCGAAGGGGCGTTGATAAAATTCAAAAACTCTCCTCTTGTTTTGGTCTCTCGAAACATTCCCCGAAGTGCCGAAGATGTCGTGGTGGAGTTGACCTTTTCCACGCCGCGCATCTCCATGCACATATGGCGCGCTTGGATCACGACACCGACCCCTTTTGGTTGGATCGTCTCGATGATCGCATCGGCGATCTGCTCGGTCATCTGCTCTTGGATTTGCAGGCGTCTAGCAAAGACTTCGACCATTCGGGGGATCTTGGAGAGTCCGACCACTTTACCGTCAGGGATATACGCCACATGCGCCCGTCCGATGATCGGCAAGAGATGGTGCTCGCACATCGAATAAAACTCGATATCTTTGATCAAAACCATCTCGTCATTGCTACTCTCAAAGAGCGCTTCGTTGAGGATCTCTTTGGGATCTTGTTTGTACCCTTTGGTCATAAATTCAAACGCTTTATAGACCCGCTCCGGCGTCTTGACTAGCCCCTCACGATGCGGATCCTCGCCGATGATCTCAAGCATCTTTGCAACCGATGTTTCAAACTCTCTCTTTTGCGACATACTCTATCCTTGCTTTTATAAAGTTGCCTGATTTTACTCACTTTTTACTTTAAAAACTCATCTTCACATTCGCATAGAGATATCGTCCCGGCTCATTGAGTAGCATGATGTCATCTTGACCGCTACCGGTACTAAGCAGGATCAGATCACGGTAGGTATTGGTGATGGCGTAGCGCTTGTCAAAGAGGTTATCGACACCAAGTGACACGGTGATCTTTTTGCCAAATCGTCGGGCTGCTTTGAGGTTTACTACGCCGTATCCGGAGAGCTTCTGTTCGCCGTTTTCGTAGTCGATCTTATCCCACTTTGTCGCACCGATAAATTCGACTCGCGCACTATTCTCACCCGCTTCATAGTTCAGTCCGACTACCGCTTTGAGAGGTCGCATATCGGGCAGGTTTCGTCCGTGTTGTCCGGTAAGAGGATGGCGTTTTTTACCCCGCTTATACGAAAGTGAATAGTCCAGATCAATACCCCAATCACTCAATACCATACCGCTTAGCTCCGCACCCCAGATCGTCGCATCAACATTTTCAAATGAGTGAAATGCACCCATTTTGCCATCTTTTCGTAGGCGTTTGTTGTGACTGTTGAATGCGATGTAGTCTTTGATAAAAGAGTAGTAAGTTTTGAGTTTAACGCTAAAGTTGTCAAAGATTTTTTCACCGCCTAGATCGACCTCATAGTTATGCGACTGTTTGAGATCGGGCGAACCGATATGATCGCCCATCATCAAGAGATAAAGCTCTCGCGCATCGGGTACACGGCTAGCGCTACCCACTCCCCAAAAGTAGCGCATACTCTCGTCGATCTTCGTTTCGGTAAAAACATTTGCGCTCCATGATCGAAAGCTCCGATCTCGATCGCCCGATCTTCGCGTCGTGATATCGGTATCGTCGTAGCGCACTCCATAGCTGATCTTGCTTGCACCGTAGTGCTGTTTGGCTTTGAGAAAGAGGGCGCGATTGGTCGTATCGACATCATCGAGGCTCTTGGGTGTTTTCATGCCGTTTGCCATCTTTAGCCACTCTCCATTACTCTCAAAATGCCCGTCCCAATTTCGCCGACTCATATCCAATCCTGCGATCATTTCGATTCCTTTGTATTGAAAAGCTGCTTTGAGTTTTGCCCCTTTCATGTCGGTTGTGAGCTTGTGTGTCTTCTCCTTTTTGAGCCCCATTTTTCGGTAGCGGTTACTCATGGGGTGATCGACTTTGGAGTTGTAGAGCTGGAGGGTGAGATTTTTGTAGCGGTAGTGAAGGTTGTAGATGTCACTGTCATCATAGATCGCATCCATTTTACTGGAGGGGTAGAGGACATCATCACTACGGTTTGCCGTATAACTAAGCTCTAGCGCTTGATCGGGATCGATATCGACAAAAAGCTTACTCAACAAGGTCGATTTTTTGAAAGCACGCATATTTTCATAACGCTTTTGATACTGCGCACCTGCCATCTTTGTACCCTCTGTCGCTTTGATCACCTGCTCATAGAGGCGATCTCCGTAGCCGTCTTTGTACTGATCTTGACTCTCACTGGAGGCGGAAAGGAGGAGTCGAAACATCTCATTTCCGCCACTGATATTACCCGCCATTTTGCGATAGTCAAAACTTCCTACATTAAAATTGAGTTCGCCTTTGAGATCTTTGGTAGGTTTGAGCGTCTGAATATCAACAAGTGCGCTTAGTGATCCGAAGTTCTCCACATCAAAAGGTCCCTCACTTACTTTGATACTTTGAATGTTGTTGCTCAAGACATGGGATGTCGGAGGATCCATACGATTGATGCAGGCACCGCACACTTTGGCACCGTCGATTACGATATTGATATTGTCTCTTTTTTGTCCTCTTACAAGGATATCGTTGGCGATTCCGCTTCTTCGGATCAAGTTGATCGAGGGGATGTGCCGGCTCAACGCATCCGCTATATCAGCGGATTTGATCTCATTGTGACTCACATCTTTGACCGTGATGCTATCTGCTTCTGTTTCGATTGTTACTTTTTGTAACACACCCTCATCTGCGCTCAAAACCGACACTACCGCCATTGACAACCAAATCTTTTTCATCTCCAAACCTCCTGTTTTTGCGAAATTCTAAAATTTTAGTGTTAAATATCTATTAAATCGTGTTATAATATTGCTCACAAAATCAACGACAAGGATAGATATATGGATAATTTTGAAAAAGATTCGCTCGACTACCACAAGGCGCAAAATGAGTTTGACACAAACGGAAAGACAGGGACACTTTTGACAAAGCCGTGTAGTACCGAAAAAGAGTTGGCAATGGCATACAGCCCCGGTGTGGCTTACCCCTGCCTTGAGATTGAAAAAGATGTCGATCTTGCTTATGAGTACACAAATAAAGGAAACTTGGTTGCAGTCATTAGCGACGGTACGGCTGTCTTGGGTCTTGGAGATATCGGACATCTCGGTGGAAAACCTGTCATGGAAGGAAAAGCGGTTCTCTTTAAGACATTTGCAAATGTCGATGCCGTAGATATCGAGCTCAATACTAAAGATACAGATGAGATCATCGAGACTGTCGCACGAATCGCGGATACTTTCGGAGGTATCAACCTTGAAGATATTTCAGCACCTCGATGTTTTGAGATCGAAGACAGACTCAAAGAGATCTGTAATGTACCGGTCTTTCACGACGATCAGCATGGAACAGCCGTTATCACAACAGCCGGTCTTATCAATGTCCTAGAGATGGCTGACAAAAAACCCGAAGATCTCAAAGTCGTTGTCATCGGTGCTGGTGCATCAGGTATCGCGTGTGCGAGTATGTATAAACAACTCGGCGTGAAAAATATCACGATGCTTGACTCCAAGGGTGTTATCCATAGCGGAAGAGATGATCTCAATGCACAAAAACAAAAATTTGCCTTTGACACACCGGATAGAACACTTGAGGATGCGATGAAGGGTGCGGATATGGTGCTCGGACTCTCCGGTCCAGACTTGATCAAGCCGGAATGGGTCAAAACCATGAGTGACAAAAGCCCTATTATCTTCGCGTGTGCAAATCCAAACCCTGAGATCAAGCCACCGTTAGCCAAAGAGGCAAGACCTGATGTCATCATCGGTACCGGTAGAAGCGACTATCCAAACCAAGTAAACAATGTTCTTGGCTTCCCACAAATCTTTAGAGGGGCACTCGATGTAAGAGCGACAAAGATCACAGAAAATATGAAAATGGCGGCATCACGCGCACTTGCGGCACTCGCAAAAGAGCCGGTACCTGATCATGTGCAAAAAGTACACGAGAGAACCGATATGGAGTTTGGTCCAAACTATATCATCCCTTCTCCGTTTGATAGAAGAGTATTGGTGTATGTTGCATCAGCGGTTGCGCAGGCGGCAGTTGAAGATGGTGTAGCGAGAGTCAAAGATTTTGATCTTGAGGCATATAAAGAGAAGCTCCAAAGACTTGCTGATCACTTAGATGGTAAAATATAATATAGATAAGCTACTAAAATAGCACTTATTCCTCCTAAAAAATGGTATAATTCTCTATATCGTTTTAGGAGGTGATATGATGGATGCGGAATTTAAACAACTTTTACAAAAGTCCAAAGAGGCGATTGCTTCACTTGAAGAGAAGGTAGAGTCGTACAGCAAGGAACTCCCCGAGGAGGTCAATGAATTTTGGGCAGATCTCAAAACCAATTTCAATAAAATCAAAGATGATCTGCTTGATGATGAAGTCAAAGAGAAGGCGCAAGAGAAGGCACTCATAGCAAAAGAGAAACTCTCTCATCTCAAAGAGAGCGCAACAGAGGTAGTGCAAAAAGTCAAAGATGAACATGCACAGGATCTTGATCTTTCAGCGCTCAAAGCGCATTTAGCGAAAATGGACGCGGAAGATTTTATCGAAGAGAGCAAAAAGAAAATCTCTCGTGAGCTACAAGAGTCCACCCACTCTCTAGAAAAACTTGCCCTAAACGCAACAAAAGAGATCAAAGAGTTTTTTGAAGATCTTACGAATAAGATCGAAGATAAAAAGTCTTAAAGAGTTCTCCAACAGATCAAGTCTTTAAGACTTGATCGACTTCACAATTTTTACTACATTCTTTTGTATCTTTGACGATATAATACCGTATAAATTATCTTTAGGGAATCTCAATGATCTTATATCTCGGCAACAAAAACAGTCCAACACTCTCTACCATCGATACACTCGGCGAACAGTTGAGTGAAAATTATGATATCGTCACCTGTTCATCCGTACAAAATAAAATCTTGCGTTTTTTCGATATGATGCGACACATTGTCAAACATCGCAATGAGTGCAAACTGCTCATCGTCGATACTTATAGCACTTGGAACTTTTACTATGCGATTATGACAGCTTTTTTCGGTAAGCAGTTTAGCATTCCCTATATTCCGATCTTACACGGAGGGAACCTTCCCCAAAGACTTGATCAAAATAAGACAATGTCCGATTATCTCTTTCGCGGATCTTTTCTGAATGTCACCCCTTCTAGCTACCTCAAAGAGGCGTTTGAGAAGCGAGGCTACCAAACACGCCTCATCCCTAACAATATAGAACTGGAAAAGTACCCCTTTAAATTACGAGAAAAACTCGCCCCCAAGCTTCTTTATGTGCGATCTTTTGCTAAGATCTACAATACAAAGATGGCAATCAGAGCTTTTGAGATTGTCAAAAAGAAGTATCCGGATGCGGTTTTGACGATGGTCGGTCCCGATCGTGACGGAAGCTTGGAAGAGACAAAGGCATTTGCAAAAGAGCTTGGCTTGGAAGATAGTGTGACCTTTACGGGAGGATTGAGCAAAGAGGAGTGGATCGATCTCTCCAAAGATTTTGATATCTTCATCAATCCGACAAATTTTGATAATCTGCCGGTGAGTATCGTCGAAGCGATGGCGCTTGGATTTGTCATCGTCTCGACCAATGTCGGCGGACTTCCCTACCTCATCGACAATGAAAAAGATGGACTCCTTGTCGATAAAAATGACCATATAGCCATGGCAAACAAAATCCTCCGTGCGCTCAAAGATCCTCAGCTTGCTAAAAAACTCTCACAAAATGCCAGGGAAAAAGCCAAGGGCTATGCATGGAGCGAAGTGAAGAAAAAGTGGGATGCAGTCATCACGGAGGC
>JALVVN010000002.1:0-11793 GCA_027023405.1 Campylobacterales bacterium
TGACCCTCAAGCTAGTTATTTCTCTTAAGAAAAACAACCGCTTCGGGCTTAAACCCGATTTATTACTACTAAACAAACTCTTATAAAATGATAGCTAATTTGCTACATTCTTATGATACGGGGGCTTTATTTTTTACTTTTATCTATAATTTTTTCTCTCTCTGTAAACAATATTAAAATACTTAAAAATAAATAAAATTTTACCTTTTGCTTCAAAAATGCTAAAATACCACTAAAGAATAGGGTGGTATTATAAGGATAAGTTAGAAGTTATCAATATCTTTCGCTATTAATGCTTTGGGCCTTTTTATAAACTTGACGAAACTTGGAAAGTTTCACTATGAATTAAAGGAGTTAAATCATGACTGAGATAATGTTAGCTGTGATTTTATTGGTTACAATGGTTTTAGGATATCTCTCTGTAAAAAAAGGCTGGAAAATCGCCGACTTCTTTTAAGAGATCCTCGGGAAAAGGAGGGTCAAGGCTTCACTTTTTGTTGGTAAAGAAAAGTTATATTTATTAGTACTAAGAGCATCAAGTTAAAAATTATGATAAAATGCCCTTTAGAGAATATAAAGGAATCTATTATGGGTGTTGTTAATGCTATAGAAACTTATACTTATGAGGATTATAAACAGTGGAAAGGTGACTGGGAACTTATAGACGGGATGCCTCTTGCGATGGCTCCAAGTCCTGTGAGAGATCACCAAAAAATAGGTGCAGAACTTTTAAGTTTTCTGACTGATGAAGTTCGAGATTGTGAGGATTGTGAAGTGGTCTATGAGCTTGACTATATAGTCGATAGTGAAAATGTTTTGAGACCTGATATCGCTTTGATATGCGGGGAAGAGTCAGACTATATAACAAAGGCTCCAAAGATCATCATCGAGATAGTTTCTGACTCTACAGCCAAAAGAGATGAGAAGGTAAAGTTTGAGATATATGAGAGAGAGAAAGTTTTATACTATATTTTAGTCTATCCCAAAACACTCCTTGCCAAAATCTACAAAATAGAAAACAACATCTATCAAAAGCAAGGTGATTTTACAAAAGAAAAGTACAGATTCGACGCTTTGGAGTGCAAGGTGGAGTTGGATTTTGAAAAGGTTTTTAAGAGGTTTAAGAGCTAGGAGGTTGTTGTTACATAGGGCTAATAATCTGAAGAGTGATTAATCTCATTTACCAAGCTTTCATCAAGCACACTTTTGCTACTATCTCCCTCACATAGAATAGCACACTCCCGACGACCGATAAATCACTTCTTGAAGCAGTTGAAATATAAAGGGTTTTTGGGAAATATGGGCATCGTAGCCCAAAGCCTTTTTATGAATATTGAAACAAAGAAGAATTTATGACATTTGAAGCGTTTAATTTTAAACCGCAACTCGCGAAGGCGATCAACTATGCCGGCTTTAAAGAGCCAAGCCCCGTACAGAAAGAGGCGATACCTATCGTTTTGGAGGGGAGAGATATCGTAGCGCAGGCGCACACCGGTACCGGAAAGACTGCGGCATTCGGTCTGCCGATCCTCAATATGATGACATGTGACGGAGAGGTCGAAGCGGTGGTGATCGTGCCCACCCGTGAGCTCGCAACACAGGTGAGCGATGAGCTCTTTCGATTTGGAAAAAACTTAGGGATCAATACTGCGACCGTTTACGGTGGTAGCTCCTACGGTCGTCAGGTGAAGCATATCAACAACTCCTCGATCGTGGTAGCCACACCCGGTAGATTTCTTGACCTGCTTAATAAAGGCATGATCGATATCAATCCACAATTTGTCGTACTCGATGAGGCGGATGAGATGCTCGATATGGGCTTCTTGGATGATATCAAAAAGATTTTCGCCTTTTTGC
This sequence comes from Campylobacterales bacterium, assembly GCA_027023405.1. Taxonomy (GTDB): domain Bacteria; phylum Campylobacterota; class Campylobacteria; order Campylobacterales; family QNZT01; genus QNZU01. The sequence continues at coordinate 1,858 of JALVVN010000002.1, forward strand.
CTACTTCAAGACAGACACTCCTCTTTTCGGCTACGATGCCACAGCAGATCAAGGATCTCGCCCAAGAGATACTTTATGAGCCGGCGTTTGTGACCATCACCCAAAAAGATACGACCAACAAAGATATCACACAGCACTACTATGTGGTAGAGGAGCGAGAGAGGGATGATGCCTTGATGCGTTTGATGGATTATCAAAACCCAACCAAATCGATCGTCTTTTGCCGTACCAAAAAAGAGGTGGATCGTCTCGCGAGTTATATCTCGGCGCAGGGGTATCGTGCCAAAGGGTTGCACGGCGATATGGAGCAACGATCTCGTGAAGAGGTGATCAAAGCTTTTAAGCGGGGAGCGCTTGAAGTGTTGGTCGCGACGGATGTAGCGGCAAGGGGGTTGGATGTACGGGATGTGAGCCATGTCTTTAACTACCATATCCCCTTTGATTCGGAGAGCTATGTGCACCGCATCGGTCGAACGGGGCGTGCGGGCAAGACGGGGATTGCGATTTCGATCGTGACGCCACATGAGTTTAATTCACTCAAAAAGATCCAAAAGGATGTCGGAAGCAAATTAGAGTCGCAAGTGATTCCGACGATAGCGGATGTACAGATGCAAAATCGTGATAAAATTATCGATAGGATCAAATCTCAAAAAGTGACTGATTTGGCACGGGAGATTGTGGATGATTTGAAAAAAGAGTTTGTTGATGAGGATATCGCACTCAAACTTGCCGCAATGCTCTTTAGTCAAAATGACATCAGCGGAAGCGACAAGATCGGCAAGTCGCTGGTCGAAGTGGAGCGACTCTTTAAGGAAGCGGACGCTTCCAAGGCGCAAAACGGCAGAAGAGGTCGTGGGCGTGGCGGAAATCGTGGCAGTCGCGGAGGAAACCACCGAAGACGAAATTCCGGTGGCGGTTCAAATCGACGCGAGGGTCGAAGTCACCACAATAACAATAGATAGAGTAGAGGAGGGAATATGGCAATCGAGCAGGTAGCATCACAAGAGGCGTTTAAGGCGTTGGTAGAACAGATTCAAGGGGGCGACAACTATCGTGCACCGGTTGGATTTGGGATCGCGCGGGTCGATCGCGGACAGAAGCATAGTGAAAAGATCTTACAGGCGACCTATCCGCTCATCAATTGGGAGGAAAATCTCGGATCAGCGGCGATCTTTTTGGAGAGTTTGGCGCAAAGCGGTGTGAATATCGATACGACTGGTAGTGAATTTGTCAGCGTGATTAATCGTGAATTTGTCCAAAATGCGATGAACGCCTTTGCGCCCTATATCGAAGAGGCTACAGGTGAGAGTCACAAAAATGTCCAAGTGATCAAGCATCTCAATGAGCTCTTTCAATCGGGACATGTGAGTGAGACGGACTACAAGATCTGCTTTTTGTTTGAGGATGCAAAACCCCAAAGTGTCGAAGCGGTCTATCTCAAACTCTATGCGCTTTCACTCCAAAAAGCAGCACTTCGTTCACTCAATCTCGACGGCGCGTTCGGACTCTTGGAAAATGTCGCGTGGAGCGGGAATATGCCGATCGAGTTAGCGTGGCTGAGAGAGAATGAGATCGCGCTAAAACTCGACGGGATGTATCCGGAGATACAGAGTGTCGATAAGTTTCCACGCTATTTACAGCATGTGATTCCGGCGGACAATACCCGTATCTTGGAGTCAAGCAAAGTGCGAATGGGTGCGCAACTCCACGCCGGAACGACCGTGATGCCTGGAGCCAGCTACATCAACTTCAACGCCGGAACGACCGGACCGGTAATGGTAGAGGGGCGCATTAGCTCTTCGGCGGTGGTCGGAAGCGGTAGTGATGTCGGCGGCGGTGCGAGTATCTTGGGAGTCCTCAGCGGTACGGACGGCAATCCTATCACCATCGGTCAAAATACCCTTTTGGGCGCCAACTCAGTGACGGGTATTCCGCTAGGTGATGGGTGTATCATCGATGCGGGTGTGGCGATCTTGGCAGGCACCAAGATACACATTAGTGAAACTGAGCTCGAGAAGATCAAGCAAGCCAACCCTGAGTGGAAACCGCAATCTTCTGACTACTTTAAAGGCAAAGAGCTTGCCGGGCTCAACGGTATCCACTTCCGTGAAGATAGTACGACGGGTGAGATCAAAGCGTTTCGAAGCACGAGAGAGGTGAAACTCAACGAGGAGCTTCACTAAGCTTGCAAGCAAAAGTTTACGCCTTTTTAAAGGGAAATCCAAAGTGCCAACTGTTGATCGTCAAAGATGATCGCCAAGCAGAGAGGGCGGCGGATGTCGCGCGGTTGTTGGGGTACGATACCTATCAGTTGCCCGATTTTCGTGCTGCTTCGGGGGAGGATCTGCGCCCCTACAAAGAGGAGCTCTTTGACCTGCTCAATGCCCTAGAGGGGTTCTACAACTCCAAGAAACATCAAAAACTCCTCATCTCCCCGATCCATACCCTGACCAAACCGCTACCCAAATCGACACTCTTTAACCGTTTTGAAATAGCCTTTGGGGATCGAATCGATTTGGATGAACTCAAAAGTCGTCTGCATGACTGGGGGTATAGCTTTGTCGATATTGTGCAAGAGCGTGGAGAGGTGAGTTTTCGCGGGGATATTATCGATATCTTTACCCGAACCGGTGAGATGCCGATCCGACTTTCGCTCTTTGATGATGAGGTGGAGTCGATCCGATCGTTTGATCTCGATTCGCAAAAGAGCGAACAGGCTGAGCTTGAGCGGGTGGAGATCGGAGCGGCATATTTTGCACTAGAGGCGGATGTGCGGGAAGCGTTGGATCGGCGGATTGAGCGGTTTGATTCCGATAGCTTTGTGAAGGATATCGGCTCTTTGGGGTTGTGGGTGCTTGAAGAGAGTGCGCACGCTATCTACAAGGCACTACCGAGTGCGAAAGTGGAGCCATACACCCAAGAGATTGAAGAGATCTTCTCCTTTGTCGATGAAGAACAAGTGAAAGCGGATTTGACGGAGATCTTTACGATTCCCCAAGAGAGCGACTACAAAGATATCGAGATCGCCGATATCAGCGACTTTTTGCAATTTCACAAAGCAAAAAAGATCACCATTCTTGCCAACTCCGAAGCTATCGTCAAGCAGTTTGATCTCCCCGATCTAGACTATCGACTCAAAACTGTTCCCTACATCGTCAATGTGATGAGCAAAGAGGAGTTGATCCTCTCACTCAACCGCCCCAAGCAAAAGCGCAAACGGCGCAAAAACACGATTGTGCTCGATGAGCTGAAGCCGGGTGATTATGTGGTGCATGAGGATTACGGTGTGGGGATCTTCAAGGGCTTGGTTAATACGGCGGTGCTAGGAAGCGTGCGAGACTTTATCGAGATCGCTTATCAAAATGACGAGAAGGTGCTGTTGCCGGTGGAGAATATCGATGCGGTGGATCGCTATATCGCCGATGGTGGTTCTCTGGCGGTGGTAGATCGGCTCGGCAAGGGGAGCTTTCAAAAGCTCAAAGCCAAAGTCCGCGCCAAACTCTTTGAGATCGCCCAAGAGATTATTGAGATCGCTGCCAAACGATCGCTCAAGAAGGCGCCGGTTATCGAGAGCGATTTTGAGCAGATCGCGCTTTTTCAAGCTGATGCGGGGTTTGAATATACCGAAGATCAGCAGCGAAGTATCGAGGAGATCTTTAGCGATCTCAAGAGTGGCAAAGCGATGGATCGGCTCCTGAGCGGGGATGTGGGATTTGGTAAAACCGAAGTAGCGATGAATGCGATCTTGGCGGCGGTCAAGAGCGGCTACCAAGCGGGCGTGATTGCGCCGACGACACTCTTGGTGCATCAACACTTTCAGACGATTCAGACGAGGCTCGGTCGCTTTGGTGTAAGCATCGCCAAGATCGATCGCTTTACAAATGCCAAGGCGAAGCGGGAGATTTTAGCAGGGCTCAAATCGGGTGAAATAGACCTCTGTATCGGTACGCACGCGCTTTTGGGTGTGGAGTTTAACAATCTGGGGTTGTTAGTGATCGATGAGGAGCATAAGTTTGGCGTGAAGCAGAAAGAGAAGCTCAAAGCTTTGCGATCGGATATGCATATCCTCTCGATGTCCGCGACCCCGATCCCGCGAAGTCTCAACATGGCGCTCTCCTCTATCAAGCAGTACTCCCAACTCCTCACTCCGCCGAGTGAGCGGGAGGATGTGCGAAGCTTCGTCAAGGAGTATAATGATGCGCTGATCAAGGAGATCATCTTGCGGGAGATTCGTCGGGGTGGACAGATCTTCTATGTGCATAACCGTATCGCTTCGATTGAGCAGAAGAAAAAAGCGCTTTTAGATCTCTTGCCCGATCTCAAGATCCTCGTACTCCACTCCAAAATCCCGCCGGCGACAACCGAAAAAGAGGTGATGCGCTTTGAGAGCGGTGAGTATGATCTGCTCCTCTCCACCTCGATCGTCGAGTCGGGTATCCATATGCCCAATGTCAATACTATTATGATCGATGAGGCGGATCGCTTCGGTATGGCGGATCTGCATCAGCTTCGCGGGCGTGTGGGGCGGGGTGCGAGACAAGGGTACTGCTACTTTTTGGTCAAAGATAAAGAGCTTTTGAGTGAAGATGCCACGAAGCGACTCTTGGCGCTAGAGTCCAACTCCTTTTTGGGGGCGGGATCGGTGCTGGCGTATCACGATCTGGAGATTCGCGGCGGTGGAAATCTGGTCGGAGAGGCGCAGAGCGGTCATATCAAAGGGATCGGGTATAGCCTCTATATCAAAATGCTTGAGGATGCACTTAAGACACTCATGAATGAAGCCTCTCCTGAAGAGGAGGAGAAAGGTGTCGAGATGAAGCTGGCGATTAGCGCCTATATCAGTAGCGATGTGGTGAGTGAAGATCGGATCCGTCTCGAGCTCTACCGTCGCCTATCCAAAGCCCAAAGTCCCAAGGAGGTCTATGAGATCGAAGAGGAGATCGGTGATCGCTTTGGTGAGATCGATCGCTATACAAAGCAATTTTTGGAGATGGTGGTGATCAAGATCTTGGCAAAAGAGCGTGGCGTAGAGCGCATTTCGAGCTATCAAGAGTTTATTACGATCCTATTTAGAGACGGGAAAGAGGTCTCACTCAAGGCACGAAGCAAGGATGATGATGACATTTTGGGAGCACTTTTGAGCCATTTTAGGCAAAAATAGTCTCCTCTAACATAAGGGCACCTCTAAAAAAGTCATCTAAAATTAAACTATTATCCCTATAATACAATCTATTTTACAAAAAAAGGATAAAATAGATGGTTAAAGGGATAGTTAATTTGTTACTTTTAGGGGTGTTGATTGGCTGTGGGAGTGATGATACAACACAGAACGATAGAGAACCTCAATCGATTCATCAACAAGAGGCGACACAGGCACACACAAATGAGAGTCCAAAGCCGGAAGCAGTTCATCAACCCGCTCCCACAGCAAAACCGAAACAGCAAGCAAAAAAGAAGAGTGTGACTAAGAAAATTTCACGAACACTCTATATCTCCATCGGTGATAGTACGCGCGCCGCTTATGGGCAGTATGTCTATAAGATTGTGAGTGCGAAATTGCATCAGTTGGGTATTCATACGAAGCTAATGGCAACATCAGGATATCGGCTGAGCTCCTTTACCTATGATGAGGGGTATCCGAGTGTTTCAGGTGTGATTGATTCAATTTCGGGTAACGGTAGCACGACGATTGTCAATATTGCCTTAGGAATCAATGACTATCATGACGATGAAGAGGAGATCGCCTCGCATCTCAAAACGGCGGTTCAAAAGATTCTTTCAGCAAAACCGAAGACTCGTGTTGTCTTAACGACGCCCAATCGACTTTTGCATGCGCGTGATCACACAAGAGATATCAATCGTGCCTACGAGCGTGTAGCGGGATCGCTTGGACTCACCTTGATTCATGCGGGGCAGTCTTTGGGAAGTGATTATTTTTATGGAGATGGTGTGCATCCGAATCATCGCGGACAGGAGATTGTCGCTTCGGAGGTTTTGAACGGTATCACTTCTCTGTTTTATGAGGCGGTCGATGAGTCGGAGGTAGTAGATGATGAAGATTGGCGTCAGTGGGATGATTAATAATTGGTTAAATGTCAATATTAGTTAGTTTTTGATACTCCAAGAGATGGAAGTACAAACTTTTTACCAAAAAATTTGAAATATTTTATAATTTATTGAATTCACAAGACTATTTTAAAATCCACTACTCTAAAAAAGTCCCGTTAGGTTAGAATCAAGACGAATTTGTTTACATTTTAACCGGGGGCTCTTTTGGATCGTTTACGCACGCATATCTTGATCACACTCCTCTTTTCTTGGATAGTACCGGCATCGCTACGATGTGAAGATTATCCTATCTTTGACGATTCCATACCGGATGAGAGCGTGCAAATGGTTCGCAAAGTGGTTGATAGAGCTGACTCTGATACGATGCAAGATGCGACGGTTGTAGAGTTGGAGCCGGAAGTCCTGCCTGCACAACCGATAGAAGAGGTGGAGGAGAACGCCCCACTGTCTCCACCTTCATCAAAGACGCCTTTGATCGTTGATGATCTACACAAACACCCCTCCGTCATCACGATTGATGCCTATATGCAGGGAGCGGAACCGACTGCTCAGACACAGACAAGCGTCAAAAGAGCTACAAAGGGGATTGAGATCATCAAATATATCAATCCCCAGATGAAAAAATTTCATACCGATCTACCTAGCCAAAAGGTCGGTTTTTGGGATCTACTCAATGATGCGATGCAAAAGTCCGCCTCTATCATACTCAAACGATACGATCTTGATATCTCCAAAGCCAACATTGAAGTGCTCAAAAGTGCCTACTATCCCAATCTCTCACTCAAATATTATAATGAGTATTATCACGGTTTTAGTCGAAGTGGAAATGCTAATATCAACGGTTCAACCTATCCGTCGAGTTCCGAGTATCGCAACTCATTGACGCTCAATTTTGATTATGAGATCTACCGATTTGGGGCGAAAGATCTGAAGGTGGCGTTGGCGAAAAAGGAGTTGGCGTCTGTTAAAGCCGATATCGATCTAGAGAAGGAGCGCATCGCCAAATCGCTTTTGGAAAATTATGTCCAAGCACTCAAAGCGCAAGAGCGGATCAAGGTCAAGAAGAAGATCCTCTTTTTGAAAAATCTGTTGCTACAAAGTACGGATCGACTTTTCAAGGCGGGATTTGCTTCTCGGGCAGATGTAGCGGTATTGCGTATCGATCAGGCGAGAGTCGAGAAGGAGATACTGAGTGCCAAGATGAAAATCATCGATGCCTATAAAAATATCAAAATCCTAGCCAATGTCGATATCGATCCCAAAGCCTATGCGCTGGCGATGCTCAAGCCTGTCGAGGGAGAACCAAAGCATTTTGAGGAGAGTGGCTCCCCGATCATCTCTCTCGTTGTTTAGAGTTTTAAAAAGTTTATTTCTCCATGCTCTAAGCCTATCTCTCGTGCATATTTCGGTAAGCGGTTAAAGCTCTCTAATGTCTCTTCTAGGATATTCATAGCTTCACCTTTTGATATATCATACTCTAACGCGAGTGCCAATAGATCATCTTTGTTAAATCCCGATAACTTACCTCCGAGAGAGAGAAAATGCTCTTTATAGATCCCCTCTGCGTATGAGTAGAGAAGATCATAAGCGGGAGCCAATGACCACTCTCCTTTTTCGTTCATCAAAAAAGAGAAGTTTTTCGCATGATCGTCACAATTTTGCCCGATGATATTAAAAACCGTACGCCTATAGGCTTCTTTTACATCCTGCATATTGTGAGTGAGTCTCATTGTAACTTTCAACAGCTCCTCGTATGAAAATAGACCCCTCTCATCAAATCGTTTATTCATAAGCGCCGCCAAAGTGTGTAAGTGCAGTTTTTTACCGTTTGCTCTATCAAATCGCTTCACCGCAAAATGAAACTCTCCATCCTCTAAAATATAGTCAAACTCCGGCAGATCAACTCCTACCTCTTTGGCAATTTGAAAATAGACATATTCGGTTTTTGTAAGAGCCTGTTTCGAGGGTTCATCTTCATAAAACTTCACGATCCAAGGCTCATATCCCGCTTTCTCCTTGCCGATAAGCATACGGTCATTTCCCCTGTCCCAATTTACAAATGCTTTGGGTCTTGCACCGCCCGGTGAAGCTTGGGCTGTTATCTCTTTTGAGACCTCTTTAGTACTGCCCTCTACTATTTTCCTTACCTCTTTGATATAGGTATGAAACTCTATGAGCTTTGTGTTACTATCAGTTGAGATGATAGGCTCATACTCAATGGCACCGATTCCCCTATCACCTATATATGAGAGTTTGTTTAAAGGGTTTTTTATCGCATGGATATTTCCGCCTTGATGTTTAAAATATGAAGCCATCAACATAGAACCGAAGCTATCCGGTAGTGAATCGGCAAAAACAGAGGGTATCATCTCAAATGCTAGAAATTCTTTTCCACTATACACTCTAGGGGAGAGAGGTAGATAGAAGGGGGATATCTCGATATGATCTTTTAAGAATGTTTCAAAATACTCAAAAAAGAAACCGCCGTTCTTGTGTGAGATGATGCCGATATCTTTTCCAAAGATTTTAGCTTTTATGAGCATGTCTGACTCTTTTTTTCGCTTTTTTCTTACTCTGATACTCCTCTACCGGACTATATTTTGCATGATCTAAAAGTGTTTCTAGTTCATTGATGCGGTTTAGTGCGATCAATATTTTCAAAAAGTCTTTCAAACTTCCTTCCCCTTTTTGCTCCAATTTTTGGTAGGTAGAGAGAGGTATATCAGACTCGGCAGCTAACTCTTTTTGTGTTTTGTTCTCGGAGAGTCTTGCCTCTTTGATCTTTTTTCCCAAATAAAGTTGCAACTCTCTTAGTGTCATAAGTGGTAACATAATAGTAATTAACCCTATTTTAATTGTTTAATAACTATAATACTATTATACACTTAATATAGATTTAAAGTGGGGATTTTATCTCTTAACAGATTTTTTAGTAAACTTTACGACAAATCATTTTTGAGGAGTCATCATGCAAAAAGAGTGGATCGGATTTGGGATCGCCGGTAATTTTGCACACCATTTGGAGCAGGCGGGTGAGAGTGCCGATTTTGTGGATGTGGAGGTTGATTCGGCGGATGCGCCCAAGGGGATATTTCCGACTTATGTGCCACATAGTGAGACTTTTTTGAGCATCTACCCCTTTTCACATACGCAGATCAGCGCACCGCAAGGTCGGGAGATTCAGATGGAGCCGGAGGTGGCGTTGGTGTGCGATTTGAGTTATGAGGGTGGAGTGGTGAGTGCGATTAGACCGACACACTTTTGTGCCTACAATGACTGCTCGATCCGCATCGAGGGTGCGCCCAAGATCAGCCACAAGAAAAATTGGGGTGAAAATAGCAAAGCGCTTTCGCCCAATCTCATTGAAATCGATCGTTTCGAGAAGGGCGGTGTGATGGATTGCTTTTCTCTCTGCTCCTTTGTGCAAAGAGACGGTAAGTGGCACGAGTATGGAGAAAATAGTGAGCTATTGGGGTATAGCTACTTTTACCAAAAGCTACTTGATTGGATACAAACCAAGCTCAATACCCAAAAAGATCACGGTCCTCTCGAAGATCTCCCCGCACTGCTGAAGATCGCCGACTACCCCAAAAAGATGCTCATCTCGATCGGTGCGACCCGCTACACACCCTTTGGAGAGACACATTACCTGCAAAAAGGGGATCGGCTTGTGGTGATCACTTACGATCATACGCGCTATCCCTATGAGGAGATTCGTAAGCTTGTCGAAGCGGATCGCCTTGAAGATCTACAAGGCGATGTTTCAGTACTTGATCATCGAGTCATTTAAGGGCTCATGAGATAGGTAGTGATATCTCCACTACTATCTCCGACAACGATATCTACATAACCGTCTCCATTCATATC
>JALVVN010000002.1:11893-22557 GCA_027023405.1 Campylobacterales bacterium
TTGAAGATCTACAAGGCGATGTTTCAGTACTTGATCATCGAGTCATTTAAGGGCTCATGAGATAGGTAGTGATATCTCCACTACTATCTCCGACAACGATATCTACATAACCGTCTCCATTCATATCAGCGATTTTCATATCGGTGATAGGGATTTTGTGTCTCTTTAAGATCGCCTTAGTTTCAAACTGATTACTTGTTGTATTATAGTCCCAAAGCTTTATCTGCTTGCCGAGTGCACTGATAAGATCAATCTTTTTATCGTTGTTGATATCTTTACAGACAAAGGTTCCATTAATGATATCGCCGGAAGAGATAGCAAACTGTTGAAATTTTGCACTATCGGTTGCTTTGAAATAGAGGTAAGCATCTTGTTGTACGATATCATACGCATAAGCAACAATTCCGACATCACCGCAAAATGCCACTTTCTTTATTTTTTGTGGTAGTGTAATATTTTGATCTAATACATAAGTATTTCCCTGTTTCCTCAAGATATGTATTTGACCATTTTTGCTTGCATCGACGATATCGCCATTTTCATTAATATCTAGTGAGATTGCTTTTGGAAGAGTTCCTGTATAGTTAGATGAAAATTGAAATTGAGTCTGTTCAGGTTCGATAAGATGACTATACCTTTGAGCGTACAGATATGATGACGAATATTGTGCTTTATCAAAAACATTGATAGTCTTTTCATAGATGGAAGTAGTGAAAATTTGGGGCTGTGTTTCACCAAAGATGTTTGCCACTTTGATATCACTGATTTGATCATCGGCTCTAAATCCGGAGTGTATAGAATTTGTGCATGTAAATCCGGTTTGATTGTACTGACAAATAGAGAGATTGTTATCAGCGATAATGAGTCTATCGGATGATGAATCATCAAGTTTTGCACTGTAGATTGTGCGTGCGAGTGTCTTGGAAACACTGTATTTAGTAAATGAAGTACTCTTATTTATGAAAGATACGACTTTTAGTCCGCTAGTGGCAGCGATGTCAGGCATACCGTCACCATTAAAGTCACCAATGGTGATATGAGATATCCTTCTCAATCCGGATGCAAATATATTATTACTTAAGTCGGATTGTGCTTGTGTTTGTGTATTTGATTCGATATGGATAATATAGCTTATGGTATCTGTTGCGCCGTCATTATCGGTTACCGTGAGTGTGATTTCGTGATCTCCGTTTGGTAGGTTGAAAATGGGATGTTTTGCACTGCTACCTGAAATCGGGTGAAGCATGTCACTATTTTCTGTCCAGCTATAATCTACTATTCTTCCATCAATATCACTACTCTTTGAGGCATCAAGTTCAACGCCACTTGTTGTTGTGTTTATTTGATAAAAGTCTGCTTGAGGCGCATCATTGACACCTATGATAGTTACGGTAACATTTGCATCATTTTGGTTGCCGTGTTGATCGCTAACGGTATAGGTGAAATGCAATGTACGCTTTTGAGATGTTTGTAAATTTGTAAAATAATCTTTGGGAGTAAATAAAAAGTTTCCATCCGGATCAAATGTGTACAAAGCTTTTGGGATCGGGGTCGTGTCTATAGATTTTAAAGCTGATAGTGTGAGGGTGTCGTTGGTATCTGGATCACTATCATTGTCTAATAGGTTGATAGAGTTTGCAGTTTTTTCGTTTATCTCTAAGTGATCATCCTTTGTAATGGGTGCATGATTAGGCTTGGGTTGTGCAGGAGTAGGCTGATCAGCATCAGGTTTATCTGAAGTTTGGTCGTTTGGCTTCACCTCAATCGTAACGATGGCAATCTTAGAATCGTCACTACCGTCATTGACCTTGTAGCTAAAACTATCGGTGCCGTGAAAATTTGAGTTGGGTATATAGGTCAGATGTGCAGCTGATCCTTGAAGATTTCCGTTTGTAGGAGCTTTATCGAGGATGTAGTAGATGGGATCACCGTCGCGATCTTGGGCGCTGAGGTGAAATGTCGTTGTATTGTTTTCGTTGGTAGTGAGATTGATATGTTGAGCGACGGGTGGGGTATTGGGTTCGTTCTTATGGATAGGGGTGATACTTGTAGGAGAGAGTAGATCGCCGTCGTGTAAATAGTGTGCACTGTTTGAACTTTTTTTTGTTGTTTGATCGCATCCCGAAAGCGTCAATATCATAAAGCCCAAGAGTATTCTAAGAAGATACTTCATACTTTTTATTCCTGCTTTAAAAAAAATTTCTGTCTTTAGATCGACGAAGTGGCGTGAAAATGAAGAGGGGAGGAACATCTTTTGCTCCTCTTTGTTGATGAATCGGGTAGGAATGAAACTTTTTACACTCATGATCGCACTGAGTCTTATCGCTCTTATGGAGTGGAGCTATCTTTCACAGTGGTCATTGATGCAACATATCAACAATGCGTTGATCGATTATGCGTTTCAATATCGCGGAGAGAAACGCGCGGATGATCGTATTGTGATCGTGGATGTAGATGAACGATCGCTTGCCAAGTTGGGGCAGTGGCCCTGGAGTCGCGATAAGATTGCAAAGATTTTATACCACTTGCGGGATGCAGGGGTGGGGATCATCGGTTTGGATATGGTTTTTGCGGAGGAGGATGCCAGCTCTCCCGACAAAATCGCCACCTCGATCGGCATTGACAAAAAGCATCTCAAGGATTATGATGCGATCTTGGCAAAAGCATTTCAGGAGACCCCGACGATCGCTGGATTTGTCTTTAATTTTGATGCACCGACAGAGGATGAGGCACCGCCAGTCAATGCGATCTATATCCAGCGAAACAAGGGTAATAAGGAGATGCTACTCCAAGCTAAAGGGGTGATCGCCAATATCCCAATCCTCCAAGAGAGCGCCTATTCGAGCGGGAGTTTCAATACCCTACCTGACAGCGACGGTGTGGTGCGATCGGTTCCGCTACTCTTCTCCTATGACGGTTGTGTCTATCCCTCGCTCTCCTTTGAGATGGTGCGGGTGTTGAGCGGAGAGAAACGGGTGACGATCGACTATGACCAAAACGGTATCAGTGCGATTGGGGTAGGGGAGATGACAATTCCCACAGATGCGCAGGGGCGACTCTTTGTCAATTATCGTGGCGGGAAGCGGCGCTATCGTTATGTGAGTGCGTTGGATATCTACAACAACACTTTTGACAAAGGTATGATCAAGGGGGCGATCGTCTTGATCGGCACTTCAGCGGCAGGTCTGCTCGATCTGCGAGCGACGCCGTTTGATAGTACCTATCCGGGGGTCGAAGTCCACGCCAATGCGATCGATAATCTCCTCAACTCTGACATTATTGCATCTCCTTCGTATGCAAAAGGTGCCGATATGGTGGCGATTGTCGTCAGTGTATTGGCGATATGGGCGGCGTTATCGCTTCGATGGATTTTGCTCTCATTTGGCTTGGTGGTGCTGATACTCGGTGTAGGGATGAAGTGCTATTATGATTGGATGTTTCAAGAACATATTTTGCTCAATTTTGCTTATCCACTTATTTCTGCACTTTTGACGCTGATGATCTTGACATTTGTCCGTATCTATCAAGAGTATCGTCAAAAGGAGCTCATCCGCCAAAAATTTGCCAAAAAAGTTTCACCCCAAGTCGCCAAGGAGTTGATCCAAAGCGGTAAAAACGCCTTTTCGACGCGTCAGAGTGAAGTGAGCATCTTCTTTAGTGATATTCGTAATTTTACGACCATTTCGGAGCAGTTCGGATCAGCAAGCGCTCTGGTGGCGTATCTCAACAGCTATATGTCGCCGATGAGTGAAATCATTATCAAACGAAAAGGAACCATCGATAAATATATCGGCGATGCGATTATGGCGTACTGGAATGCACCCCTTGCGGTTGCGGATCATGCCGATCAAGCGGTGCAGAGTGCCATCGAGCAGTTGGAGAGACTCAAGGAGATCAACCGAGAGCTTCGAGAAAAGAATCTACCTAAAATCGAGATCGGTATCGGTATCCACACCGGTGAAGCGATCGTCGGGGAGATGGGAAGTGAGGGGCGGAGCGACTACACCGTCATCGGTGACAGTGTCAATCTCGCCTCACGGATCGAGGGATTATGCAAAAGATACGGTGCCAAAATCTTGATCTCCAAAGCGACCAAAGATCGTCTCAAAGGGAGCTACGATCTACGAAAAGTGGATCGGGTACAGGTGAAGGGGAAAGAGGAGGCGGTGACGATCTATGAAGTGTTAGGGGTAAAAAATGTTTAAAAATTTGCGATTTGGTCGATATAGAGTGCAAAGTTTGCGTGTAAAGAGGTCGCTGTGATTCAAAAGTTGGTTATTTTATCACTACTTTTCTTTTCTACTCTTCATGCAGATCATTATTCGATTACTCCTCATGAGGGATTAAAACCTATCTATTTTATCAAGCTTGGATCATTTCATGATCAACGCAATGCCCTAAAAGCACAGACAAAGATCCCTTTTGAGACGCATATCCTCTATCTCAAGCGATACTATTCATTGATGAGTCCCCCTTTTGATAAAAAGCTTTCAGCGCGACACTTTTTTCAGACTATCCAAGCACGCTACCCCGATGCCTATCTCGTGACTCTCTATCGACAACCGACACAACGAATGCAACCGCAAGTGCAAGAGCAAGGCTCTTTCAATGAGAAGAGTGATGATTACCAAGAAGGCGTTGCCTACTTTCAAAACGGTGCGTATGAAGAGGCGTTGATCCGATTTGATCGGGTACTGATCGATGAACCGGATAATCTGGATGCCTCTTTGATGTATGCGAAGAGTCTCTATCGACTCAAGCTCTATGGTGATGCGAAAGATGCTTTTGCGTCACTACTTAAAAAGCCACTAAATGCGAATCAAAAGCATTTGGTAAAACGCTATCTAGCTAAGATCGATGCGAAACGGCGTCGATCGTTTCTTGATGGGGTAGTGAGTATCGGTGTCGGTTATGATGATAATATTGGGCTTGCGAGTAAGCGGAAGACAACGCGCTACGGCGGGTTGGAGTTGCAAAATGATACGGACAAAAAGCACTCGACATTTGGGATTGTTTCACTGGCACTCTCACATCGCTATCGGTTTGATCGTTTTGATTGGGTGAGTCGTTTGTATAGTTACAATGAGGTTGCGCATAGTGTCAAAGGAAATAATTTAAACTATCTTGATCTTTCAACCGGTTTGCTCAAGCAATCGGGTAACACAATGTTTCAACTGCTGGTGGGAGCAAATATCTCCTATCTGGAGGGCGATGAGATTGCGCATAACTTCTATCTCGATCCCAAGTTTGGCTATCATTGGAGCGATCAAGGGTATGGCTATATCGGTGGAAGTTATCTTCTCAACCGTACCAAATATGCCGACGATCGTGACTATTCGATGCGCGGTATTGCATGCGGTCTCTCTCAAAGCTTTCAAAGACTCCAAGCGGGTGTAGAGATCGGTGTCGATACTTATGAGCCGAAAGAGGATGTGCGATATGACATCGATCGAAAGGCGGTACGCGCGGAGGGATATCTGAAATATGTCATCAATCGCCGATGGTTTGTGCAATCTAATCTCGCCTATATGGATGAGCGATACAACGACTTGGATGCCAATGTCGGTTATAAGCGCAAAGATAAATTGAAAAATGTAGCGTTGAAAATAGGGGTATTGCCGTGGCAAAATGGTTGGCTCTCTTTGGATGTAGCTAGAAAGATCAATGACTCCAATATCAACGCATACAGTTACGATAAAAATCTCTACGCGATGCAGTATCACTATCGGTTAAAGGATGAATAGAAAATGAAAAGAGTGATTATAATATGGGTAAGTTTAGTAAGTTTTCTTTTTGCCGGGATTGGTGAAGTGCGTGCGATTCGAGGAGAGGCTGATCTGATCCGAGGTGCTAAAACGATGAAAATTGCAGTCGGCACGCAACTCCAAGAGCATGATGTAATTCGCACCCATGCCAAGAGTAAACTTCAAATCGTTTTTAATGATAAAACGGTGATTTCGTTGGGGCAGAAGAGCCGTTTTAAGATCGATGAGTATCTCTATACCGATACCAAAGTGGGGGCGAAATTTTCCGTCGCTAGAGGACTATTTAAATCGATTACCGGAAAGATCGGGAAAATCTCTCACAAAGACTTCCGCATCAAAACCGCCAATGCGACGATCGGGGTCAGAGGTACGACGGTGATAGGAGAGGTGTCACAGCGCAGAGATATTATTGCATGTACTTCAGGGCAGATTGAGGTAATGACACCGAAGGGTAGTCAAATCGTCAATGCGGGTGAACGCACCGTCGTCGAAGCGATGAAGTCGCCAAGACCACCGCAAAAGATGAACCGCGTCATCATCAAAGCGCTCAATAAAAGGAGCGATCCGAGTGTGGCGATCGTCAATCATTCGCCGTTGCACAGAGAGCCAAAAGCTCCTTTGGATCAAGAGAAGGCACAAAAAGTGACCGATGAAGCCAAAGTGAGTGAAAAGTTTGAGCCTTGGAAAGAGCCGCATGCAAAGACGAAAAAAGGGGATAACGAGGAGCCCAAAGAGGAGCCGACACAAGAGCCTATCGATGAACCCAAGGCGACAACTCTAAAGGATATCGCACGCAAAATCGGCACCCCTACACCACATTATAGTGGGAAGATCACGGAGGGTAGCACCGATTTTGGAAAGATCGATAGCGCGAATAGCAAGGTTGATCTCGATTTTGATTTGGGTGACGGATCGATGCAAGGGAAGATGAAATTTAACGATGGTAAAAAGCGTTATGATATCGGTGTCGGAGGGCGTGTACATAGTGACGGCGGATTTAGATTTAGCCCTCAAAACGGTTTGGAAGGTGGCGGTAGTGGAGAACTAAAGGGTGAAGCGTATCGCAAGGCGGATGGAACATTTCATTTTCAAGAGAGTGATCTTTTGAATAAAACACGGCTCAACCAAATTGACGGTGTATTTGAGACGAAAAGGAAATAGAGAGTATGCTCAAGGATGATATTCGTTTTCTCGGTGTGAGCGGCGGAAGAGATTTTCGTCACGGTTGCACCTCATTACAAGTCTCATCCAATGTGGTGATTGATGCGGGTAACTTGATCGAGGGGTTGCGCGACGAGTCGGTGGAGATTGAGCATATCTTTTTGACGCATTCGCATCTCGATCACATTATAGATATCGCTTTTTTAGTGGATAATCGTTATGATACCTTGGAGAAACCGATCAAGATTTATGGACACAAGCATACGCTTCAGGCACTTCGAGATCATCTCTTTAACAATACGATATGGCCAGATTTTAGTCAAATAAAGATCAAAAAGAGTCAAGAAAAAGCGATAGAATTTGTGGAAATTGTGCAAGGACACTCCTATGCCTTTGCCAATGTAACACTGACTCCGATACTGGCTGATCATACGGTTTCGACTTTTGCCTACTTGATTGAAAAACCCTCTTTCAAAGCACTTTTCGCTACCGATACACATCTCACACCTTCGCTTTGGAGTATACTCAATCATGATTCGAAGATTGACTCTCTTATTTTAGATATCTCATTCCCCTCTCATATGTCTTCATTGGCACATGAGAGTAAACATCTCACGCCTAAAACTCTCAAAGATCAAATGTACAATGCGATCAATCCAGTCAACCTCTATTTCATGCACTTAAAACCGACCTTTGAGGAGGAGATTCGCAAGGAGTTGGAGATATATGGCTTTTTGGATGGAGAGAATCGCATCCTCAAAGAGGGTGAGTATCTGAAAAATAGCGCTAAAAATCAGGATACACATTCGATGATGGATATCTCAACGGCACTCTCTAAAGAGAAGGATTTGGGTAAAATCTTGGAGATGATCCTCAAGCAGATCATTCACTATACCCGTTCGGAGGGTGGAACTATCTATCTCAAGGGTGAAGATGCACTCCATTTCAAATCGATCATCAATGAAAAACTCAATATCGCTATCAACGATCCCGACTTTCCGGCGATCAAGCTGTTTCACAACGGTCGGGAAAACCATGAAAATGTCTCTGCGATTTGCGCGCTTAAGAAGCAGACGATTGCGATTTCAGATGTCTATTTGTACAATATGGACGGCGTGAGTTTTGAAGGAGTAAAGCGCTTTGATCAAGCCAACAACTACCGTACCACATCGATGCTGGTAATCCCGATGATTGATCAGGATGAGGATGTGATTGGCGTGGTTCAACTCATCAATAAAAAGATCGGCAATCGTTATGCGCCATTTTCGCAAGATGATATCAAGACGGCAAGTACCTATGCCAATTGGGCGGCAACCGCGATTACAAAAAATCGTCTCATTGATGATCTTGAAGCACTCCTGCTCTCTTTCTTGGAGAGTATTTCAGTGGCGATGAGCGCCAAATCCCCCTATGGCAACGATCATATTTCGCGTGTAGCGGATCTGATGCGCACCATCTCTCATAAGATTCACGAGGATCAAGGGGTGTATCGGGAGATCTCGTATAGCGAAGAGGATTTCAAAACACTGGAGATGGCGGCGTGGATGCACGATATCGGTAAAATTTCCACACCCGACTATCTACTGGATAAATCAACGCGACTAGAGATGGTCTATGATCGGATTGCGGAGGTTGAGAATCGATTTGATTATGTCATGCGTTTAGCGGAGATCGAATATTTGAATCAAAAGATTAAGATGATGGAGTGCGGTGATCACGAGCAGATAGCAGAGATTAGAGAAGCGTATGAGCAAAAGAGGGATCAACTAGCATCTGATAAAGCGTTTGTTTCGCATATCAATGCGCAGGAGAAACCGCTTTCGGATGAGGATATCGCGCGCATTCACCGCATCGCACAAGAGACCTATATGGATAACGGTGAGACCAAAATGCTCTTGAGTGAGGATGAGAGGGAGAGACTTTCGACTAGACGGGGTACTTTGACAGATGCTGAGAGAGATAAGGTCAATGAACACGCCAAAGTCTCTTTTGAAATGATGGATCGGCTCCCTTTTCCAAAAAAATATCGCCGTGTCAAAGAGATCGCCTGTGCACACCATGAGAAGCTCAACGGCAAAGGGTATCCGTTTGGTCTCAAGGGGGATGAGATCTCATTTGAGGGGCGCTTAATGGCGATTGTCGATATTTTTGAAGCATTGACAGCGAATGATCGTGCCTATAAAACCCCAAAAACGATTGCAGAAACCTTTGAGATCTTAGAGGCAATGGCAAAAAGGGGTGAGATCGACGCAGAGATCCTCTCCTTTATCAAAGAGAGCAGAGCCTATGAATCCTATGCCAAACGAAACCTCAAAGCGGAGCAGTATCGGGAGTCGGTAGATTCCATCTAATTTTAGTTTTAGGCTAAAGCCTCCAAAGTCATCATAACCCAATCAATAAATGCTTTATCTGTCAAATAGCTGTAGGTAGCATAACCGACTGCACAGATGAAAACTATTTCGAAAATATCTTTTACCATGAATTGAGTATTTGACATTTGATATTCCCTTTTGTGAAATTGATTCAAAATTATATAACAAATGTATTACTAGACTGTTACTTTAGAGTTGACATTCCATCCAAAAAGTTTTATAATACGGTTAATAGTATGATAAAGGATGCGATATGGTCATATCGGCAAATGAGCTTAAAACAAAGGGTATTTCTGCAATTGATGCACTGCTTGAAAAAAGTGATGAAGCGATTATAACTTTACGCGGTAAGCAAAAGTATGTTGTAGTAGATATTGAGAAGTATAATTATTTGCGTGAATGTGAATTGGAAAGTGCATTGTTGCAAGCCCAAAAGGAGCTAGCAAATAAGCAGTATGTGGAAGAGAGCGTAGATGAGCATATCAAAAGAATTGTAAATGAGCTATAAACTCATCTATCTTGATAGCTATAACAAAAAGGCGTCTAAATTTATCAAAAAACATAGGGATTTGTTGAAACAGTATGAAAAAACTTTAAAGCTTTTGGAGATAGATCCTTATCACTCTTCTCTGAGATTACATAAACTACAAGGCAAACTGGACGGGATTTGTAGCGTATCTATCAACATTACTTATCGGATTGCAATTGACTGTATTATCGAAGATGAGAAAATAGTTTTGATTGATATCGGTCATCATGATGAGATCTATTAATCTCCTTTTACTCTGCCACAACCTTCTCATACGATATCCGCAACCGGCGCAATTGTGAGATGAGTGTTTCTTCGCTCCTCTCGTAGCCCGATCGCCACTGTTTCATCTCTCGTTTTCCGAAGTAAAATCGCCGTCTTTTCCCGCTTTGGAGATCGATAAAGTCTCGCTCTCCTAAATGTGTCGGATGCTCCTCGAAGTGATCGCGGATGAGGATGAGGTGGATCTGATGCACCTTAGCAAGGGGTGTAAGATCGAGAGGATCGAGAAAATCCCCGATGAGTATCAGGAGAGAGGGGGTGGTGAGGATCGATGGGAGTCGGGTGAGATCGGTCGTGGTGTGTTGGGGATCGCTTTGGCGAAGGCGGTGTAAAAAGTGCAGTGATGCGCCTTGTTTTTTGGTCGGAGGGTAGTGCTTGATCTGATCGCCGACGGTGGTGAGGGCTTGGAGGAGGTTGCCGGAGTCGAGTGTTTGGCGGGCGTAGGTAGCGGTGACTTTGCAAAGGAGATCAAACTTTTTGCCAAAGGCAAGTGTGGGCGTAATAATCGGGGCGAGGGTGACGGTAGCGATGCGCTCTTGGTAGTAGTTTTTGACA
>JALVVN010000002.1:22657-75430 GCA_027023405.1 Campylobacterales bacterium
CCCGATCTATTCACAAAGCGATCGACTCCTTTGATAGGCGGGATGAGATTTTCAAGTCGGTTGTGGGAACCCTTGCCTTGGAGGGTGAGTGTGAGATAGACCGGTGCAAAGGGTGCGACATCTTGGGCGCTGATCTGGGCATTGAGTTGAAAAGCTCCGATGCACTCGACCGGCTCTTTGAGCGGTTTGACTTGTAGGTGTAGCGGTTCGATCTTGAGTGTGGTATCGCGGGTTTGGAGCATCTCCATCTCATCGAAACTCCCCGTGACGAAATCTTTGACACTCTCCCGACTCGCCTCCTTGACGACGATGGAGAGGGGGATGGTGAGATTGCCCTCTTTGAGCGGTTTGAGGAGGTAGTGAAAGATCACCTCTTTGTTTTGGGTGCCTCGTTTTTCATCTTTGCTGAGAAGTTTGAGGGTGTAGGAGGGGCTTTTGGGAGCGTGAAAGCCGAAAAACATTGCGTTTTTGGTGCGTTTTTGGATCGCTTCGACTTTGAGCCTGATCTCCTCTCCCGCATAAGGATCATGCTTACTCACCCACACTTTGACATCGCAGAGATCGTGGGCATGGAGTGTGAGCGCCAAGAGCCACAAGATCAGCAGACTACCAAGGTTTTGTCTCATCGATATATCCTTTGTTGATCGTATCATAAGCTTTGTAACCTAACGGATGGCTAAAAGTTCCCGCCTTAGCGGATCCGCTCTTTTTGCTGTGGCGGTTAGAACTTCCCTGTGCGCCCCCTTGCGCCTGTGAGGAGGATCGGGCGGATGTGCGCTTTTTCTTGTGCTCTTTTTGGTGTGGATTTTGGGTATCTTTGTGGGCGCTTTTTGCCTTTTTGTTCGCCTCTTCGGAAGTTTTGGAGGCGGGCATATCGCGGTGATCGGCGTGTTTGGCAAGGATCAGTTTGAGGTTGTGCGCGATGTCGGGGTTGGAGCCTAGTGCCAGCGCTTTGACATAATCCTCCTTAGCGCTTTCGTAAGATTTGAGTTTTACTTCGCAGTTGCCCCGCATCCATAATATCTTTTGCTTGATGATCGGATCTTTGGCTCTGAGGTTGCGATAGATTTTGAGTGCTTGTTTGTAGGATCCGGCGTGGTAGTAGCTAAGGGCGCGGTTGAGTTCGAGGGGGAGGCTTTTGTTTTTAACTGCTTCGTAGCGTTTCGCAGACTCTTTAAAGCGGTGATCTTCATACGCATTTTGCGCTTTGCCCAAATAGTACCAATCCAAAAGCCCCGCATCCGCCGATCCCGCCACAAAGGGCAGAAGCAAAAGAAGTCGTTTGGGTAGACGGACAAAGTGGAGCAGAAAGAGGATCGCGGCGAGTAGCAACGGTATCCAAAAGAGCGGTGTTTGGCGCAGTTGTGTGCGGGTCTGTGATCCTTTGGTGCTGTTGTTTGGCAGGGTGAGATCGACCTGATCATAGTCGGCATAAAAACCGCCGGTTTGTCGTGCGAGGGTGCGAAGGTTTGGGTTAAGACGGCTGAGGATGAGGTGTCCCGATGCGTCACGAAGCGGTTGTTTGTAGCGATCGTGCAGGAGTGCTCCTTTGCGGGTGGCGGTGCCGACGGCATTGATGGTGATGGCGTGTGCTTTGGCAAATTTGGCGAGTTGCATCGGATCCCAATCCTCTCCGCCGTCGCTAAAGATCAGAAGCGATTTCTCTTTGTCGGGAAGTGTGGCGATACGCTTGAGAAGAGCAAGGAGATCGGTGCCTTTGGAGAGGATATTGTCGATCTGGATCGCTTCCATGGCGCTTTGGATGAGTCGGTGATCGCTTGTGGTGGGGGAGAGGATCAGCGGGTGGGTCGTAAAGCCAAAGAGGGCGAATGAGGCACGGGGATTGCGATCGAGGATGTGTCGGATGAGATTTTTGGCGTAGGTGAAGCGATCGGGCGTGAGATCGGTGGCGCGCATCGAGTAGCTGAGATCGAGGGCGATGATGTAGTGCGATCGGGGTTGGTCGGTGTGGGTTTGGGAGGGGATCGTCGGATTGCTCAGAGCGAGGATCATCAGTGCGATTGAAGACCAAAGTAGCGTGGGGCGGGAACGGCGTTTGAGAGTATAGAGTAGCGGTAACAAAAGGAGTAAAAAGATCGGATAGGCAAAACTCATACGATCTCCTCCTCACGCCCCAAGAGCCAAAATCCTAAAAGTGTCGCCAAAAGGAGCGGGTAGAGGAAGAGATCTTTTTTATTCAGATGGTTTTCGCTTCGTAGTCGGCTAGGGTGGAGGGTGTCGATCTCCTCATAGACTTGGCGGAGCTCTTTGCTGTTTTTGGCGTCAAACTGCTTGCCCATGGTGGCGGAAGCGATGTGTTGCAGGAGGGGGCGATCGTAGGATTGGGGTGATCCGAGTCCGATGGTATAGACTTTGATCTTTTTTTCTTTGAGTTCGTCGATCGCTTGATTGATAGAGAGTGAGCCGGTGTTGTTCATACCGTCGGTGAGGAGGATGATGATCTTCTCTTTTGCACGGCTAAAGGAGAGGGTGCGCGCACTCTGATGAAGCGCGTCGGCAATAGCGGTATTTTTGCCCGCGATCTCAACCTCTAGCATATCGAGGAGCGTTTTGAGGGCTTGGTGATCGTAGGTGACGGGAGAGGCGCTAAAGGCGAAACTCCCGAAGGCGACGATGCCGATATTGTCCACCGATCGTTTGTCGATAAAGTCACTTACCAAATCTTGGACGATCTCAAACTTGCTTTTCCCGCTCTTGTCGATCCCGCTCTCTCGCATCGAACCGCTGGTATCCAGCGCCAAGACTATCGCACGACCGGAGCGATCGGAGGGGATGATACGGCTATATGCGATTGGCGAAGCGAGGGCAAGGATGAGTAGTACAAAGGTGGCGATCTGTATGAACTGATGATAGTTTGAGAGAGGGTTGGTATAGTCGATCCACTCCATCTTGGGTAGGTAAAAGGGCGTACGCTCCCGCTTGCAGTAAACAAAGCAGAGCGCCAAAGGCAACAGTAGTAGAGCGAAGGGGTGCTGGAGTGTGATGTGCATAATGTTTTATTATAGCATAGGTTTGGTGAGAAGTTTAAGGGCATCTAGACTTTTTAGAGGCGCCCTTATTACTAGGTTTGGATAGGCTTGAGATAGGGTTAATGTGGAGCAAGAAACAAATTTATGCTTCTTTTTCACTTAGCTTTTATTCGTGAAATACTTCAAAATAGGTCGTAAAGTGATGCTTTGTATGGTTATCCGCGAAAAATTTATGTAGTCCGTTTAGGGAGTAGGGTGTTTGGGCTTTGGGATGTCCCATGGCGACAAAGTTCTCTTTGTCGGAGTATTTGATATATTCGTTGAGTGTGCGCTGAAGATAGCTGATACGATAGCCGTCGATAGAGGCGACGGCGGGTGTGAATTTGGTGAGCATCTCAAGGTTGTCTTTGCCCTCTCTGCCGACACCCTTTCCATCACCCATAATGCGGTGCGCATCTTTGGCAAATTTACGCAAAAGAGCGTAACGGATATAGAAGAGGGGAGAGACGGTGGTGCTAGAGATGGGAACTTCCGCAAAATAGCCGTTTTTGACTTCAATCAGCGGATCGGACTCAAAGCGCCAAAAGGTTTTTTTGGGGAGATTGTGAAAATCAAAATAGTGGGTGCTATTTTTCTTGTACCCTCCCTCATAGAGTGTTGAGTCGAGCCATATTTTATTGGCTTTGAGTGCCTCTTTGAGATGTGTAAAGGGTTGGATGCACCATCCACCCGCGCGGTAGGCAAAAACACGATCGCCTACCAGTTCAGTCAGCGCCTCTTTGTAGCGGGTGACGATATCCATCGTCTCCTCTTTGGAAAAAGCGTGAATACGGTAGCGAGAAGTATCCATTTGCCACTGTGTACCGTCATAGTCGGTATCTTCCCAATGAGGATGGATATGGAGTTGGATATCGTGTCCGTTTTGTGAGAGTGTGCGGATTTGATCGGTGATGAGATCATAATCTTTTTGGAGTTGTGGATAGCGATCTTTGTAGTGTTTGAGTCGCACAAGATAGCCGGCATCGACAAAAAAGTTGAGTTTGATCATAAAATGATCGGCGATGGATGTCAGTGCATTGGTCGGTCTGATGATGCTGTTTTCAACACTGCCGCTAAAATCTGCGAAAAAGAGTTCATAGTCGAGGGTGATAAAGATGTTCATGCCGTCACTTCCTCATCGACAAAGCTCTCAAAGTCCTTCTGTTTTTTGCTTTTGCCCTCTTTGTATTCGACAAACTTTACCTCAACATCAAGGTCATCTTTAAAATACTCATGTGCGGAAGCAATTAGTTTCTCTTTGGCATCTGCCTCATCGATGCTCTCATCTTTGGTAATCTCAAAGAGCATTTTCCCTTTTTCGTACTGTTTGGCGGAGTAGGCGAGTTCGATGCCATATTTAAAGGAGAGGTTTTTGAAGGTGTGATTGATATTGATTGTGGAGTAAACCCCCTCTTTGCCGTAGATTTTGCGTCCGATCCGTCCCGTCACTTCCTTGATGATCTTGTGCGATCGACCGCAGGGACATTTGGTTTCATTGTCGAGTACGATATAGTCACCCAGTTCAAAGCGAATAAAGGGGAGTGAATAGGCCCAAAGATTGGTGATGATCGCTTTGTTTTCAATCTCCTCGACGATGACATTCTCCATGACGATATGCATATTTCCTTCGGGACACTCATAGGCGATGACACCTGCTTCGGCTGATCCATATTCACTGGTAATCTTTCTCCCAAAGACCTCTTTGACTGCTTTGTGGTAGCTATCATAGACCTTTTCCGCCGTACCTTTGACCATTTTGATATTGTCAAAGCGGTATCCGCGCTTTTTGAAATACTCTGCCATCATATGGATAGAGGAGGAGTAACCGGCGATATAGGTTGATTCTTTGATTCGTTTTGCGGCGCGTTCAAACTCTTCGTTGGTGTAGTCAAAAAAGCGGTATCGGTTGAGTAAAAAATCTAACAGTCGGATTTTTATACGATCTTTGAACGATTTTTTAAATCCCCAAAAGTAGAGACTCTTCTCCCAAGGCTTGATTCCGTACCAGCTATAACCGCGATACTGCGCCGCACGAAAGGAGGCATCCCAATGAATATTTTTATTAAATAGAAAGACTTCACCTGTGGTACCGGAGGTTTCTGCCTTGATAAGGCTCTCTCCCGGCGGTTCATTACGCAGATCATCGGCGTGAGCTTTGAGCTCCGCTTTGGTTAAGATAGGAATTTTTTTGAGATCATCAAGTGTCATCGTATCGATATCAATATCTTTGAGACGCTCTTTATAGAAGTGTGTGGCGTTTTTAGCGTGATGAAGAAGTTTTTTAAGCCGTTTAAGTTGGATCGCCTCTAGCTCATCGATCGTGGCAAAGTCACTTTGCATCAGCTGTGACAGATGTTTTTGGAGGTAGGGGTTCTTGATGCGTTCGCCTAGAAGATAGAGATATTTGTGAAACATACTTTATTTTCCTTCTGTAAATAGATGTAATATCGACATTTTTTAAAAATAGATAATAGCAAAATAAAAATTGTATACTACTTTTTTAGAGGTGCCCTTAAAGAAATCTAATTTAATTTGAGAATTGATTGAATAGAAGGTTGACATTTTTAAATAATATTTTTTTTAAGTTCTTAATAATTGCTGTGTTATAATTGCACTGTGCGAATAAAAAAAAGGAGTTAAAATGAAATTTGCAAAATTAAGTTTAGCGGCAGTTGCCGTATTGGGAATGGCTTCAGGTGCGTTTGCAAGTGAGAATAAATTTACTTTCAATCCGTTTGGAAGTGCAAAGTTGTACTATGAAACAATCTCAAAAGATCATCCTAAGCAAGACTTTTTTAACAGTGAAAGTGCTAGTGGCGGAGCTTTGATGAGCCTTGGTGCTAAGGGTAAGATTAACTCTTGCTTTGGATATGGTTTCGAGGCGATGGGTGTCAATACACTGGGTCTTGAGAATAATCTTGTAAGCGGTGTGAGAATGGGGAACGGTAATAACCACCTCAATAATAATGCGCTTCAAAATACACTTGATGCTCAATTTTGGTTCCCGCAAGCCTATATCACTTATCACCCATGTGACATGGGAACAAATACAACCTTTAAAGTCGGTCGTCAATATCTTGATACACCGTTGGCATTTACAGAGAGATGGAATCTTGCTCCAAACTCATTTGATGCGATTGTAGCGTTGAACCAAGATATTATTAATACTACTTTAGTTGCAACTTATGTCGGTCGTGGAAACGGTGTCTTTGGTGCTGTGACAAACGGTGAAGAGTTTACTGACTACGGTTATGGTGCTGAGCAAAGTGGGAATGTTGGAAAAAGTGGTGGAGCATATGCACTTGGTGTGATTACAAGTTTGCTCGATGGTGCACTCCCAATCAGTCTATGGGGATATGATGTAAATAATGTTGCAACAGCTTTTTGGGGAGATGCAGGATATAAATTGAATCTTGGTGACGGGATGAAATTTGATATCGGTGCGCAATATGGATATATTGATCCGGATACCGATGCAAACTCTTATGCTGCGAGTTTAGTAGGTGCAACAGCGGCTGCGGGGCTTGATACTACGACCGGTTATGGTGTTAAAATTGGTGGAAATATGAGTTTGGCAGATATAAATTTTGGACTCATGGTGGCTTACTCAAGTGTTGATGAAGATGGAACTATCGCACTTGCGAATACTGCCACTCTCAAAGGGACAGGCGGTAAAAAAACGAAGCTATATACTGCCGGAATCTATACTGACGGTACCGGTGTAGCGGTTCCGGGATCTGACGCATATAAAGTTAAGCTTACTACAAAGCTTGCGGGTATAGGTGGACTTGCTATTCAATATGTAAGTTGTGATAATGATGATAATAAACCTATGCACAATGTTGACGAGACAGATGTTATTCTCTCAACAGGTATCCTTCCCGGTGGTTTGAATACAAAACTTATCTACATAAATAGATCAGTTGATAATCCTACGAATACAGGGCTTGCACAAGACACTGATCATATCAGAGTGGTTCTTTCTAAAAAATTCTAATTTTTTGAAAGTGTAGCTTGGGGAGCTTTCCCCAGCTATATTGTTAGAAATAGTTCTAGCCCTATCAAGAGTACAAAGAGGTACTCAAAAAATCGTTTCTCTTTTTTCAGAAACGAAATTCTAAATCTTCGAATCGAATCTGAACGCCCCCCTCGTGTCATCTTTCCATCGACGAATCGTCCAGTATGGACTTCAAGATTGTCGACCGCACTTTCACTAAGCGGTTTTTTGCCGTGGGCGACTAGAAAGAGTGAATACTCCTTATTTAAGTAGCGTGCGACTTTCGGGTTAATCTTTTTATAATTGAGTATGGCATCGAGTGCATCGGTGATAACAGTTTTTGCCTTGAGGATGTTTAACCCTAAAAAGAGGTGCATAAAGAGTGCAAAAGAGACAAGTAGCGTCTGATGATGATAGTAGATAAAACTACCCAAAAGTACTCCGACAAAGATATAAATAAAGTTACTAAAACGGTATCTGTTGATTGCGCTAAACTCTCCTAACTCTATTGTATCAGCGAGATCGAGCCACGATTGGTAGCCGACGAGTTGCTTTTTGAGTGAAAAATCCATCAATATATCCTCTAATAATGTAAGGGTATGATCTTATGGGTAGATCTGCCTTTTAGATCAATCGACATTTTAAGATCGGTTTCAAGAAAAACAGTCGATTTTAGTCCTAAATGTTGTAAAATGATTCATTCTGTAACAGTAAAGGAAACGGTTCATGCATTTGGAAGAGTATAATCAAAAAGTTGATCAACTAAAAAAATATGCTTATGCCTATTATGTATTGGATAATCCTATCGTAACCGATGATGAGTATGACAAGCTTTATCATGAAGTATTGGCGTTTGAACAGGCGCATCCGGATAAGGTGCGGTTTGATTCTCCAACGCAACGGGTCGGTGGCGTTGTGCGAGAAGGATTTGAGAAGGCGAAGCATTTGAGCCGAATGTGGAGTATGGAGGATCTCTTTAGCTTGGAGGATTTGCGTGCGTGGGTCGCACGCGTGGGCAAAAGTGCCGAAATCTCTGACTATCTGTGTGAGCCAAAATTTGACGGTGCAAGTCTCAATCTTATTTATGAAAACGGTAAATTGATCCAAGCTATCACTAGAGGAGATGGTGTTGAAGGTGAGGATGTCACCCAAAATGCCAAAACGATCAAGTCAATCCCGCTTACTATCGACTATCCCGATCTGATTGAGATTCGCGGTGAAGTGGTGATCAAACTCAAAGATTTTGAGGAGATTAACCGTGAACGCGCCGACAGTGATCAACCGCTCTTCTCCAATC
This sequence comes from Campylobacterales bacterium, assembly GCA_027023405.1. Classification (GTDB taxonomy): domain Bacteria; phylum Campylobacterota; class Campylobacteria; order Campylobacterales; family QNZT01; genus QNZU01. The sequence continues at coordinate 30,981 of JALVVN010000002.1, forward strand.
CTCGAAACGCGGCAAGTGGAAGTTTACGACAACTCGACAGTCGTGTGACCGCCAAACGAAAGCTCTTTTTTTATCCGTGGGGTGTCGGTGTGCACTCTCTCTCTTTCCAAAAGCAGTATGATTTGATGAATTTTATCTATGGTTTGGGCTTTTTGGAGCCTCCGCTTCGTAAGCAGTGTCGTACAATCGAAGAGATAGAAACGCTTTATCAAACCTTTGTCAAGATACGACCGACGATGGAGATGATGCTGGACGGTATGGTGGTGAAAGTAGATGATATATCTCTTCACGAAGTACTCGGCTATACGGTTAAATATCCCAAATGGATGTGTGCCTATAAATTTCCGGCAATCGAGAAGAGTACGCGGATCAAGGATGTGATTTATCAAGTGGGGCGTACCGGTGTCATTACACCCGTAGCGGTGGTAGAGCCGGTCGATATCGAGGGGGCGATCGTGGAGCGGGCGAGTCTTTACAATTTTGATGAGATCAGCCGACACGATATCCGCATCGGTGATCGTGTGATTATTATTCGTAGTGGTGATGTGATCCCCAAGATCACAAAGGTGCAAAAGGAGTTTCGAGAGGGAGATGAAAAGCCGATCAAGCGGCCGACACACTGTCCGGTATGTGGCAGTGAACTCTTGGATGAGGGGATCTTGATCAAATGTCAAAACCTCTCTTGTCCTGCACGAGTCGTCAATTCGATCCGCTACTTTGCTTCAAGAAAGTGTATGGATATTGAGGGATTAGGGGAGAAGATCGTCGCACAACTCTATGGTGCCGGTTTGGTGAAGAGTGTGCTTGATCTCTACGATCTAAAGATGGAAGATTTGTTGAAGTTGGAGGGATTTAAGGAGAAGAAGGCACAAAATCTACTCAATGCTATTGCCACGAGTAGGCACAAAGAGGCGCATTATCTGCTCAATGCTTTGGGGATTGAACATATCGGTGAGGTTGCGAGTAAAACGATTTGTGCTCGATATGGCAATGATTATATCGATTTGAGTGAAGAGGAGTTGATGGCACTAGAAGGGATCGGTCCTGAGATGGCGGCATCCTTTTGTGAATTTATGCGTGTCAATCGTGAGACAGTGGTAAAGTTGCAGGAGATTATTGAACCGGTTGTAGAGATTCATAAGGAGGCTGAAGCCAATCCTTTTAAAGAGAAGCGGGTAGTATTGACCGGTACGATGAGTCAGCCTAGAGAAGAGGTCAAGGAGCTTTTGGAGCATTTGGGTGCAAAGGTCTCGGGTAGTGTTTCCCAAAAGACTGATTTTCTGATCTATGGAGAGGATGCGGGGAGTAAATATGAGAAAGCAAAAGAGTTAGGCGTGACACTGCTGAGTGAAGCGCAGATGAAGGAGATGATATAATGGGATTTTGGGGATACTTTTTGATGTATGCGGCTATTTTTACCTATTTGACTTGGGGTGTTGTGGTCGCGTTTGAGAGTGTTTTAGTGATGGCGGGGAGTGAATTTGCCATAGAGTGGGTGCGAAAGCGCTATACGCTGAAGTTTTTTATGTTTGAAGTCTATCTCTTTTTCCCATTGGTCTTTTTGGGATATCTCTTTTTGGAGTATATTCCCTATATGCTAGGAAAAAATGATCATTTGGCAAAATTTGATATTGCGCAGGCAGTGTATGATGTATTTAAAGAGGATATAGATAGAGAGGTGTTGTAGATCGACACAAGGTTCGATCTACAAGTGTGTTAGATATTGTCTCGAATACCGAGTGATTTGATAAGCTCAATATAGCGATCGTAATCTCTTTTCTTGAGATATTTTAAGAGTCTTTTTCTTTGTCCGACAAGCTTCAAAAGTCCTAGCCGAGAGCTATGATCTTTCTTGTTGATCTTCAAGTGCTCTGTCAAATATTTAATTCGCTCGCTTAAAAGTGCGACTTGAACCTCTGGAGAACCGGTATCGTTCTCACCTCTTGCGTATTGCTTAATGATCTGCGTTTTTTTCGCCAAATCCAAAGCCATGGTGACCTCCTGATTGGTAAGTTAAGACGGAAGTATACGATTTTTTGCTTATAGTGAGCTTATTTTTGGAGCTTTCCGTGATGGTAGTTCCAGCTATTTTGCAAATGACCCTGTTCATCAAACGCTTTGAGTGTGCCCTCCAATTTGCCTGCTTGATAGTGTAGTTCATATTTTGTTGTGCCGTTAGGGTAGTAGATGGTGCTCACTCCCTCTTTTTTCCCATTTTTATAGTGCCATTTTGCCTTGAGGATACCATGCTCGTATTCCTTGATGATGCCATCGAGTTTTCCTGCTTTGTAGTAAAGGTTGTAGTGCAAAAAGCCGTATCGATTATAACGGCGTGCCACGCCCTCTTTGACACCGTCTTTGTAGTGGAACTGTGCTTTTTTCGTTCCATCCTTGCGATAGAGGATTGAGAGACCGTTGAGTTTGTCATTGTGAAAGCGCCACTTAGCTTTTAGGCTACCGTTGGGATAGTACTCTGTTGTAATACCCTCTTTTTTGTTATCTTGGAGTTGATAGACGAGATGAGGGCTTTTGTTGGGATAGTACTCCGTATAAGTTTCTGCCCAAATGTATAATGAAAATAGATAAATAAGTATAGTAACTCTTATAAAAAAATGCATCTTTTTTTCTCCTCGGGAATGATATTTTAACCAAACGGGATTAAATATGTGTTAAAATGTAACCAAATGAAAGTAGCTGGATAAAAAGGAAAGTTCATGCAAGTTCTTAGACTACTGTTTGCTATCTTAGTGACGATCCATTTTGGAGGGTGTGCAACTTCTGCACCTCCGAGTATGGCATATTCTGATGCAAAATTGGCTTTAGCAAAGAGCGATACCCCTCAGGTAAGAAAATATGGTGCGGTGGAGTTAAGAAAGTGTAAGAGAAAGTTTCACAAACTTCAAAAACTGATAGAGCACAGAGAGTATGAAGAGGCAAAATTTCTTGCAAAGGAGCTTCAGATAGATTGTCGTCTGTTGCGACAAAAGGTCAAACGAAGAGAGGTACAGGCAGAGGTTCAACAACTTCAAGGAAAGCTCAATCGTGTTGAGGAAAATTTTGTACAGATAAAAGAGGGGGAGAAATGAGTCGATTGAAAAGGAGTCTTTTTCTCTTGGTAATTGCGCTCTTTTTTGGGGCATGTTCACACTCCTTGCCTAACACGCCGCGTATCGCCCATGCACTGACGCTCTATCATCAATTTCAAAAAGATAAGAGAGTTGAGCAGTATGCGCCCAAAGATCGTTTTGAGGCGGAACAGTTTTATCATATGTTAGAGCGTGAGAAGGATGAGAAGAGGGCGGAGCATTTGGCATATCTACTCCAAAAACAGATATTTATCGCCAAAGAGCGTGTCAAAACGGCTGAATTGGAGCATACAAAGCTTCAGCTCAAAGAGAAGCTGATGCAAAAAGAGTTGCAACATAAGGAGATGGAGTTAGCGCGCGTCAAAGCCCGAGAGCAAAATTTAATTCAACAGGCAAGTGCACCTAGTGATCTTGATGTGAAAATGACAAAACGAGGAGTGCTATTTATCTTGAATGAGAACTATTTTGAGAAAGATCGTCAGAAGCTACTCATCAGTGCACTTGCTCCTTTAGATCGTTTGGTGGATTTTTTGAAGCAACATCCGCAAAGAAAATTGTTGATTGAAGGTTATGTCGATGAGACAAAAGGTCGTGCGAGTGCATTGGACTTGGCGGTTAGACGAGCAGAGTCGGTTGCACAGATGCTGATCTCTCAAGGTATCTCTAAAGATCGTATCGAAACAAAAGGGTATGTGGGAAATAAAACAGATGTGGAGATAACAATACTCAACTAGCAAGGAGTAGGGGATACTCCTTATGCGCCAACTATTTTCTACCGCAAAAACCAAGTTTTGCAGGTTTGAGATGCTCACCCGGCTCAAGTGGAAGTGTCTCAGCTTCAGGGAACTGAGAATAATCACAAGTTGTGCAGACACATCTCTTTTTATGATGCACTCTCTTTTTGACTGTAACATGACAGCAATCGGCAGTATATGGGACGAGTGAACCATCGTCATTGACCATCATCCATCCGGCATTTGCGGATGTTGCAAAAAGCATTGTAGTAACAACTGAAGCTAAAACAAGTGTGTTGAATCGTTTCATAGTGTTCTATCCTTATTTTTAAATTTATTATACATAAAAACTATAATAATATAGTTTGATGTATTGCTCCTATATCGACAATTATTTAAATTACTTTAATATTTTTTACTATAAATTAAAAATATTTCTCATTTTATCAAAGATTTGTTACATTCTGTGATATGTGGAGAAATGTATCTTGGACGAACTGAATATTTGAATATAAGAGTAAATTTATCGTTATTCTAACTTTCTTTAGATAAAATGAGTTGAAATACACACTTAATGGATGGATATGCTACTAACAAAAGCGAGTGAATATGCACTTCTCTCATTGGCGTTGATTGCCAAAGCGGATGGACCCGAAGATGTCGATACACTCTCAAAACGGTTGGGAATCTCTCGTAGTTTTTTAGCCAAAGTCCTACAGGCATTGGCACGCGATGAGATTCTTATCTCCTACAAAGGCGCAAAGGGTGGTTTTGCACTCAACGGCAAGCCTTCAGATATCTCTTTACGACGCGTGATTGAGTCAGCTGAAAAGCGGCATTTGAATGTATTTGAGTGCTCCTCTTCTGCGGCTAATTGCTCATCTGGCAAAGGGGACTTTTGTGTGATTTGGCCCTTTTTACATAAGTTTCAAATGAAGATCGATGACTTTTTAGAGGGGATGACACTTGATGAGATCCTCTAACCGATAGGATTTTCGATGTCAAAAGCCAAGCAGAGGCAAGCAAACTTTAATCTCAGTCGCCTGGTTGGTGGCTTGGGCAAATCCAAAGATTTTACACTTATCTTTTTTGTGATCGCCATCATCGCAATCATTATCGTTCCACTTCCAAGTAGTGTCCTTGATCTCTTTTTGACTATCTCGATTGCCATCTCTGTGTTGGTGATTATGATCAGTCTCTATATTCCGAAGCCAACCGATCTAACGACCTTTCCGACGCTGATCTTGATCATCACGCTCTATCGTCTCTCACTCAATATCGCTACCACTCGGATGATCCTCTCGCACGGACACGAAGGTCCTGAAGCGGTGAGTGATATTATCACCTCTTTCGGTCAGTTTGTGGTCGGGGGTAATTATGTGATCGGAATCATTGTCTTTTTGATTTTGGTATTGATCAATTTTATGGTTATTACCAAGGGTTCGACACGGGTGGCAGAAGTCGCCGCGCGTTTTACACTCGATGCGATGCCCGGTAAACAGATGGCGATCGATGCCGATCTCAATGCCGGATTGATCGACGAAGCAACTGCTCGTAAACGACGAGAAGCGATCATCCAAGAGGCAAACTTCTACGGGGCGATGGACGGTAGTAGCAAGTTTGTCAAAGGTGATGCGGTTGCGGGTATTATTATCACGATTATTAATATTGTCGGTGGTTTTTTGATCGGAATGTTTCAGTTTGATATGAGTGCGGCTGATTCGGCGCAAACTTTTACGATCTTGACGATCGGTGATGGTTTGGTGGGTCAAATTCCGGCACTGATTCTCTCAACAGCGACGGGTATTATTATTACTAGGGCGGGTAAAGCAGATTCAAACTTCAATGATGATGCGATGACACAACTCTTCTCGCAATACAAAACACTCTTTATGGTAGGTGCTATTTTACTGCTTTTTGCGATGGTACCGGGACTTCCGACACTCTCACTTGCCTTTGTGGGGTTGATCTTTTTGGGATTGGGTTATACTATTATGAAAGCAGAAGAAGAGGGCGCAGTCAGGACAGTAGGTGAAGAGGCGATCCCCGGAGAGGAGACGAAGATCGAGGAGAAGTCGCCCGAAGAGATACGAGAAGAGGAGAACAGAGCACTCGAAGATATTCTCAAACAGGATGTCTTGGAGCTTGAACTCGGTTATGAGCTGATCAAACTCGCTGATCCGGCGCTTAGTGGTGATCTGCTTGATCGGATACGAAGTATGCGACGAAAGATTGCTGCGGATTTTGGATTTTTGATCCCGCAGGTGCGTATTCGTGACAATTTACATTTAGCTTCCAACCATTACCAATTTTTACTCAAAGGAGTGGAAGTAGGGCAGGGTGAGATTTACCCCGATAAGTTTATGGCGATGGATTCGGGATTGGTGCATGAAGAGATTGACGGAATTAAGACGAAAGAGCCGGCATTTGGCTTAGATGCGATTTGGATCGATGAGAGCCAAAAAGAGGAGGCGATCATGAAGGGTTATACAGTGGTCGATCCCGCGACGGTGATCTCGACCCATTTGAGTGAACTCATCAAATCCAATGCGCAAAATCTTCTCACTCGCCAAGATGTGCAAGTACTCGTCGACAATGTCAAGAAAGATTATCCGGTAGTGGTGGAGGATTGTATGCGTGTGGCGACGGTAGGTCTGGTGCAGAAGGTACTCAAATCGTTGCTTGCAGAGAAGATTCCTATCAAGGATATGATCACGATTCTTGAGACGATTGCTGATGTGGCGGAAGTTACCAAAAACAGCGATATTATTGTAGAACAGGTGCGTTCTCAGCTTGCACGCGCCATCACCAAGCAATATTTGAGTGAAGATGGGTTGCTGCGGCTTGTGACTTTTGCAACACCTACGGAGCAGAAGTTACTGGAATCACTGCGAGAGAGGGGTGAGGGGTTGAAAGATTTGATGCTTAATGTCGGACAGATGAATGCACTGGTCGAAAAGGTGAGCCAAGTGGCTGCGGAGATTCTCGGTAGGGGTATTGCGCCGGTGATCTTGATCGTTGATCCGAGTTTACGAAAACCCATTGCTGATATTTTTAAGAAGTTTGGTTTGGATGTCGTGGTGCTCTCACACGCTGAGATCGATGCCAAAGCCAAATTTGAAGTCTTGGCAAATATTGAAATTGAGGAGTTATAATGAGTCAAAAGGTTTACCATCTTTCACATACGGATTTGGATGGGTATAGTTGCCAGTTAATTACCAAACGCTGTTTTGAGCATATCGATTTTTATAATTCCAATTACGGCACAGAGATTATGGTGCGACTCGAGGCGATGATCAAAGCGATTGAAGCAGACGATTTTGATGACCATTTGCTACTCATTACAGATCTCAATCTTACGATGCAAGATGCCAAGATGCTAGTGAAGATGGTGGAAAATTCCAAATCGAAGATTGAACTGTTGTTGCTTGACCACCATAAGACAGGTGCTGATTGTGCGCAGGCGCATGATTGGTATCATTTGGATGTGCATCGTTGTGCGACTAAGATCACTTATGACTGGTTTGTGGAGCAGGGGTGCGATCTGGAGGATTTGGAGCGTTATGTTGATGTGGTCAATGCGATTGACATTTGGCTTAAAGAGAGAGATGAGTTTGAGTTGGGAAAGGTCTTTATGCGCATCGTTTCAGGTGCACGAGAGGTCAATCGTATGCTCTTTACAAAGGAGAACAGCGACTACATCTTCTATTTGCTCGAATCAGCAAAAGCGTATATCGATAAACCTGCACCGCACATCCAACTCGATGATGCGATACACGCTATCAAAAAACGCTTTTTCCAGCGGGAGAAGGATGATACACTTGAAAATCTTGTCTCTCGTTATGTGGTAGAGATGCTCACACAAAAGAGAGACGCTTTGAGTGTCTATTATGAAAACTACAAAGGGATCTTGACCTACTCGATCGGCAATGTTTCGATTATAGGTAATGACTTTTTGGTGGAGAATCCCGATTTTGATTTTTTTATGGATATTAACGGGCGAGGAAATATCAGCTTTAGAGCAAATCATAAAGCAGATGTGAGTAAAATATCAAAGGATGTTTTCGGTGGCGGAGGTCATGCCAATGCCAGCGGGGGTCGCTTTGAAGGCTTTAAGGACTCCTTTATCTACGAAGAGATTCGAACCCAAATCCAAGAAAAATTTACAATAGGAGAAAATCATGGCGCATGAAGTGGAGATATTGACACAAGAGGTTGAGGATTTGACAATGCATTTGGCGGATATGCTTGAGGCGATGTTACACTTTGCAGGGGTAAGTGAAGAGAATATCGAGCTGGGTGTCAAATCCTATATCGAAGCGCTGGATGAAGTGTTTGAGGATGATGAGGGGGAGATGGGGTATAAAGAGATCATCCGTGTGGTTGAATTTTTGAAAAAGAAAAAACCGCTCCTGTTCCAATAGTCTGCATTGCTAGATACAATATTCTCAATTTTCGGTATCTATCTGTTTATCGCACTGGGGTGGTTCTCAAAACGCCTTTTTGGAGAGCAAATTGATGAACGCACTCTGGTGCTAGTTGCTGTCTATTTTCTTTCACCTATTTTGGTCTTTTGGGGGTTGACGATCCGCCCTATGGAGTTTGCTGATCTTCAAGCGCCACTTATTTTTGCGTTGGTTTCGATTATTGCCTTGATGATTAGCGCGTGGGTATCAAGGCGTCTGTTTGCTAATCAGAAGAGTCGTTCAATTGCTACGGTTGCCGCCATTATTGGAAATACGGGAAATCTCGGTATTCCCTTGGGGATCGCACTCTTTGGTGAAGCATCGATCTTCTATACCAGTGTGATCAATCTTGTCAATGTCTTTATTGTCAATACGATAGGGGTCTATTTCTATGCTAGAGGGGAGTTCTCTTCCCAAAAAGCATTGCGTGCGATCCTGTCTCTACCGGCGATTTGGTTTGGATTTTTGGGATTGGGCTTTAATCTGTTTGGTGTGCGCGTTCCAGATGCGATTGATCAATCGCTGGAGATGGGTGCCTATGCAAGTATGGTGATTCAGCTCTTTATTTTTGGAGCGTATTTGCACGGAGTGGTCTTTCGTCAGATCGAGTATCCATTGGCGTGGTATGTGGCAGTGAGCAAATTTATTATGATGCCGATCTTAGCCTTTGGCGTATTGTCACTCTTTGGACTGGAGCTGTTGGTTTATCATGTGATCTTACTGGAGCTTGTGATGCCACTAGCGATAATGAATGTCAATCTAGCGGCACTCTATCATTGTAAAGTCAATCAAGTGGCATTTTTGACTTTTGGCACTTCGATACTATTTTTGGTGTATCTCTTCTTTTTATTACCCTTTTTGCGTGCGGACTAGTTTAATTACAACCAACCGTCAGGATCAAAATTTTCATCACTAACAGCCGAATGATCGACCCATACCCCTTTTTCTGTGTGTGCATCCAAAAGTGATACACTACATCCTAACAATCCCAATTTCCAAGTGAGTCCCAGAAAGTCTCTTCGATTTAAGTTTCTCATGATTTGCTCCTTATGGTCATTTCGCTTCAAAAGGCTTTTAGCCAAAAAAAGTGAAGAGATTGTGAAGAGTCGGTTAGCTAAGTGACAATGATTTGCCCTTAGGATCACGCACCTCTACGGTGAGGCTCATCTCATAGATCCACTCAAAGAGGGGCAGGGCATCTTCCCAAATCTCAAAGAGAAATTGATTGAGATCGTTACGACAAATCGTATTGGGTTTAAATCTTTTGTAGGCGTACATCGAAGCGTAGAGACTCAGATGAGCAAAAGGGCTATTTTTGTCAAATCCCCTCGGATATCGTTTATATTTCGGATCAGGAAACTGAAAATCTTTCGTACGAAGATCACGCATGATCTGCTCAAGCTCTTTAGCATGTTTCTCCTCTTTGATATACTCTCGATACCCCTCCAATGAATCCTTTGAAAAGCCCCGTATCCCCGAAGCGACAAGTAGTTCATCAGGAGAGAAGTGGAGATAAAAACTCGCACTCTGAAGCCTCTTCCCACTCCCTCGCCAAAAGATGATCCCGATCCGGCTCTTCATCGGTGTTTTGTCTTTGGAGAGACGAATGTCGCGATAGATACGAAAGAGGGAGTGATTGACCTTCGGAATCGCTTTGATGTGTGGCACAAGCGCTATAAGCTCCTCGCCCATCTCCTCTACAAAGATCTTCGAGGGTTCAAGGATCAGATCTTCGTACTCATTGCGGTGCGCTACAAACCACTCTTTGGTGTTGTTGGCTCTTAGGTTGCTTAAAAATTTGAGTGTTTCACATCTGAAAAATTGCATAGTATCGATATTATATCAAATATATCAAAAAGAGATAAAAATTAATTATTTAAATTAATATATAATTTTAATATAATATATGATATTATGATTACCATATACATTAATTATAAAGGAAAGTTGGTTGAAAAAGCATCTTACCGAACAGACGGCTATCTTCTTTAGTGTAACAAAATGGATGTTCTTGTCCTCATTTATCGGTGTCCTGATCGGAGGGGTAGTAACGCTTTTTTTAACTGTTTTACATATAGGAGAAGAGAGTAGAGCAGATTTACCGTTTGCATATTATTATCTTCTTCCTCTTGCTTTGGTGCTGACAGTCTGGATTGTACGCACCTTTGCACCGACAGCTGAGGGACACGGTACAGAAAAAGTGATCGAAGCGGTACACAAAAATCACGGTAAGATCGATATCAAAGTGATCCCTGTGAAACTCTTCGCCACACTCATGACTATATTTGCCGGTGGTTCAGTGGGGAAAGAGGGGCCGGGAGCTCAGATAGGTGCCGGTGTTGCATCAGCGGTTTCTAGCCTTTTAAAATTTAACAAAGCAGATCAAAAAAAGTTGGCGATTTGCGGTATTAGTGCCGGTTTTGCAGCGGTTTTCGGTACACCGATAGCCGGTGCGATATTTGGTGTGGAGGTGTTGGTAATCGGTGTGATTATGTATGATGTATTGTTGCCTTCCTTTATCTCCGGTTTTGCTGCATTTACGACTGCCCAATTTATGGGTATTCACTATACTTATTATGATCTCCATTTCTATCAAAGTGTTGTCTTAGATTTGCCACTTATTAGTAAGGTGGTGATAGCCGGTCTCTTTTTTGGTCTTGTTTCGGATATCGTTGTAACCGTGGTTTCTTGGTCACATAAACAGATCAAACGACTTCCCTATCATCCACTTTTAAAAGCATTTATCGGGGGTATTATATTGGTCATTTTGGCGCTACTCTTTGGTTCAGAGTATCTTGGGCTCGGACTTGAGACCATCAAAGAGACTCTAGACCCAAATCCAATAGTTGCCCAAGATCTACCGTGGTATGCATTTATACTTAAGATTCTTTTCACTTCATTGACCTTAGGTGTTGGAGGGAGTGGAGGGATTATTACACCCCTCTTTTTTATCGGTTCAACGAGTGGACATACTTTTGCTCTACTGAGCGGGGATACTCACATCGCTCTCTTTTCAGCACTTGGATTTGTCAGTGTGTTAGCCGGTGCGACCAATGCCCCGATAGCGGCAACCATCATGGCAGTCGAACTTTTCGGACTCGATATCGCCCACTACGCAGCTCTCAGTGTAGTAATAAGCTTTTTGATTACAGGGCACAGAAGCGTTTTCCCCTCCCAGATACTCGGAATGAGAAAATCAGAAATGTTAAATGTCAAAGTAGGTGAGGTTGTTGATGGCACACAAGTCAATTTAGATGAGAATGAGATCAAAAAGATAAAAAATATTCAAGAAAGGCTCCAAAAAAGAAGAGAGCTCTTAAATCAAAAGAGAGGCAAAAAACCGAAGAATGTAATTAAAAAGGTAACAAAAGAGAAGGAGAAAGAGGACCTAGCGTAACAACAATCCCCAAAGCGCTACCAAAAGCACCGGTGGAGTGATGATGAGTCCCACTTTCATATACTCTCCCCAGCCGATCTTTACCCCTTTTTGCGCTAAGACATGGAGCCAAAGAAGTGTGGCAAGTGAGCCGATCGGAGTCATTTTGGGTCCGAGATTTGCGCCGAGTATATTGGCGTATGCTAAGGCTTCGTGTCCGTGGTAGCCTAGCTGATCGATAGCGATATCCATCACCATGATGGTCGGCATATTGTTCATGATCGCACTCATGATAGCGGAGGTAAAGCCTGTACCTATGATAGATACCGCCTCTCCGTGATGCAACAAACTCTCAAGCCAGCCGGCTACGATATCGGTAAGTCCTGCATTTTTGAGTCCATAGACCACGATATAGAGTCCGATACTAAACCACACTACCTGCCATGGAGCGGCTTTGATGGTCATGATTGGTTTAGTTACTTTGTAATAGGTGGCAATCGCCAAAAAGATCAGTGCCCCGCCTAGCGCAAAGATAGAGATTGGAAGATGGTATAGTTCACCTACAAAATAACTCATCATCAAAAGAGCCAAAAAGAGCCAACTTAGTTTAAAGAGCGTTTGGTTTTTGATCACGCTTGAGGCTTCGGGCAGTAGAGAGACATCGATTGTTTTTGGTATATCTTTTTTAAAATAGAGCCATAAGATAGCGATAGATGCGATAATACTGAGTAGATTTGGCAAAAACATCCGCTTGGCATACTCCCCGAAACCGATGTGAAAATAGTCAGCCGTTACGATATTTGTAAGGTTGGAGATGACAAGCGGGTTTGATGCACTATCGCCGATAAATCCACCCGCCATCAAAAAGGCAAAGATCGGCAGAGGTTTCATCTTGAGGTACTTCATCTTGGCTAACAAAATAGGGGTGAGGATGAGTGCCGCACCGTCATTGGCAAAGAGTGCCGCCACTAGAGCACCGAGCAAGAGGATATAGACAAACATTTTGTTACCGCTTCCGCCACTAAGCTTCGCCATCTTGATCGCCGCCCACTCAAAAAACCCTATCTCATCAAGTACCATAGAAAGGAGTATAATCCCGATAAACGCCAGTGTCGCATCCCAAACGATCTTGGTAACCGTTATCACATCATCAAAACTCACTATCCCTAAGATCAGGGCAATAACCGCACCGATAACGGCGGTTGTACCGATCTTTAGCCCTTTTGGTTGCCAGATGATAAAGGTAAGGGTAATAAGAAAGAGTAGTGTAGCAGTGAGCATAATTAAGATACCTTTTTTAAACAATTTTCACTATATTATCCAAAAATACATCAATATATCTTGATGTATTAATCTTTTTTCGATATACTCCACTCGCTTAGAAAGCATATTGTATGAAATATATTTGGAGCAGTGATGCAAGAGACGCTACTACACCTTTTAAATTCGCACTCGCTTTTATCCTTTTGGGGAGCGTTTGGTGTGGGAAGTTTGACGGCGGCGGCTCCCTGTTCGCTCGTCTCCGTGCCGCTTTTGGTCGGAAGTGCGGTGGCTCTCAACCAAGACCTTGAGGGGCGAAAAAAGGTGCTCTTTACCTATGCCTTTGCATCGTTGTTTGCTCTTGGTGTGGTGATCAGCTTTTCGATACTGGGGTTGATCGTGGCGAAGTTCGGAGGATTTTTCTCGGTAGCACCGCTTTTGGCGTATATTCTCGCATCTTTGCAGAGTATCGCAATAGGGCTTTACGCCTTTGGAGTGTTTGGGGAGATCGACAAATCCGCCATCATCCAAAAGCTCATCAACTAATGATCAGTAGCTCAAATCATCGTCGATGGAAAGAGTAAAGAGCTCTATCGTTATATGGGGTTGCTTGAATCAAAAGAGATCGAAGATTTGTTTAAAAAGTATAAGTTTTAGGAGGTTACTATGCCAAAGATTTTAGTACTATGCACCGGAAATTCATGTCGAAGCATCATTGCAGAAGCGTTGATTAATGCAAAGTTAGAGGGGTTTGAAGCAAGAAGCAGTGGTGTAAAGCCGAGTGGAAAGGTCAATCCAAATGCTAAAAAGGTGCTTCAAGCTCACGGTATTTGGGATGAGAGTTACCACTCAAAGGAGCTTAGTGAGTTGGAGGGGGAGGAGTTTGATCTTGTGGTGACGGTGTGTGACCATGCCAAAGAGACTTGCCCGATCTTCCCGAAACCGATACCAAAAATTCACGAAGGCTTTGAAGATCCTGACGGCAAAGCATATGAGGCGTTTGAGAAGACTTATGAAGAGATAGAGAGCCGACTGTTGCCACGGATAGAGGCGATATTTAACGGTGAGAAGTAAAAAAATTAAAAGGAGTCAAGATGGAGAAAAAAGTTTCAAAAACAGGTGAGGGTGTGAAGATCAACTTCCAAGGTGCCGTGCAAAAAGGGCAGATCATCAAGATGGTGGAAAACTGCTCGACAGGACAGTGTGAGTGCATGAGCGATGAGACCAAAAAGAAGATCAGCAATATGCAAGTAGCGGGAAATGACGGCGATGTGGAGCTTCATCTCGAAGGGGATGTGAGTACGGAGGAGATTGAAGCGGCACTCAAACGATCAAAGGTGTTAAACAAAGATTCATAAATGGAAGATTTTCTCAAAACCATCGGCGCACTTAACGATGAAACACGAATCAAGATACTCTACTTTATCGATCAAAATGAAAGAGTATGCGTCTGCGATATCGAAAACGCCTTTGGGATGATACAGTCTCGCGTATCAAGACACCTCAAAATCCTCAAAGATGCCGGTTTTTTGCGTGTGGAGAGGGAAGGACGATGGGCATACTACGCGATCCGCTCTCCGCTAGATCGCTTTAGACTTCAGGCGATCGATGAGATACGCCATCTTGGGATAGAACTGCCGAAGTTTGAGGGAGGGTGCGAGAGGTAATAGTACCAAAGTGCTTTTTATCCATAATTGGTTAATATTTTAGAAGAGGTAGTTGATGAATAGGAGCCAAAATTGAACAGAGATATCATTTTAGAGTATCTTAGGAGGCATAAAAATGAGTTTGTTCAAAGATATGGTATAGAGAAGATTGCTCTTTTTGGCTCTTTTGCCCGGGGGGAAGCTAGAGAAGATAGTGATATAGATATTTTTGTGAAAATGAATCCTGATCTATTTAAAATGGTTGAATTAAAAGAGCAGATAGAACAAGATTTACAAAAAAAAGTAGATATTATAAGAGAGCATAAGCATATCAAGCCACTTCTTCTGAAAATGATACAAAAGGATCTCATTTATGTCTGATAAAGAGTTGATGATTCTATCTACGCTTGAAGATATTCGATTTTCCCTTGAATTGATTTTAAAGAGATTTGAGAAAATACAAAGTAGTGATGATTTTTTAGCGAATGAAGAGGGATTGGAAAGGTGTTAAAGGGATAAGGGATATTTTGTCGCATCACTATTTTGATATGGATGCGGAAACTATTTTTAAAATTTGCAATGAACATGCAGAAGAGCTACTAGAAACTACAAAAAAGATGATCTTAGATATAAATAGAGAAGCTAGTCAATAAGATCTACAATCTCAAATACTCCTCCACCACCCACCTAGCAAACGGCATAGAGCTTGTAAAAGCAGGGCTTACAGCATTTAATACATGTACGCTCTTGCTATCTCCCTCGACGACAAAATCTTGTAAAAGCTCTAAAGTTTTAGTGTTGAGTAGTTGTGCTCTGATGCCGGGTTTGCTCCACTCGTTAAATCCCTCTTTGTCGATCTCTTTGACCATGCTTGTCGCTAGAGAGGTAAAGTACGCTTTATGATACTTTTTCATCTCCTCAAATGCCAGTGCTCTAAAACCAAAGGCGTTAGTGGTAAAAAGTTTCAATTCATATCGCACTATCTCAAGCAACTCTTTTAGACTAAAATTTTCAAATCCTCGATAATTCTCCCTCCAAAAAGCGGGTATCGCCGTGGGTCCGATCTTGATCGTGTTATCGACCGTGACGGTGTAGTGAACGCCCAGAAAGGGGTTTTTGAGGTTTGGGACGGGGTAGATATTGGTGTCGATGGGGTGATCGCTCTTGGTGTATTTGAGATAAATTCCTTTAAAAGGGATGATCGTGTAGTCCTTGGAAAATCCAAATGCTTTTGCGATTTTGTCGGCATAAAGTCCCGCGCAATTGATCAAGAGTTTTGCCTCTGTTTCCATCCCCTTTCGAAAAGGGGTATTGAAGCGTATCTCTACACCTTTAGCGATCAGATCTTTTTTGAGGTGTTGGAGTATCTCTAGCGGATCGACTGTGGCGGTATCGGGGGAGTAGAGCGCTTTTTGATAGGTTTGGATATTGTTAAATCTCCGATTGAGTTCCGCCTCATCGATCAGCGCTACGCTGACACCGTTTTTGATGCCTCTCTCATAGAGGGTGTGCAGACTCTTTAATTCACTCTCATCTTTGGTGACGACCACTTTTTGGCACTTGTTGATCTTCAAGCCGTTTGCTTCGCAGTATGCGGTGAGTTCTCTGTTGCCGTCTCGTGTAAATTTTGCTTTGAGAGAGTTTGCCGTGTAGTAAAATCCGGCATGAAGCACACCCGAATTTCTCCCGCTACTGTGATACCCCACATCAGGCTCCTTTTCCAAGATGAGTATCTTTGCATCAGGCTTTTTAGAGAGGAGCTCCCGTGCGATATTCAAGCCGATCACACCCGCTCCGATGATCATGTAGTCAAACATTATACTCCTTTGACCTCTTTTGATAGGTTTTAATTTTACCATACTATTAAAAGAGTTTAGATATTGACCGATATTAAATCAATATATTCACTATTTGGCTAGTTCATGAAAATATTTTCACTTCTACTCCTATCGGTACTTTCCCTATCACAACTTTTCGGCAAAGGTGTCCGAGCCGGAACAGTGATCCAAAATATGGCGACGCTTGACTACACCATGGGAAAAAAAGAGTATCACACAAAGAGCAATGTGCAAAAGAGTATCGTTGCGCAACTGTTGGATGTCAAAGTATCGTGGATGGATGCGCAGGATATTACGGTTGTATCGGGAGATAAAAAAAGAGTTTTGACATTTAAAGTATTAAATAGCGGAAACGGACCGGACCAATTTGATCTTATTAAAAAATTTCTTCGTTTTCGATCCGGTTTCAAACCAAAAAGGAGCAGGATTTTTCTTGATAAAAATAAGAACTATTACCTTGATTCCGCTGATCGCGTAAAGAGAAGTGTGACACTCCAGCCTGATGAAGAGCAGTTAGTTTTTGTTGTTTCCAATATAGGCAAACAGAAAGATGCGAAAAATGGGGAGAAAGCCTTCTACTCCCTCAAAGCTATCTCGCGCAAGGGTGGAAGTGGAGTGCCGGGGAAAGTTCACCACAAAAAAGGGGTCCAAAAGGTGGATGCCATCGATGGTCTCAGTGGTGGAGTAGGAGAGGATGAAGGAGCATACCAATTTTTAAAAGCGACATTGAAATTGAATAAGAGTGTTGAGCAGGATAGTAACGGTGTTATTACTGTGACGATTGATATATCGGTAGAGGGTGAGGGAAGTGTGAAAAAAGTCAAAATTACTGATGAGATTCCGGATGAAACGATCTATGTCAAACATTCATTACGACTTAACGAACGAGCTATCACGGATAGAAAAGATGGAGATGAAGGCTGGTATAAACGGCGTTCTAGAAAGGGTAAGGCTAAAATTTTTTTGAAATTAGGCGATATGGATATGATGAGCCATTACATTGTGAAATATCGGCTTAGAATCAGATAAAGGAGTAGGGATGAAGCGGTTGGTTGGTGTGTTTGTCGCATCTGTACTGATGAGTTCAAGTATAGTTGCAAAAGATACCTCTCCTATCTCATTGACAACAAAGGCATATAAAGAGGTCGTCAAAGTGGATAAGAGTGGCAAAAGAAAGAGGGCTTTGGTCGATGCAAAAAAGGTGATCCCTGGGGATATTGTTTTATATAAAAATATCATAAAAAACAACTCTAAAGCGGATGCGAAGGATATGGTGCTTAACAATGTCATTCCAAAGCATACGGTTTATGTGCCAAATAGTGCCTCGTGTGAGGGAGGTTGTGAAATTCTATTTTCTGTTGATGGTGGAAAACATTTTGCAAAACCAAAAAAATTGATGGTCACACGCAATGGTATCAAGAGAGTGGCTACGGCAAAAGATTATACCAATGTCAGATGGGTATTAACTAAACTAGGTGCAAACAGGGAGACTTCTGTGAGCTTTAAAACAAAATTAAAATAAGTGACATATAGGGGATGAACATGTTAAAAATGAGTAAAAGATTCGCAATGATTGCACTACTGGGGCTCGGTGCGACAAATGCGATGGCAAAGGGAACGGCATCGGGAACTTCAGTTGATACGACGGCTACATTGCAATTCACTGTCAATGGAACGACTTCTCAGGCAACTTCAACTGAAAGTTATGTCGTGGATAATAAAGTCGATATGTCAGTGACAACGGTAGATGCGCAGGCAGTGACGGTTTCACCGGGGAAAACAAATGTGTTGTTAAAATTTAAAGTTAGAAATGACGGTAACACCGTTCAAGACTTTCTTTTAAGCTCATTAAGCAACTCGACAACAGCATTTAGTGGAGCAAATCAAGTAACTGACAACTATGATTTGAGTAATGTAAGAGTTTTTGTTGATAAAAATGGTAACGGTGAATATGATGAGGGGACAGATACCGATACCTATATCGACGAGTTGGCACCGGATAAAGAGAAGACGGTGTTTATTGTAGCGGATGTACCGTCTGATGCGACGAATGATGCCATCGCGGTTTATGATCTACAAGCACAAGTGGCACAAGGTGGTACTGCTTCTACCCAAGGAGATGCGATTACAAGTGATAATGCAAACCAAGCAGATGATAAAGCAAGTGTTCAAATTGTATTTGCTGACGGTGCCGGTAGTGCAGACAGTAAACATGACGGTAAGTTTAGTAGTGCAGATGCGTGGAAAGTGGTAACAGCCAAGGTAACGGTTTCAAAAGATTCTATCGTGATCGATGATCCGGTCAACGGTAAGAACAATCCAAAAAGAATTCCAGGTGCGACTATTCGATATTGCTATATTGTTACAAATGCAGAGGGTGGAGTGGATGCCAGCGGTGCATTGGTCACAGATACTTTAGATCCAAATATTCTTGATACATTCGGTCAAAGTGTTGCGATGTATAGTGGGACCGGAACATGCGATTGTAATACACCCGATAGTGAAGCGACAGGTTCGAATGGTGCAAATGGTCAAGATCCGGATGCGCAAGGTGTTGTCAAAGTCGATTTTGATACTGTTGCAGGCGGTACGACTGAGTGCGCTTATGTAAAAGCGAAAATCAAGTAAATTTAGAGGATTTTTATGAGAGTAGGATGGCTATTACTCCTCCTATTCTCTATACTTTTTTCTCCCCTTTCACTCTCTGCGTTAAATTTTAAAGATATTGTATTCCCTCCTGCCAAAGCCACCTTTGTCATAGCGGGTGAAGAGAGAGGACCAGATCAGGTGACAACCCAAACAGATGTGGTTGATACCCAACTTCATCAAGCCGTTTCGAATCATGTCAAAATTGTCGCAAAAGTGACAGACCTCAATCAGACTTCTATTGATCCACAACCTTCACTCCTCTTTTATCGATATGATCCCTCCTCAAACTTTTTTGTGCAGATTGAGGGGGCGGATTACTTGTCGGGGGAAAGGGATTCAAGCCGCCATTTCAAGAAGTTGCCGCCACTACGATTACCCAATGGTGATACGATTGATATCGGCAAAAAGATCCCGATAGCCAAATGCCTAATCTATCAAAAAAAAGAGCCTATATTTATCATCTACAATGATCCCACGCTTCACAAAGAAGGGGTCAAGGTCTCGATCAGCAGTCATGATGATGAGGAGGTCATTCTTCTCAAACGAATCGAACGCAATAGTAGCAAATATATCGGATATATTAACACGACATCGGCTTGCGCGTGTAAAAAGCGATTTGACGGGAAGCTCTTTATCAAGGAGGGGGATGAGCTTGACGCTTCATTGTATGAGCCGAGCACAAAACGGAGCACCAAACAGCTCAGAAGTCTTAGCTCCAAAGTTCATGCAAAAGCCTATGTTGGGCAGAAACCTCAAAGAGTAGCCATATTGGATGAAAACCAATCGCATCCTGCAAAAGTATGGATTGATATGGAGGCTTCCAAAGAGAGGGTCGGTATAGGAGAGTTTTTTAAAGTAACGATAGCGTTGGAAAATAGCGGTGATCGTGATGTGATGAATATGAAACTTGTCAATAGACTCTCATCCGGTGCAACCTATATACAAAAGGGATTTTATCTGGATGATAAAAAGTTTCAACATGTTGTGATGGATAGGAAACACCATCGATTTAGCGTAACGATTCCTCTCAAAGCACACCAAAGACGCACACTCTCTTTTGTCGTAAGAAACGAATCTCTCACTCCCGAGTATCTTATCGATAGTAGTGAAGTGATTTACCAAAACAACAGATCCAATAGCGCTACGATCAAGGTGAAACGAACGGATGACTTTGATGAGCGTGCCACCATCACCGGTCGGGTCTTGTTAGATGAAAATCGCAGTAGAGGAGTGGAGGGGGTGAAACTCTATTTGGATAACGGTAGAGTTGCGATCAGTGATAGATATGGAAAGTTTCATTTTGGGGAGCTTGATCCGGCTTTACATCTGGTTTCTCTCGATTCATCCTCTATTGAGGGAAGGTATATCGCATATGAGTGTAGAGCCAATGCTAGAAGCGGTGGAAGTGCGCTCAGTAAATTTGTGGATACTTCAGCTGCTCATATAGGAGAGATAGCATTTTGTGTCAGAGAGAATAATATCACGACATCTCTCGAAAGTGAGCTCAGTTATCAGATACCAAAACCCAAAACGATTACGATGCCAAGCTATTCTGTCAATAGTTTTAGCACCTTGAAAAAAGAGCGAGTATTTCTCTGGCCAAAAGAGGGTGCTATTCCCTCCATGCCGGCAATCAAAGTTGCATTTTTGCATCACAAAAGTGACAAGATAGCACTCTTTGTCAATGGCAAAAAAGTCAATATGCTTAATTTTGACGGCTATGTCGATAGTCAAGACAGGCAGTGGACAATCTCCAAATACCGGGGGATCGATCTGGATGATGGAGATAATCTATTGGAGATGGTGGTTAAAGATAAGAGTGGTAAAGAGGTGCGTCGAGTCAAACGAAAAGTGCACTTTTCCACTTCACCGATCAAAGCGGTTATCTTGCCTGATAGATCCTATCTTGTCGCCGATGGGCAAAATCCGCCGGTGATTGCCGTCAAAATATATGATGCCAGCGGATACCCGATTAGAAGAGGGGTTACCGGAACCTTCCAACTCTCCAAACCCTATCTCTCTTTGGCAAAGTCCAAGCTATATGAAGATGATCCGCTTCTTCACAGCGGTGAAAAAAATCGCTATATCATTGCGAATGACGGAATAGCCTATATCGAACTGATGCCTACAACGGTGACGGGTGAGGTGAAGTTGCATTTTGAGTTTCAAGATCAGGGGCGTGAACTCACCGCATGGCTCAAACCAAAAGAGAAGAGGGAGTGGTTACTGGTGGGTTTTGCTGAAGGTAGTGTGGGATACCAAGCGATCAAAAAGCATCTTCAAAAGAGTAGCTCAAAGGAGGTCATACACAAAGGGGGGATCTCACTCTTTGCCAAAGGTTCCGTGGGAAAAGATACGCTTCTAACCATTGCCTATCAAAGTGCGAAACGCAGAGAAAACCCCAAGCGATTTATCGAAGAAGAGGTTCAAAATAGTAGACAATTTACCGTCTATGCAGATAATAGTATCGATAAGAATGAGGCGCCGACGAGTAAAAAACTCTACCTCAAGATCGAAAAAGATCAATTTTATGCGATGTTTGGAGATTTTGAAACGGGGTTGGATAAGTTGGAATTGAGCAGATATAGCAGGAGACTAACTGGCATCAAGTCTGAATATCGCGGAGAGAAGTTTGAATATACTGCATTTGCGTCCAAGAGTGCAGGTGGCGTGAAAAGGGTGGAGATCACTCCCGATGGAACAAGCGGTCCCTACCCGATCAAAGCAAATGCCATACTTCCAGGAAGTGAGAAGGTCTATATTGAGGTGCGAGATAGGTATCGAAAAGAGCTGTTGCTAGATAAAAGAGGGTATGATGAAGTGTATGACTACTCCATCGATTATCAAAATGGATTACTCTATTTTAAAGCGCCGATCGCTTCAAGAGATCGTGCCGGAAATCCCCAAATGATTATTGTCGAGTATGAGATGGATGAGTCACAGCGCGATCGGATAGTAGCGGGTGGTCGAGGTGCTATCAAATTTGGAACCGGAGGGGAGATTGGGGCTAGTGCGATGACGCAAGAAAACCGCGACGATCACTATGATACGCTTTACGGTATTGACTTTAAAATGAATTTGCTGAAAAATTTGACGCTAAACGGTGAGTATGCTACAAGTAGCAAACAAACATCTAATGCAAACGCATATCTACTACGAATGCAACATTTTAATCAAAATATCCAAACCAAAGCCTACTTTCGACATCAAGAGAGAGGATTTGGTCTTGGGCTACAAAATAGTGCATTAGCCGGATCGAACCGATATGGTATCGATAGTACGATTAGCTATTTTGATAATTTTTTGTTGCGACTCTCCTACTATGGTGAAAATGCGCTGCAAGATAAGCACAAAAAAGAGACAATGGAGAGCAAACTTCTCTTCAATCGAGGTGGATGGCTAGCAATGGTAGGATATCGGTTTGCCAAAGATAATATGCAAACCGAGGATGATGTGTCACAAATCATCTCTTCAGTACAAAAGAGATTTTTTCATAGTAAAGTGGGTATTTCGTTGGCGTATGAAAAGAGTTTGGGGGAGAGAAGTGATGTGAAAAAGGATAGAACATTTGGGGAGATATCCTATAGATTTACCAATGCATTAGAACTTTTTGCCAATCACGAACTACTACAAGGTGCGACTAAGCGAGATGAGTTATCAAAAGTGGGTATCAAAGGTACGGCATGGAAGGGTGCGACAATACAAAGCGGTGTGAGTCAAAAACTCGAAAATGATGAAGATAGGCTTTATGGATTTTTGGGACTCAGCCAATACTACCAAGTCAATAAAAAACTTTCACTCAACGGTGCCGTTGAAAAGCAAAAGTCTCTCAACAACAAAGCGATCCAAAAAGATTACACCTCCTATTCAATTGGGGCACACTATAAAAATAAAAAGTGGATTTACAATGGTTTGTTTGAATACAAAGATGGTTTTGATCGTGATAAGATCAATCTCAACTTTGGTATCTATACTGAAGTCAATAAGGATTTGGGTGTTGCGATGGGGATCAGGGAGAGTATTAATGATGAGGTTAATAGCACCAAAGGGTATGAGGGAGAGCTCAAGTGTAGTGTCGCCTATCGAGGGGAGAGAGACTATACCCTGATGTCACAACTCAAACTCCAGCATCAACACGATAGATTCGGCGAGAGCCAAACCCTTGTTACTGCTATCAAAGGTGTCGTCAAACCGTCGAAAAAGAGTCAAATATCCGGTCACTATGCACTCAAAATCGAAAAAGAGAGGATCGATGATGAACCCTTCACAAGTAAGGTGGATTCGTTGGGTGTCGAAGCGATCTATGATATGACCAAAAAATTTGAGGTAGGGGCGAACGGGTCACTCTTGCATATGTGGGAGAGTGGAAATATTCGTCAGAGTTATGGTGGGTATGTGGGGTATAACCTCTTTAAAAATCTCTATTTGGGGGTAGGGTATAACTTCCAAGGTTACTATGATAGCGATCTTTCGGAGTACCTTGATAGTGCGCAGGGGCTCTATCTCAAAATGAGAATGAAACTGGATAACGAATCGTTGCATCAACTGACAAAAAGTTTTTGATACAATACTCTCAAAGGAGTATCAATGGAAAATTTTTCACAAAAGATAACTACTCTCGAAGAGATGGCACAACACGCTGATTACTCACTGATAGAAACACTCACCCCTGATCCCCAAGCGACCCACGAGGGCGAGGATCATAACCCACGACAAGTCTTTAGTGGGCACTATGTACCCGTCAAACCCTCTCCGATCTCGCATCCCAAATATGTGATTCATAGCAAAACGCTCTTTGATGAATTGGGGCTAGATGATACACTGGCAACTTCCAACCCTTTTATAAAGATGTTTAGCGGTGACACTTCTGAACTTCCGGAGCCGATGCGCCGAGTAGGGTGGGCGACGGGGTATGCGCTCTCGATCTACGGTCGGGAGTATTACAATCAGTGCCCCTTCGGTACGGGTAACGGCTACGGCGACGGACGGGCGATATCGATCTTTGAGGGCGTTTTAAACGGCAAACGGTGGGAGATGCAACTCAAAGGCGCCGGACGCACACCCTACGCCAGAGGCGGTGACGGGAGAGCGGTGCTACGATCGAGTATTCGAGAGTTTTTGGCGCAGGAACATATGCACGCGCTTGGCATACCCACTACCCGATCCTTGAGTCTCTATACTTCGATGACAGAGCGTGTCAAACGCCCCTGGTTTCGTGAGGATTCGCGATCTTTTGATCCCGATGTGATGATCGATGAGCCGACCGCTATTGCGACGCGTGTGGCTCCCTCCTTTTTGCGGGTAGGGCAGTTGGAGCTTTTTGGTCGTCGCGCACGCAAAAGGGAGCACCCACAGGCGCTAGAGGAGCTTGCGCAGATCGTCCTCCACGCGATCAAGCGAGAATATGCGGATGAGGTCGATAGCTCACTTCCGTTTAGTGAACAGATCTTGCGCTTTGCGACCGCTTTTAGAGAAAGACTGACGGCACTGGTGGCAAACTGGATACGCGTCGGATACACGCAGGGGAATTTCAATAGCGACAACTGTGCGATCGGCGGATTTACGCTCGATTTTGGTCCCTTTGGGTTTATCGAAATGTTTGCACCCGACTATCAACCGTGGACGGGTGGCGGAGAGCACTTTGCATTTCTCAATCAGCCCAATGCCGCAGAGAGAAACTTTGCGTCATTTTGCAATTCGCTCAAACCGCTACTGGAGAGTGAGCCGGCGGCATTGTCGAGGTTGGAGGCGATAGAGAGTGATTTTGCCATCACCATGCAACGAAAGATGATTGAGATGTGGTCAGCTAAATTGGGGTGGAATCGTCTCAATGTGCCCCTCTTCAATGACCTGATGAAGCTGATGATAGAGACGGAGGTCGATTATACGATCCTCTTTCGTGAACTCTCTTCGATACCGGATGAGATGACACCGCTCATGAAGAGTTTTTACTCTGAAGATATCGATAAGAATCTGATGATGAGGTGGAAGGAGTGGCATCAAAAGTGGCGTGACTCACTAGAGATCGCCACACCGCAAGCCAAAGAGGAACTCTCCCAAAAACTCAAATCCATCAACCCCAAATATATCCTCAGAGAGTGGATGCTCGTCCCCGCCTATAAAAATGCACAATCAGGAGACTACACCCTGCTGTATGAGCTTGAGGAGGTGATATCCGATCCCTATGCGGAGCAGAGTAGAGAGATCGAGGAGAAGTATTACCGCAAAAAACCGAGTGAACTGTTTGATATCGCCGGCATATCGTATGTGAGTTGCTCATCCTAAGATATTTTCTTTACACTATATAAGTGTCTAGGGTTTTTAGAGGTACCCATAGGGTAAACCCAAAATTTGCATTAGAGATTCACAAACTTTAGTAAATCTCTAATGCAAATTTTGGGTTAATTTTCTGCTCTTAGTTTTTTCCCAAGCTCCTTTGGGTATCATATCAATTACTATTTTTCCCAAGGAGTCTGTCTTGAAGTTTGTGTCGATCATCATAGGAAGTAAGAGCGATCATGAGGTGATGAATGAGTGTGTCAAGACACTAGATAAGTTTGGGGTGTTGCATGAGCTGATCATCTCGTCGGCACATCGTAGCCCTCAACGAACGCACGACTATATCAAAGAGGCGGAAGCCAAGGGTGCTAAGGTCTTTGTCGCAGCTGCGGGTATGGCGGCGCATTTGGCGGGTGCGGTCGCGGCAAACACGACCAAGCCGGTTATCGGTGTACCGATGAAAGGGGGTGCGATGGACGGTATGGATGCATTGCTCTCTACCGTTCAGATGCCCTCTGGGATACCGGTCGCTACCGTCGCCATCGGCAAGGCGGGTGCGGTCAATGCCGCCTATTTGGCGATGCAGATCTTAGCACTCGAGGATGCGGATCTAGAGGCTAAGCTCAAAGAGGATAGAATCCTCAAAGCCAAAAAGGTCGAGATCGACTCAAATGAAGTCGAGATAAGGCTCTAAAATGCAGACCAAAGAGGCGCTTGAAAAGCTCAAACAAGCCAAGCTCAAACAGGCTGATACCGACTCCTTTGTCAAAGAGAGCTTTCGAGCGCTTTTACAACTGCATGAGGAGATCTTGTGGGAAAAAGATGCCCGTATCAATGCACTCAAAGAGGAGAATGATTTTCTCAAAGAGTCGCTCTATGCCGTGCAGAGTGTCTATGATGAGGATAAAACGACTATCAAACTTCTACAAGATCAACTCGCGCAGACACAGAAAGAGCTTGAATTTGTCAAGCGAAAATATAAAATGATGTGGAATAAGGCGGTGGAAAATTATGGAAGAGAAAAGTAAAAAACGACAAAAACGCGTAGTTCTATTTAGCTCTCCGAGTTGTAGGTGGTGCACAGTCGCCAAACAGCACTTCAAAAAGCATGCGATCCGTTTTAAAGAGATCGATATCACAAAAGATCCAAAGGCGGCGGCAGATTGTGAGCGGCACGGATGTCGCGGTGTACCGGTCGTGTTGATCGGGAGTCGCTGGATCTGCGGATTTGACCAAAAGAAAATTGACAAAGAGTTAGGGATCGGATGAATCAAAAAAAAGATGTATTGAATTTTTCACAAATGTTGCTCAAACTTCAGAGCTATTGGGCTAATCAGGGGTGCGCGGTGGTACAACCGTATGACCTGCCTGCCGGTGCGGGTACTTTTCACAACGCGACCTTTTTACGCACGCTTGATCCGTCGCCGTGGGCAGCGGCGTATGTGGCGCCGAGTCGCCGACCGACCGACGGTCGATACGGTGAGAACCCCAATCGTTTGGGTGCTTACTATCAGTTTCAAGTGATCATTCAACCAAGCCCCGACAATATCCAAGAGCTCTATCTCAAATCGCTTGAGGCACTGGGGCTTGATCTCAAAAACCACGATATCCGTTTTGTCGAGGACAACTGGGAGTCTCCGACACTTGGCGCATGGGGTCTGGGATGGGAAGTGTGGTTAGACGGTAT
Source organism: Campylobacterales bacterium (assembly GCA_027023405.1). GTDB lineage: Bacteria > Campylobacterota > Campylobacteria > Campylobacterales > QNZT01 > QNZU01. The sequence continues at coordinate 58,002 of JALVVN010000002.1, forward strand.
GGAGGTGACGCAGTTTACCTATTTTCAGCAAGTAGGTGGATTTGAGTGCGATCCGGTGGCGGTGGAGATCACCTACGGTACGGAGCGCTTGGCGATGTATCTCCAAGATGTTGATAGTGTCTATGATATTGTCTGGAGTGAAAATGAACTTGGTGTGACCACTTACGGCGATGTACACAAGCGAAGTGAGTATGAGTTTAGCAAATACAACTTCGAGATCGCCGATACTAAGATGCTCTTTACGCATTTTGACGACTATGCGAATGAGTGTCGTCGCTGTTTGGAAGCAAAACTCCCGCTTCCGGCGTATGACTACTGTCTCTTGGCGTCTCACACCTTCAATACGCTTGATGCCCGCAAGGCGATCTCCGTCACTGAACGCCAAAACTATATCCTAAAAGTGCGCGATCTTGCCAAAGGGTGTGCCGAAGTCTATATTGAGACATTAACTAAAGATGATGAAGCTCAAAAATCTTCTTGAGATCCTAGATGATCTGAGCCCCTTTGAGCGTCAGGCGGAGTGGGACAATAGCGGTCTGTGTGTCGGTGATCTGGAGGCACAGATCGATGCAGTCTATGTGAGTCTCGATGCCGATTTAGAGCTACTCGAATCGCTTCCCGAACACACTGCGCTCATTGTCCACCATCCACCGATCTTCAAAGGGCTCAAAAACCTCAGCTATCACGGCTACCCCAACCAACTGCTCATCCGTGCCATCCAAAAAGATATCGCGATTATCGCGATGCATACTAACTATGATCTTAGCCATCTCAATTGCTATGTCTTGCAAGAGGTGTTGGGATATGAAGTGATTGAGGAGGAACCCTTTGTGCTCTACTTTACGGTGAATGAAGCGTTTGAAAGTTTTGCACAGAAGATCAAAGAGAAGTTTGAGCTGGATCGGTTGAGTGTTGTCGAAGCAAATGACTATGTGAAAAGGGCAGCGCTGACGACGGGATCGGGAGCCGATCTGATTGCGACGGTCGCACCCAAGGTGGAGTGCTTTTTGACCGGTGACATCAAGTATCACGCCGCCAAAGAGGCGCAGGAGATCGGTTTGTCGTTGATCGATATTCGCCACTACGAGAGTGAGCGCTATTTTGCCCCTTCACTCAAGCAACTCTTGCAAACTAAAGCTATACATGCTATAATCGCCCATTCAAAAAACCCATTTCGCACCATATAAAGGAAATATAGATAGATGAATGAGTATCTTACCCAACTAATTGAACTCTCCAAGATCGATAAAAGTATCGACTCGTATGAGCCAAAGATCGAAGCAATTCGCGCCACACTCGATGCACAGCTTCAAAAAGAGCAAGAGATTCAAGCACAAATTCAGAGCAACAATGAGCTTTTGGAGAGTAATGAATTGACGATTGCTAGAAATGAACAGCATCTCAAAGAGCTTGCAGAAAAGCTCAAAGAGCTCTCCAAAAAGAGTGCCGCGGTCAAGACGGAGAAGGAGATGAAAGCACTCCAACTCGAAGAGGAGATCGCCAAAGAGCAGATCGACTTTGCCAATGAAGAGATTGAGCGATTGGAGAAGATCAAAGAGCAGAAACTCGCTGAAAACGAGGAGCTCCAAGCCAAGATCGAACAGATGCAGGCTGAGACAGAAGAGATCAAGGCGCAAACGGAAAAAGAGATGGCAGAGCTTGAAAAAGATCGTATGCAAGTCTATGAAAAACGCCAAGCGCTTATGAGTAAGATGAACCAAAATATCATTGTATTCTACGAAAAGATCAGAAGGTGGGCAAAAAATACAACGGTTGTACCGGTGAAGAAACAGGCATGTTATGGTTGTTTTATGCGCTTAAATGATCACACTTATGCATCTGTCATTAGCGGTGAAGAGATCACGACATGCCCTCACTGCGGACGCATTCTCTACATCGAAAGAGAGGAGGCGAAAGAGGAGAGTGAGCAAGAGGCAAGTGCCTAAGATCGGTGGATCTCTTTACGCTTTTCTACCTTGGAGTTGCTACACTCCTTTGGGTGATAGCACTCCCCTTTTTACTCCTGCTTAGTTTCAAGCAAAAGTACCGTATCTCTCTTCCTAGACGATTTTTCCTCTATAAAAATCCACCCTTTGAAGAAGAGGGTATTTGGTTTCATGTCTGCTCATTTGGCGAGGCACGATCCATCGTACCTCTGTTGCGTGATCTGCGTACTCCGAGCAATATCAGTGTCACGACGCAAACCGGTTTTGAAGAGGCGAGTAAGCAGAAGGGGGTATCGGTGCGTTATCTCCCTTATGAGCTATGGCTTTTGTGGTGGACGCGAAAGCAGAAGCTTTTGGTTGTGAGTGAGGCAGAGCTGTGGTATATGCTCTTTTGGAGCGCCAAACGAAAGGGAGCAAAAACAATGCTTATCAATGCGCGTATCTCCGATAACTCGTATAAAAGTTATCAGCGGTTTGCCTTCTTTTACCGTAGGATTTTTGCCAATATCGATCTCGTCTTTGCGCAGAGTTACAAAGATAAAGAGCGACTTGAGGAGTTAGGAGCTAAAGGGGTGAGGGTATGTGGAAATATCAAAGCCTACGGCGTTTCCAAAGCGACCAAACACTACCCAAAACCGCAGAAGAGGGTGATCACGCTTGCCAGTACCCACGAGGGAGAAGAGAAGTTGATCTTGGATCAGATCGCTGTGAGTGACGAGATGAAGATCATCGTCGTACCGCGTCATCCGGAGCGATTTGATGAAGTGGCGCAGCTGCTCAAAGAGTTTGCTAATCGTAAGCATTTGAGTTTTTCTCGATTTAGCCAAAGCGGTCACTTTGAGAGGGATATCACGCTTGTTGATAGTATGGGAGAGTTGGTCAATATCTATGCGATCAGCGATGTAGTGCTACTAGGGGGGAGTTTTGTCCAAGGGGTCGGTGGACATAATCCACTCGAATGTGCTGCGTACGGGACGAAGATCATCAGCGGTCCCTACTACTTCAATCAAGAGGCGCTCTATGAGTTGGTGGAGAATATCGAAGTTGTCGATGTGAGTGATATACCGCATGCACTCTCTATCGCACAACCTACCAAAGTACATCTGGATGTTGATATCGAACCGATTAAAGAGGAGTTGGCAAATGTGGTATGAGCGAGGCGAAGGGTGGGTACGCATCTATGTCCGTGCACTGCCAAATTCGAGTAAAAATCAGATTGTCGGGGTGATGGAGGATGCCCTCAAGATCAAGATCAAAGCCCCTGCTGTTGAAGGTGCGGCCAATAAAGAGCTGGTGAAGTTTCTCTCCAAAAGCTTCAAAGTACCCAAATCCTCAGTCTCGTTTGTCAGCGGTGAGACAAGCAAACGAAAACGAATTGAACTACCGCTGAGTGAGAAACTAGAACAATTTTTGAAAGAGAGTGACGATGCAAGAGAAAGCCTATAAACTACTAGCGATCCAAGAGGGGATCACCAACCGATCCGCCAAGGATCTTATCGATCGTGGCGTCGTTTATAGTGGAGGGAAAAAGGTGGTGATGGCACGCGCACTGATGAATGCCAAAACAAAATTTCGTGTCGAAAAGATTCAAAAGATGCGGGTAATCTTTGAGGATGAAAAGCTCATTGCCATTGACAAACCCGCATTTATCACCAGTGAGCAGATCGCTAAAAAGTTTCACACACCACTCCTGCATCGTCTTGACAAAGAGACGAGCGGGGTGTTGCTTTTGGTCAAAGATGAGGCATTTCAAAAAAAGGCGATTGAAGCGTTTCGTACGCATCAGGTTGAAAAGATTTACCATGCGTGGGTGAGCGGTGTCATTGCGGAGCCGTTGGAGATCGATACCCCGCTTGTGACACACAAAAAGAGCAACCGCGCCTATACCAAAGTAGCACGGGATGGACTCGAAGCGCATACCCGTATCGAACCGCTGATAATCGAGGGGAAATATACCAAAGTCAAAGCGACCATCCTCACAGGGCGTACCCATCAGATCCGCGTACACCTCAAGAGTGTGGGGTTCCCAATCGTTGGTGATACGCAGTATGGTACCAAATCGCATAAGCGACTGTTGCTACACGCTCACGAGATCGCGCTCTTGGGGTATCGCTTTACAAGTAAGGAGCCTAGAGATTTTCACCTCTAGGATTACTTCGCTTTTTCGCTAAATATTTTATCTTTGAAATCCTTGAGCTCTTTTTTGAGTTTTTCAAAAAGTTTTTCTGCTTTGTTTGCACCTTTGATCTCTTTCTTGACCGCTTTGATCGATTTTGCTAACGCTTCATAGGTGGTATCGGATTTGCTGACATATCCCAAGGTTTGAGCGATATCAAGCTGATCTTGTGCACTGTTGAGATATTTGAGCGCCTCCTCTTTTTTTCCATCTTTTGCCAATGCTTGAGATGCAGCGATGAGATCAGTTGCCTTGAGTAGAGGGATAGGGATCACATGTGTGATACGATCAAAGGTACTTAAAGCAATAGAGAGTACCCCTTTGGCTTTATCAAGTTGTCCATCATGAATATATCTTGATGCGAGTTTCAGTGCATCCGGATAGGTAGCAAGAGGTAGAGAGACGATAGTTAAATCAATTTCGCTTCGAAGGGTATTTAGCAACTCTCTAGCTACTTGTACCTTGTGATCATCGAGTAGTTCTTTGACCTTTTTGACAGAAGTTTTGATATCCTCTTTACTACCGATATATTCATACGAAATAAGATTGTTTTCAATTGGCAAGAGTTTCGGTGCATCCTTTGCACTAAGGGTAACTTCCAGTTTGCCCAACGCCTTTTCGATATCGCTTTTTGCACTTTTAGGATCATTCTTATCCAAATCTTCTAGCGCTTTTGCGGTATATTTGAGTGAATCGATCGCTTCTTGGACAAGTTGTTTAGCATCTTTTTTAATCTCTTTTTTTCCCTCTCGAACTGCTTTATTTCCCACCTCTTTGATACTACTTACTTGACTCTTTTGTGTGATTTTAAGATCCTCTTTTGCGTAGATCGCACCTTGTGTGAGTGCAGTCGCAACCAATGCTGATAGTAGTAATTTTCTCATTTTTTTCTCCTTGATTTGTTTTTGTGGCGGTATTATAAAATAGTTTGCAACTCACTTCTGCCACCAAAGTGGCATAATCGATCTTTTGGTATGATAAAACCCAAAATTTGGGTTAAAAAAGGAACCGCTATGTCACAAGCCGATCGTCAAAAATGGAATGAGAAATTTAGACAAAATCCTGCTCTCATCGCTCCTAGAGCCCCCTCTAAATTATTGGCAGAGTTTATTGAAAGTAGTGATTTCAAAAATGCCAAGGCGCTTGATCTTGCCTGTGGTGGCGGTAGGCATACGATCTATTTAGCACAAAAGGGTTGGTATGTGGATGGGGTGGATATCTCCTCGGTGGCGCTTGAGAAGTTGGCTGATAGGGTTGATTTGAAGAGGGTAAAGTTGATCGAAGCGGATTTAGATAATTTTAAAGTAGAAGATGCGTATTATGACCTGATCGTAATGAGTAATTTTCTCGATCGTGAGCTCATCGATCGTGCCAAAAGATGGCTCAAAAGAGGTGGCTACTTTTTTGTCGAAACCTATATGGCGGATGAAGCGAACCAAAAAAAGGATTCCAATCCCGACTATCTGCTAAAAGAGGGTGAACTCAAGAGGCTTTTGGGTGATTTTGAGATGATTGAGTATCGAGAATTTTGGAATGAGTCTTATGAAAAGTATCGGATGAGAAAGCAGGGGATCTTAGCGCGTAAGCGCTAAGTGTTTTATCCCTTTACGATTCCCTCGATCGTAGGTACGATGGTGGGATCTTCGAGTGTGGAGGTGTCTTGGGTAATCGCTTCCCCTTTGGCGATAGATCGCAAGATGCGTCGCATGATCTTACCGCTTCGTGTCTTGGGTACATCAGGTACAAAGACCACTTCGTCACAAAGTGCGATGGCACCGATCTCCTTTTTGAGTACACTGTTGATCTCAGCGATCATCTCCTCCCCCGCGTGATCGGGATCTTTGAGGACGATATAGGCGAAGATTCCTTCTCCCTTGATGTCGTGCGGTTTGCCGACGACGGCGCTGACGGCGATCTTATCGATCTTTTTGATAGCAGACTCGATCTCGGCGGTACCGATTCGGTGTCCGGAGACATTGATCACATCGTCTGTTCGTCCCGTGATAGTGATGTAGCCATCCTCATCGATCATCGCACCGTCACCGGAGAAGTAAACCGGTTTGCCCTCTTTTTTGCAGTCACCGAAGTAGGATTTTTTGAAGCGCTCAGGATCGCCCCAGATAGTGCGGATCATACTTGGCCAAGGTTTGGTGATGCAGAGGAAGCCTTTTTCACCGACGGGAGTAGGGGTACCATCCTGCTCAATCACCTCTGCCATGATACCCGGAAGCGGGAATGTCGCGCATCCCGGTTTGATCGGTGTTGCTCCCGGAAGTGGGCTGATCATGTGACCGCCCGTCTCCGTCTGCCACCAAGTATCGACGATAGAGGCTTTGCCGTTTCCGACCACCTCATAGTACCACTTCCATGCCGGCGGATCGATAGGTTCACCGACGGTACCGAGTACTCTGATGCGACTGAGATCATACTTTTTGGGTTCATCCTCTCCCATCTTGTGGAGGAGACGGATTGCCGTCGGTGCGGTGTAGAACTGTGTGATCTTGTGATCTTGTACCATCTGCCATGCGCGCCCCGCATCGGGATAGGTCACGACACCCTCAAACATCACCGTCGTCGTACCTGCCGCCAAAGGACCATAGACGATATAGGTGTGCCCCGTGATCCAGCCGATATCCGCCGTACACCAGTAGACATCTCCCTCTCGTAGATCAAAGACCCATTCCATCGTCATTTGTGCCCAGAGAATATAGCCGGCGGTAGAGTGCTGTACCCCTTTGGGTTTGCCGGTACTTCCGGAAGTATAGAGGAGGAAGAGGGGATCTTCACTATCCATCATCTCCGCTTCGCATTCGTCTGAGTAGTTGCCGATGAGTTCATTGTAGTTGTGATCACGACCCGCTTCCCAGTGAATCTCTTCTTGATTTCGTTGCACCACTAAGACCGCTTCGACACTCTCCACACCCTCTTTGAGTGCCTCATCGACGACCGGTTTGAGGAGGTAGGGTTTCCCTTTGCGATAAGCGCCGTCGGCAGTGATGACCAATTTTGCCTCGGCATCTACGATCCGATCTTTAAGTGCCTCTGCACTAAATCCGCCAAAGACGATTGAGTGAATTGCACCGATCCGCGCACAGGCGAGCATCGCATAAGCCGCTTCGGGGATCATCGGCATATAGAGTACGACTCGATCACCTTTTTTGATTCCAAACTTCTCCTTGAGGAGATTGGCGAGACGATTGACCCTTTGGCTGAGATTGTTGTAGGTGATATGCTCCACATCGCCCCGATCCCCCTCAAAGAGGATAGCCGTCTGATCCCCGCGCGTCTTGAGATGCCGATCGATACATTGGTTGCTGACATTAAGCTTGCCCTCAGTAAACCATTTGTAAAACGGTGCGTCACTCTCATCTAGCACCTTCGAATAGGGCGCATACCAGTTGATCTTCTCATCGGCATATCGCTTCCAAAAGCCTTCATAATCGCTCTTGGCTTCCTCCATCAGGGCATGATACTGATCCATCGAATTGATTCTTGCATCTTTAGCAAAGTCCGGATTTGGGTAGTAGATCTTTTCTGACATTATGTAATACTCCTTGTGTGGTTTATGAGCATCTAGGGCTTTTAGAGGTGCTCTTTTGATATTTTAACATAATATAAACGAATATCGGCAAATTTTTGTAAAAGTTGGAATGGTTGTTATCAGGCATATTATTCAAAAAGATTATATCAAATTTAATCTCATTTATTGCTTTATTTTGATGATATGTAAATTGGGCTAGATTAGTAGGAGGAGTGACAACAACATTATGTTACAATAGCCCCCTACAACAAACGATAAAATCATAAGGAGCATCTATAATGGGTAGAGTATTTAATTTCGGTGCGGGACCCTCTGCGATACCGCTAGAGGTTTTGGAAGAGGCGCAGAGAGAGCTTGTGGACTTTAAAGGAAACGGCTTGTCGATCATGGAGGCGTCGCATCGATCCGCGATGTATGATGAGGTGCACAATGAGGCGCTTACTCTGATACGAGAGCTATATAAAGTGCCGGAGGAGTTTGATATCCTCTTTCTTCAAGGAGGTGCTTCGACACAGTTTGCAATGGTACCGATGAATCTATCTCAAGGTGGTGTAGCAGAGTATGCCGATACAGGTAGCTGGTCTTCAAAGGCGATCAAAGAGGCTCAGATACAGGGGATTGACTACAAGGTCGTCGCTTCATCCAAAGAGAGCAACTATAATCATATTCCGGAAGTCAACTTCAGTGATGATGCTGACTACTGTCATATCACCTCAAACAATACTATCTACGGTACCCAGTATCGAGAGTTTCCACTCACCAAAGCACCGCTGATCATTGATGCTTCAAGTGATATCTTCTCTTATCCGGTTGATTGGAGTCGGATTGATCTTCTTTATGCCGGTGCACAAAAAAATGCGGGACCTGCCGGTGTGACGATCGTCATCATCAAAAAAGATCTTCAAGATCGCGTCAAGGATAGTGTGCCGACGATGCTTCGATACAAAACTCATGCTGAGAAAAATTCACTCTACAATACTCCTCCTACATTCGGGATCTATATGCTCTCACTTGTGATGAAGTGGATCAAAGGGCAGGGGGGAATAGAAGCGATCGCCAAGCGCAATGAAGCCAAAGCAAAACTCCTCTACGATGCCATCAATCAAAGCAACGGCTTCTATGTCGGTCATGCGAGAGAGGATAGTCGAAGCTTGATGAATGTTTCATTTAATATCAAGGATAAAGATAGCGATCTTGAAGCAAAGTTAGTCAAAGAGTCTGAAGAGGCAGGGATGATTGGGCTCAAAGGGCATCGAAGTGTTGGCGGTCTAAGAGCTTCAATCTACAATGCGATGAGTATGGAGGGAGTTGAGGCATTGGTCGCCTTGATGCAGGATTTTGCAAAACGACACGCATAGGAGGCGGATAGATGTATAAAATTCAAACACTCAATAAAATTTCTCCTAAAGGACTCGACCTTTTCCCACGAGAGAGATATGAAGTGGCAAGTGAGATTATCGATCCTGATGTGATTGTTGTCAGAAGTTTTAAAATGCATGATATGGAGTTGAGCTCCAATCTCAAGGCGATTGCAAGAGCAGGTGCGGGTACGAATAATATCCCGATCGAGAAGTGTAGTGAAAAGGGGATCGTCGTTTTTAATACACCCGGAGCCAATGCAAATGCTGTCAAAGAGATTGTCTTAGCATCGATGCTTCTTGCTTCACGAGATATCATCGGCGGTGCGACTTGGACGCAAAGTATCAAGGATGAGGGGGAGAATGTTCCTTCACTGGTCGAAAAAAATAAATCAAACTTTGCAGGCTGTGAGATCAAAGGTAAAAAGTTAGGTGTCGTCGGGCTTGGTGCAATCGGTGCCTTGGTGGCAAATAGCGCACTTGATCTCGGTATGGAAGTGATAGGTTATGATCCCTATCTCTCTGTCGATGCGGCGTGGGAATTGAGTAGTAAAATCACTAAGGCGACTGGGCTGGAGACACTGCTTTCGCAGGTAGATTATCTGACGATCCATGTACCACTATTGGATAGTACGAAAAATTTTATCAATGCTGAAAAGTTTGCGATGATGCGTGAGGGTGTGAAGATCATCAACTTTGCTAGAGGTGGACTTGTGGATAATGATGCGCTCAAAGAAGCACTCAAAAGCGGTAAGGTTTCGACCTATGTGACTGATTTTCCAAGTGCGGATATTTTGGGTGTAGAGGGGATTATTGCGATCCCTCATCTGGGAGCGAGTACGAAAGAGAGTGAGGAGAATTGCGCCGTTATGGCAGTCGAGCAAGTGAAAGATTATCTTGAAAATGGAAATATCAAAAACTCTGTCAATCTCCCTCATGCCTCTATGCCTAGAAATGCCGGTACGACACGGATCACAACCATCACCCAAAACATTCCAAGCATGATCACACAGATAAGCTCGATTATGGCTGAAGAGAGTCTCAATATCAACGATATGCTCAATAAGAGCCGAGGAGATCTTGCCTACAATATTATAGATGTCTTAGGAGATGTGACAGATCAGACGCTCTCAAAATTGTCGCAGATCGAAGGCGTCATAGCGGTCAGGGTAGTGTAGGGAGGAGAGGTGATGAGCCGTCGTGTTTCTCTTGTACTAGGAAGTGGTGGTGCGAGAGGCTATGCCCATATTGGTGTGATTGAAGCGCTTTTAGAGAGTGGATGTGAGATTGGATCTGTGAGTGGGTCATCAATGGGTGCGCTGATTGGTGGGCTTTATGCTTCAGGTAAGCTTGATAGGTACAAATCGTGGGTTTTGGGGCTAGATCTCATTGATGTGGCGAAGCTACTTGACTTTACTTTTGGCGGTGCGGGGATTATCGAAGGGGAGCGGGTCTTTGAGAAGCTAGAGGAGATGATAGGTGATGTGAAGATCGAAGAACTCCCGATTCCATTTACTGCTGTAGCGACTGATCTGATGCGCCAAAAAGAGGTGTGGATCCAGCAGGGTAGGCTGATTGATGCGATTCGCGCTTCGATCGCCATTCCGACACTCTTTACTCCAAAGAAACTGCATGGACGCTACTTGGTAGATGGGGGTCTGCTCAATCCACTGCCCATCGCACCGACATTGGCAAGTAACGGTGATCTTACAATTGCCGTGAGCCTTAACGATCCAAATACAAAACTTCCCAAAATTGCACTCCCAAAAGTACAGATCGAACGAAAGAGTCTCTTTGAAGAGTGGCTAGATGATATGCGACAAAAAGCGCTTGATTTTGTTGCAAGAGAAAAAAAGACCAATGTTGAGGAGATGGGACCGTTTGATATCGTCGGGCGTAGTATTGATATCATGCAAAATGCGATTCAAGAGTCAAAGATGGCGGGATATACACCCGATATCTTAATCCCAATCCCCAAAGAGAGTTGCGGCTTTTATGAATTTCATCGCGCTTATGAACTTATAGAGATCGGGAGAGTTTTAACTAAAGAGCGACTCTAAAGAGAGTATTTAATTCTCTTGTTTGAGTGCACTTGTCCACATTACCATGGTCTCATGCGCTTTTTCTGAAGGTGCTTCCATAAATTCGATCACAAATTGCGACTCTAGTTCACAGATACCGATAGATCGAGGTCGTACCGCAGCGACTTTTGTGTTTGGAATTTCCGGACCAAAACAGAAGATAAGATTTTGCATGGCTTTGATTTCAGGCGCTATATTACCCCCGATTTTTTGTGTGTGACTATAGTGATCGAAAGTTGCGATATAGGTAGCAATAGGATGCGCCTCGATCTTATCCTTAAAGTAGCTCAATAGCTCCTCAACACTTTGTTGTTTTACTTCATGCTTCTCTAATGTGAGTGACCAAACCGGATATTTATCTTTAAATGAACTTTGTTTCATTCTTTTCCCCTATATTAAAATTAAGATGTGATTATACTTTAATTTAATGAAAAAAAGCTTTTATGTAGAAGTTAAGTCCTCTCAAACAAACAATATAGTATTATCCTCTTTATGATACTTATGATAGATAACTATGACTCATTTACTTATAATATTGTTCAATACTGCCGAGAACTTGGTGCCAATCTCAAGGTCATTCGCAATGATGAAATGGAAGTAAGACAGATTGAAGCACTCAATCCTGAAAAGATCATCATCTCTCCCGGACCGGCAACACCGGATGAAGCGGGTGTAAGTCTGGATGCGATCGGACATTTCAAAGAGAAGTTACCGATTTTGGGTATCTGTCTTGGGCATCAAGCGATTGCCCAAAGTTTTGGAGGGAAGGTAGTTCGCGCCAAACGAATGATGCATGGTAAAACTTCGATGATTGATAAAGTTAAAGAGACAGCAGTATTCAATGAACTCCCTAAGCAATTTCGTGCGACTCGTTATCACTCTCTTGTGGTGAGTCAGGAGAATCTTCCAGCCAATATTGTACCTACTTCATATAGTGCCGATGATCACGAAATCATGTCGCTGGAGATTGAGGGGTATCCTATCTACGGTATTCAATTTCACCCTGAATCGATTATGAGTGAGTATGGGCATGAGATGCTTGATAACTTTTTAAAGATTTAAGGCATGGATCGCATGAGAATTGCTATCTTTGCGATCGTACTTGTAGACTTACTTTTCTTGTTGTACGGTGTTTCTACACTCTCTATCTCCTATAAAGAGGCACAGATCTATTTTGAGGGGAGGGGATTTTTACATACGATTGTCCTGCTCTCTACGAAACTTTTAGGCAAGAGTGATTTTACGCTTCGTCTCCCTTTTATCCTTTTTCATCTAGGAAGTTTGTGGCTCTTTTATGAGATTAGCCGATTTTACCTCTTTCGACAGAGCGATCGGGTTTTGGCCCTTTTAGTATTTGTTCTGATGCCCGGCATTGTCAGCTCGGCGCTTCTTGTCAATAGTGCTTCTGTTGTACTCTTTTTTACACTACTATTTCTCTATCTCTATCTTCATAAGCGAGAGAACCTCTATGCTCTCGTATTGCCACTTTTTGTCTTTGTCGATGATGCCTTTAGCGTGTTATATTTGGCACTTTTTGCTTATGGTGTTTATCGTAAAGATCGCTTTTTGGCGTCATTGAGTGCGCTACTCTATCTGGTATCACTTTACCTCTACGGTTTTGGCGTACACGGTAAACCTAGAGGTTATTTTTTAGATACTTTTGCCGCCTATTCACTCATCTTCTCACCACTGATTTTTCTCTTTTTTTTCTATACGATGTATCGCATTTTGGTACGCGAAAAAAAGAGCATCTTGTGGTTTATCTCTTTTACGGCGCTGATCTACTCACTGCTCATCTCCTTTCGACAGCGTATTGTGATTGAGGATTTTGCCCCTTTTTTAGTTGTCTCTATTCCTTTGATGGTAAGACTTTTTTTGCGAAGCTATCGTCGCCGATTACCTGCTTTACGACGCACACACAAACTCTTTTTTATGCTGGTTTTTGGATTTTTGGCGATCAATTTTTTAGCGACCTATTTTAACCAATATTTTTATCGGTTTTTGAGTGATCCCAAAGAACATTTTGCTTATAAATACCACATTGCAAAAGAGTTGGCACAGAAGTTGAAAATGGCAGGGTATGAAGAGATCAATAGCACAGATTCTCACCTTGCACAACGGTTACGCTTTTATGGAATTAACGCTTCAAATCATTATCAACTTCAAAAAGGAGAAGATGAGAACGCACTCAAAAGTGTTACTATTCGTTACATGAATCAGCCGATTGTTACCTATAGTGTTACGAAAGTAAACAATTAGTTCACCTTATTGACACTATTTGGTGCAATATCAAGTCAAGCTTAAAGCATCTATGATACAATAATCGGGAATTTTTTAAAGGAGAAACGATGGCGCAAAAGGCGATACGAGAATATGATGCAAAATCTATTCTGGCAAGACATTGGGATAAATATTTTCCAAATTTTACCTATGCTTATGAAACAGTTTTGGTGGAGAGTGGAGATGAGCTCAAAAAATTAGCTGAGCAAAAGCCTTGGTTAAAAGAGAAACCGCTTGTTGCAAAACCTGATATGCTTTTTGGAAAACGAGGAAAAAATAATCTAGTACTTTTTAGAGATCAAAAACCGGGTGATGTGACACTAGAAAAGGCAGCTAGCTGGATCGATGAAAAATCTAGCAGTGAGCAATCTGTCTATTTTTCATTTGACGGAGATACACCTACCGGTGAGCCCAAAACCGATAGATTGACACACTTTATAGTGGAGCCTTTTACGCCACATACGCAAGAGGAAGAGTACTATATCTCTGCAACTTGCGTAGGAGATGAAGATGTTCTTTATATGTCAGCTGAAGGTGGTATGGAAGTCGAAGAGGGCTGGGATGAAAAAGTAACAGAAGTAGCATTTAAAATCAATGAGTCTGAAGAGGAGATTGCTCAAAAGATTCGTGCGAATGTACCTGCAGATGTGGCAGATAAAGACAAAGAAGCATTTGCAGAGTTTGCGATCGGGTTTTTCAAAGCCTATCGAGATCTCAACTTTGCATATCTTGAGATCAATCCATTTGTACTTCAAGGTAATAAGATCGAGCTTTTGGATATGGTTGCAAAACTCGATGATACTGCCGGTTTTATGATGGCTCAAGAGTGGGGTGATATTGAATTCCCTACGGCTTTTGGTATGGAAGATAAATCTCCTGAAGTTTTGGCGATCGAAGAGGCAGATGCGAAAACAGGAGCTTCGCTTAAGCTTACACTGCTCAAACCTGAAGCGCGAATCTGGACGATGGTTGCCGGTGGTGGTGCGTCAGTGGTTTATGCCGATACGATTGCCGATATGGCGGGGATTGATGATTTGGCAAACTATGGTGAATATAGTGGTGGACCTACAACAGGTGAGACAAAGTTCTATGCTGAGACTATTTTTGATCTAATGACACGCCAAAAAGATCCGCAAGGAAGAGATAAGATCCTTATCATCGGTGGTGCGATTGCGAACTTTACCGATGTTGCAAAAACATTTACGGGAATCATTCAAGCACTTGAAAACTATGCGGATAAGCTCAAAGATGTGGGTGTGAAGATATATGTTCGTCGTGGTGGACCAAACTATGAAAAGGGTCTCAAGGATATCAAAGAGGCGGCAGATCGGCTAGGATTACCTATCGAGGTTTATGGACCTGAGACACATGTTACCGATATTGTTCGTATGGCACTAGAGAAGTAGGGAGAAGAGATGTCAAGACTATTTACAAAAGATACACAAGCAATTTTTTGGAACAACAACAAGAGTGCGATCCAGAGAATGTTGGATTATGACTATACAATTAAGAGAGAAACACCTTCAGTTGCAGCAATTGTAGCGCCAACAAGCAATAACAAGTTTGAGAAGTTCTTTTGGGGTGGCGATGAGATTATGGTGCCACTTTACAAGAGTACGGCCGAAGCAAAAAAGGCACAACCTCAAGCAGATGTACTACTCAACTTTGGATCATTTAGAACGGCCTATGATGTGACGATGGAAGCACTTGAGCTAGGTGGTTTCAAGACGATTATGATTACTGCAGAGGGTATTCCGGAGAGACTCGCACGAAAGATGAATCAAAGTGCTCGAGATGCAGGTGTTACGGTGATTGGACCTGCAACGGTTGGTGCGATTAGCCCGGGTGCATTTAAGATCGCAAATGTTGGTGGTACGATTGAGAATATTATTAACTCAAAACTTCACCGTGCGGGAAGTTGCGGTCTTGTAACACGATCAGGCGGACTTTTCAATGAACTTTCAAATATCATCGCGATCAATGCTGACGGTATTGCGGAGGGTGTTGCGATCGGTGGTGACCGATTTGTCGGATCTGTCTTTATCGACAACTTGTTGAGAATGCAGGATAACCCCGATGTCAAATATATGATCCTCCTTGGTGAGGTTGGTGGTACCGAAGAGTACAAAGTGATTGAAGCGGTGAAGAGCGGTAAGATCACAAAGCCGGTTATTGCGTGGTGTATCGGTACGATCGCAAAATATTATGACAGTGGTGTGCAGTTCGGTCACGCGGGTGCCAGTGCCAATGCCGAAGCTGAAACAGCAGCAGCTAAAAACAAAGCAATGGCAGAAGCGGGTATCCATGTGCCGGAATCTTTCAATGATCTACCGAGAGTGATCAAAGAGGTTTATACCAAGCTCTACAATGAAGGTACGATTTTAGAGATTCCTGAGCCGGAGATCAATACCGTACCAAAAGTGCGAAGACCAAAGCAGTTTATCTGTACGATTAGTGATGATCGAGGAGAGGAAGCGACCTATGCAGGCTTCCCTATCTCTAGTGTTGCGACGCCTGATACAGGTAAAGGTATCGGTGATGTGATTTCACTCTTGTGGTTCAAGAAACAGTATCCAAAATGGGCAACAGAGTTTATTGAGACGGTAATGAAAACTGTTGCAGATCATGGGCCTGCTGTTTCGGGTGCGCACAATGCAAAAGTAACAGCAAGAGCAGGAAAGTCAGTCGTTGAATCACTTGTAACCGGTCTTTTGACCATCGGCCCTCGTTTTGGCGGTGCGATTGACGGTGCGGCGAAATATTTTAAATATGCCGATGATAACAACCTCTCACCCGCAGAGTTTTTGTCTTATATGAAGAAGCAAGGTGTTCCGATTCCAGGTATCGGACACAGAATCAAATCGCTCAAAAACCCTGATCTTAGAGTAGAGGGACTCAAGAAATTTGCCAAAGAGCATTTCCCGAGTCATCCATTGCTTGACTACGCATTGACAGTTGAGCAATTAACAACCAGCAAAAAAGAGAATCTCATCCTCAATGTGGACGGTACGATCGGTATCTTGATGGTCGATATGTGGAGATCATTAGGATACAGCGAAGAGGAGATCGATGAGTTTATCGAGAGTGGTACACTTAACGCCTTCTTTATCGTAGGTAGAAGTATCGGATTTATCGGACACATTCTTGATGAAAAACGACTTGCAATGCCGATGTATCGACATCCAATGGATGATATTCTCTATGATGTACAAAAAGCAGAAGAGATTTAATTAAAGATATTGAAACTTTGACCGATATATAGGGAAGATAATTCCCCATCGGTCAAGGATTGTTAGTGAAAAAAGCAATGACGCTAGTAGAACTAGTATTTGTAGTCATTATAATAGGTATCCTCTCTGCCGTTATGGCACCAAATTTTCAAAGAAGCAGTACCCAAGAAGCCGCAAATCAAATAATGTCGCATATCCGTTATACGCAACACTTAGCGATGATGGATGATAAATTTAGTAATACTGATCAAAATTGGTTTAAAAAAAGATGGCAGATTGCTTTTTCGCAAGTTGATTCAAAATGGAGATATGTAATATATAGTGATCTTACGCTCTCAGGTAATCCTAATAGCAAAAGAGAAGTCGCGAGAAACCCCGCAAATCCTAATGAATATTTGATTGGCTGGAGTACAAGCGGTATAACACCAACGAAAAAACTCAATCTTACAGCATCATTTGGTATAAAAGATGTCAATGGTATCAGGGGTGTCAATTTCCAAGGTGGATGTTCAAGAGCACAAAGAATAAGCTTTGATCATATGGGTCGTCCTTTTCAAGGAAATCCCCAATCTCAAACAAGCGCCTATGATAATCTTCACTATATGACTGCACAATGTAGAATCACTCTGACTGGTAATGATGGAAAAACTCTCACAATTGCAATAGAACCAGAAACAGGTTATGTTCATCAACTTTAACAAAATTTAACCCAAAAAACTACCCAAAATAAAAATGAAACATTAAGCGAAATTTCTTAGAAATTAAGCTTTTATTAAGGGTTGTGGCAGTATACTTTCGGCTCCCAACAACAAAGGGA
>JALVVN010000003.1:0-18475 GCA_027023405.1 Campylobacterales bacterium
TTATTATTTTACACAAATTGTAACATTTCTGTGTCCTAATAAGTGTAGCCGGATCAATATCACCGGACCCCACGGAGATGACCTTATCCCCTTTGAAAATGAAGAGAATGCAAAACTTTTCAAACTCAAAAACGGCGGTACAAAAATTTTGAAATATCAAAAACTCTCAAAGGGGTTGATACGCTATTTGGATATGTAGGCAAGCTACATCATCCCCAGCTGCAACTTCGCTTCGTCGCTCATCTTCTCTCGATCCCACGGCGGGTCAAAGACGAGATTGACATCGATCTCCTCGATCTCATCCAGTATCTCTTTGATCTCTTTCACCTTCATCACCAAGTAGTCGGACATCGGGCAGAAGGCGGAGGTGAGTGTCATGTCGATATGCACCTTGATCTTACCGTACTCCTCCCCCTCAATCTCCAATTTGTAGATGAGTCCTAGATCATAAATATTGGCGGGGATCTCCGGATCATAAATCTTTTTGAGTTCTTCAATGATCTTCTCTCTAAGTTTCTCTTTATCTACTTTCACCATCACTTCTCCTTCTCACACTCTTTTGCAAAACCATATAGATAGCCCAAAAAGGCTTCCAGTCCCTGCTGTCTCACAGGGCTCAAAAGCGAATCAAGTCCCAACTCATAGAGCTTTTTGGGATCAAAACGCAAAATATCCTCCGCTTTTTGTCCATTAAAGAGATCAAGCAACAGTGCGATCATTCCCTTCGCCAATGCCGAATCTCCCTCCGCCTGCATCACTACGCGACCCTCTTCGCACCCAAGGATCAGCCACGCTTTTGAGGCACACCCCTGCACAAGATTTGCATCGGTTTTGAGCTCAGCTGGAAGCGGTTTATTCGCTTTTCCGAGTTCGATGATAAACTCCGCCTTTTGGGTCGCATCCTCCAAAAAGCTAAAATCCTCCCGATACGCAGCTAACTTCTTCTCGATAGGGTTCATAGGCTCATCTCCTCAAACAGCTTCTCAAACACCGCTTCGATACGCTTGGCGATCGCCTCATCATCGACGCGTTCTATCATCTCCTGCACAAAGGCGAAGATGAGCATCTTTTTGGCTTCTGCTCTCGAAATACCTCGACTCTGGAGATAGAAGAGTTGCGCTTCATCGATCTCTCCCGTCGTCGATCCGTGCGATGCTTCAAGCTCATCGATATAGATCTCAAGTTGCGGTTTGCTCACCATAAAGGCTTCGTTACCTAGCAAGATCGTCTTGGAGTTTTGATGCGTCACTGCACCCTTGCCCGAATGCTCTACGCGTATCAAGCCGTCAAAAATCCCCTTCGCTTTTTGCGCGAGGATTGCTTTGGCATTTTGCTCGGTCACGGCATCAGGCGCTTTGTGTACGATCTGCACCACATTTCCACGCGTACCCGATCCGCTCCCCATCAAGAGATGATCCGCATCTAGCCGACTCTCCTCCATCAGCTCAATCAGCCAAAGCCCTAGTACACGAGAGTCGCCAAAGTCAAAGGTATGCAACTCGAGTGTCGCCTCCTTTGCCACAGAGGCGTAATGCGAAGCGATGATCTTGCTATCATCCTCTTGCATCACTTTCTCACTCACCCAGACAGCCGTCGAACGGGCTTTCAGATCGAGATCGATACCGTAAAGCAGAAGCGAATCATACGCACTACTTGACTCAAAACGCTCATCGATCGTCACCTTCACACCCTCAGCCACTTCAAGACAAATACGATATGGGCACAGGATCTCATTTTCATTCACCCGATGCACGATCGCCAATTGTGTGTCGTTATCAATACGCATCTTGATCGCTTGGGGTGCCAACAGATGCCCGATATAGTAGCTTGGATCAAAGTGATTTTGTGCCAACATATCGGTTGGTGTACATTGTACCTCGATGCCTTGGGGTTTGGTCTGAAGCACGCCGTTTTCGATCACAAGCACCTCTCCCTCCCCGCACTCTCGACACGCTTCAACTTCCAAATCATAACTTTGAGAGAGGATCGGCGTGATCGGAAAGTAGCGATACGCTTCTAGCTTGGGACTCCACATCCCTGTTCGCAACAGATGCTCAAGCGCCTGCTCTTTGAGGGGTGATGAAGGCGCTTGCTCTGTGAGCCAATCGATATGCCACTGGGCAGGTGTCGTCTTCATCACGCTTCTCTCTGGAGGGCGTCGTAACCCTCATCTTCAAGCATCTCGACGATCTCTCGACCGCCTGTCTTGGTGATCCGCCCCTCTTGCAAGACATGAATATAGTCAGGATCGATATAATCCAATAGTCGGCTATAGTGGGTGATAACCAAAAAGGTGCGTGTGCCGTCGTTGAGCTTGTTGATCTGCTCCGAAACCGCTTTGAGCGCATCGATATCCAATCCCGAATCGATCTCATCGAGGATAATAAACTCCGGCTCCAAAATTCGCATCTGCAAAATCTCGTTTCGCTTCTTTTCACCACCTGAAAAACCGACATTGAGCGCGCGATGGATCATATCGGGGCTCATGCCCAGCTCCTCGATCAGCGATCGGAGCATCCGAAGAAACTCCGCGGCATTGAGCGACTCTTTCCCCTCAAATTTTCGCTTGGCATTGAGCGCGGTACGCAAAAAATAGGCGTTGTTTACCCCCGGCACCTCCGTAGGATGCTGAAAGCTTAGGAAAATTCCACGCAATGCCCGATCTTCAGGCTCAAGCTCTAAGATATTCTCCCCTTTATAGAGGATCTCACCATCGGTTACTTCCAAGTCGTAGTGTCCCGCGATCGCCTTGGAAAGTGTCGATTTTCCCGCACCGTTGGGTCCCATGATGGCGTGTACTTTACCCTTTTCGAGTGTGAGATTGAGCCCTTTTAAGATCTCTTTATCACCAATCTTCGCTTTTAAATCTTTTATCTGCATTATCATCCTACGCTTCCTTCCAGTGTCAAACTCAATAGATCCTTCGCTTCAGCCGCAAACTCCATCGGGAGCTGGCTAAAGACCTCTTTACAAAACCCGTGTACGATCATCGAAACCGCATCCTCCTCATCGATCCCCCTGCTTCGGAGATAGAAGAGTTGTTCGTCGCTGATCTTGGAGGTGGTCGCCTCATGCTCGATAATCGCCCCGCCGTTTTTGGACTCCAAATAAGGGAATGTATGCGCCCCGCACTCCGATCCGATCAGGAGCGAATCGCATTCGCTAAAGTTTCTCGCTCCCTCGGCATTTTTGCCGATCTTCACCAATCCACGGTAGCTGTTTTGCCCCTTCATCGCCGAAATACCTTTGGAGATGATGGTCGATTTGGTATTTTTACCCAAATGGATCATCTTCGTCCCTGTATCGGCGACCTGCGCGCGACTCGTGAGGGCGACGGAGTAAAACTCCCCGATCGATTCATCCCCTTTGAGTACACAGCTGGGATATTTCCAAGTGATCACCGAACCAGTCTCCACCTGCGTCCACGAAATCTTCGATCGATCCCCCTCGCACAATCCCCGCTTTGTTACAAAGTTATAAATTCCCCCTTTACCATCTTTATCTCCCGGATACCAGTTTTGGATAGTGGAGTATTTGATAGTCGCATCCTTGTGAGCGATGAGTTCCACCACTGCCGCGTGAAGTTGATTTTCATCACGACTCGGTGCGGAGCATCCCTCGTTGTAGGAGACATAGCTTCCCTCATCGGCGATGATGAGCGTTCGTTCAAACTGCCCCGTATTGAGGGCATTGATACGAAAATAGGTCGAAAGCTCCATCGGACAGCGCACCCCTTTGGGAATATAGACAAAGGTTCCGTCGGTAAAGACCGCGGCATTGAGTGCGGCAAAGAAGTTGTCATTCACCGGCACGACACTAAAGAGATACTTTTGTACCAGATCGGGATAGTCATGCGCCGCTTCGGAGATGGAGCAGAAGATAATCCCCTGCTTCTTCAGATCTTCGGCAAAAGTGGTCTTGACCGATACCGAATCAAACACCGCATCGACCGCCACGCCTGCAAGTGCCTTTTGCTCCTCTAGGCTGATCCCCAGCTTCTCATATGCCGCCAAAATCTCCGGATCGACCTCATCAAGAGATTCGAGAGGCTTTTTGGGGGCGGAAAAGTAGGAGATCGCTTGATAATCGATCGGATCGTAATGCAACTTTGCCCAGTGTGGCTCTTTCATCTTTTGCCACACTTTCAATGCGTTAAGACGAATATCGAGTAGCCATTCAGGCTCCTCCTTTTTCGCCGAAATAAACCGAATGATCTCCTCATTCAACCCCGGCGGTGCCGTATCGGCTTCAACATCGACACTAAAACCGTATTCATACTCTTTATCGACGAGCGCATCTATTTTTTGCGCCTCATTTGACTCAGCCATAGCGACTCCTTTTCTTATTCAGACAAACTTTATCCTAATTATACTCTTTTTTTGCAAAAACTGCAAATCTAATGCATAGATAGTTGACGATTTTAAGACGGTTTTAATATGATATGGGCACATCTAAAGTAAAGAGAGGATGCTATGGATCGTTTTACACGCTTTATGCAACAATATGTCACACTCACACCGCAAGAGTGGGAGCTCATCGAGCAAACCATGCAACCTACCTCCTTTCAGAGGGGTGAGATTATTACCAAAATGGATGAGACCCATGAACATATCTATTTCATTACTGAAGGACTTGCACGGGCTTATACCATTGATGTTGAAGGGAAAGATTATACTTGGAGTATCTATTTTAACGATCTCAATGCCGACATCGTTAATCTCTTTATGGTTGATTATGATAGTTTCACCAGACGACAACCCTCTCGCCTTGAGATCGAAGCACTGGAGGATTGTCACGCGCTTGCCGTTAGCTATGAAGATCAGCAACGACTCGCGCAGACATCCGGCAATATCCTGGCATTTTGCAAGGCAATGAGTGATCTCGCCTACTGCCACCTGCACCACCGTGTACTCGATCACCAAAGCCTGAGTGCCAAGGAACGCTTTGAACGCTTTATCGAGCAGACACCCTACCTGATGGATAAAGTCCCCCAATACCAAATCGCCTCCTATTTGGGTATCACACCGATACATTTGAGCAGACTGAAACAAGAATAAACTTTGAGGGCACCTTTATCCATAAACATTTGTTAATGCATCTTTTTGACGACTATGCTACGATTTGACAATAAATAATTTTTTTTTATAGGAGTTTTGATGCATAGGCGACTTGAAGATTGCTTTGGTAGGTGGGGTGCTTTTATTACCACGCACCCTTTGATAGTGATCTTTTTTACGCTGGCGATGCTGGCATTTCCCCTCAGTCATGTTCCACAGATTCAGATGGATACCTCGACTGAGGGCTTTATGCACGAAGATGATCCGATGCTCATCAACTACAACAAGTTTAAAGAGCAGTTTGGACGCGATGAGCGGATCATGATTGCGATAGAGAGTGATCATATCTTTACCCTTCCCTTTCTCAAAAAACTCAAAGCACTCCACAAAGAGCTCGAAGAGCAGCTACCCTACCTCAATGAAGTCACCTCTCTCTACAATGTCCGAAACACCAGAGGTGCCAAAGATCAGCTCATCGTTGAGGATCTACTAGAGCACTTTCCCAAAAATGACGCCGATCTGCAAAAACTCAAAAATATTGTGATGCATAATGCGTTCTACCGAAATCTTTTCATCAGCGCAGATGGTAAGATGACTGCAATCGTCATCGAAACCGATGCCTTTGTTAGTGATAATAACCAAAGCGTCGATGATGCCTTTAATGAGTTTGACGAAGCACCGACACCCAAAACTTCAACCACCCAAACCCCGCTAAGCGATGCACAAAATGCCGAGATCGTCCAAAAAGTCAGGGAAATTGTCAAAAAGTACAACGATAAAGATTTCAAGATCTACTATGCCGGCAGCCCCTCAGTCATGGATGCGCTCAAAAAGATGATGCAAACCGATATGCAGAAGTTTACCCGTATCACGATTTTGATCATTTTGGTCTTTTTGTTTCTTATCTTTCGACGAGTTTCGGCAACCTTTTACCCACTTTTGGTCATCATTCTCGCACTCTTGACCACCGTCGGGAGTATGGCACTTTTTGGGGTCAAGTTCAAACTTCCTACGCAGATCGTCCCCTCCCTGCTCATCGCCGTGAGTGTCGGTGCGACGGTGCATGTACTCTCGATCTTTTTTGACTATTTCGATCGCCACGGCGACAAAAAGCAGGCGCTCATCCACACGCTACAACACTCCGGACTTGCGATTGCCATGACGGGGATCACGACCGCTATCGGGATCGCCTCCTTTGCCGGTAGTGAAGTGGCGCCTGTTTCGGACATGGGTATCTTCGCCTCGCTAGGTGTCTTGGTGTCGCTACTCTTGACACTCACGCTACTACCCGCACTGCTCACCGTGACCAAACTCAAACCAAAACCTATCAAAGGAAAAAGTTGGCTCGATGAGTTGATGCGAAAATTTGCCTATATCCCGACGCACTTTCCAAAAACGATCGCCTTTGTCTCACTTGCACTGGTGCTCATCTCACTCGCCCTCTCAACCCAAATCAAACTCTCTCACTATCCGCTGGAGTGGTTTCCACATAACGATCCCAACTATATCGGCACACATACCATCGATGACAAGATGAAAGGAACGCTGACGATGGAGGTGGTCGTCGATACCCACAAAGAGAATGGCTGGCAAGATCCAAAACGCCTACAAACGCTCGATACCCTACTCTCCGATCTTGGGCACTATAATGACGGCAAAGTCTATATCGGAAAAACGATGTCGCTTAATACCATTGTCAAAGAGAGCAACCGCGCCCTGCATGAGAATAACCAATCCTACTACACCATTCCCATCCATCAAGATCTCCTCTCCCAAGAGTTACTACTTTTTGAAAACAGCGGTAGTGATGATCTCGAAGATATCGTCGATAGCCAATTTTCCAAAGCACGGATCACCTTCAAAGTGCCGTGGGTCGATAGTCTCGATGTACAAGAGATGATGAATCATGTTGATGAGCGCTTTAAAAAGGCATTTAGTGAGGATACGATCACGATGACGGGAATGATCCCACTCTTGGTACATACCTTTAGCCAGTCGATCCACTCTTCTATCAAGAGTTACATTATTGCCTTTGTACTTATCGCTATCAGCATGATCTTTATCATGGGGGATGTGCGTCTGGGTCTTATTTCGATGATCCCCAACCTCACGCCGATCATTATAGGATTGAGCCTGATGTACCTCTATCATATACCGCTCGATATGTTTACGCTTCTCATCGGATCGATAGCGATCGGACTGGCGGTCGATGATACGATACATTTTCTTCACAATTTTAAGCGATATTACCTCCAAAGTCACGATGCGACCAAAGCAGTAGAGCAGACTTTCTATACGACCGGTAAGGCGATGGTGATCACCTCTATCGTACTCTCACTTGGCTTTTATGCCTACATATTCGGCACGATGCAGAGTGTGCAAAATTTTGGTTTTCTCACCGGAAGTGTCATCATCTTTGCGCTATTAGCCGATCTACTCTTAGCGCCGGCTCTGATGATACTCATTTCAAAAAAAGGATGGATAAAATGATAAAAAAAATCACAACACTTTCACTACTGAGCGCACTTGTGTGCACTTCACTACTCGCAAACGATGCACGAGATATCGCACAACGCGTTCACGACAGAGATGACGGCAAAAGTCTCGTTGAGGATATGACGATGGTGCTGATCGACAAAAACGGTCACAAGAGAGTCAGACAACTCAAAACTTTTAGCAAAGACTTCGGTGAAGATACACACAAGATCCTCTTCTTTAAATCTCCCGCAGATGTCAAAGATACCGCATTTTTGACCTACGACTACGAGGACAACAGCAAAGATGACGATCAGTGGCTCTACCTCCCCGCTCTCAAAAAGGTCAAGCGCATCCCAACCAGCGACAAAAGCTCCAGCTTCATGGGGAGTGACTTCTCCTACTACGATATGACCGATCGCGATGTGGATGACTTTGACTACAAAATCCTCAAACATGTCAAGGTGCGCGGACACGATACGACAATGATCGAATCGACCCCCAAAACAGAAGCGGTGGTAGATGAATCGGGCTATACCAAGACGATCGGGCTCATTCGTGAAGATATCGATATGGTAGTGCGATCGATTGGATTTCTCAAAAACGGCAAACGAAAATATTTTGATGTGACCAAAATGCACAAACAAGACGGTATTTGGGTCATCGATGAGATGACAATGACCACCAAAAAGGGTAAGCAGACCCTTCACAAAACGATCTTAGACTTTAGCAACATCAAAGTCAATCAGCCTCTCAAAGATGATCTCTTCACCACAAGACGACTGCAAAAGGGGCTGTAATCGTGAGAGCTTGGATTTTAGTGTGTTTGCTTTTGGGCGGACTCTATGGAGATGAGAGCGATGAACTTCTAAGTGGATTTGACGATACCCCATCCACAAGCTCCAAAGAGAACAATAACAATCGTCTCCTCCCCAAGGGATTGGAGGGGCGCTTCGTACAATCACTCAACTACGCCTACCAAGGCGAGAAGCCACACGACGATCTCACCGCCTTTAAATCACTCCTCTTTTTGGAGTACAACCGCAATCTGCCCGCCGGTTTCAAACTCAAGATCAACGCAAACGCTTTTTATGACGCTACCTATACCTTTAGAGGACGATCCAAATTTAACCCCCAAGAGCTCGATGCGCTAGAGAGCGAAGTAGAGCTTTTTGATGCCTATGTAGAGGGGAGCTTGAGTGAGAAGATCGACCTCAAAGTGGGTCGCCAAGTGGTCGTCTGGGGTCGAAGCGATACCATACGCATCACCGATATGCTCAATCCCCTTGACAACAGACGCCCCGCAATGGTCGATATCGAAGATCTACGACTTCCTACCACAATGGCGAAGTTTGACCTCTACTACAAGCAGTGGCGCTTCTCCCCGATCGTCATCCTTGAGCAGAGATTTAACAAAAATCCGCCCTTTGGAGGTGCGTTCAATCCGCTTCCTCATCCTATGCCCAAACAGCACACACCCCACTCCCCCTCCTATGCACTCGATATTGGCGGAGAGTTTTCGGGATTTGATCTCGATCTCTATTTTGCGTCGATCTATGCACAGGATGAGCTGGGACTGCCGATCTTGTCGCACAAAAAGCGGATCGACATGGTAGGTCTCGCCTTCAACTATCTCCAAGGCAGCTGGCTCTTCAAAGGAGAGCTCGCCTACAAAAAAGATCTCATCTTTGCCCAAGCACCGCAAAAGCGCTACAGCCGAAGCGATGCACTTTTGGGCTTTGAGTATCGCGGCATTGCGGATATGAGTATCAGCTACGACATCGCGACTCGTCGTCTCGATCACGCTACGCCACTGGCAAAAAAAGAGAGTTACCAACACGCCCTACGACTCACTCACGACTTCAAAAATGCCACGCTCCACGCTAATTACCTCATCTCACTCTTTGGTTCAAAAGCCAATCAAGGAGGTTTTGAGAGAGCGTGGGTCAAGTATGACATTGCCGATGCACTCAGTACCAATATCGGGGTCGTGGACTACATCGGGGGTGATAAACTCTTTGATCAAATCAAAAAGAATGATATGATCTTTGTGGATGTGAGTTATAGTTTTTAACGCTTTACCGGTGCCAATATTTGTGTAAAGAGAAGAATCTTCGTAGAAAAAGAGGAAGCTTATCATAGCGGATACCTAAATTATAGGCGCTATATTTGATCATGGAAAACCAAATCGATTTGGGGATCAACCCCTTCTCTTTTGCATAGAGGTATCGCAACTCATCCTTTGCCTGACGGATACCCATCTTCTCTGCCGCTTCATACCCCTTAAGATAATTCTTAATATCGCCGTTTGTCTTGAAAAAGATCCCAATATCAAAATAGCGCTTAAAGAGTTGAGAGCCACTAAACATATGAGAGTGATAGACTCTCGCATCCGCACAATAGGCTATCTTTTTTCCATCCATAATCGCTCGGGCGGTAAACTCCATATCTTCATTCATAATCACACCATCTTTAAAACCGCCGACTTTTCGAAAATAGGAAGCACGATACATCGCACAACTATTGGAGCAAAAAAATGTTTTCAGACCCAATTCATGAAGACGATCCATCGATTTCACAATTGATTGATCAGGGTAGTTTGTTTTGCGATTAAATCGTTCGATCTTATCTGCACCGCGATAGGGAATATGTCGTGCATAGCTGACAACTACATCACTATCCTGAAATGGCTTTGCAATATCCTCTATCAGTGTATCATCTGCCGGTAGAGCATCTTGTGTCATAAAGAGATAAAAATCGGGTTTGTCATACTCAAGTGCAATATTTCTGGTTGTAGCGTGGTTGAATGATTCTCTAGAAATGACACGACACTCATACCCAAAGCGTTTGACAATCTCAGTCGTATCATCCGTGGAGGAGGAGTCAATGACAAGTACATTTACTTCAGAACTCAAATGCCCTAATTTACTAAGCTGCGCTTCTATTAAATCACCTGCTTGGAGTGTTGGAATGATGACGAGTGTCTTCATCTATTTAGATACTTTATCATGATCTCACTTTTACCGCTACAATCTTTTAATTTATTAATAGTAGCAAAAAGATACTTTTGTATTTCCATGCAAATTAGTATAACTATTTTTATTATTAATTATTAAGTGTCACTAAACTTAACTTATTAGTTAAATAAACAACAAAATCATCAAAAAAATTACACTAAAATCTTGAATTTTATATAGAATAGGGATAACTTTATTTAAAAAAGGTTTATGAATGAAACTTAAAATCATAAAAAATATTTTTCTAAGTTTTTTATCGCTATTTATTTTTGGATGTGGTCAATCTACATCGTTGACACCCTCTATGAAAATGAATCATCTTGCGACACAAAGTCTCAACTCTCCGCTACACATCAATGAAGTACTCTCTTCCAATGTGCAAACAAACTATGATCCGGATTTTAAGGAGTTTTCTGACTGGATTGAGATCTATAATGACTCCAATAAAAGCATCGATCTCAGCGGATACTATCTCAGCGACAGTCAAAAGAATATTCAAAAATGGCAATTCCCACAAAATACAACTATCAATGCTAACAGCTATCTTTTGGTTTGGGCTGACGGCAAGAATTGTGCTAGACAAGCACTTCATACCAATTTTAAACTCTCAAGTGACGGTGAGCAGATTACCTTAGCCGATCCTGACGGTAAGATTGTCGATGGATTCTCTTTTTCAGAGACCAAAGGGGATATTTCTATCGGCATCGCAAACGGTACCATCGGCTATATGACTCCCACACCCGGGATAAAAAATAGCATAGCACACACTATCATCAAACAATGCACTGCACCGCACTTCTCACATCCTGGCGGTATTTATGAAACAGCATTAGAGATCACTTTGGATGCACCTAAAAATTCAACTATTTATTATACACTTGATGGCTCAACACCTACGCACAAAAGTTTACGCTACACACATCCGATTAACATCGATCAAACTACGGTCATTCGTGCAATTGCGTTTCAAAAGAACCGGTTTCCTTCAAAAATTGTTACATATACCTATTTGATTGGTGAAAAGAGTACATTGCCGATTGTCTCTTTAACAACAGACGACAAAAATCTCTATGATGATGAAATTGGTATCTGGAAAAATTACAATAAAGATTGGATGCGTGCAGGAAGTATAGAACTCATCAAGAATGGACGGGAAGTTATTGAACAAAATATTGGAATTCGCCTCCATGGTAGCTCTAGTAGAGCCTTTTCCTTTAAATCCTTCACCATTGTTGCCAAAGACAAATATGGTAAAGGGTGCATTAACTATCCTCTTTTTCGAGACAAACCATCTATAACAAAAGTCAAAAGCTTCACATTGAGAAATGCAGGAAATGATTGGGTTAGCACGCTAATGAGAGACGGTTTTGTCCATACAATCGCAAAGGAGATGGGAACAATCGATTACCTTTCGTATGAGCCTGTCGTTGTTTTTCTTAATGGTCGCTATTACGGCATTATGAATCTACGAGAAACGCCAAACAAAGAGTATGTAGAGGCAAATCACAATATCAAAAATAGTAAAATAGACCTCTTAAAATTTCATTTGAGAGCAGAACCAAAGATACAAAACGGTAATGCAAACACTTTTCATCAATTGCTCTCATTTGTTGCGTCACATGATCTTCAAAATGAGGAAAACTATGCAACTGTTATATCTCAAATCGATATAGCTTCGCTTATCGATTATTTCTCACTTGAACTGTTTATAAACAATAATGACTGGCTTACCAATAATAACAATATGAGACTCTGGAGAACAAAAAATAGTAAATGGCAATGGATACTATATGATACAGAGATGAGTTTGGGTTTGGAGTATTCAAACCGCCCCTATGATATTCTTCAAGTATCTCACGATAGATTACAAGATATCTTGAACTCAAATGCTCCTATTGCGCAACTTTTTCAAGCACTCTTGGAAAATCCCCATTTTAAGCAACAGTTTGTCACGAGATTTAATGAGTTGCTCGATACAACTTTTTCGCCTCAAAATCTCCAACAAATTGTGATGTCAATCTCATCTCAAATTGCTCCAGAGATTGAGAGACATATCACAAAATGGCAAACACCGATAGTGTCCTCTTATCAGGATTGGGAAGAGCGCGTCCATCATCTGTCTCAATTTGTTCAACACAGAAGAGCATTTATGCAAAGCTTTTTGCTACACGATCTACAGTAGCAAAAAGCTTTGCCTATATTATCCCAAATTTTGGAATTATATTTTAAAAAATATACCGATATTTCTTATCCATCCATGTTTAAAAAGTTGATATTTGAATATTTTGACCCGTTTTTGAAAAAAGCTGTATTGCGGTAGATTTGATAAAAAATCAAGCATCTGCATACTCTCCTCATCTAATCTCTCTTGATATCTATCAAGAAATGCTTTTGCCTGCCACACATGTTGTTGTAAACAATGGTTCTTTTTCATACTATTTAACATATATCTCATATTAAAGCCTTTTGCACCAAGACTATTTTTGCCATGTTGTCTATATTTTAGTGTCGCTTCTTCTAAAAAACCGATATGTCCAAAATAACTAGCAACCAAACCTAACCACCAATCGTGCATAATAGCATTATGGGGGATTGGAAGTGCAATTTCAGCTAATTTTCTATTGAACAGAATTGTACAGCCAGTTATAACATTTTGCATGAGTAATGTATGAAAATTTATATTCTTTGCAAAAATCCTTTGATATGAAAAAAAAGATTTATCAATAAGTTTCAGTTTTTCATCTACAACTTCTAAATCTGTATAAACCAAAAGAGGCACTTCTCCATATTCTACCTCAAGCTCTTTTATTTTCATGAGCGTTTTTTCAATCTTATCACAATCCCAAATATCATCTTGATCACAAAACATTATATAGTCACAGTCATCATGCATAATGGCATATTCTGCAAGTAGCGAAAAACTCTTTTTCGCACCGAGATTTTCTGTGGGTTCTACCACCTCTATGCCATAAGAGCGTAATATTTCTAACGAACGATCACTCGAATGATCATCCCTAGCAATAATTTTGAAATTTTGATAAGTTTGGGATAAAAGTGATTCAATTTGTTCACTGAGATATTTTTCACCATTATAACTAGATAATAAGATATATATCATAGGCGCAAACTAAAATCTTCTCTCTCTAAAGTTAAATTTGGATTATAAAAAGGATCACCATTTTTAAGAATGCCTTGATGTCTCTCTTTCATATATAAAACTTCAGACTGAAATCTCTTTTGCTTCTGCGGTGTATCCTCAAAACCTCTTGAAACTGATTCATGGTGATAAGCCTCACAATAGGGTGTAAATAAATTTAGATACCCCTTTTCATATACCCTCAAACAAAAATCAACATCGTTAAAAGCTACTTTTAACTCTCTTTCATTCAATCCTCCAACCATATCAAAAATACTTTTCTTCACCATAAAACATGCTGCTGTTACCGCGCTAAAATTTTGGACAATATTTAAACGACTAAAATATCCCGATGCTTTCTTATGAAAATTTTTATGAGAATGTCCAGCTACACCCCCAAGCCCTACAATAACTCCTGCATGTTGAATCGTATCATTCGGATAGTAAAGCTTCGCTCCTACAACACCAATATGCTCCCGCTGAGAATGCATTAATAACGCCTCAATCCATTCCGGTGTTATAATTTCTATATCATTATTTAATAAAACGATATGCTCACCCTTTGCATAATGATTTACCGCATAGTTATTGATTTTGGAATAGTTAAATGGAATATTATATTCGTAAAAATGTACACGGCTATCCATTTTTTTTAATCTTTGCATTTGGGAAAAGGTCAACTCCTCTTCACTATTGTTACTAATCCCTATAATTTCAAAATTTTTATAAGTGCTTTTCTTAAGGATCGATTCTATACACATTTTCAACAATTCCGGCTTATCTTTAAAAGGTATTACAAGACTTACTAATGGGCTATTTTTAATCACATACTCAATCTTATATGTACCGGGATTTTTACCGTTGAATACTTTAGCATCTTGCTTTTGTCTTTGCATAGCATCTTCTAAAGCTTTTCTACCGGCTTCTTGTGCATATGATTTTTCATTGAACTCCATTGCAGTTGAACCATCAACCTTCCTCCAATGATAAAGTACTTTTGGAATATGAATAATTTTCTGGGTCTGTTCCAATACTTTTAAATAAAGATCATAATCTTGGGCTCCTTCCAGACCTATACAGAAACCGCCCACTTTATCAAACAGTGTTCGCTTGATAACTCCTAAATGGCTAATATAGTTTTGAGATAAAAACATATCTGGCGAGAAATCCGGTTTAAAATGTGGTGTTGAAAATAAGCCATCTATTTCTATTTTATCCTCATCACTATAAATAAAATCTGCTTCGTGTTTATTAATAACTTTTACGACTTCATAGAACGCATCAGGAGTAATCTCATCATCATTATCCATCAGGGCAACATACTCTCCTGTAGCCAATTTTAAAGCTTCATTGGAAGCACCTGATATATTTAAATTTTTTTCTAGAAACTTCACTTTTATTTTTGGATTGTCGATCGACTTTAGATAACTTATAGTTTTTTTATTAGTACTTTTATCATCAACAATACACAATTCCCAGTTCTTATACCACTGCTTTTTTACAGACTTGATCGCCAAATCAAGCCACTTAGGTTCCACATTATATACCGGCATAATGATAGATATCAAAGGCTGATGCGAAAATGCTCTCATCTCCTCTTCTATCTCTTTTGTTAGCACAGGCTCTTTATAACTATAATTTTTCTCAACTATTTCAGGATGTACACGATCAATCTTGTTTATCTTTTTAATCAATCCTGCAACTCCCTCTGTTTTGAATGTTACCAAACCCATTTTCAATGAACTTGGATTATTCTTCATATACTTTACTATTTTATATAGTTTTTGAGGAAAAAGTTTTTTGATATTTCTTTTAAGTCTATTTTTGATACGCATTGATTGCGCTAATTCATGTAAATGTTGAATTTGTCGCTCTTTTTCATGGAGTAGTTGCACTTTATCTTGAAGTTGTTGCTCCTGTTCCTTCATTTTCAACTCACTTTCGTATAGAGCTAACTTTTGATGATGAATTTGCTCCTCTTTGTGCTGAATCTGCTTCTCTTTTTCTAAAACTTTTTCTTCCATTTGCGAGAGTTGTTGCTCTTGCACTTGCACTCTTTGCTCCAAAACCATCACTCTTTCATACAGTTGTTTTTGAATTTTTTCCATTATAAAGCCTGTTATAGACTTCTCTTTCGGTTTCATACTTTTTTGCTCTATTTGATCCATTGCATCTAATAAAGGTTGACTATAATTTTGTGCATTAAATCTCTCTGCTACATACTTATAGGCAGTTTCAACTCTTTTTTTTGTCTCCAATGGCTTCTTAATTGTTGTAATAATTTTATCCGCTAAATCATGAGTATCATATAATCTATACGCCAATCCATGAATGGTATCTTCAAATATCTCTACCGCACCACCTTTATCGGAATAAATAATTGGTTTTTTGAGTAAAATTGCTTCAAAAAGTGTTCGTCCCATCGCCTCAGATACCGCACATGAAAGCACTATATCCATTTGACTCATTATCTCATATGGATTTTCTACAAAATCTATAAAAATAAAGTGCTCTTTATATTGAGAATCTGCAATTAATTGAGATAAACTTTTAAAATAGTCTCGATTTTGTTGTCCTACCATATAGAGTTCGATAGGGTATCCATTTTCAAGTAAATTTATAGAGGCGTTGATAGCATCTTTTTGATTTTTTCCCTTTGCGATACTACCGAAAACCCCAATTTTGATCCTCTTATTTTTAAATAAAGATATCTCTTGTTTCTGATACTCTTTTGGGATCGCAATGTGAGAATAGTTAACCCTTACATTTTCATTTGTAGCATTTTTATCTAGGACTGTTTGACTCACATCGTGAGAAACACTTAAAACATAATCAGATGTCGCAAACATCTTTTCCATACTCTCTTTAAAACCAAAAATAAATTTTAAACGATGATCCTTTTCTCCATACTCTCTAATCGCCCATATATGTGGTAGGTTCATTGTTTCTGCTACAATTGCACCAACAGGACTAACGATCGTCTGCGTATAGATAATAGTCGCATTTTGATTTTTAACAAAAGTCACAATCTCTTCTAACTCATTTTGTAAAAAAGCAATAATATCCATAGAAGCGCGCTCAAAATCACTCTCTGATATTGTTGCCCACCATGGATTGATTTTTGTTGACTTTACTTCTATTCCATACTTTAAACACTCTCTTTTTAATGCTCCCTCTCCCTCCATAACGATGCTACATCGAATACCCTCATCTACACATATTTTCATCAAATCCAACAAACTTCTTTCCGCTCCACCAAGCATACTAGAGTGTGAAAAAAAACAAATGCTTCTATTATCGGTTCTCATGATTCAATACTCATTTGCAAAGATACATCATACAACTTCAGCAAAGTAGCCTGTTTTTGTTTGGGGGTGATACACTGAAAAATCACTTTATAGGCATCGGTAATATATTGATGTCTAACATGAAGATCCTGCACACCATCATTTAATCCGACTGAGATCAGATATTCACCATTGGCTAATTCAGGCATATCAAATTCAAAAGTCACTTTTACAGTTTCTCCTTTCCTCAGGGGCTTAAACTGTATTGACTCTGTCATATTGCTCGCACCCAAAATACGATTCCCATGTTTATCTATAAGGATAAAAGAGAGAAAAGGATTCAAAATCTCCTGAAATGTCTGAAAGATGTAGACAAGTGATACTCTCTCTTGCTGAGAAATCGTTGAAATGAGTTTGTGACTTGTATCAAATAGACCGATATGTGTCACTTTCATTCCTCCTTCGCCGTTCCAATCAATACCTTCAGCAAGCGGTGGGATATCCCATTCACCGGTGAGAGATTCTATATCAATTTTCATGTTACTATTTTCCACTTTTTTTGTCTCTACACCATGTGTCATCAAAGCGTGATACTCTTGAGCAATCTCTTTGGCTACCCCACTCTTATAAATACTACCATGCTCAAACCAATAGGCGCTAGAGCAAAGCTGTGTTATCTGATCGGTCGAATGAGAGACAAAGAGAATCGTCCTACCTGCATCTTTAAAATCTCTAAATTTTTGAAAACACTTTACCTGAAAAGCTACATCCCCCACACTCAACACCTCATCCACGATCAACACATCCGGTTCTACATTGATCGCCACCGAAAATGCCAGTCTCGCAAACATCCCGCTACTATACATTTTTACCGGCTGATGGATAAACTCACCAATATCGGCAAACGCTAAAATCGCATCAACTTTAGTATCCATCTCCTCTTTGGTAAAGCCCATAATCGTACCGTTGAGATAGATGTTTTCCAATCCCGTCATTTCTGGATTGAATCCCGCACCAAGCTCTAATAAAGAGGCAATCTTGCCGTTGACTTGCACCTCTCCACTTGTGGGTGTCAAAACACCGGTGATGATCTTAAGCAGTGTTGATTTTCCCGCACCATTTTTACCGATGATACCGATCGTCTCCCCTTTTTTGATCTCAAAGCTAACATCTTTGAGGGCATAAAAATCATGATGATACGATTTTCCAAACGGATTGAGCGCCTCTTTGAGCCGATCTTTGGGCGAATCGTAGAGATGATACACTTTGGTGAGGTTTTTGACGCTTATAGCGATATCATTTTGCATAATAACCTCCCGTTTTCGGCGATCCTCTGAACTCAATTTTACCCTCATTTTTTAACTCTTTGATATATCTTTCGACAGTCCGTTGCGTCACACCAAGATATTGTGCTATATATTTTGCTTTAGTCGGTTGATTTTGTTTGATATACTCAAACACACTATTTACTCCGACATTTACTCCGACATTTACTCCGACATT
>JALVVN010000003.1:18575-20631 GCA_027023405.1 Campylobacterales bacterium
ATTTACTCCGACATTTACTCCGACATTTACTCCGACATTGCTTTTTTTATAAAATGTCATTTGCATTGCATTGGCTATCTCTTTAAATTCAAAACTTACTTGAGGATACTCTTTAAGCTCATTCTCTATTCGTATAAACCCACTCCCATATTTTTCGATGTTGCCCGTCAGATAAAAAGCTTCCGCCATAAGTTTATTTCTAAGGCTTGACTGATAATTTTTAGATTTGAGCTTCTCAAGTGTGATATTACCATACAATTTGCCCGGATTAGCTATAACAATTTTATCATCATAGATTTTAATTTGAATATCTGAGGGATCTTGATAATCTCGATGAACAATAGCATTTAAAACCGCTTCTCTAAGTGCATTAATCGGATAATCCCACTTCTCCACTCTTTTTAATTCACCGTGAAACTCATAAGAAACCATCATATAGGTTTTGATAAATTTCATCGTCTCCTCTACAGCTTCAAAAAGTGTATCGGTGATTTGTCTATCATCTATGATTGTAATATCATCTTTAAAACGCCCTACTCTTATATGTGCTCTCTCCGGTACTTTTGCAAAAAGAAACATGGATGCAATAGTAGGCTTGCTATCTTTGATAAGTCTTAATTTTTGTAGCGTTGCCCACCTATCCTCTTCAATACTGAAACGACCTGTTTGGTTAATATTTTCGATAAACTTGTCAATCTTTTTGGTATCCAGTGCCTCTATGCCACCATTTGGATAAAGATGTGCATCCCATGAGAGATTTAGCATTTTCAGATGTATATCTGCAATCTCAGTCGGTGTCATCAAATGGTTGCTATTATGTACCCTTTTGTAGTATCTTCCTTTGTAAGAGACCGGTTTTACTGGATATTCCAGTATCGAAATAACCAGTATAATTTTTCCTTGGATAGTCACAACATCGATATCAGGAATAAGAGCTGGAGATGTATTTTGTTTGATTTGATTGAGATAATTTTGCAAAGACTCTTTCCCCAGTGTTACTCCTATGACACCTGCATCATCCTGCACTCCTATAAGTAATACTCCACCCTTGCTATTTGCAAAAGCCACGATACTCTCTATAGCGTCAGATTTGAAAGAGCTTTTAAATTCAACCTTTTTACCCTCACCCTGCTTCAAAAGTAAACGAATATCTTGCTCATCCATCACAACACATCCGCAAAATGAATTTGAAGCTTTTTAAATGTACGAAAGCCCACAACAAGCATCCCTACCACTACAACCCAAAAATAGAGTGTCAAGATCGGTCGCTCCCAAAACCACACATGATGAATCATACTGTCACGATACCCTTCGACGATATAGTAGAGTGGGTTTAACTTGATAAGCCACTGATACTCTTGAGGCACCATATCCAGCTTCCAAAAGATCGGAGTCAACCAAAAACCAAACTGAAGTATCATCGCCACAAACTGCCCCATATCTCGAAAAAATACTACAATGGATGAAGTCACATAACTCAAACCCAAAAGCAACACGATCATCGCCCCAAGATAGTAAAAGAGTTGAAGCCAAATGAACTCAAAATGGTATCCATACAACCAAAAGAGGATAAACATAAA
This sequence comes from Campylobacterales bacterium, assembly GCA_027023405.1. Classification (GTDB taxonomy): domain Bacteria; phylum Campylobacterota; class Campylobacteria; order Campylobacterales; family QNZT01; genus QNZU01. The sequence continues at coordinate 20,156 of JALVVN010000003.1, forward strand.
GAGTATGAAAAAGAGATGCACGATTAGAGCCGATATGATCTTGATCAGTGGTAAAAAGCCTATACGAAAGAGAATCTTTTTGACTAAAAAGCTATTTTCGATGATAGCATTGGTCGCATTTGCCAAGGCGTCTGCAAAGAAAAACCAAGGGAAGATCCCCGCAACCAACCACAAAATAAAAGGCACATTATTCACCGGCTGTGACTTGAACCCTACTTGAAATACAAACCAGAAGATCAGCACCGTGATCGTCGGCTGAATAAACGCCCAAGCGATCCCAAGATAACTCCCTAGATACTTTTGTCGAAAATCATTCTTGACCATCGACCAAAGCAGTCTAAGATTCACGATACTTCCCCAAATACCACTCAATCGTCTTCATTATCCCACTCTCAAAATTCTCCTCAGCTCTCCAGCCAAGTTCATTTTCGATCTTTGTCGCATCAATCGCATATCTTCTATCATGCCCCGCCCGA
>JALVVN010000004.1:0-53800 GCA_027023405.1 Campylobacterales bacterium
CGCTACGGACTCGAAGCAGGTAGCAAAGCGGAGCTCCTACTTGCCATCTATCTCACGACGCAAGATCGTCCGATTCTTGTGAACGGTTTTAAGGATCGGGAGCTCATTGAGATGGCATTTCTCTCAGCTAAAATGGGACAAGATATCACCTTGACGATTGAAGGTATTCACGAACTCGAATCGATCATTGAAGTAGCAAAAGCACACCCTCACATCCGACCCAAGATCGGCATCCGTATCAAGCTTCACTCTCAAGGGATCGGCATTTGGGCAAAGAGTGTCGGCGCCAACTCCAAATTTGGTCTCACCTCTACCGAACTTCTTGAGGCGATCGACTTGATGAAAGCACACAATCTCATCGATCACTTTACGATGATCCACTTTCATATCGGATCACAAATCACACAGATCGCTCCGCTCAAAAAGGCACTCAAAGAGGCGGGGCACATCTATAGTGATCTCATCACGCTGGGTGCGAGATCTCTCACGACGATCAACCTCGGTGGCGGTTTGGCGATCGAATACTCCCAAACCAAACCGAGCATCAACTACTCCCTCCAAGAGTATGCCAACGATGTCGTCTTTATGCTCCAGAGTATCGCCCAAACCAAAGGGGTAAAGCAACCTCATATCATCCTCGAATCGGGTCGTTTTGTGAGCGCTCCCCATGCAATGCTCGTTGCACCGGTCTTTGAGCTCTTTTCCCAAGAGTACTCCCAAAACGCACTCAAACTCAAAGAGAAAAATCCACCTCTTATCGATGAACTCTACGCCCTCTATCGAGATATCACACCGACCAATGCAAGAGAGTTTCTGCATGACAGCTTCGATCATCTCAACTCCATCTTTACCCTCTTTGATCTCGGATATGTCGATCTCATCGATCGATCCAATGCGGAGATTTTGACCCATCTCATTATGAAAAAATCGATCATGCTACTTCGTGATACCCATCTTGAAGATCTGCTCAAGATGCGTGATCAGATTCAAGAGAAGTATTTGATGAACTTCTCCCTCTTTCAGAGTATGGCTGATTTTTGGGGACTCAAACAGCACTTCCCGATTATGCCCCTCTCCAAGCTCAATGAGAAACCGACCCACTCTGCCAACCTGTGGGATATCACTTGCGACAGTGACGGAGAGATCGCCTTTGCAGAGGATGAACCACTCTATCTGCATGAGGTCGATCTGGAGAAAGAGGAGTATTTTATCGGCTTTTTTCTCCTCGGAGCCTATCAGGAGGTGTTGGGAATGCGCCACAACCTCTTTGCCCACCCTAGCGAAGCAACCATCACTATCGATGAATCGGGCTATGAAATTAGAAATTTAACCCAAAGCGCTTCAATCATTGCAATTTTAGACGATTTGGAATATGATACAAAAGATATCCGAAACTCCCTTGAAGAGAGAATTAAGCAGAGTCCGCACATCCCAGTGGAAGAAAAAGTCGAAACTTTGGCACATCTACAGCGACTCTTGGATGAGAACGGTTATCTCAAAACTATTGATTAGAAGGATTTGCAATGGGGAAATGCTCCCTTTTTAAGATCATCAAAGAGGATCTCTCTGTACCATGGAAAAATGATCCCGCCATCACCTCACGATTAGAACTTTTGACAAACTATCCGGGTGTCTGGGCACTGATCAACTATCGTATCGCCAATCGCCTCTACAAGAGAGGATGGAAGATACCCGCACGGATTATTATGGGACTCACACAAGTCGTCACCAATGTCGATATCCATCCGGCTTGTACTATCGGGAAACGGGTCTTTATTGATCACGCTTTTGGTGTAGTAATCGGTGAGACGGCGGTCATTGAGGATGATGTCTTGATCTATCAAGGTGTCACGCTTGGAGGGGTGAGTCTTGAAAAGGGAACCAAAAGACACCCAACGATTCGACGAGGTGCCGTCATAGGTGGCGGTGCAAAAGTATTGGGAAATATTGAGATCGGAGAGTTTGCACGCGTCGGAGCCAACTCCGTCGTCATCAAATCCGTTCCTCCCGAATGCACTGCCGTCGGCATTCCTGCACGCGTCATCAACAAAGGAAAAGACAAATCCAAACTCTCACACAATAAAATCCCCGATATCAATAAGCAACTCTTCATCTACCTGACCAAGCGGATAGAAAACCTCGAAGATGCACTGCTACACCATCACGAAAAAGAGTTACCAAAACGCGATCAAGAGCTCGAAAAAATCTATAAAGATTTTATCGACTCTATCGATTGACCTCCGCTATTGAAGTGTAAACTCATAGCGGTTCGTCCAATAGAAGTGGCGCCCCTCACTATTGTTGAGTGTACTGGCTATAGTGAAATGATCCCCTAGTTGCATCGCAGCTCGCGGGATAAATACTTCAACCAAACCGTTTTGTACCTCTAGGTGGGTATCACCACCCTCTACAACATCCCATCGGTCTATCCAACTATCTGCTCCCTCCAAACCTCGAAAGTGGTAGGTATGTTGTAATGTTGGCAGCGAATGTGTAAAATAGTCAGCACCGACGGCATTCATTTGATTACCGGTAAAGTGATTATTGTCTGCATCAATCGCCACATGCAAACTCCATACATTTCCATCTTGCGGATCTTGACCGAAGTGGGCAGGATCGATCATTGGATTATGAATCTGAACGATATAGAAAGCGGGGTCACGATAGGAGAGTGTGATTTCATCATTGTCAGCTCTCACCTCATAATGCACCGGATCAACTCTGAAGATCTCCTCGTTGTTAGCATCTAGCACCCGTGCTGAGACTGCAATATGACGATGTGTATAACTCATCTGTGCTCGCGTCGGTCTCACGGTAATTTGATGATCTTGTACGGTTCGAACCAATTGTGACGGTTGATCGTTAAACGGTTCACCCCACTCTCCATCTCCTCGAAGTGCAAAAGCTTGATTATCTACAATCCGATACTCCGCACCGATGCCGTTAAACGGCACACCTGTATTGGGGTTGTCATCCTCGTCGATATAAAACTCTGTATGCGTATTTGCATTGAATTGTCTATTTTGATCTGCGATCGTAAACCAAAAAAATGCAAGATCGTGACTCACTGTCAAGTGAGCATTATCCGGAGTCACAAGTGTAATATCCTGCACTTGAGCCGGTGCATACGGATGCCATTCTTGATTGATGAGTGATCCCATCACACGAATTGTCGCAGAGAGATGCAACATATCCTTTGGAATGGTAATTGTAATATCACTATCACTCTCTTGAGGATCAACATGTCCGACAAGTGTCCAGCTCCATCCACCACCGTTGTGCTCATAAACATCATGTTCGGTAATCAAATACTCTGCTCCCATAGTCCCTAGCGAATAATCAGGATTGGTGTAACCGCTTTGTGGGTTATGATCCGCGTCGATAAAGATCGCATCTGTACGATAGGGGGCTGTATGAAGTTGATCATTGTGGAGAGTTAGAGTCAGTGTATCACCATGATCTGTCACATTTAATCTGGAATCCGGTGTTTGACCGCCACCCTCTCCACCTGCGCCATCTTCTCCATGATCTTCAAGTGTATAAGGTGCGACATCATATCGCTCAATGACTTGCCAATCATTATTTAAAATTCCTGCTACTGTTTGGATACGATTTGCCAAATGCAAAAGATCTTGATTTACGCGAACTTGCACACTATCTCCCTCGACCCTGCGCTCAACTTGTGCGAGAAATCGCCAATGCCATCCTGCATCACCGATATGCTCATAGAGTCTATCATCTTCGATCAAATATTCTGCACCAATATTCCCCCAATTAGGATCATGATATCCAGTCTGAGCACTATTATCAGAATCAATAAATATTGAATTTGTATGCATCAATCCTTGAGCAATACTTGAACTTTGTATCTGAAAGATCAACTGCGTTGCATCATCACTGACACTATAACCGTTTGGTGTAGGATTAGCTACTTCCTCTCTTAACCGATACGAAACCGCATCCGTCACACGAATCGGATCCCAATTTTGACCATTCAATATACCGACTGCACGAATTGTATCTCCGGTATGAATCATGTTTTGAGCAAACTCAAGCTCTCTTTCATCATCGGCTGTATCTCTTTGTGAAACTTCACCGATAAATGTCCAGTGCCATCCATTCCCCTCATAGCGATAGAGTTGATTGTTTTGAACCATATATTCTGCACCGATGTGATGAAAAGCACCATGTCCGTGGATATAGCCGGTATTGGGATTATTATCTGCATCAATCAACACTGTCATTGCGCGTGCGTCATGACTGGCAATCGATGCATCTTGAAGCTTAAATGACAAAAGATTATCATCATTTGTGATAAAAAACCCTTCACTCACCGGTGCCACCCCTGTCCAATTGGCACGCGTCATCTTCTGTGCTGTTGGGATGATCGGTTCCTGAAGATTGCTTCTCCCCTGACTGACTGAACTACTCCCACATCCACTCATCATACCGATAAGTGAAATAGAGATCAGTGCATAGAGACTTTTTTTCATTAATTTTTCTCCTTTTTTTGAAAAGTCCATCTATCCTAGTCAAAAAAAAGAGTCAAAGCAAGCAGTTGTAAAAATTATTTAACTAAATAGTCAATATTCCATGTATGAATTACATAAGGTAGCACAATTCACTTATTGCTTGGCAATAGAAGCACAACCTTAAGTCGGCATATGGAAATTTGTGTCATAACACTAACATCTTTCTCATCCACTTTTAAGATACAATTCTACATAGAACACCATAGACAAAGGAAAAATTTTGCTGAAACAAAAAGCGTTTGGATTGTGGAGTGCCGTATTTTTAGGTATCGGTTCTATGGTAGAGCAATTGCCGGTAATCTAGTATGAATATCTTTTATTTATCGTTATCATTAAATTAACAATTATTATCATTTTTGCAATCATCGCTTTTTTCTATATCCAACCGCAACTTTTATCTCTCAAAGACAGCCCACCGGTTTTAAATATCTTTTCATCTATTGCACTCACCTTCTTTGCCTATGAAGGATTTCGTGTCATTACCAATACGGCAGAAGATATGGAAAATCCCGGTCAATTAATGCTTCGTTCTATGATTATTGCAATACTCTTTGTGATGCTCCTCTATATTACGGTTACTTTCAGCGTTTTCGGCAATCTTCCGCTTCATGAGATCATCAAAGCGAAAGATTACGCACTTGCTGAAGATGCTAAACCTGCTTTTGGTGAAAACGGCTTTATCATCATGTCTATTGCTGCACTCATCTCTACCGCCTCTTCAATCAACGCAAACCTCTATGCCGTTACCAATGTCACCTATCAAATGGCAGTCAACGGAGAGCTCCCTAAAGTCTATGAGCGCAATGTTTGGCATAGTACACAAGGTCTTGTCATCAGCACTGCTATACTCATCGCATTTGTGCTCTTTTTTGACCTTACCCAAATCGCCACCATCGGCTCTATAAAGAGGAACACTTGATATCCGCATTAAGTGCTCCTCTCTAAAACATCTTTAACTATTTTACCGTTTTCTTCGCATCACTATCTGCCTCTTGTTTGAAGATCTTTGTCTCCTCTTTTGCTTTTATCGTTTCATCCTTTTCATACACTTTTACTTTTTGTTCCGCTTGATTATGCACTTGATGCTTCTCATGATGCAATTTACCGATCAGATCTCCAAAACTCTTTTTGAGTTTGTCATACAGTTTTTCAACGGCATTTTTACCTTTAATCTCCTTTTCGATCTCATTAATACTTTGTGTCAAAGCACGATATTCCGATGCGTGCCTATGGGTATAGCCTAGTAGCTCTCCCCTTTTTAGCTCCTCTTTGGCAGCTTCGAGTAATTTTTTTGCCTCCTCTTTTTTGTTTTTATCGAGCTCTGAAGCCGCAATAACCAAAGATTGTGCACTTAAGATCGGTGTGGGGATCACACTCATTGTGGTAACAATCGTACTAAAACCCTCCTCTAATGCCGATAGTGCTCCTTTGCTATCCCCTTTCTTCAACAGCGCCAATGCTTTTTTCGTTGAAATAGGATAGAGCTTCATCGGAATGGAAACAATAACAATATCCAACTCATCTTTGAGCGGTGACAACAGTGCTCTCGCTTCTTGCGTATCGTGATCCTTAAGTAACTTTTGTGCATCTTTTAAAATCTTTTCAATCGCCTTTGAATCAGCACCAAATTCAAACGCTTCAACATTCTCTTCCACAGGAATCAAGTCTAAATTTGGATTTGCTTTAAGTGCTTTTTCAAAATTACTAGAGGCTTTCTCTAAAAGTTTTTGCGCCTCTTTCTCTTGATGCTTCGTTATCTTTTGAACCGCTTGTATTGTTAGCTCTAAGCCCTCCCCGATCTCTTTGGGTGTTTTTTTCAAATCATTCTGATGCACTTTCGCTGCCTTTTGCATCAAAACCTGCTTAGACTCCTTTGCCTCCACGCTTTGTGCACCCAACAACAGTGCAACCGCTACCCATGACAATAAAACTCCTCTTTTCATCTTTTCTCCTTCATTTAAGATATTTTACGATCGAAAGTATAACCGATTGAGAGATTCTTGTCTGCCACCTAGGTAACAGTCAATAATATTTGGACACCTCTAAAAACCCTAGATACTCATAAGATAAAATAAGATAGAATTATTTTCAAAAATCTTTTTGAGGAGAGGCATTGATAGTTCCTGAAGATCCCTACTACAATACGATTTCTCAAGTCTTACAAGACTCTCCTCTGTTTGGGAAGCTCTCGCCTGAAGTACGACAAAGCGTCATAGAGCAATCATTGCTTCAGGAGTGGAAAAAGGGAGCGGATATCAATCCTGAACTCTGCAATCAATATGCATTTATCATTATCGAAGGCAAAGTCAAACTGACACATATCGATCCAAACACAGGCAGAAGTGTTGTGCTTTTTCTACTTAAACCGGGAGATATTTTTGATGTTTTACCCCTACTTGATGGGAAAGAACATATTGTCTTTCCCTCTCCGGTAGAGAACACAAAACTCCTCTATGCTCCCCTTCAGCAAGCACGGGAATGGATTAACACACATCCAGAATTTAATGCCACATTTCTACCCTATCTTGGACAGCAGATGAGAGAGATTGAACACTTTAACAAATCACTGGTCTTTTATGATATCTCAACACGATTAGCTCATCTAATCCTGCACCATACACACCAATGCAAAGATGAAGATCAAAAACACTATCCGGTTCACCTCATCAACAATCTCTCCCACGAATCTCTAGCGCAAATGATAGGTTCCGTTCGTTCTGTCATTACAAGTCAAATCAAAAAATTTAAAGAGGAGGATATCATCGTCTCCGAGCGTGGAAAACTCGCCGTCAAAAATCTGGAAAAATTGATACAAAAGTGCGATCCTTTTCTAGATCACAATCAATAATGCAACATCTTCTGCAAGAGCTCACACCTCTTATCTCAGACTACGGTCTTTTGATTGTTTTTATCGGTATGATTTTAGAGGGTACGACGATGATCTTAGCCACAGGTATTTTGGTACATTTAGGTTATCTCTCCTTCTCCGGTGCTTTGGGTGTAGCAATTTTAGGGGCAATTTTAGGCGATCAGCTTTGGTATACGCTAGGAAAATATGCCATCTCAAAAGTCCTCTCTTTTCTCCCCTCCTTTGCACAACATATGCAAAAACTCAAAGAGAGGATAGATCACAATGGACATTGGCTTGCACTGACTAGTCGTTTTATCTACGGCGGAGCGATTCTCTTTCCACTCAGTTTGGGAAATTATAGATATCCGTACACAAAATTTGCACTGTTTGATGCTTTCGGAGCAACACTCTGGGCATTGAGCGGTATTACGATCGGCTACTACCTCTCCAATACGCTTCAACACTTGGGATACGAAATTCATACTGCTGAACACCTTTTCCTCTATGCATTGGTTGCAGGCATTGCGATTTGGTGGCTACGAAAACGATTTTTCGCGCATTAATAATCTTCTTACCAAAAGCATCAACTGCCATTAGAGGTACCCAAAAAATTTTCCAATCTCTTGGCAAAACGCGCATAAATATAAGCACCTAGAGTTAAAAGCACATATAGAGCGACAATAAAGAGAAGTTGCATAGGTTTTGTCTGATACTCATACCACAAGATTAGCACCGATCCTATCATCAAGCCGATCATCGCAACGACAGTAAAAAAATCGGATGATTGGGTCTCTTTGCGTATCTTAAAATTGGCGATCGCCATCAATAGCGATACAAGCAAAAATGTAATACTCCCAAACTCCAAAATCAACCGCAACCCACCTACCAATATAAGTAGCGATGCACTCAATGCCATTGCCAAAATCGCATAAGAGGGAATCGTCCCTTTGATGCGTCGAGTCAAGGCGTGTGGCAGATAGCCGTCATCAGCGATACGCGCCATCTGTCGAGAACTCCCAAACATTGTCCCGCTGATCGCCGAGGAGGTTGCAAGAACCGCACCGGCGATGACAAGGTTTCGCCCTATACTCCCCATGACATCTTCCGCCCCTGCAGCTAAAGCATACTCCTTATTTTTGATCAAATCCTCGGCAGGTATGGCAATCACCGCTGAAAGTGCAATGATAAAATAGATCGACGCCACCAAAATCACCGCGCCATAGATAGCTCTAGGGATATTTTGATCCGGGTTCTCCATCTCCTTGACCGCATTGATGACAAGCTGAAACCCTTCATACGCAACAAAGGTAACCGATGCCACCGTAATAATACTCATCACCCTGCTTGAATGCAAATCATTTGTAAGTGTCTGCACAAATGTATGAAAATCAATTTTTCCAAAATAGATCAGCAGTAGTGAAATAACAAAGAGAATCGCGAGCTTCACATAAACCATGACATCTTCGATGCGCCCCATTCCTTTCACACTCCAAAGGTTGATCATCGCAAAGATCCAAATGATAGCGATCGCCACTATCTTGCGTATCCATAGATTGTGCGCCCACTCTGTTCCACTGATACCGTAGGATGAAAAAGTGTAGGCATAGAGTGCCAAGGTTGAAATATATCCGAAGATTGTGTACCATCCTATAAAGGATGCCGCTAAATGAGAGCCGGGGTAAGTACGCTTGAAAAAGGCGTAAGTCGCACCCTCATCTTTATAGTAAACACCCAGTTTTACATAGGAGTATGCCGCAAAGAGCGCGACAACACCTCCCAAAGCGATTGCAAACGGCGCCAAAAATCCCACCATGGAGACAGAGATCCCCAAAATGGTAAAGATTCCTCCCCCCACCATACCGCCTACAGCAATAGCAATGAGCTCTTTGAGCCCTAAGCTCTTCCTATTTTGCAACATAAACATCTTCCTTTGATAATAATGAGAACTATTATAGCAAAAAGTATGGGAGGGAAGTGCTACTGTTGTAACAAAAATAGGGAGTAATGCGTGTGGCAATTACGCCACACAAAAAGCGTTATCGAACTGCTTTCTCTTTCGGATCATAGACCGGTTCAGCACACTCTTGTTTCGGACAAGGAAGTTGTACAGTCTTCTCTTTGACTACAACTTTCTCCACGACTCTTGTACCGCCACCGAAAAGGTAGCTCAAACCAAGTGTAGGTACAACATCAACCGTCTCGCACTTCTCTTTGTAAAGTACTCTGACTTCCGGATTAAGCGCCCACTGATCACCAAGGCTAATTCCTGCACCGATACCGGCATCGTAGAACCATTGACCGCTACATGCAGAGTTTCCGCGAACGATACCGTCTTCATAGTTTTCATATCCACCACCCACAAGAAGGTAAGGTGTCATCTTTTTCCAAGGCTGTGCTTTTTTAAATACTGCATTCAATGAAAATCTATTTACGCTTGTAGAGTCTCCTCCCTCAAGTGTTCTTGCTGCTTTATCTGTATTAAGATCAGCATCAATCACTCTCTCATAGCCTGCTCTGAAACCAAAATTGTCAGTCAAAAATGTATGTACATTGACACCAGCTACGGGTGCGTCGTCAACCACACAATCACTATCAGCAAAGTTATACCCGCCATAGATGTTGATTCCTGAATTATAATTTCCTGCAAACGAAGAACTTGCCAACACTGCCAATGCGGCACAAGCAAATAAACTCTTTTTCATTAAGACTCCTTTTAAAGTTATATTGTACCTACTTAGTCGAAATTATTCAAACTAAATTCAGTTAATATTAAACCATTTTAAACTAATTTGGCTTAATCTTAACTTTATTATCTATCCGGTTATGTAAAATTTTTTGATAAAATCACTATCAATGTCAATCAAATTTCGCTCCAATAACGCCTCTATGACCGATGCATCACAATCGGTATCGCCTGGCCATCGTCTTGTAAAACCGTCGATTTTACTTTTATTGGTTCCATCGATCCCGATAAACTCTTTTTCCAAAAAGATATCGCGCTTTGCATCCATATTGTTCACGACTCGCCAAACAAGCATATAGGGATTTTCAATATCATTTTTCTCTACATCTACAAACACTAATAACTTTGTGTAAGGTTTCAATGGTTTTAATTTTTCATACAACGCCGACATAGGCGCCTTTTTCTCTACGGAAATCACGCAGATCGGGGTTTTCGTATAGGTTTTATACTGCTTGATATCCCGAATCGTTTTATCGATTGCTTGCATCTTTTCTAAAAGCAGGTCATCTTCAATAATCTCCTTTTTGGGAAAATTGACATTATCCGCAGTGCAATCAACCCCCAATTTTCCCCCATAAGCGAAACTGTCGGAACTGTGATCCAGTGCATCGCAGACACCTTCGCTGATGAGTAGATTATCTACCATGATCCGATCGAGTATATAGTCACTTAACGCATCATAATCCTCCAATTCGGGGGCATCTTCCCCAACAAAAATAGCATGCTTGACAAAACTCATCTGCCCTACTCCCCAAAAAGCGTGCATAAACTGCTTTGCATGTCCGGGATAGCGTTGTTGCATTTTCGCAATAATGAGATTATGAAACACACCGTTTTCAGGCATCACATAATCAACCAATTCAGGAGCCGTTGTTTTGAGTAAAGGCAAAAAGATACGCTCTGTCGCCCATCCCATATATTTATCCTCAAGTGGCGGTTTGCCGACAACCGTCGCAAGATAAACCGGATCTTTTTTATGTGTGATGGTTTTGACCTCCATCACCGGATACTCCTCTTCGAGTGTATAGTATCCCGTATGATCACCAAAAGGTCCCTCTATTCGCATCTGACTGGGATCTACCTCACCCTCGATGATAATATCCGCATCTTCGGGCACATAGAGTTCATTGCTAAGTGACTTGACCAATCTTGCTCCCTCTCCTTTGATAAACCCATAGAGAAGCATCTCAAAAACACCGTGTGGAAGCGGCGCTGTCGCAACCCAGGTATAGAGCGGGTCACCCCCAATCGCAATCGAAACAGGCATCTTCACACCCGCCTCTTGATACTCATGAAAAAAATGTGCACTATCTTTATGTATCTGCCAGTGCATGCCAAGATGCGTTTTGTCGTAAACTTGGAGTCGATACATTCCTAAATTTTTTCGCTTTCCATCCAACGATTGGGTATAGACTTGTCCCATCGTGATAAAAGCACCACCATCCTCAGGCCATGTCTTCAAGATAGGTAACGCCTCTAAATTGGGTACTTCCATCACTACCTCTTGAGAGACACCACGACTTTTCAGACGCTTTGGAAAGATATTTTTCATCTGAAAAAGCTTTGAAAGCATTCCGAACTTTTGTCCCAAGCTTTGGGGTGGTTGAAACTTTAAAAGTGCATCAATCTCTTCTGCAATCTCATCCGCATCTTTTCCCAAGAAGAGTTCTGTTGCGCGAAACGATCCAAAGAGATTTATCAATACAGGGGTATCGTAACTTTTATTGAGCCTTTTTGAAACAGGTTTGTGAAAAAAAAGTGCCTTGGAATCCTCTTTTTTGACTTCAATATAGGCGATATGCGGTATCTCTAGATCGATATCTACCTCTTCATATATCTCTCTCAATAACCCATGACTGCGTAATATCTCTATCGCTTCACGCATCAACTGCTCCTTTGATGGTCTTTACCCTAAGTTTGATTCTAAAAGCATATTATAATCTTCGTTAAGGGCACCTCTAAAATCCATAACAGCAGCACATGGTAAAGTTTTTATAACAATTATTCTTAATTTAATTTTAATTTAAGAATAATTGAATATTATCTTAATATATGCCTTGTTTTTACGCAAGGAGCAATTATCAAAAGGATATCTCTATGTTCACCTTTCAACAAAAAGCAAAGTACACCTTGGCAATGAGTCTTGTCATTTTTCTGACAGCCTGCGGTGATAGTAAAAACAGTGCCAACAAGGATACAAATGATAGTTTACGCCTCACACTCTCATCTTCCGATAAGACCAATCAAACAACACTACATCCTCCTAAACTTACACTACTAGGAGATCAAAATATCACCCTTACATTGGGTGATAAGTTTCAAGATCCCGGAGCCGTTGCAGAGGATCAGGAGGATGGTAATCTCACTGACCAAATCACCGTCACTTCTGATCTCAATCTCTCCAAAATTGGCGAATATACTATTCAATACAGCGTTATCGATAGTGATAAGCAGAAAGCTCATGCAGAACGAATTGTGAACATTCAAAAAGTACACAACCCCAAAGATCAGATACCCATCGACTCAAATATCGAATTAGGCTTGGAACCGGGTGTACTCTACTATGCCGATCCAAGACCGCAAGAGCATGGTCTCAATCGTGTACTTCGCATCGATTACAATACTATGACCTATCGTGCGATACCGGTACCCGGCAATAATCCACACTCCATCGATCGTGCCGGTGAGAGTGATAAGTTTTATGTCAGAACGCAAAATTCTTACTCATTTGATGTGGTGAATTTTAAAGATGATTCCGTCAAGACAGTCGATCTTGGTGATCACAAACCAAGAGCTATCGGTGCCTACAATAAAAAATACAATATCCAACTCCTCTCAGGCAAAGATATGCCGATCGTCGATGTGATTGATGTCACAAATGATAAGGTCATAGCTACCTTAGGAGAGCGACGCCACTATAACAAATCTGAAATCACATCCAATGCCGGCGCAGGATCGGCAACCGGACACGCCTTATGGTTTGATGAAGATCATTTGGGGATCATCGACCGTGTTAATCGTGTCGTACGCGTCTATCGCGTCAGAAAAGACAAAGATGGGTCACTACACTTTGATCTGACTTCAGAGCTGAGTGCAGGAACGGCTTTTCATGCACTTGAACGAGATAGATTTCCCAAAACAAAAGAGGACACCCAAATCTTCTACGCAATGGGCGAAGGTGATCTTACGCAAAATATCAATCCCTATGTACTAGAGCTTCGTTTTGATCCTGCTACCGGACACTTAACCCGAACAGGTCGTACGGTTTGGTGCTCTGAAAGTAATCAAAAGATTGACAATATTACACCCACTACACACCATGCCGGTGTCAGTCCGGATGGCAAATATTTGGTCGTGCCTGTCACTGATGGAAAAGTCTATATCATCGATAGAGCAAGCATGAAAACACTTAAAGTGCTCCCCGCACATTTAGGTGCAGCCCATATCGAATTTTCAGCCGCCAAACATTTGGCAATCGTGACAAATCACTTTTCAAATATTCTCACCATTATCGATATGGATACGCTTGCCGTGAAAAAGGAGATTCAGATCGGCTTCAACCATGAGTTTGATCCCAATGATAAACACCTCTTCCAACCGCACTTCTCTTATGTCTCACCGGATGGAAAATATTACTATACTTTTGCTACCCAAGATGGTAACTTCCTCAAAATCGATTTAGATAGTTTTGAAATTGTAGATAAAATTCATGTAGGCGGTGCACCTGAGCAGGCTCACTCTTAACAATAAAAATGGCGCTTATAAAATCTCTTGCGCCATTACTTCCGCATCACGAAGCAGTTTAATCACTCCGTTTTCTATCATCACATCTGCAAGTTCTTTTCCCATCTGCGTATAAGCAGATTTCATACAGATGCGTTTCTCTTTAAGCATTTTGGTACCGTCAGGCATTCCAACGATTGCGCGCGCGATAATCTTTTCATCTTCGAGTTTCGCATGCACACCTATGGGAACCTGACATCCCCCCTGCAAGATAGTAACAAAGTCTCGCTCCACTTTTGTTTCGATGAACGCTTGCTCATCATTCAAGAAGGAGATCAACTCCAGCACATCCGGATCATCAATCGCCTCAATACCCAAGGCTGCCTGCCCCATCGCCGGTACCATTTGGGTAATCTCAATCGGTGTCGCATACCGCACAAGATCTAATAAGCCTAATCGCTTAATTCCGGCAGTGGCTAAAATGATCGCATCAAAATCGCCTCGCTTAAGTTTTTCAATACGGGTATTGACATTGCCTCGCAACGACTCAATTTGTAGATCGGGACGATAGGCTAAAAGTTGCATGCGCCGACGCAAGCTTGTTGTACCGACAACTGCACCTTGAGGAAGTTCATCGATAGAACAATATTTTTCACTCAACAGTGCATCTCTCGGATCTTCCCGCTTGGTAATCGCCGCAAGCTTTAAACCTCCGGGAAACTCCATCGGCACATCTTTGAGAGAGTGTACCGCCAGTTGTGCATCTCCTCGAAGCATCGCCTCTTCAAGCTCTTTGGTGAAAAGTCCCTTACCGCCGATCTTAGCTAAGGGCGTATCGAGAATTTTATCTCCCTTTGTACTCATCTCCAAAAGCTCTACCTCTAGATCAGGATAGCGATCTTCAAGGAGTGACTTAATATGCTCCGATTGCCATAACGCCAATTTACTCTTGCGTGTTGCGATGACGATCTTTTTCACTATTTAATAAAACTCTTATATTTTTGGCGAGAAAAATCTTTCTTCCCATCGACATAAATAGTTGGTGTTCCGCTGATCATCAACTTTCCACCTGCTTCTATATCATCGCTATAGCGCTGTAAAATATCCTGCGCTTTTATATCTTGTTGTGTAACCTTTGTACCCATTGCTTTATTGAAAGCATCCAAAATTTTCTTCTCATCAGTCGTATCAAGATTAAACTTATGTGCATAGACTTTCTCGACGACATCTTTTTTCCCCTGCTTCTCGGCTACCAAAATTGCCTTGATCAATGTCGGTGAAGCTTTATGCAACATTTGAAGAGGAAAGTGATAGTAGTAGAGTGCGATCTTGTCCGGGTGTTCTTTGGCTGCTTTGATTAACTTTGGCATAAACTCTTTACAAAATGGGCAAAGTGGATCAGAAAAAGCAACAAATTTATGTGCCGCATTTGCATTACCGTAAAGAAGGTGATCTTTTCGATAAAAACTATTATCCGTAATATCCGGCACAATTTTATCTTTGAGAGACGATTTATTTGCTAATTTAATAAAATCACGCGCAAGATATTCACCGTTAGAGAAGATCTTATCATGCACGGTCGTGACTGTATGTTTTTTATCTTTCATCTCCAGGTCAATGTCTAAAAAGTAAACACTCCATCCCGGTATCTGAGAGATAGGTTTTGCCTTGTTGACTCGCACATCTTTGAGCTTAAAGCGTGGATTTACATTGATAGCCCGTTTTACAAAATCTACTACATCTTTTTTCACACTATCCGATGCAGGAGCACTCTCTTTGGCATACGCTAAACCACTACTCAATAACATCAACATCAATGATTTCAGCATCAATCGCTTCATTCTCGTCTTCCATCCTTCTATTTTTTTTCTTTTTTAAATGTAATATGCGCTTAGCAAAAAAAGTACCGATTGCACTAAATTGCAAAAGCACGCCTAGTATATCACTAAAAAAACCAGGAATGATTAACAATATTGCACCAATGAGTGTAAAAAGACTCATCTTTTGAAACTCATCGATGCCAATCTCACCACGCATCAGCAGTGTCATACCGTCTGCCAAACGATATTTGAGACTTGAAATGAGAAAAACACCCACTCCCGCACTCAGGATAATCTCTACAAATGTCCACCAACCACCAATCGCCGCAGAGATCCGGGTTGAGAACATCACTTCAATAAAGAGATATAATACCAAATAGATCAATCAAAGTTCCTTAAGTTGTTGAAATATTTCATCTTTTGGCACACTTCGTTTTTGAAGCGTTGCGCGATCGACAAGCTCTACTGTACCCTCTTTCAACCCTTTGCCGACGATCACTGCATAAGGAAAACCGATTAACTCAAAATCTCCCATCTTAAATCCAAACCGCTCACTGCGATCATCGAGGATCACGCGCATCCCCGCCTCACTCATCTGCTGATAAAGCGCTTCACCAAACGCCGATTGTTCCTCATCTTTGATATTGGAGATGATGATATCAAAGTGATAGGGTGCACTCTCCCAAGTCCATTTGCACCCCTTCTCGTCGTGATGCTGTTCAATGACGACTGCCACCAAACGACTCACACCGATCCCGTAAGTCCCCATGATAAAGGGTTGCGCTTTTCCGTTTTGATCCAAAAATGTTGCATTGAGCGCTTTTGAATAACCATCTCCAAGTTGAAAAATATGCCCGACTTCAATCCCTTTGGTAATCTCTAGTTCACACCCACACTTAACACACTGATCTCCCGCCTTCGCACTCGCAAGATCAGCATATTCAAACGCTTTATCTTTAAAGCTAAAACCGACAAAATGATAATCTTTTTGATTGCCTCCGCAGATCATCGGCTCTCGATCGCGCAATCGTTCATCGACATAAAAAGGCACTTTGATCTCCATCGGACCGATAAAGCCCGCTATCAATCCTACCGCTTCCAACTCCGACTCATCTGTATCGACAAGCTCCAGTGCACCGCAGGCATTTTGCGCTTTGACCTCTTGTAGTTCATCATCGCCACGCACAAAAAAGAGAACCACTTCCTCTCTGTCATCATAGATCGCCTTTTTTGCTACTGCTTTGACCAGATAAGAGGCAGGAATTTTAAAGAAGTCCGCTAGGTCTTCAATCGTTTTAATATCGGGTGTGGCGAAAAGTCCCGGCGTCATCTCTACCTCATCATCTACTATCCCCTCATTCAGGCTCTTTGCCGCTTCAATATTGGCCGCATATCCGCACGATTCATTGGAGCAGATCACAATGTCATCTTCTCCATTATCTGCCAATACCATCAACTCGCGCGATCCGCTGCCTCCTATCGCACCGCTATCCGCTTCAACTACACGAAAATCGAGCCCCAAACGATCCAAGATTTTGCTATAAGTCTGCTCCATCAATGCAAACTCTCGCTTCATATCCTCCTCATCCGCATGGAAACTATAACCATCTTTCATCAAAAATTCGCGTCCGCGAAGCAATCCATATCTCGGTCTTGCCTCATCCCGAAACTTTGTATTAATTTGGTAGAGGTTGAGTGGCAATGCTTTATAACTCTTGACACGATTACGCACCAGATCGACCATCGCCTCCTCATGTGTGGGACCAAGTACAAACTCATTGTTTTTACGATCCTTAAAGCGCAATAGCTCTTTACCAAACTTCTGATAGCGTCCACTCTCCTCCCACAAAGAAGCAGGTGTGACGAAACCGAGTTGCACCTCCTGTGCTCCTGCGCGATCCAACTCCTCTTTGACAATGGAGCGAATCCGATCCAAAACCAGCTTACCTAATGGCAAAAAGTTGTAAATTCCACTTCCGATCTGTGAAATAAAACCACCCCTGACCAAATAGATATGACTTGGTAAAACCGCGTCTTTTGGCGCCTCTTTGGTAGTCGGTACAAATAGTTTGGAAAATCTCAACGCTACTCCTTTTTGGTTAAATCTCTCTCAATCTGTAGATCACATTTGTAAGTGTCTAGTGCTTTTCGTTGTTGGGCATTGAGCCCGAAGAAGAGCTGCACGGACTGTACCACCGTATCTGCCTGAGGTTTATCCGCAACTTGCTTTAGCGTCATCGTCGGCGTATGCAAAAAGTCATTAAAAGCTTGATGGAGAATTTTCTCAACCGACTTCTCTAACTCAGCTGGTATATACCCTTTTTTCAGTGCTCTTTCTAACTCTTTTTGTGAACACGCTTTGGCACGATCACGAATCTCTTTAATCAGCGGATCAACCGAGAGTGTCTGTAACCACCGAAAAAACTCCTCTGTAAATTCACCGACGATCTTGTAAGCAAGCCGACTATTTTTCTCCCGCTCTTGAAGATTGCGATTGAGTATCTCCTGGAGATCATCCACTGCATAGATCGAGACATCTTCTCGTTCGCACTCCACAATATCGCGTGGTACCGCCAGATCAAACCAATAGCGATGAAAGGAGGTCTCTTTAAGCATCTCTTTGGTAATGATCACTTCCGGTGCGGCAGTCGCACTAAAGAGCAGTCGAAAATGGTTGACAAGATTAGACAATTCACTAAACGGTTCCACTCTCACAGTCACTTCACTAATCTCTTTTGCCAATTTATACGCTTTTTCCATATCGCGATTACAGATGATGAGATTGACACCGGCATTTGCCAAATGCTTTGCCGCTAAGCTACTCATCTCCCCTGCGCCGACAATCACTGCCGAATATCCGCCCAGATCACCGCCAAATAGCTCTTTGGCTTGTGCCACAGCGACTGAAGCAACGGAGATAGGATTTTTGGAGATCGATGTTTGGTTGCGTACTTGTGCGGCACATCGAAAAGTGTGATGCATCACTCTTGCCAACTTTTGCGCACTAAATCCATGATCATAAGAGAATTTAAAGGCATCCTTCACTTGACCCACAATCTGCGTTTCACCCAAAACCAAACTATCCAAAGATGACGCAACCGAAAAGATATGAAACACGGCATCAGCATCCTGATAAACTTTCGCACTCTCTTTTAAGCGATCAGCGGAGATATCGGAGTATCCCTCCAAATAACCGAAAATCGTTTCACTAATATTGGAGTCATCTTTACGACTGAGGAGTATCTCCACACGATTACAGGTAGAAAGAATGATCGATTCATTAACCCCATCTAGTGAATCTAAAAACTTATAAAACTCTAAAAGCTTCTCTTCATCCGCAAATGAGAGCCTCTCCCGGATCTCTAGCGGTGTCGATTTATGTGAAAAACTAACGACAGTATAGTGCATCTAAAAACTTCTCTCAATCATACTACGCATAATTCCTTCCAAATCGCTGTCACTATCAGATGCGATGGCATCTAATGCCTCCTCACCTAACTGCTTTGCTAATCTTCCTGCCTTCTCAATGGCGCCGGTCTCTCGCATTTTAGCCAAAATCCACGCTTGCTCCTGTGCGGTCAACTCTTTTTGATAGAGTTGCAAAAGCTTCTGTTTCTCTACCTCATCAAGCGCTTCATAGAGATAGATATAGGGCAGTGTGGTTTTACCTTCACGAAAATCACTCATGGCAGGTTTTCCAAGCGTCTCACTATCTTGGGTAATATCCAAAATATCATCGACGATTTGAAAAGCAAGCCCAAGATTTTTACCGTAGAGTGCATAAACCGACTCATCTTTATGTGCCAAGTAGGCGGCTCCTTTGGCTGAAGCCTCGATCAAAACAGCCGTTTTTTTATAGATCATATCGAAATAGAGATCAGAATCCGGCTGAAAGGTTGTAGCATATTTCACATCCAGCAACTCTCCGACTGAAAGCATCGTAACCGCTTTTGAGACAATTTGCGCCAGCGTCGTATCAAATCCGCTTAATTCCCAGTAACCTTTGGAATAGAGAATATCACCAAGCATAATGGCACTTTTATTGCCAAAAATCGCATTGATAGAATTCACACCCCGTCTGGTTAAGGCATCATCAAGCACATCATCATGTAGAAGACTTGCTGCATGTATCAGCTCTACAATTGCAGCAAATTTCTGCGCATGAGGTGTATCGGAAGCGATCTTCAAGATCAATTTTGCTCTTAATCGTTTTCCATGAGGTAACTTATCGTAAAGCGCTAACGCATCCTCTCCCAACTCCTCTATCATACCACGCGCAATGCGCCCCACCTCTTCTATCATCTCTCTCCCAAAATAGTTTCTCTAGCGCGGATCAATATATTTGATACCAAAGCGTTTTTTGGGGTCATACAACGAAACTTTTAATTTCGCCTTACGACCTTTGAAGTCTAAAAATTGCACACGCAAAAAGGATCGTGCATATCGCTCTTCGTAGTCATCCCTTAACTCTATTTTAATACTATTTCGCTTATATCTTTGTTGGAGGATATACTGAGAAGGATAAGAGGCATTGTTGACCAATAAGACCAAACGATCATTGGTATAGAGCGTCCATCGAAGGGACACTCTCTCTATCAAACCATCTTCACGCTCTTTGAGCTCAATCCCAGCCACTTGATCTTTTGCAAGTAAAAAAAAATGCTCTGATACTGCCCACCCCTGAGAGAGCAAAAGCAGTAAGACAAAAAGCGCTCTCAACACACTACTCATTCTGCGTTAAAATATCTCCCATCCCGGCGATATAGGCATTATTGAGAGCACTCTCTACCTCATCCATATGCTCAACGGCATAGTTTTGAATCAGACGATCAATCTCCTCACCCTCTTCAAGACGATCTTCGAGTAATCGCTCCAAAATCTCAATACGGCGCAAATTGTCACTGAGTGCCTGCTCGACCAAATTTCGATTGGCATTGAAGATAATATCAAAATATTTATCTCTCGGGCTCCCTCCAAAAAGCGCACTCTCCTCTTCATCAAAATCAAACATTCTGAAATCTCCCCTCTAAATTTTTGGTATTATAGCATAGTGCTTCGGACTTTAGTCAATTTTTTGATAAAATTGTTTTATGGATAAACAGAAAAAACAACTCTACCCTGACTCACACGACTTTTCGATGCTCGATTACGAGTGCGCCTACTTACCGGACAAAATGGTGCGTATGCGGTACAAATATGTACTCTCGCCTACCAAGGCTTTTTGTTCTGCCGTCATTAAACGGGGATGGCGCCGTTTTGGAAAGTACTACTTTTACCCGACTTGCAACGGCTGTAACGCCTGCAAAAGTCTCCGCATCGATGTCAAAAACTTCAAACCGAGTCGCTCTCAAAAACGCGTCCAAAAACGCAATAAAGAGACGCAAATTATAATTCAAAAACCCTCTCTATCAACCATGCACATTCAGCTTTACAATAAATTTCATGCCTATAAAAGTCAAAAGGATGGTTGGAAACAGAAGAGTATCTCCTACAATGAGTATCACGAAAATTTTGTAGACGGTGCGGGAAATTTTGGGAAAGAGGTACTCTATATCGTTGATGACAAACTGGTAGGTGTCGATCTGATCGATATTCTCGATGACGGCATTAGCGCGATCTACTTCTTTTACGATCCCGACTATCCCAAACTATCACTCGGTACCTATTCTCTGCTCTATCAAATAGAACTCGCACGCATTTTGGGATTGGATTGGATCTATTTAGGCTATTGGGTGGATGGATGCAAAGCATTTTCCTACAAACCGAACTTTCAACCCGAAGAGATTTTGGATGGATTTCCGGAAATTACCCAAGAGCCCCAATGGGAGCCCTTTACACTCTCTTCAAAAGGTCTTCAATGATAAAAAACTCTGCTCGCACCGGTGCTTCAACCCATTGAAGCTCTCTATTCCAATAACCCGGTGCATCCGGAAATCCTCTCACCGATGCCACATAGCTGATCTCAACGATCTTATATCCATCTTTGTCTTTCACAAAATCAAACGCCAAAGATTGTGCTTCAAGCTTCTCTGTCACCTCAAACGCCTTTTGGATACACTCCTGTGGTATCTCATCCCATGTCATCACACCACTACCGGACGCTCGAAAATCACCATCTCTTGTAAAACGCTTCTTGGTTAATGCACGATCTCCAATGACAAAAACTCGAATATCGTGATCACATCCTTGGATAAAATCTTGTGCATAGAGATAGTTTCTCTCTCTTGGAAGATTCAAATAGATCTTATTTGGAAAGATATACCGATAGATCCCATAAGATATTTTAAAGAGTGATTTCAGATCTCTACTCTTCTTATAGTGCCAAATGCGCTCTTTTAGTACAGCACTTTTGCTATGAGGGAAAAAACCTCGCCCAAAAGCTTTATGTAAAAAAGAAAGCGCTTGGGAACGATTTTTTATCAACATCACATTATAGGAGCCTGCACCGCTTCGGAGTTTAAACACTTTGGGAAAGGTTGTCTGCTCGATCCACTCTCTTGCGCGCTCTTTCTCATAAAAGACATAACTCTGCACCATCGGTGCATCAATTGCCTCTAGCAAATATTTTTGCCCCACTTTATCATCATAATGCCATGAAGTCGCAACATTAGGATAGACAAGCAATCCCATGCGTTCAAGTGATTGTGTCAAGCCTCTCGAAAAGAGCAATGCTTTAGCATCGAGCTGATCCCAATGCCAAAGCAACACATCAAAATCTTTGAGTTGTTGAACGATATCACTATCATAGCAATTGACGACTTGATAGTCCAATCCATGATTTTGACAATACTCTATCCATTTAGGGGCATAGGAGTCTTCGACTCTCTCGTTGGTGAAATGTATCGCTATTTTCATCCTACTACTTTATCTCTCTTTGTTCAATTACGGCTGGAAATTTCGCATTTCCTTTGACTGAAATAGGACCTAAAAAGATATCTTTTGCTCCAATTGCAAGCTCAATCGCCTTGATCGCAAAGAAAGTACCGGTAATTGTTACTGCCGGTCCCCAGTTGGTACCCTGTACTAAATATTCTCGCCCATCCGCATATGCATCAAAAAAGCCTGCCGGCGGTTCATTTTCACTGAGCAAAAGTTTATGGGCATATTTCGACTTAAAGAGTTTGCTATAAATCTCATTGAACTCTTCATGCACCTTACGATCTTTTGCTTTAAAATCCTCTTCCGTAATATCTTCGAGTGCCATTGAAGCGGTCGGAGAGTTTTCATCTTCCTCTCTTGTACTCACATTTTCATCTCGATAATCCCAAAGATTTGCTTTGGCACCAAAAGTAAACTCTGGAATCGTATGCGCCCTTGAAATCACAGGAACTTTATATTGTTTCGCAAAGCGATGAAGCGGATAATGCGCAGATTTATTATCTGATGCATCAATAATAATATCTACCCCTTTGACAATCTCTTCCGCATTCTCTTTGTTGATCCCTTCAGGATATGTTTCTATCTGCGCAAAAGGATTGACATCTAAGAGTTGCTTCTTGCCCGCTTCTACCTTTTTTTCTCCGATGGTAGAAATAGTACAAAAATGCTGTCTATTAATGTTGGTCAATTCAAACACATCCGGATCAACCAATGTCAAATGTTTTACACCACCTCGCACGAGTTGTTCAGACGCGATCCCGCCCGTGCCACCGACACCTATGACACCTATCTTAACATTTTGGATCTTCTGTTTCTCCTCATCGGTAAAGATCATCGAC
This sequence comes from Campylobacterales bacterium, assembly GCA_027023405.1. Lineage (GTDB taxonomy): Bacteria > Campylobacterota > Campylobacteria > Campylobacterales > QNZT01 > QNZU01. The sequence continues at coordinate 23,388 of JALVVN010000004.1, forward strand.
GATCGAAACCATAGCTTTTCGTAAAACTCCTCTTCAGTAAAGTTTAAAGACATACCTCTGCTCCTTGTGATTTTTAGAATTTAGTGTATAATACTCCAAATTTATTAGAAAAGCTACAAGAGAGGATAAATTTGCATTAAATTTTGTTATAGCTTGACACATTCTGTAACAAAAGTAGCTAAACAAATTCAAAAAATAAAGATATTGTAAACCATGAAAGCTTCTTCCATACACATTGACACAATTTTCAATAATATTGTCTCGACAACGGAGACATGTTGTACAACTTTATGGGGATTTTCGTCCTATATTCAGACACCCGAACATACCATTCTCTTTGATACCGGTAGTAACGGTCGCATTTTGCTCAAAAACATGCTATCCAAAGGGATTGACATCCAAAAGATAGATACGATTTTTCTCTCGCATGGGCATTGGGATCATATCGGTGGAATTGATTCTATTATCGAATTGAACCCATATGTGACACTTTATGTCACGCCACATCTCTCAAAGAATTTTATCAGAGACTACCGACAACAGAGTCGAGGCGTTGAGGTAATCGGCGAAAAACTTACCCAAATCGCACCTCATATCTACTCATCCGGCGCAAGAGGAAGCAGTTTAGAGCAATCAATGATCATAGAGTGCGATGAAGGATTAATACTCATCTTTGGATGTGCCCACAGCGGTGTTGGTGAGATTGCGAAACTCGCTGCCAAAACATTCAAAAAAGAGATCCTTCTCTTGCTTGGAGGATTTCATCTTGAAAATCGTAGCGATGAAGAGATACGCAAGCTCATGCAAATTTTTCAAGAGACCCACACAAAAACGATTATTCCGTCACATTGCACCGGTGAACGGGCTATGAAGCTTTTTCATGAAGAGTTTCAAGGAGCCTATATCCAAGGAGGAGTCGGACAGAGTCTTACTTTTGATAGTGACGGTTCAGTCGTCCTCTTATAAAAAGGATATTAAAAAGATTCACGCACACGGCAACCGTGACATACATCGCAATCGAGGCAATAGGAGTGTGGAAAAGATAGTATCCTAATAATAGAGCAAAAAGACGAAGAAAAATTTGTATAGATTGAACAATCAACTGTGTCTTTTGCAAAGAGAGCAGATTAAATGTCATGGTTGATGGAGGATTGATAAAAGAAAAAAATGCCATACAGACAATGAATTTGGCAATCAACCCCGCTTCACTCCACTCTTGACCAAATAAAAAAGAGAAGATCTCTTCGCCCCACATTACAATAATAAAAAGAGGGGCAATATAGATCTTTAAAAGCCCTAGTGTCGTTTTCATATAGAGTTGACGAATATCCTCATGATTTGCAAACATCTTTGCCGCTTTTTGATAATAGACATTTTGTACCGACACCGTCATGAGCGTTGTGGGTGTCATCAAAACCCGAAATGCCAATGCATAATACCCAACAACATCCGTAGAGAAAAGAAAGGGCAATAGATAGATCGGTAAATTTTGTGCGACATAGTTAATGAGCGTACTTGCGGTTTGAAACTTTGGAAAGTGACTATAGTGTTTTGCATTGGCATAAACTCTTGTGCGAGAGATCTTTTGTAGCTGTAAGCTGTTGCGTTTGACAATCTGTTTTAACAAAAACGCGACCGCAACCATATCTGAGAGAATTTTACCGACAATCAATCCATTTGCCTGAAACAGATAGCGACTTGAGATTTGTGTCGTCACTGTACCGATAGCACTCATAATCTTAGAGAGAGACATCACTTTATAATACTCTTGTCGATTGGCAAAGCTCTCAAAGATAAGCTGCCCACCTAAAACCAATACTGAAACGGGTAAAAACCAGACAAGATAATCCTCTCCACCAAAGAGTTGTACAAACCAATCATAAAATATCCAAACAACTAAGAGACAAAGTAGCACTATGGCAAAGAGGATCATCAGTGACAAAAAGAGTATTGCTTTGGCATCCTGCTCATTTTTCGGAAGAACGATCGCTTGATCATACTTGAAGCTTGAAATGAGACCAATCGCCATTGTCATAGAAAAGAAGAGAGAGTAGATACCAAATTCACTCGGCGTATAGAGTCTTGTCACAATGGGAATAAAGGCAAAAAGTAGCGCTTGCGCCATGATGGAGCCCGATAAAAGGGTAACAATCTGCATCACATAACGACTCTCTTTTAACTTTTTAAGCACTTAATACCTCTATCTTATTCTGCATTTACAATTCGATTAGCACATTTCACGCCAATCTCAGGCGCTCTACCATCCAATAATCAAAAAGAGTGCTGCAATAAAATAATCCAGCACAAATACCAAGACGGCTGAATAGACCACCGCTTGTGTCGTCGATCGTCCTACACCCCTTGCACCACCTTTGGTATGATAGCCGATATAGGTTCCCACTGTTCCGACATAAAAACCAAAGATCAGCGCTTTTAGCAATCCTGTAAAAATATCACTGAGTGAAATATACATATTGATTGTGTTCAGATAGGCACTCTGATTCACACCCAGCATATAGACAGAAGTCAGATAGGCACTAATATTTCCTAAAAAGTCAAATAAAATCACTAAAATCGGTAACGCAATCGTTGTCGCAATAATCCGAGGTACAAGGAGGTATTTTCTCGAATCGACCGCTAAGGTATCTAATGCATCAATCTGTTCTGTGACCCGCATACTTCCCAACTCTGCCGCCATGGCTGAAATCGCACGGGAAGTGAGCATCAAACCGGCAAAAACCGGTCCAAGTTCTCTTGTTATTGAGATAAAGATAGGGAACCCCATCAGATTTTGCGCACCAAACTGATGAAAACCTTGGTAGAGTTGCACCGCCGATACCATGCCGGTAAAGATACCTGTCAATGCAATAACCCCCACTGACCCTACACCTACAACAACCAATTGTTCTATCATCTCTTTGATGCGAAAAGGAGGCACAACTGCAAGTTGTAGCATTTTAATCTGATAGAGGGTAAAACGACCAAGGGCTTCAAGCATGGAGATAAACGAAAAAAATATTTTACCCAAATAGATAAAAAATTGTTCTACAATTGCCATATACCACCCTAATTTCTGCGATTTTTTGAAAAAAAAACTAACTTTATGAAAAAAAACTAAACTTTTTTGATCTTAAACCGATTTAGTTTGTAACATACCTCACTTAGTTTGAGGTAAATCATATCACAAGGAAGGGAAATCATGGCTGAAGCTGTTGAAAACCAAGAGGTCGTAACAGAAAAAAAAGGCGGAGGAAACATTCTTCTCATTGTCATTGTCGCATTACTCGCTACACTTGTCATCGGTGGAGCAGCTGCAGCATACTTTATGCTCAATGATGACAAAGAGCTCATCGATGATGCCAACAAAGTTGCCAAAACCGCACCGGTTACCAAAAGCAGTACCAAAACAACAAGTCGTGTAACCGACTATTCAAAAATCGGTCCGATGTATCCTATGGATCAATTTATCGTCAATCTCTATAATGAGGGGAGTAGTCGATATCTCAAAACAACCATCAACTTCGAGCTCTCAAGTGAAGAGTTATCCGCGGAGATGGATAAGAAAAAACCACTCATCCGAGATATTGTCATCAAGACACTCTCAGCCAAAACTTATGAAGAGATTAGTACAATCAAAGGCAAAGAAAATCTCAAAGATGAGATAGTTTCAAAGGTCAATCAAGTGCTCACTGACGGTCAAGTCAACAACCTCTTTTTTACAGATTTCGTCATCCAATGATAGGTATCGATATCGTACCTATCAAACGGTTTGAAAAATTTTTAGAAAAACCCACCGCGCTTCAAAAATATCTCTGCAAAGATGAGATCGTCCTCCTCTCCTCTTCGCAGAGTGCCGCCGGCTTTTTTGCCGCTAAAGAGGCAATCTCCAAAGCACTTCAAACAGGCATCGGTAAAGAGTGTAGCTTCAAAGATATCAAAATTCATAAAGAGCCAAATGGCGCTCCCTACTTTACTCTCTCAAAACATTTGATCGAGCGATATCAGATTCGAGAAACTTCTCTCAGTATTACCCACGATGGTGAGTATGCATTAGCAGTAGCAATCATCGTCTCGGACTTAGAGAACCCATCTCAAAAACCTCTATTTCACTAAAAATCCTAAAAAATTTATTCAATTATTTTTACTTTCTTTATCAGTTTTTTAATTTTTTAAAAATACTTCAAAAGCCCTATATTTTCACCTTTATTCTACTTCAGAACCAAATATAGATGTCGATATATAAATGATAGTTTAAAAGCTCATTGAGGCTTTACAACCAAAGGAAAGAAAATTATGAAAAAACAAAACGCATCAATTTTGCCTATTTTTGTTGCCGTTGTGTCACTACTTGCAATTGGGGCAATCGGAGAGTCAATTGTCTCACTCTTTGAAAAAGCACGCAACTTCTCATTTGCACAAACGCCTGAAGAGGAGAGAGAGCAAACGCTCGAATATAGTACACTCTCATAACAAGCGCATACTATTATTCAGGTGCAATTGGTACTAACCATCTGTCTCTAAAATGCGTTTCATCGGATTTGGTCACATAAATGAGCTTGTCATCTCGAAAGATTTTAAAGCCGGTTTCACCGTCGGAGTTGTCCTGCCAATAGCTGTCAACGGTTGTAACACCCGGCACTAACTTTAGATCGCTCGGGGCTTTCGGAGTGGCGAGCAATACTATCGGCAAAAACGGTACAAATAATCTTCTTAACATTTTATAACTCCTCTTTCTCCCATATATCCCAAATCTCTAATCGGAAAACTTTTTAGATTTGGAAAAATCTCATCAAGCTCTTGATCGGAAGCACCGAACCATTTGACCATCGTAGCAAGGTAACTCTCCATCGAGATAGTCGGTACTAACCTATCGTACCAAGCATCCGGAGAGTTGACCTCTATGCGGGGCATCCGCCCGTAAATCTTACCGTCTTTGACAGATCCTCCCATCACAAAGGCATGTGAACCCCATCCGTGATCCGTACCGGCACCGTTTGGAGATAGTGAACGCCCAAAGTCAGAGATGGTAAATGTGGTTACATTCTCACCAATCCCCATCTCGTCAACTTTGGGTGTCGGTGCTTTAGGTACTGCGAACAACCAAACAGGTAAAAGTAGCGGTAATAAAAATCTCCTGAACATTACTAAGCCTTTTCATTAAGCAAACCAAACTATACAGACATTCGCGCTACTCGATAAACTGATGTAGAATTATAGCATATTTGGACCAACTAAGGAGGTAACTTTTCACAATAAATTACTATATAACTCTTAATTTTATTTTTATCATTCAAATAAATAAATTTAAATAATTTACTTTTTATTAAAATTTATTTAATATACTTACATAAGTTGAAATAATAAATGTAAAGGAAAGCTTATGTTTCACTATCTTAAACAAACAATGAACTTTGTCTATATAGGGGGTTTAATGCTGATTGTTATTCTCCTTTTGGCACTACTGAGTATCAAAGATCTGCTCATGCGCATGCGAAAAGAGTCCAATATCTCAAAAAAGCCACCAACAAAGCCAAACAGAAGAGAACTTGCTCACAACAATAGCCTATAGGCATCCCTAAGCAATTTTTGACTAAAATCTATCCAAAAAGAGGATAGATTTTTATGACGAAATCTTGCAATAAAGTCTTTATCACTACTCCCATCTACTATGTCAATGATGTTCCCCATATCGGACACGCTTACACAACCATCATCGCAGATACACTAGCTCGATACTCGAGACTTAAAGGGTATGAAACCTTTTTTCTTACCGGTACGGACGAACATGGGCAAAAGATCCAAGAGGCAGCAAAAGCGAGAGGCAAATCTCCCAAAGAGTATGCCGATGAGATCAGTCAATCTTTTCGAACACTATGGAATGAGTTTGATATTTCATATGACAAGTTTATCAAAACTACCGATCCAGAGCATATTCAAGGGGTACAAAAAGCCTTTGAGGTAATGGTTGAAAAGGGTGATATCTACAAAGATCACTATGAAGGCTTCTATTGTGTCAGTTGCGAAACATTTTTCACACAGACCCAACTCATCGAGGGAGGTTTTTGCCCCGATTGCGGTAAAGAGACACATATTGTCAAAGAAGAGAGCTACTTTTTTCGACTCTCCAAATATGAACAACAGCTCTTGGAATGGTATCAAAATGATGAAAATTGTATCCTCCCAAAAGCGAAAAAAAATGAGGTAATCAATTTTGTTGAGCAAGGTTTAAAAGATCTCTCAATTACAAGAACCAGTTTTGATTGGGGGATTAAGCTACCTGAGAGTATGAACGATCCCAAGCATGTCATGTATGTATGGCTCGATGCCCTTTTGAACTATATCACTGCGCTCGGCTATGGGTCAGATGAAAAACGCATGGATTTTTGGCATAACACAACACATCTTGTCGGCAAAGATATATTACGCTTTCATGCTATCTACTGGCCGGCATTTTTAATGAGTCTAGGGCTGGATCTACCTAAACATATCGGTGCGCATGGTTGGTGGACAAGAAATGGGGAAAAGATGAGCAAATCCAAAGGCAATGTCGTCAATCCCAAAGAGGTTGCTGATGCGTATGGGTTGGAAAACTTTCGCTACTTTCTTTTAAGAGAAGTTCCCTTTGGGCAGGATGGTGACTTCTCACAAAAAGCCTTGATTGACCGGATCAATTCTGATCTCGGAAACGATCTAGGCAATCTTTTAAATCGTATCATAGGAATGAGTGCCAAATATAGTGATTATCGTATCGATAGCAAAGATGTCGCCAAATATCACAAAAAAGAGCTCGATCAAGCATGGGCTATTTTAGAAGGGATTGAACACTATATTTATGAGCTCCAACTCAATCGCTACCTTGAAGATCTCTGGAAGGTTCTCACCCTTGCAAACCAAACGATCGCTACTTATGAGCCTTGGAATCTCATGAAAGAGGGGAAAATAGAAGAAGCTTTTGCACTGGTTGCTCTCATCGCAAACCTTTTGGCAAAGGTCACTATTCTCCTCTCACCGGTAATGCCCCAAACCACACAAACCATTGCAAAGGCGTTGGGATTTGAGATCAACACGCAAGCTTATCTGACACTATATAAGGGAAATGAATTATTGGCACCTTTTGAGATCGAAAAAGTACCGGCACTCTTCCCTAAGATTGAAGAGGAGCTTCTTAAAAAAGCTGATCCAAAACCGCAGATGAAAGCAGACAAAAAAGGAAAAGATCAGGCAGAAGCATCGATTATTACTATCGATCAATTTTTCCAAACAAAATTGAAAATCGGCACGATTATAGAGGCGCAAGAGGTTCCAAAAAGCGATCGGCTACTCAAACTCAAAGTTGATCTCGGAGAGGAGAAGCCACGGCAAATTATCGCCGGCATCAAAGAGTATTATCAACCCTCTGATTTGATTGATACCCAGGTTTGCGTCGTTGCAAATCTCAAGCCTGCCAAAATTATGGGGCTCCTGAGTGAAGGAATGCTTTTGGCGGCAAAAGATAAAAACGGGCTCTCGCTCATGCGACCTGAACAACCCAAAAAAGCGGGAACGGCAGTTGGGTGACATTTGAACAGTTTGAGAAAATAACCGGTAGTACGCTATACAATACCCCTGCCGTTACGGGTTTTGAGAAGATAGCATCCGAACTACACAAACTTCAACACGGCGATCTCTATATCACCGATGAGCCTGCTACCATACCCGAGGCACTCACAAAAGGTGTCTATGGGGTTCTCACTCCACGCCAAATGGATATTCTCGATCCTGAAATTGCATGGTTCTCTCACCCAAATCTTCACACCGTGATGCAGAGGTTGATGCGCTTTTGGCTCAAATCATATCATGCAAAAGCCATCTATCTCGATCCCGTAAGCTACGAAATCCTGCAAACCGTTGCCTGTGACAATCGACTCCTCTTTTTAGGAGAAGATCCCTTTCAAAATTATCAAAAAATATTGCAATATATCCATGATGATTCACTCATCCTCTCCTCTGATCTGTCACTCCTAAAACAGATTCATCATGATCCGATCCTTGATATTACACCATCTATCGAACCTCTCTTGCTTTCAAAAACACTCTTTACGATGCGCCTCATCTATCAAGAGAACTACTATGAAACTTTGCATCTTTCACCCCTCTTTTTACCACAGCTCAAGAGTGTACTTACACTCATAGAGGAACATCAAATCGCATTTGATCTCTTATTAGTCAAACCCCTTAAACATTTCCATCCTCTCTTTGTCTCAAATCAGCTCAAACCCAAACATTTTGGAGAGAGTGAACGGGTTTTGATTTGTGAAAGTGATAAACATCTACTAACCCAAGAGCTCTCCTTTCTCCGTCATGAAGCGCCTTGGGCAAAAATTTTGCAAATTGGGAAACTCACAGAGAAAAACTTTGCACAATTAAAAGAGATTAAAATCGAAGATTTTAATTTTATTTTAATAAATGCCAACTATAATGAATTATTAGAGTATTTAAAAAATATATCTCAAGCGAAGATCCCTTCGCTTTTTTCGGAGTAACATAGAATATAATGTCCAGCGATTCGAACCACACGCATCTTTCACAAAAGTCACGATTTATCAAAAACTATTGGGATATTTTCGGCGGTCTCTTCTTTTTAGGATTGACCTATCTGCTTCATCTTAACGGAGCTATCACACTTGCAACGCTTTTTGCCGCCGTTGCAATTATTTTACTCTCTATTACCGTCTCGGAAATAGCGGAGATACTCGCTGAGCGACTGGGTGAGCCCTATGGAAGCTTTGTCTTAACCTTTAGTGCCGTTGCGGTAGAAATTCTGCTACTCTTTAATATCATGCTACAAAGTTCCGCCACTCCCGAAGCGATGGAAACGGTCAAGGGTGGCATCATTTCAGCCGTAATCGTCGATATGAATGTACTCCTCGGGCTTGCTGTCTTTATCGGTGGGCTCTCCTTTACAGAACAGCAACACAATGAAGATACTTCTAGCTCCTACACCACCATTTTATATGTCTCATCATTGGCGCTATTGGTTCCAAGTATTTTGGGACATAGCGAGCATGACCTAAAAACGGTTCAGCATGCAAGCTACCTCATTGGAGCTCTACTTTTTCTTTTTTATCTCACCATCTTAATCTTTCAAACAAAAACACATATCCACTTCTTTAAACAGACAGCTCGAAGCCGTATGTTTCGTTACAAACAACATCAAGATCATGATAAAGAGGCTAATGAAGAGGAGAATTATCTTTTCGATAAGATTTCGACGATCTACAATTTTATTGCAATGTTTATCTTTATTGCACTCATCGGTATTTTAGCTGAAATCTTTGCACATGACGGTATCAAGCTCTTTCAGGATTTAGGTATCTCAGCCGGTCTTGCCGGTCTCTCGATCGCCGTCATTTCCGTATCGCCGGAGATCTTTACCGCTATCAAAGCTGCCAAAAATGATCAAATCCAACGCGTCGTAAATATTGCAATGGGCGCTTCAACCGTCTCAATCCTCATTACCGTTCCAGCTCTCTTGGTTTTAGGATACTATTCCCACACTGTTTTGACGCTGAGCTTTAATCCTTTGGAGATTGGTGCACTTCTCTTTACTATTATATTGGCATGGAAGACAACCGATGATGGAGAGACTAACTATTTTGAAGGGGTATCGCACTTGATGCTCTTTTTATGTTATGCAATTATTGCGGGACTTTATTGATAGGGTATCGGATCTTCTAGCCCTGCTAGTGCAAACCCTTTGAGTCGTAACCGACAACTATCACACACACCACACGCAAGATCTTGGGATTGGTAGCAGGACCATGTCCACTCAAGCGGTACACCTAGTTCCGATGCTTTTTGAACAATTTGCTCCTTTTTTAGATGCAGCAACGGCGTTTTGAGTTGAATCTTTGTCTGTGGCTTTGTTCCCCTATCGATCGCAGCTTCCATCATCTTTATAAACCCTTCACTACAGTCAGGATAACCGCTACTATCCTCCTCAACTACACCGATATAGATCGCTTCTGCTCCCTCTCGTTCTGCAATTGCAGCGGCAATCGACAAGAAAATACCATTTCGAAATGGTACATAAGTCACCGGTATCCCCTCTTCCAACCCACCGGTAGGAACGACTTTATCTTCATCGGTTAAAGCGGATCCACCAATCTGAGCGATAAATCCGAGATCAAGGACAAAACGCTTTAAGCTTTGAAGTTCATCGGCAATCTTATGAAAAGATTCTAACTCCTTTTGCTCTGTTTTCTGCCCATAGTTAAAATGTACAGCAATCACCTCGTAACCGTCAACTTCCTTGGCAATATAGGAACTTAGGGCACTATCCATGCCACCACTTATGATACAAACTGCTTTCATAAATTTTATAACCTTATTGTTTCTTGATTATTACTAACTAATTTAAAATTAATAGGATAATTTTACTCTTAATAATGTACACTTGCGCCGTCATTCAAAAAATGACAGCTAATTTATGTGAATAACATAGCCACTTAACGAGCAGGAAGATATCTTTGCCTCCTTTATATATCTTCCTGCTTTACTTAACTTCAATATTTTGAATTATGCCTATTTTCTTGTTAATAAGTGTTTAAAATTGTAACAAATATGCTCTAAAATCGCTTAATAAGTAAATTTTTTGTGGTTTGTTATCAATTTTAGGAAACTTTTTATATACTAAGTGCAAATTTATTCATAACTGATAAATTGATTTTTACATTAACACAGGAGAAAAGAAATGAATAGCAAAACTTTACTAGCAGGAATTGCTCTATTTGGATCACTTGGTCTCAGTGCATATACCTATGAAGTACAACCACTTATCGGTCAAAATTTTACAGAGGATGGTGCTGCAGTCGATGACTCAACAGCATTTGGACTCAGACTCAACAAATATATCTCCAAAGATAATGCGATTATGTTTGGATACACGCACATCAATGATGCGGATTACAATAAGCAAATCACAACAAAAGGGCTCAAAAGTTTGAGATGCAATACAGGATGTGAACAAAAACCTAATCCTAGTGAATCATCATCAGACTATAATGAAAACTATAATGATGATAATAGTGATTATAGCAACGATAATCATGATAACAGTGCATCTTCAGAATCCAATGATGCTTCTCAAAATACCAATTCGGCAAACAATGCACCAACAATGCAAACACCACAAACAACATCCGGCTCTAACGATCAAAACGATATGCAACCTCATGCACCGGTCGGTGATGACAATCAAGTGATAGCTCAACCAACGCAACCAAAAAAGAAACTCAAGCCAAACGGGCAGTCACTTGGAAACTTGTATAAGAAAGCCTCTACTGATATTGATCGCTTTTACATTAATGGCTTACACAACATTACAACAAACTATAACAGACTCACTCCTTATGTTTATGCCGGGTTTGGTTATGAGCGAGTAGATAAAGAGTATAACGATTACCGTTCTCAAGGCTTTTTTGATGCCGGTATGGGTCTTAAATTTGGGATCAATGATAGAGTAAGTCTTTTGGCTGATCTCCAAGGTATTAAGAAATTCAGAGACAATGATCTCGATATTTTGGCAAGCATTGGTCTTGGTTTCTTTTTTGGCGCCGATCATCAAGCTATACCTGAGAAAATTGTAGAACCAGCAACACCTGTTGTAGCACCAAAACGAGAGGTAACGATTATAAAAGTACATCACAATAATATCACCGTTGCTCCAAAAGAGGTAAAAGAAGAGCCTATGACTATTAAAGAGAAGGCAACCGGAAAAGGAAGCTACTATATTCAACTAGAAACAGCATTTAAAACAGATATAGAAAAAGATTCACCCTATGTTAAAAAATTGAAAAAAGAGGGTATTGATTACGATATCAAATATGTAACAGTCAAAGGTAAAAATGCTGCAAGATTAGTAACTGGACCATACAGCTCTAAAGCGGAAGCAAGAGAGGAGTTGGCAAAGATGAGAGAAATCTCAAAAGGTGCTTTTATCGTTAAAATAAAATAACATATACAACTCTACTGATAGTGCGACCATGCACTATCGATTTAACTTACTACTATCAAAAAAACTACTCTCATGAATATGTTCAAATGCTGCTTTAAGTGATACAAAAAGTTGAGGATTTTTCTCTTCTAACTCATACAAAAGCTGCTTTGTCTCCATTCTTGCATGGGGTGTCTTTGTCTTAAAGGCAAACCCGGGACATGCCTCATCACCAATTGTTGGCAATGTATTTAATCGCGCCGCATCAATCAATTGCCGTTCACGCACATGAATCAAAGGGCGGATCACCAGAAGTTCATTTTGAGCACGATAGATTGGAGGCATCGATCGCAACGCTCCATTATAGAGAAAATTCATAAAAAAACTCTCTACCGCATCATCAAGATGGTGTCCTAGTGCAAGCTTTTTAAAACCTCTCTCTAGTGCAACTTGATAGAGTGCCCCTCTTCGCATTCGTGAAAAGTAGCTACAATAGGAGGAGTTTTCACGAATGGTATCTTGTGCAACTTCAAAGATATTGGTTCGATGCACAATATGAGGAATCTCATGCTCCCTACAATGAGCTATCAAACGACTAAAATCCGTTCCGTCTCCATAATCAATAGTCACAGCTAAAAAATCAAATCGAAAAGGGACAACCCTCTTGCGATGTGCAAGTGCATGTGCCAACACAAGCGAATCTTTTCCCCCACTCAATCCCAAAAGAACGCGATCCCCCTCCTCCATTAAACCATATTTTGCATTGGTTCTTCCAATTGTTTTGAGAAGCTTTTTAGAAAGCGTTATCATCTACGAAGCAAGCCTATCCAACATCTTTAAGATAAAATCGGCACTCTCTTTAGCTGAACTCTTCAAAAAAGTATCAAAATCAAAGCCCGCATCCATATCCGCTGCATCACTAATGGAGCGTAAAATACAAAAAGGAACATCGAGTGCATCACATACTAATGCTACACTTGCACCCTCCATTTCCAGTGCATCTGCTTCAAAAGTTTGTGCAATCCACTCTTTTCGTTGTGGATCAGCAATGAACTGATCTCCCGTCGCGATGATTCCTTCGTAGAGTGGCTTTTTCAACTCCTGAGCAACCTCTTTCGCCACTGCCAATAATCGTGCATCACTCTCTATAAAAACCTTACCCTCCGGTACAAATCCATAGGGATGCCCAAATGCCGTAATATCAAGATCATGTTGCACCAATTTTGTCGCCACAATCAAATCCCCGATTTTTAATCGATCATTGATAGCTCCGGCAACACCGCTAAAGAGAAGCGTATCCGTACCAAATTTTTCGATCAGTGTTGTGGCAGTGAGCGTTGAAAACACTTTCCCAATCTTTGAATAGGCAATCACAAGCTCCAACCCCTGATAATTTGCAAGATAGTAGCGATTATCCGCATAAGTTACAGACTCATACTCTCCTACTGCGTCAAGCAACGGCTCAATCTCCTCCGGCATCGCACCCATCACAGCAACTCTCATTTACTCTCCTCTTAACTGATATTTGCGAATGGTTGCTTGCTTCAAATCGATTTCACTTGTCATGAGCTCCCGCTCAAATAAGGAAGCCTCTTTGACCACTTTCCCGCTTGGATCAAGCACCATACTGCCACCCCAAAATCCCATACCATCTTCAAATCCTACACGATTCACAAACAGTAGGTGCGTGCCGGATAAAATTGCTGTTGTCGAGAGAATACGCGTCCACTGCTTTTGAATGCCTAGCATTCCATTCCTCGAAAAATCTCGAGAGGGTGAGTTGGCTATGACAATGACCATATCAGGCTTCTCTCTCGATATCACCTCTATGGTTTCACCATGCCACAAATCCTCACACACCACCATCATCACGCGTCCGAATCCAGTATCAAAATGGCTAAAGTCCTCACCCTTGAAGAAAAAACGCGCCTCTTGAAACATACCGTAGTTGGGCAAATGTTTTTTATGATGCGTCGCAAGCAATTTTCCCTGAGAAAAGTAGAGTGCTGAATTATAGATGCGATGCACCTCTTTGGTCGCAGCACCTATCACAATATCGATCTCATGACTCCACTGCGCAAAGCGATCCAATGCATCAAGAAAAAAAGCATCCTCAAAGACTGAATCCATCAACATATACCCATTCATTGAAAGCTCAGGAAAGACAATCAACTCTGCTCCGGCTAAAATCGCCCGCTTTATCTCTGCATGGTGCAACTCAAAGTTTTCCGGTGAAAGCTTTGGAGAGATTTGTGCCAGTGCTACGGTCATGACAACTCTTTATAAAGTGTTTCAAGACTCTCCATATCTATGACGCTAATCGTCGGCTTTTCAACTCCTCGACGATTGAGTCCCTTCAAGACACCACCGCCAAACTCCACAAAGAGATCAATCTCGTTTTGATAGGCTTTAACCGATTGTTTATAGAGAACAGGCATTGTTAGCTGTTTTCCCAATAGGTCAATCGCTTCTTCTCTACTTTGATACTTTTTCGCCGTCACATTCGACACGACCGGTGCAACAAAATCATCCTTCACATCTCGCTCCAATAAAGTTCGTAAAGGAGCCGTAGCGCTCTCAAGTAGTGGACAGTGACTTGCAATAGACATATTCAAAAGGAGTGCCCTTCTTGCACCTTTTTCTTTGAGAATCGTCTCCATAGCCTTAAGATCCTCTTTACTACCCGCCAAGACAATTTGACCGTCACTATTGTAGTTTGCCGCCCAAACCTTCTTACCTTCCGATCTCGCCTCCTCACAAATCGCTTCAACACTCTCATCATCCAATCCAATAACAGCCATCATCCCGACATCTACATTTTCACAAGCCTCTTTCATCAGCATACCCCGTTCATGAACCAGTGCAACACCATCCAAATAGTCCAATGCACCGACACACTCCAACGCACTAAATTCCCCCAAAGAGTGACCCAAAGCAAAAATTGGTCTTATATTCATCTCATTTTCAAAAATCTTATGTGCAATAGCACTTACCAAAAAGATAGCCGGTTGTGTAAACTCAGTCTTCTCAAGCCTATCGTTCTCCTCAAACATCAACGCTTTCATGTCAAAGCCTAACCGATCACTTGCAGCTTCGATCATCTCTTTAGCAAGTGCATTGTGATTGTAAAAATCCTCTCCCATTCCAAACGATTGAGACCCTTGTCCCGGGAAAATGGCCGCTATTTTTTTCATGAACACTCCTTTGTTGTATCTATAAGTTGATATTAATATGATGTAGGATTGTAACTTCTTTTTGGTAAAAAAGAGTAGAGAGTTTGCTCCCTTAAGGGAGCAGAAATTTTAATGTCTTGAGAGCTTAAGCACCACACCCACAGCTACCATCTTGGCAACCGCCACCGACTTGACCGCTAATGAGTTCATCATCTGTCGCATCTCTGACGCCCAATACATTGACCGAAAAGACCAAATCTTTACCGGCTAAAGGATGATTGTAATCAATCGTAACCACATCATCCTTGATCTCTTTTACAGTGACTTGAATGGTTTCACCGTTTTCACCCTGACCATAGAGTGGTAAACCGGGTTGAAGATCGATACCTGCAAACTGCTCTTTTGGAACATCATCAAATGCATCCGGATTAAATTCACCGTATGCTTCAGCAGCAGGCACTTCAATATCTGCTTGTTCTCCCACTGAAAGCTCTTTTAGCTTTCTCTCTAATCCGGGAATAATTTGTGATTTTCCGGTAATGAAATCGAGTGGTGCTTGACCTTTGTTCGAATCAAGAACCTGATCCCCACCCTTCTCTTTGAGTTCATATTCTAAACTTACTACTTTATTATCTTCAATAGACATAATATTTCCTTTACTTATTTATATCAAGGGCATTCTACTTAAAAAAAGTTTACAACTTCCCCTAATTACTATATTTTTGCGCAATCTTTGCTTCGGGTGAATCGGGATAACTCATCATCAATGATTCAAAAAATTGCTTGGCATTTTCTTGCTCACCCAAGTTTTTAAAACTCATCGCTGTATGAAGCAGAAGCGTGGGCATATAAGAAGCTTTATCATAAAAACCGACACTCTGTTTATAAAAACTAATTGCATCTTCATACTTCTTTTGATGATAGGCAATCTCACCAAGATAAAAATTGGTTTTTGCCGGCATATAGTTTTTGGTTGCCAATTTGGTCCAATACTCCTGAGACTCATCATATTTTTTGTTTCGATAGAGTTTCAACGCCTTATTTAAGATCTGCTTGTTTGTCATCTTCTTTTTTTGAGGCTTTGGAGGAGATTTTTTCGGTTGATGTGTAAGTGTTGCTGAAGAGAGTTCATTGCTACTTCCGGCAATAAGCTTTGTCAATTTTTTGAGTGTAGCATTAATCTTTTGATATTGAGACTCTGTTGTACGCTTAATCTCATCGATCTGTCCCTGAAGCTTTTGAATCTCATCACTTCCCGCTTTTTGACTCTCTTCTCCCATTTCACTAAGTTTCTGACCCGTTTGCCCCATCTTATCACTCAATGAATCAACTACACTCGAAAGCCCTTCGACACGCTCTTGAAGCTGTTCAATGATCAATGCCTGCTTACGAATAAGCTTTTGGTTGGCAAGCGATCGTTTGCGATTATTCAATATCGACTGTTCACTCTCACTCAAGCCGTAGGGATTGTCACTATCGATAACCCCTGCATCAAAAGCAGAAGGTTCAGCATACACTACCCCTACACTCAAAACAAGTAAAAAAGAGAAAGCTTTTTTAATCATCACTAAGGTCGAACCTTTACATCTGCACGGCGATTCTCTTGCCAGCACTCTGCATTATGCTCACTACATTTAGGCTTGCTTTCACCAAAACTGACAATTGAAAGCCTTCCTTCATCTACGCCCGCCGTTGCCAAAGCATCCTTGACTGTTTTCGCACGCTTAAGCCCGAGTGCGTAATTATATTCATCGGTTCCCCACTCATCACAATTTCCTTCAATGACCACATTCAGATTTTGAGCGATAGAGGAGTTAAGAACATTGGAATCCGTATCAATCTTCTCACTCTCAGTTACGGAAATATCATAACGATCGGTACCAAAATAGATTGGCTGAAGACGATTATTGAGCGTGGTTATTTTCTCATCTTCACTACCAAATGTTTCGCTACTGCTATCATATCCCTGCATTGAGTCGATACCGGCATCGATTGTATCATTTCCTAACCCTTCAGCCAACCCTGTATCAACCGTTGCATTGCTATTTGCAAGCTCCGGCGTCTTTTGCGAACAGCCGCTAAAGAGTGCCAAAAGTAACGCAAAACTTAAATTTTTTACCATCGTTCTCTCCTTATGAAATTATTTCATTATACATTAAATTGCTTTACCAATCAATAGACTGAATCTTGCCACTATGAAGGGGAAAGAGAAAGCTCTTGTTGGCATTGAGTCTCAAGATTCCGAGATTACTCCTACCTCCACTATTTTTGATAAAAAGAACGGTTTCTCCATCCGATGCAAATCTAGGAAACATATTCTTGCCACCCTGTGTCAAACGACGGATATAGTCTGTTTGTGTAGAGATGAGATAGAGATTGAAGCTCCCAAGTCCTCTTCTATCCATACTTTCGCGTGACGAATAGACAATATACTTTCCATGCGTTGAGCATGAGCTGTTGTTTTTGCCGTGAAAAACCATCTGTTTTACTTTTCCGCCACTCAAACTCTTATAAAAGATATTGGGATACCCTAACCGATCTGACACAAAAACCACGCCACTCTCATCATCCACAAAGCTACCACTTACATCGATACCGCGAAACGAAGTGATCCGTTTTTTTGCACCGCTACGCAAATCATAGAGATAGATATCGGGTTGATCTTTAGGTGCAATCGTCACCAACAGTCGATTGCCGTCACGACTGACATCCGAGCAGACTGCCATACCGTTACTAGAGAGGATTTTTCGTTTTTGTCCACTGTAAATATCGAGCCGATAGAGTGTTGGCTTACCACTATTATAGGATGTGTAGTAAAATGCATCCTGTTGTGCATTTGCCCACTTTGGAAAAATATTTAAACCGCCTTTTACAATTGTCTTTTTAAAAGTCAATGTATAATCCGACACAACAATATTACTCTTTCCACTTCCTACCGACTCAGCAAAAATAATATAACGATTCATCCACGCAATCGACGGTGCACCAAAATGGTCATTGAGATCTATCGCGATATTATGCGCCAAAAAGGGATATCGATTGGATTTTGATATCGCATAGGATTTTTCAAAAATCTTATTGCCGTTTTGTGCATTGACAAGCTTCACTTTTGCAGCGATGCGTCCACCGGCAGCTTGCGAGAACTTTGTCTTTAGTAAAAGGTCCGTGCCACTTTTTACCAAACTTGCAACGACATCTGAACCATTGTAGGCAGCAGAGATAAAATCCGACTTCACATCAAAATGTCCGCTTACTTTAATATCACCGATCAACAACTTTAAAAGTTTTCGATTCAGAGTCGGATCCATTGTCTGTTCAGAGGAGTTGGCAACTACCAACCGAGGTGTCTTATCAATCTTTTTGACAATTTCAATAGTCGCATCACTTGCAAAAAGTGAGATCACAAAAAGAAAGAGTATAAAGATAGTTTTCATTTACTCTCCTAAGTCAAATAATTTTAAGGGTGTTTTATGATGCCATTAAAAAGATAATAAAGAGATAACTCAAATCTCGAAATAGAATTCTTTGAATTTGTATTATGCTCGTATTCGTGGGGTTTGCATCAAATTTGAGTCGCACCCGTAGGTTCGGCGATAATTTTATGTAAAGCCCAAGGATGCAATGATGATGCAAAGTCATGAATTTCTATTTCGAGATTTGGGGATAATATTAGAGCTCCGCTTAAGTTCTGACTATTTTGCTTGATCTTTAAAGATAAAATCCGCTTCGATATAAGGTCCACCATGATAACTCGGAAATCTATCATACTCTAAATTTTCCAGAAAGATTTTGAGCTTTGAATCAAACAGTGTATTATTCGAAAGGCGCTTTATCTTGTAACTCAAATGACCTGAATTGTCAATACGAATTTTGACAACGGCACTCAGCCCATCCTGTGTTGAAATAGTACGATTCCACTTTGCCATAATTTTACTCGAAACGGGCGACCAAAAATCATCCTTTTCACCTCGTTTTTTGTGCGTTCCTGCTGATGAGGAGAGATCTTGAAGTAGTGCCTTTGCAGCAGCAAGTGCTTTTTGGCGCTTTTTTCGCTCCGCTTTTTTCCGCTCTCTTGCCGCTTTCTGTTTTGCAAGACGACTTGCCCTTGCCTCCTCTTGCTTCTGCCGTTCTTCGATCACTTTATTGTAATCTTTGGCACGCATGGTAGAGAAGAGATCTTTGGCACTTTTGGCTTCTATATCACGACTCTCTTGCTTTTTCGGTTTTACCTCTTCGGCTTTTAGAACCTCCTCTTGCGGTTTCTGCTCCTCTTCTTTTTGAACAGGCTCCTGAACTTCATGTGGAGGCGTTGGTTCTACGATAGGTTGAGGTGCTACCGGTTTAGGAGTCGGCGCCTTTTGGGGTGTCGGTTTTTTTTCAATAATAGGTGTTTTGCTCGGTTTTGTGTCGAGATCTACAACAATTGCATCCTCAACATTATAACCGAAATCTTTGACATCTTTATGATGACTCTTTACAAAAGCGATTAAGGTAGAAAGCGTCAGAAGATAAATCAAAATCGCACCGATTAGTGCAATAATTTTATAGATCTTTTTTTCAGCCATTCGTCACAAGAGAGACTTTACTAAAGCCAGAATCTTTAATAATTTTGAGAATACGCATCACCGTCTCATAGGAGAGTGATTTGTCTGCCTTAATATATACGACACTTTTTTTTGGAATATCTTTACTCAGTAGATGAAAATCATCGGCAAATGTTTTAAGTGCATAATGTCTATTTTTGACAAAAATACGCTTACTCTTATCAATTCGTACTGTCAGATCGGGAATCTTTTGCATGGTCTTGGCTTTGGAACCTTTCGGAAGAGAGATATCATCCTGATACTCCATCACCGGTGCTGTTACCATCAAAATAGCCATTAAAACCAGCATAATATCCACAAGGGGTGTAATATTAAGATCGGGTGACTCATTCCAATCAAAATTCATATTTTTTACGACCCTCAACACTCTCATGACTACTTGCAATCTGCAACAACTCAATCTCTTGATCTATCACACTCATCAACTCATACGCTTTTCGTTTTAAGAAGATATGCGCACTATACGCCGGAATCGCCACAAAAATACCGGTCGCCGTTGCGACAAGCGCTTCACTGATTGCCGGTGCAATGACCGTTAGAGATGCGGTTTGTGATCCACCTAATTGTGAAAAGGTATCCAAAATCGACACAATCGTTCCAAAAAGCCCAATAAAGGGTGAAGTAGAGGAGATTACAGAGAGCATTGAAAGGTAAGCGGTAGATTTCTTCTCGGCAACTCGTTTACAAACATTGAGTGTCACAATACTTTGATGATCACTTCCTACGCATTTACTCAAAATAGAGCTTCGTTTGATCTTTGCAACACCTCTCAAGAGCGATTGTAAAGAGGCTTTCTCCGTTCTTTCCCAACTTGCAAGACTCAAGGATCGAGAGATATAGATCCATACAGTAATGATAAAATAGACAGAAAGCCAAACCAACACAATAGTAGAGATAAATCCACCTTGCGTTAGATAGGTCAAAAAGATATCCATGGGAACTACCTACAGTGCTTTAGCAGCTGTTTCAAGTTTTGCAGTTGCACTCGCTATCGCAATATCTGAATCACCCATACTTTTGATGAGCTCTTTTGCCTCTTCTAAAGATTTTGCAATCTCTCCATCTTTACCGGAAATTGCAACAGCACCATCTGCTAAAATCGTTATTTTATGCTCTTCTATTTTAGCAGTACCCCAATTGATAGCTACCAACTCTTTTGAGCCATCCTCTTTTTCAATCTCCACCACACCGGCATTTAAAATTGTTACAGTACCGGCATGCTCATCAAGTACACCAAATTCGCCCTCTGAACCGGGAAGTGTTGCACTCTTTATTTCACCCTCAAAAATCACACCATGGGGTGTCACTAATTCTAATTTCATCTCATTCTCCTAAGGGTTGTCTCATTCTCCTTTCGGAGTGAGACTTAAGCGTTTTCTTTCTCTTTCATTTTAGCAGCTTTTTCAAGAGCCTCTTCCATACTTCCTACCATATAAAAAGCATTTTCCGGTAAATCATCATATTTGCCCTCTAAAATGCCTTTGAAGCCTGCAATGGTATCCTCAAGTGTAACATATTTTCCAGGGCTACCTGTAAATACTTCCGCAACAAAGAATGGTTGAGAGAGAAACTTCTCTATTTTTCTAGCTCTTTCAACGGTCTGTTTATCCTCTTCACTCAACTCATCCATACCCAAGATCGCGATGATATCTTGTAAATCTTTGTACTTTTGAAGTACAGATTGTACACCGCGTGCTACTTGATAGTGCTCATCACCGATAATTTGAGGGTCAAGCATTCGTGAAGTCGAATCAAGCGGATCAACTGCGGGATAAATACCTTTTTCCGCAATTGAACGATTTAATACCGTTGTAGCATCAAGGTGCGCAAAAACGGTTGCAGGAGCCGGATCTGTCAAGTCATCCGCAGGTACATAAACCGCTTGAACAGAAGTGATAGAACCCTTCTTGGTGGAGGTAATTCGCTCTTGCAATCTTCCCATCTCAGTTGCCAATGTCGGTTGATAACCCACAGCAGAAGGAATACGACCAAGCAATGCACTCATCTCAGAACCTGATTGCGCAAATCGGAAGATATTATCAATAAACATCAACACATCCAATCCCATCTCATCTCTGAAGTATTCAGCCATAGTAATACCTGTCAATGCAATTCTGTTTCTCGCTCCCGGAGGCTCACTCATTTGACCGTAGCAGAGGGCAACCTTATCCAAGACATTCGACTCTTTCATTTCATTATAGAGATCATTACCCTCTCTGGTTCTCTCACCAACGCCGGCAAAAACAGAGTAACCGCTGTGTTTAAAAGCAACATTGTGAATCAATTCCATAATAATAACGGTTTTACCAACACCGGCACCACCAAATAGACCGACTTTTCCACCTTTTGCATACGGTGCGAGCAAATCGACAACTTTGATACCTGTTTCGAAGATTTCACTTTTAGTACTTTGATCTTCAAATGCAGGCGGTTTTCTGTGAATAGACCATTTCTGTTTTGCTTTTACTTCACCAGCTTCATCGATCGTATCACCCACGACATTAAAGATCCGTCCTAGAACTTCTTCACCGACCGGTACCTGAATAGGAGCACCGAGTGCTGTCACTTCCATTCCGCGTACAAGTCCTTCACTCATATCCATCGCAATCGTTCGCACACGATTGTCTCCAACATGCGTTGCGACTTCAAGAATCAGTTTGATATCTTTCCCATCGACTTGATAATTAACCTCAAGTGCCTCATTAATCTCCGGAAGATATCCGTCGAAATCTACATCTACAACAGGTCCGATCACCTGTGAAATTTTACCTTTCATCTACCCTTACTCCTTCTTAATTTATATTATTTTAAAGACTCAACACCAGATATAATTTCGATAAGTTCTGTTGTAATCGCCTCTTGTCTTGCTTTATTATACGCAATCGTCAATTTTCCTACTCGCTCTTTAGCATTGTTCGTTGCAGCATCCATCGCTTGCATTCTTGCACTGTGTTCAGCCGCTAATGAGTCAATCAACGCATAAAACATACTATACTCAAAATATTTTCGAACTAGTGAATCGAGCATTTTTTCTTCATCTTCTGCTTCGATTTCCATCATCGATTCAGGCTTATTCTCACTAGCAGTCTCCTCCTTAATCGCCACCGGCATCAAATTGGATTCTCTAAGCTCTTGTGTGAGCATATTCAGATAGCCGTTATGAACCAAGATCACTTTATCGGTTTCACCGTCCATAAAATCATCGATTGCTTTTTGTATCACCTCTTGCGCTTTTTCATAACTAGGTGCCGCACTAATACCGACATACTTTTCTAAAATATCAATGCCTTTGAAGGTAAAGTACTCAATTCCCTTGCGTCCAACGGCACGAAGTCGTACTTTAGCACCCTGTTGCTGATAAGTATTAATCAGCTGACTTACGCGTTTAATGGTTTGAATATTAAATCCTCCACACAAGCCCTTGTCTGCTGTTACAAAAATAATATCAACAACCTTTGGCTGACTCACTTCATTGAAGAATTTTGAGCTGCTTCCACCAATCTTATAGTGATTGATTTTAGCAGACATCTCTTCCATCATCTCTTCAAGCTTTTGTGCATAGGCACGAGACTGCTTTGCGGCAGCTTCAGCTCTCCGGAGTTTGGCGGTTGAAACAAGCTTCATCGCACGCGTTGTTTTTTGCGTGTTTTTGACGCTCTGTATATTCCTTTTAATCTCTTTTAGACTTGCCATTTTTTAAGTCCTATTTTACAACAAATGTTGATTTAAATTCTTCCAGTGCTTTCTCTAATGTCTCTTTTGTTTCATCAGAAATCTTTTTCTCATTTCGAATTGCATCATAGATGTTTGCATATTTTGCATCCATAAATGATGTCAACTCTTTCTCAAATCGTACTACATCCTCAGTTGGAATATCATCTAAATACCCGTTAGCACCTGCAAAGATGATGACTACTTGCTTTTCGATTGGAATTGGAGAGTAGGGTCCTTGTTTGAGAACCTCTACCATTCTTGCACCCCGTTCAAGTTGATTTCGACTTGTCTCATCCAAATCAGAGGCAAATTGCGCAAAGGCTTGAAGCTCACGATATTGTGCCAAGTCAAGTCTGAGTGTTCCCGCTACCTGCTTCGTTGCCTTAATCTGCGCCGCACCACCGACTCGTGATACAGATAGACCGACATTGATCGCAGGTCTGATACCTGAGTTAAAGAGGTCAGTCTCAAGGAAAATTTGACCGTCTGTAATTGAAATAACATTGGTAGGGATATAAGCCGCAACATCTCCCGCTTGAGTCTCAATTATAGGCAATGCTGTCATTGATCCGGCACCCAACTCATCAGAAAGTTTTGCCGCTCTTTCAAGTAGTCTGGAGTGTAGGTAGAAAACATCTCCAGGGAATGCTTCACGACCTGGAGGTCTTCTTAAGATCAATGACATCTCACGATAGGCTACAGCATGCTTACTCAAATCATCATAGACGATCAATGCGTGTTTACCGTTGTCACGGAAATACTCGCCCATGGTTACACCGGTATATGGCGCAAGGAATTGAAGTGCAGCTGATTCACTCGCAGAGGCATTGACCACAATCGTATAATCCATCGCACCACTCTCTTGAAGTTTTTTTACGACATGTGCAACACTCGATTGTTTTTGACCGATAGCGACATAGATACAGATAACATCTTGACCTTTTTGGTTGATGATGGCATCCAATGCAACAGTTGTTTTTCCTGTTTGACGGTCACCAATGATCAACTCTCTCTGCCCCCGTCCAATCGGCACCAATGCATCAATCGCTTTAATTCCTGTTTGAAGTGGCTCATGAACCGATTTTCTTGCCATGATACCGGGTGCTTTCTCTTCGACAAACCGATACTCTGCATCTTTAATCTCACCTTTTCCGTCAATAGGCTCACCGATTGCATTTACCACGCGACCGACCAAAGACTCACCGGTAGGTACTTTGAGCAACTGCCCTAGTCTCTTTACAACCGTTCCCTCTTTGACATCAGCACCTTGACCTAGCAAAACAACACCCGCATTGCTCTCTTCAAGGTTGAGGATCATTCCCTTGTCACCGGTTTCAAACTCAACCATTTCACCTGCCATCGCGTTATTGAGTCCATAGACTCTTGCAATACCGTCTGAAAATTGGATCACCTTACCTATCTCTTCAACATCTACACTTAGATCAAAATTTTCAATCCGCTCCTGTATGAGAGAACTAATCTCATCAGCTCTTACTTTTGCACTCAATACAAACTCCTTTAATAAATTTTATAATGCTTTTAATATATGTTCAGCAAGTTGCTCTTGGACACGCTTGGTTGAAAGCCCCAACTCAACGCCTAGATCATCTACCTCTATCTTCAACCCGGGATAGTCACTCTTTTTCGGTTGCAATTTTATCTTTTTTCCCAACTTTTTGCTAATCTGTTTTTCGAGTTGCTTGACCTCTTTATTATCAATATCAAAATTACTGATAATCTCTCCCTCAAACTCACCCTTCTCTAAGGCAATCGCTTTTTGAAGCTCTTTTGAGATTGCCGGAATCTCCAATACACGATTATGTGATACAAGCAGTTTCAAAAAGTTTTGAAATTTAGGAGAACTCTCCTTTGTCAATGAGAGTAGAAATTTCTCTTTCTCATTCACACTTAGATCGATAGAGTTCACAATATCATAAAACTTTCTTACGCCAAATGCCGATGCGATTTGACGCAAATCTTGACTAATATTCTCAAGCTCTTTACT
This sequence comes from Campylobacterales bacterium, assembly GCA_027023405.1. GTDB lineage: Bacteria > Campylobacterota > Campylobacteria > Campylobacterales > QNZT01 > QNZU01. The sequence goes on from JALVVN010000004.1 coordinate 48,858, forward strand.
GTCAAAACTCTTGACCAATGCTTTGACATATCGTTTTGCTATCGCTTCTTGCATTATGCTACCCTCTTTTTGATGATATTGAGTAGATCTTCATTACTCATCTGTACCCCTTTGGAGCCAAACAACTCCTCGATCACTTCAGATACGACCTCTTGCTTCATCTTTTTCGTCTCAATCTCTACTCGTTCATGATGTGAACGCTCTAACTGCTCTTTTTCAAGTGCAAGATTTTGTGCAATTTTCTCTTCGAGAAGCTTTGCCTCTTCTTGGGCTATCACTTTTAATTCTTCCGCTTTTTGTGTTGACTTCTCAGCCTCCTCGAGTGCCTCTTGCTTCTGTACTTTCGCCTCTTTGAGACGCTTCTCAAGGGCAGTCAGCTCATCTGCAATACCTTGCTCTCTTGCCTTAAAAAAGGCTACAATCTTGTCTGCAACTAACTTATAGATAATCACCGCAAAGATGATAAAGTTAACCAGTCTCCACCAAAAATCCGTGCCACCCTCTTGCGCAGCATGCTCTGATGCCAAAAGCGTCATAGAGACGGCGCTTAACAGTAGTAATACTTTTTTCATCTACATTGTCTCCCTATAAACTTTTTAACTTAGCTGACAATGCACTCTGATAGGTAGAGAGATTTGCTGTAAGCTCTTTTTTGAGTGCCTCTTTTTGTGCACCTAACTCCGCGGTAAACGCTTCATACTGCTTCTCTAGCTCTGCTCTCACTGTTGCAAGCTCTTTCTCAGTCGCCTCTTTTGCGCTTGTGACTCGCTCCTCTTTCAGCTTCGCCGCTTCGCTTTTTGCCTGAGCGATTGCTTCCTGTGCACCTTTTAATGCCTCTTGTACCTCTTTTTCACTCTCGTTCAAGGCTGCCTGATCTTCTGCAATTAAACTATTTCGTTTTTGCATAAAACCTAGCAACGGCTTGTATAGAATTTTATTGAGAACAAAAATGAGAACAAAAAGCGTTAATGCAGTTAGGAGTAGCAATCCAAAACTAATATCTAACATCTTCCGCCTTGTGTAGTAAATTTATAACTTTTATTGTCTCCAAAATATGGATAGCCCACATAAAAGTGGGCAGATTCTATCACATGTACTCTAAAATCTTACTTTAAAGGAAACGCTAATAGAGATAAAATAGAGAATAATACTAATCTTTCAGAAGATTCAAAAATTTTGTCAGTTCATTCTCGTCGGAAAGATTTATTATTAAATTATTTGAATTTTTTTTCGCTTTTAGACCCTTTTCTCTTAAAATGTCCACTGCTTTGTCAAGATAACTATAGCGATTTTTGGGCGTACTTTTTACTCCCTTGTCGGGTTCGGCAACACAAGCGTGCTTCAGATGCTTCACTAACTCTTCGCAATCCCTTACACTCAATTTCTGTCCGATAACGGTATCAACAATCATCCGCTCATTTTCAGGATCAAGTCCTACAAGTACTTTGGCATGTCCTTGCGAAATCTTCCCCTCTTCAATGAGGTGTTGCGTATAGGGTGTTAACTTCAAAAGTCGCATCGTATTGGCAATCTGCGTGCGACTCTTATGAATAATCTCACTCAACTCCTCTTGAGTAATCCCATACTCCTCTATCAATTTTGCATAGGAGTTTGCCAACTCAATCGGATTAAGATCCTCTCTTTGAATATTTTCAATCAGTGCTAACTCACGAAACTTTTCTGATTGAAAATCGGCAACAAACGCTTTGATAACAGGCAGTCCTGCCAACTTCGTTGCCCGAAGTCTTCGCTCACCGGCAATAAGCATATACCCGTCATCTTTTTCGACGACGACTACCGGTTGCAACAAACCGTGCTCTTTAATCGATTGAGAGAGATTTTCAAGAGCCTGTTGATCAAAACTTTTTCTTGGTTGATAGGGATTTGGCGTAATCTCCTCGACCGGAATCTCCTTCACAAGTTCACTATCGGTGTGTGCATCAATACCTTGACGATAACCCTCTTCCACATCTTCAAAGATTGCCGACAGCCCCTTTCCCAAACGCTTTTTTGCCACACTACCCTCCACTACGCAGAAGCCAAAATAGACTCTGCCAAATTTTGATACGCGACAGAACCTTTTGCTTTGATATCGTAAAGTAGTATCGGCTTTCCAAAACTTGGAGACTCAGCAAGTCGAATGTTACGAGGAATGATGACATAGCTCTTATCTTTATTTTCAAAGAGTTTATTTTTAAAGTGGTGCTCAAGATCAAGCAACACTTGCCTGGAGAGGTTATTCTGTTCACTATACATTGTCGGTAAGAAACCTTTGATTTTAAGCTTTGGATTGATGCTCTTTTTGATCAACTTTACCGTATTAAGCAACTGCGCAAGCCCCTCTAATGCATAAAATTCACACTGGATTGGAATAATGATCGAATCCGCAGCTGAAAGGGCATTGACCGTAATAGGTCCGAGTGCCGGAGGGGAATCGATAATAATATAGTCATACTCACTTTTGAGATCTCGAAGTTTGCGTTTGAGGATCAACTCTTTCCCCTCAGTATCGCTATCATAAAACTCTTTTTCAATGCCGACCAAACCGATATTTGAAGGAACCAGATCAAGTTGCGGAAGCTCTGTCTTGAGAATGGTCTCTTCCAACTTCTTACGACCACTCAACACATGATAAATATTGTATTCATAATCGCTTCGGGAAAACCCCAAACCGATTGTTGCATTGGCTTGCGGATCGGTGTCGATTAACAATACCCGTTTCTCAGCAGCCGCCAAGGATGCTGAAAGATTGACAGCGGTCGTCGTCTTGCCGACTCCGCCCTTTTGGTTAGCAATTACTATCGTCTCTCTCATCTGAAACTATACACCTTTCTATTGTTTAATGTGATGGAACCGTCATCATTTAAGATTGCGGAGGCAAGAGAACAATGCTCTCTACTCTCCTTATCAAAATACCTATATCGCCTTGATTGGGCAAATTCTATCTTATAAAGGCTAAAGATTCTCTTCCATAAAAACTCTTCTTTTACATTTAAGAAATAGGCTTTAAGTAGTTGTTTTTTTTCTATTTCGACATCAATTTTTTGAAAATATTTGGGTGCTTTTTGGAGATTGAGTCCCATAGAACAGAGTAGATAGCGATTAGCTATCCATTTGGTAATCACACCACCCACTTTCTTCTCTCCCAAATAGAGATCATTGGGCCACTTGATCCAGACTTTGGAGCCAAACTCTGAGAGTGTCATCTTCATCAGATAGGCATAGTAGATCGAAGCGGATGCCAACGGCAGATCGGAGGGAAGTGACTGCCTCTCCAAAACAAAAGATAAAAAGAGATTCCCTTCAAGTGACTCCCAGCGATTTTCACCTGTTCCCACACCTGCCTCCTGCCGATGTGCTACAACGGCGATCGGCGGTCGCAAACTTCCCTCTCTGATCTTGCGCTCACAAAAGAGATGGGTCGAATCTAGTCTATCAAAGTAGCAAATCTCCACACGCCAACCTTTTGCCTCTCAAATAGGAAAGAATATCAACCTCTTTTTTCGAAGGGGCTTGCACACGAGAGACTGCCACACTTCCTCTCGTGCATCCAATGATCGCTCGCTCCTCCTCCAGTGCCAAAATCTCACCCGCACGATAACTCCCTTCACAAGCGTGCAGTGACAACACTTTGAGCTTCAAACCGCTTTTCAAAAATATCCCCGGCCAGGCAATAAAAGCACGATACTTCGCCTCCAATTCTCCGGCATCTTCAAAATGCACCAAACCATCCTCTTTTTTGATTTTGGGACTATAGGAACTCAAGGCATTGATCTGCTTGATTGCTTCAATCTGCTCATACTCTCGAATAATTTTGGGTGTGAGTTTTGCCGCAAGATTAGAGAGCTTCTCAAAAAGCTCTAAGGCATGCATCTTCCCAATCTCCACCACACTATATCCTAGGATATCCCCCGTATCCAACCCCTCATCCATCTTCATCGCTGTCACACCACTCACCTCTTGACGATCGGCAATCGCGCTTTGAATCGGACTGGCACCGCGATACTTTGGTAAAATCGAAGCATGAAGATTGATACACGGAGCGATCTCCAAAACCGCCTTAGGCAAAATCTGCCCATACGCCGCTACGACGATAAAGTCCGGTCTCTGATCTTGGATAAATTGCACCGCTTCCTCTGAACGCAGAGTTGCAGGTTGGTAGATCGGTATATCAATCTTTTCCGAAGTCACAAACTGTTTGATATGTGGAGGTGTCATAATTTGCTTTCGCCCCACCGGTTTATCCGCTTGGGTAATTAGCGCCACCACCTCCATATCTGTTTGTGCAAGTAGAGTTTTGAGGATCGCCGTCGCATAATCAGGCGTCCCCATAAAGAGAACTCGCTTCATCCTTCAAGTCCTACAAAATGGGTTCCACCTCGATGGTGGTGATCGAGCAAAAAGGATTGGGCATCAGAGAGATCATAACCGCTTGCCATAAACATTTCTCTCCCTCTCTCCAACAAAAATGCCGCCGCTTTGAGTTTGGTTACAATCCCGCCGGTTGCAAACTCACCGTTGGGCGTGTGCATCACCTTGAGATCGTCGCTATCGATATGATGCACCTTTTGAAGCATTTGTGCATCCGGATTTTCTCGCGGATCATCATCATAATATCCATCAATATCAGAAAGAATCACCAAGAGTTGCGCATCAAAAAAGTAGGCAACATGTGCCGAAAGTTGATCATTGTCTCCAAACACAAGCTCTTGGGTTGTTGTAACATCATTTTCATTGATGATCGGAATCACTCTATTTTCAAGCAACACCTCCACCGCCTCTTTGGCATGCTTCGTGCGACGAAGCGAATCAAAATCATCCGCCCCCAAAAGCATTTGTGCGACGGTAATCCCGTATCTGTCAAACACCTTTTGATACACACTCATCAAGTAGGGCTGACCCACGGCGGCGATCGCCTGTTTGTTGCCGATCTGACTGCGATC
>JALVVN010000004.1:53900-74726 GCA_027023405.1 Campylobacterales bacterium
GTGAGTGTTGTAAATTCATAGTTGGCTATTTCCGGTTTGGCATTGGAGATCGTAGAGATGAGTGTCGATTTCCCGACATTGGGAAAGCCGACTAAACCGACATCGGCGATAAGCTTGAGCTCTAAACGAACCGTGCGACTCTCTCCCGGCAATCCCGGCTGTGCATAGGTGGGGCGTTGATTGGTAGAGCTTCGAAAGTGCCAATTTCCCAAACCGCCTTTACCGCCACTCAAAAATTTGACTCTCTCACCATCTTCAACTAAATCAAGGAGTAGTTCGCCACTCTGGGCATCCACTACCTGCGTACCGGGCGGTACAATGACTTCAACACTCTGCCCCTTTTTACCGTACTTTTTGCGTCCCTCACCGGGTGCGCCGTTTTTGGCTTTGATGTGGTGTCGTCCGCGAAAGGAGGAGAGCGTATGGGCATTTTTATCCACCACGAAAAAAACATCACCTCCTCGACCGCCGTCACCGCCGTCGGGTCCCCCTTTGAGGACAAACTTCTCTTGACGAAAAGAGACAGCACCCGGACCGCCCTTACCGGAGCTGAGGGTAATCTCTACACTATCGATAAACATAAAATTTCAGACCTTTTTGATCCTCACCCCAAATAGCGGGGTTAGATTTTTGGCTGATTATACAAAGGTGGGGATAAAGATACGCTTGACAGGGTTAAACTGCAACTTTGCGATAGAGTTCAAGGTAGCGATTTGCCGTATTTTGGATCGAAAAGTTCTCATCAAATATCTTGCGAATCGCTTGGGGCTCAAATGAATCATCTTCCAAATAACGGCGAATCAGTGCCTTAAAAGCCTCTTTGGTGCTATCGTGACTCAAGTAACCGTTCACACCCTCTTGGATGATATCGACCATACCGCCCACAGGTGTCGAAAGCGTCGGTTTACCCGCAGACATCGCTTCCAATACCGAGATCGGAAGCCCTTCATAGAGGGAGCTGAGAAAAAAGGCGTCACACGCGTGCATATAGTCGCCGATATTACTCCGCTCTGCGATGAAGTGAATACGATCTTCTCGCTTGAGACGCTCTAAACAGCGATCGGCATAGGGTTTGTCATTGGTAAGTGATCCGATTACCACCACTTGCACATCCACCCCCTCATCCAAAAGCTCTTCAAAAGCATCGATCATCATCAAATAATTTTTTTGATCGCTCACACGCCCGATGCTCAACAGCACCTTTGTTTTATCCGTCACTCTCAACCCATCCATATAAGCTTTGACTTCATCAAACGCATCACTCTTCTCAACCGCTTTGGCACCGTTGTCGATCTTGACATCAAACTGTTCTCCGTACTCCTCTTTGGTCGAGTGGAGCACCTCTTCACTAATCGAGACCGGCGTAAAGTTAAAGCGACGATACAAAAAGCGATAGAGAGAGCGAATCTTGGAACCTATCTCTTTGTTTGCCAAGTTGTGAATCGTATGAATGTTGGGAACCCCACTTAAAATGAGGGGAAGCGCACCGTAAGCTTGTGCACGCAAATGCGTATGGGAAACATCGGGATCAATCTTTTTAAGAAGTGCGTAGAGATCATAGACCACTTTGAGACTCTTTCCCTGCTTGTTGAGAGGGATCAGATTGACGCACGACTGATCGACTTGTTTGGCTAAAATCTCATCATCATCAATCGTCCCCAAGATAACCAATGAAACCTCGTTCTCCAGATCAGATGCTAAGGTATTGCACATATCCACACAAAACTTCTCTGCACCGCCGGTATCAAACTTCGGCAATATATGAACTATCTTCACCATTTATACCTTTTTAAGATTTACTCTATATCGACAATCGATGCATTTTCTATAAACGCATCTTCCTCTGCTTCCTCTTCACCATACTGGAGATGATAGATCACAAAGGAGAGCATCGATAGAAAAAACCAATAATCTTTGTGATGAAGCGAAGGAATCGTCAAGCCCATCAAAAAAGTCGATAGTGAAGCAAGATAGATCCACAAATAATCACCTCTAACAATTTCACCTACGCGAGATCCAAACAGTGTAATAATAAAAAAAACAAAAGCGATAAATCCAAAAACCCCGGTCTCCGCAAAAATTTTGATTAAATTATTGTGTGATGGAAGCGCCTCATCGGGGATATACTCTTTGAGATACCCTTTTGAGACATGAGGAAATTGGGCAAATCCGACCCCCAAAAAGAAGTTGTCTCGAATCATCTCACTTCCTGCACGCCATACAACCAACCGTTCATGTAGTGTCCCCGTTTGCTGTGCCCGTTGTGCTAGTCCTTTGGCGGCAGTCGTTTGACTCACATAAAAGAACGCTCCACCGACAATCCCCAACAAAAGAACAAAAGAAAAGAGTCCCTGCGGTGTCAGCAAAAAACTCATAAACTCTTTGAAACGCAAGAGAAAAATCACTAGCAATAAGAGTCCCAAAAAGAGAAAAGAGGATTTTGAACCGGCATTGAGTAGTGTAAACAAAAAGAGCGCAAGACTTCCTCCGATAAAGATCAAACTGCGATTTTGTTTGAAAAGGTAGTAACTGGTAAAAATAGCCGCCAAAAGTTGTGCCGCAAACTCATTGGGGTCTTCTGTTCCACCCGTTTTTCGAAAGGTATATTGCTCCACCGGCTGGCTAAAAATAGCAATAATTGCTGAAACCACCATCGAAAACCAAAAGATATAGAGAAATTGGATAAACTGCTCTCGATCCATATAGGTCACATACAAAAAGATCACGACAAATGCAAGAATACGCATCGTTGAGAGCTTGATCAAATCCTCCATATAGATCGCATCACCCTTGACAAAATAGGTGATAAAAGTGACAACAATGAGAGTGAGTATCAACAAGAAAAAAGCTTTGACGACAAGCGGTTTAGGTTTCATAAGTGCATAATAGAGATCATCAAGATGGGTCACTACAAAAAAACCGAATGCACCTTTGATCGCAAACTCTCCCACATAATCAATCACAACAGAGTTATTGATCGAAACAAACACAAAGAGAAATAGTGCTAATGTTTTCACATAACTTAACAACAATGCAACTCCTTTACACTTTTGAGATCATATCGAAACTCATATTAGGGCTTCTCCAACCTTTTTCTCAACACGGTCGAGGACAATCTTCGCAAAGAGAAACTCTATCAACACCATACTCGCATTGATCGCAAAAAAGCCTAATATCGGGTGTGAAAGGAGTAAAGCATAAGACCAAAAAATCACGACAGCAAGGCGTGACAGGTTAAGTTTGAGTTCAAGGTTGTTAAAATTAAAGGTCTTTGAGAGCAGTGAAAACATTCCCAAATAGGCACTGAGCAGATAGGCTTCTACCAAAATAAAGACAAAATAGGCAGTATCAATACTCATATAGGCAGGCTTGATAAAATAGACTATCAGCGCAAACAGCAGTGATACTATGAGTGAGCCAAAAAGCATACGGTACTTATAAGAAGCCATAGTCTTGACATATCGGCTGATCTCATCCGTATTGGAGATATTAAATTTGGAGATAAGATAGGAACGCAGGGAGACGGAAAAGACGATAATCATCCCTCCAAAGCTCACCGCATAACCCAGTTCCGCAAGAAGTTTTGTTGCACTCTCTTTTGTCAGATAGACGATCGGATAACGACTTGCATAGACATAGAGAATAGAGATCACATAAGTGGTCAAAGCAAAAACAAGCACGCCCTTGAAACGCTTCAAAAAAATATGGCGATGCACCGAATTTTTCCAATAAAGACGCGATTGTGCCAGTGTTGATAACACATACTTGAGGTTATAAAAAATAATCCCACCAAAGGGTAAAATAAAGAGATAAAGGTAGATTCGATCAAGCGAAAGTTTGGTAGGGCTTAAAAGAATATAGATCAAAAATCCTACGCGTGCAACGGTCAAAAAGAGTGCATTAAAAAAGATGGTGAGGATCTGCTTATTGGCAAGAAAGATGTTTTTGAAAAAGACCCACGCCAAGATAGCAAAGGCACTCAAATAGATATATCGTCTGTCAAGATCGACCTTCTCTCCCCCTAAAAAGTGGTCCAATAGATCGCCTAAAAATGTCTCACACACCACAATCATCAACACAAAGATAATCAATTGCATCGTAGCATTAATATAGTGTGTCGTTTTGTAGAGTTGGTGATAGCGCAGATAGCTCGTCACCACACCAAATTCAAAGATAAAAGAGAGCATCATCACAATATTTAGAGCAGCTGAAAAGTGCGCCATCGACCCAAGATCGAGTTTGTACGGGATGAGCAACATCACGATATAGGTAGAAAAACTGTAAATCAGACTTGAAAGTGTATATAAAATAGCAGGTGTTTTTAGTTTTGCTACGATTTTTGAAATCATTTGACTACCTTTTACAAAATACTGCCTATCAAGAAGTATCGGTCAAATGAGGAGAAGTTTTAGAATTTTCAAAAACAGTGCATTCCAAGATGCACTGCTAAACGCTTACGCTTTAATAGAAAGCACTTTTACGCGTGTATGCTCTCGTCTAAATCCTTTTTTGAGTTTAGAATCTTTTCTTCTTCTCTTTTTATAGATGATGACCTTCTTGTCCTTACCATGCGAAACAACCTCTAACTCTACTTTCGCACCGGATACATAAGGTGTACCTACTGTTAGCTCGCCGTTATTGACTGCCAAGACCTCTTCGACAACAATTTTGTCTTTCGGGGAAGCGTCAAGTTTGTCGAGATTTAAGTAATCTCCCTCTTGAACTTTGTATTGCTTTCCACCGTTTTTCATGATAGCATACATGACTTTTTGTCCTTAAATTTAAAATTGAGTGTGGATTCTACCTCTTTTCACTTTAAAGTAGGATTAAAATATATACTCCGTATCCGCAATAGCCACCGCATCGATCTCAATATCCGCTCCTTTGGGCAGAGATTTGACCGCTACGGTACTTCGCGCCGGATAACTTCCTGAAAAAAATTCTGCATAGACGGAATTAACCGCTAAAAAATTTTCCATTTCCGTCAAATAGATCGTCGTTTTCACAATCTTATCCAAACCGCTTCCCGCTTCTTTTAAGACGGCATCAAGATTTTTGAGTACCTGTCGTGTCTGATCTTTGATATCACCATCAACCATGTCACCCTCGGGTGTAAGCGGTATTTGCCCCGAAGTATAGACCATTCCTTTGACTTTAATCGCCTGCGAATAGGGACCAATCGCCGCCGGTGCATCTTTTGATTCAACTCTTTTCATGTGAATTCCCCTTTATTGAATTGTTCGAAATCATAACACAAACTTTTAAGCTAAATATTATTTTAAAGTTTTTATTATATAATATAAATAGAATTTAATAATTGGAGTATTGAAATGAAAAAGTTTTTATCTGCATTACTCGTTGTCACCGCATTGACAGCATCAGCAGAAGCAGAATCAGAAAGTTTTATGGACTATATCGGTTTGGGTGTGGCACTACAAGATGTGGATAGTCCAAACTTTGATAACGGAACGGCACTGGTTGTTACAGGGGGGAAAAACCTCTATGAAGGGCTCGGTATGGAGCTTGAAGGTACCGGAAGTATCAGCAAAATGGAGGGTAAATTTAACGGGATCAAAGATGATCTTGACTTTTGGTCACTTGGGATGTATAGCACCTATATTTGGAAACTCGGTAACTTTAGCATCAAACCTCGTTTAGGTGTTATCTATCGTAGCTTAAAATCAAATATCGATATCCATGCACCAAAAGTACCTGTTGTCGGAACAACCTATCAAACAACTGATATTACGGGAATGGGAATGAGTGCCGGTATCGGTTTTAGCTACTCTCTCGGCGATAGCTACAATATCTATACAAACTATACAAAAATTGAAGATGAGTTAGATCATTTGACTTTTGGAGCAGAGTTTAAATTTTAATTTGAACAGAAGATCGGATTTTATCCGATCTTCTACTTTTTCTTCTCTTCCAATGAGTGGAGATGATTGGTCGCTTCGACATACCCTTCGACAGAACCGCAATCAAATCGTTTTCCGTCAAACTTGTAAGCTAACACCATACCGGTATTTGCCAAATGTAGCAGTGCATCGGTAATTTGAATCTCTCCATTTTTCCCCGGTTTTGTCTGCTTGATCGCATCAAAGACATCCGGAGTTAAAATATAACGACCGATAATCGCCAGATTTGAAGGGGCTTCAGAGGCATCCGGCTTTTCGACCATATTGGTCACACGAAAGACATTCTCCTCCATCTCTTTACCTTCGATCACACCATATTTATAGACTTGATCTTCAGGCACCTCCATAATCGCCACAACCGAACATCGATACTTTTCATTGAGAGCAATCATCTGTTTGAGTACACCGTCTCCACCAGGATTGATACAGAGATCATCCGCCAAAATCACACCAAACGGCTCTCGACCAATCAACGCCTGTCCCTTTAGGATTGCATCACCCAAGCCACGCATCTCAACTTGCCGTGTATAGGTAAAGGTACATTTAGTAATCAAGCTTCGAATCTCTTTGAGAAGATGCTCTTTGGAAGTGCCTTTGATCTGGTTTTCCAACTCATATGAAATATCAAAATGATCCTCGATTGCTCGCTTACCTCTACCGGTAATAATCGCCATCGTGTTCATTCCCGCCTCAACAGCCTCTTCCACACCATACTGAATCAACGGCTTGGTTAAAATCGGCAACATCTCCTTGGGCATCGCTTTGGTTACAGGTAAAAACCTTGTTCCATATCCCGCAGCCGGAAACAGACACTTTCTAATCTTCATTCATACTCCTTTTATATTTTATCCAACGACTCTCATACGCCGGTATCTCTATTGTATTGTCAGTGATGATTGCATCAGTGATCAACTCTCGTACTTCATCGCCCACAAAATCGGGTAATGTATAAGATATCGGCGTATTTGTGAAATTGTTTATCGTGATAATGGCATTTTTTCCATTTTTGACAAAACGATGGAGTATTAACAGTCCATCATTTGCCGAAAGTGTTTCAAAATTACCATACGGATCAAATGCCGCCTCTCTCTTTCGTATCTCTAACAAGCGTTTATAGCTGTTAAAAATAAGATTTCGCAAGCTTCCCTGCTCTTCAATTTCTTGAGAGAGATAGTCCACATTAAACTTTTGACGGTTAATTGAACGCAATACACCGGTACTCTGAACCGCTCCCACATCACTCACCGATCCCACCAAGGAGTGAAAATAGATCCCCGGTACACCCGGCATCGCCAATTTTAGCGCTTGAATCAACATAAATTTTTTAGCGCGCAATTCAATCGGTTCACTCTTTTGGGAGATAATGTCGATATAGCTTGCATTGAGTTCATAGGGCTTTTTCGTTCCGTCACCCATTGCACGATAAGAGACATATCCCTCATTTTTCTCCACAAAGTCGATAATCCGATCCAACTCATCCTCATCCAAGATATCCGTCACCGGTCGCACACCGCAACCATCATGACTGGCGATAAAATTAAAAAAACAAACTTTATCACTTGGCAACTCAAGCGAATCGATCCAAGATTTTAGCTTTTTTGTGTTAGCAGAATGTATCGTGTGTGCTGCCAAAGGAGGAAGTGCAAAGTTATAGACCATCTGCGCCTCATCCTCCCCGCTTCCAAAGTAGGAGATATTCTCCTTGTGTGGCACATTGGTCTCGGTGATAATCACCACCTCCGGCGCCACTTGATGGATCACATCTCGCATGAGCTGAATCGCCTCATGTGTTTGCGGCAAGTGAATACACTCCGTGCCGATCTCTTTCCACAAAAAGGCAATCGCATCGAGACGAATCAGCTTCGCCCCCTTCTGCACATAAAAGAGCAATACATCCAAAATCGCCACCATCACACGATAGTTCGCATAGTTGAGATCAACCTGATCTTTGGAAAAAGTGGTCCAAATAGAGCGCTCATTCCCATTTTTATCCTGATACTGATGCAGTAGAGGCAACGCTCTAGGTCGTACCACACGACTCAAATCGGTCTCGGGCTCAACCTCTACAAAAAAGTCAGCATAGCTTGGATCACCCGCCAAAAATGCCTTGAACCAGTAAGAGTATTGAGAAATATGGTTGATCACCCCGTCAAACATCAAACGAAAATCAGTTGAGAGCCTTTCGATATCCTCCCACGATCCCATACGGGGTGAGACATCCTTATAATCTATCACCGAAAAACCATCATCCGACGAGTAGGGATAGAAAGGCAATATATGTACCGTATTGATCACCTCTTTGACATAGTGATGCAAAAAGTGATAGAGCGTCTCCAACGGCTCTTCACCGGGTCTCACCACTTGATCGCCGTAAGTAATCAAAATGACATCCTCTTGCGTCATGCGATAGGGTTTGGAATCGATACGCTGACGATAGCCTGCAATCAAATTCTCCACCTCTTTTGCCGCTCTTTGCGCATCCTCCTCATTATAGAGACATCGCAACCTCTCTAAAATACTCTTTTTCTTATATCCGACAGAACAGTAACTCATTGATTATCCAACCTTACCGCTTTATTGTAGTAATAAGTGAAACTTGGAAGCACACTTCTGACATTGGTCCACGCCGCCAATGACGGTACCCCCATCGGATCACGATTAAACGCCTCGTTGGCGTCTTGTAGGGCATCGACAAATCCCCGAATCGCTTCGATCTCCTTTTTTCGTGAATATTTCAATCCATTCACCTCCGATATGGCAGAATATTGCTCAATGGCGCGTCTCGACTCCTCATAATAGGTTGTCAAAAGCGCATTAAACTTGGCACTCCCAAATGTCACACCGCTTTGGGACATAATACGAAAAATCGTCTCGGCAATCTCCTTCGCCATCTTCGACACACCACCACCGCTGTCACTACCGAGATCTTGATGCTTATGCTCATAACTCTCCATAATCTCACTTTGGCAAATCCGCTTTTTTGAAGTGTTGTTATAAACTTCAGAGAGTGTCGAAACCTCCAACCCCCAAGTGGGTGAGATACGAATACCCCGTGCCAACGATCGGATAAAAGCAAATTCACCCGAAAGGGCATAGCGAAAGGAGGACATATAATCCAAATAACGACTCTTTCCAAAAACCCGCTCAATCGACTTCAAAAGCGGGGTATAAAAGAGGCGCGTCGCCCTTCCATGCAATCGATCCGTCACCCTTGCATAGTACCCCTTGTTAAACTCAAAATCGAATGCCGGATGCACAATCGGATAAAAGAGACGCGCCGGAATCTCCCTCGTATAGTTTACAATATCACAATCATGGAGCGCAATCGCGTAAGCGTTAGAATCGGAAAGCACATAACCGATCATCATCCAGACATTGAGTCCCTTGCCTTTGATATCGGTACTGGGGAAACCCGCCTCATCAAGCTCCTTTTTGAGCTCCATCACCCGTGGACCGTCATTCCAGATCACATCCACGGGGGTACGGATCGGCTTCATCAAGCGTTTCACCTCTTCAAACTGCTCTTTGGTAGCTCCGTCAAGCCCTAAAACAATTTTATACAGATACTTGATCTCTTTGAGCTCTTCAATGATCCGATGCATTGCAGGCGTTTCAAATTCACTATACAGTGCCGGCAAGATCAGCACCATATTGCGTCGCTGAGAAAGCTTGACAAGCTGCTCCTCCATCTCCTCGACACTTCTCTCACCTAATCTCGGAATGGTCGTTATCACACCATTTTGAAAAAAATCTGACATCTCTACTCCTTTAATGCCATCATAATATCCATTACATTCGTACCGGTTTTCCCTATCTCGATCAGTGCATCGTGTCGGTGCAAATAGCGGTTTGAATCATTCTCCAAAAGATAGCTATCGATCGATGAATCCCAATCCTCAATCCCCACGACAGCTCCTGCCACATCGCTATTTCCGTCTATCCCATCACTGCCGGCAGACAAAAAGAGCCATCCGCCACCCTCTTCTTGTATCTCTTTTAAAACCCACAGTGTCAGCTCTTGATTGCGTCCGCCCTGCCCTTTGCCTTGCAGGATGACTGTACTCTCTCCCCCAAAGAGAAGCAGATCGCATTCCGAATCTGCTCTCACGAGTGCAATATATTTTGCTACATCCTTGACATCTCCGCAAAGCGTATCGGTTATGATCTCACAACTCAGCCCTAACTGCTCCACCTTTTGCTTGATCGTTTGCAACGCGACACGGTTGGAAGCGACGACATAGTGCGGAAACTGACGAAGCTTTTGAGGATGAAGATCAGCGTATTCCAAAGCATTCGCCACCGCTTGGGGCAACTTCGTCCACAATCCATAGCGCTGTAAAAGGGATATCGCATTCTCGCCCGTTTGCGTCTGTGGATATAACGGCGCCGATCCGATCGTATCGAGCCGATCTCCGATCACATCACTCAAAACCAATACCACGCCCTGCGCTTTCGTAAAACTTCCCAAACCGCCCCCTTTGATTTGGGAGAGCGCTTTTCTAACGACATTCATCTCCTCGATCGGCATTCCCGACCCGAGTAACTGCTTTGAGAGTTCGATCCACGCTTGCAGCTCGACCCCTGCAACCGGCTTTTCGATGAGTGCGGAGCTCCCGCCGGAGAGCAAATAAATGAAGAGATCATTTGCTTGCATCGATTCCAACAGCTCTATCAACCGATCCGCCGCTTCCACGCTCTTTTGTGAAGGGATCGGATGAGTACTCTCGATCACCTCTATTCCCTCGACCGATCGGGATTGATTGGAGACAACAAGCGCTTTTTTTATCCGACCACCCAAAAACTTTTGCACCGCTTGTGCCATCTCGATCGATGCTTTCCCCGATCCTATCAAATAGATATTATTAAAGTTACGCAAATCATACTGCTCCCCTTGGATAGTGAGAATATCATCCTCCAAAGAGCAATTTTGGGGTATAAATCGCTCCGGCATCACCGCTTCGACACCCACTTCAAAGAGTTCTCTGAGGAGCGCTTTTTTATCCATTGAGTATCTCCTCCAAGATGGCATTCCACCCTTTAGCACCGCTCGCCGGAGCTTTGCGCACATTGACAATCTCACAACGAATAAAACTCTGATCGGGCAACGGCATCAAGATCGGGATATCAACGACGCGTAACATATCAAGATCATTATAGTTATCACCCAAGGCGATCGTCGTACGATCCGCACCCATCCGCTCACACACCACTTGCACCGCCCTGCCCTTATCCTGTTCACCACCGACACAGTGGTAAAAACGCCCCCCTTTGAGTATCTTGAGACCTGACTCTTTTGCCTCTGCTTGCAGTGCATCCAGCTCAGAAGGTTCGGAGAGGAAAAAGGGTTCAGAGTAAGATCTTGCTTTGGCAAGTTTGGCATTTGATTCATCAAATCCCGTCACCTCTATCACCTCATCCACACTCATTTGATAAAAGGCTCTGATTCCAAATCGATCCCAAACACGATCCAAAAAGCGACGAATCTCCGCCACCTCTACCCCCAGTACGATCGGCATCGCTTCCAATCCATAAATCGCGGCACCGTTCTCCACTACAAACGGAGCATCGATCTGCATCTTTTCCTGCAAGATCTCACACTCCTCCTTGGTCTTGGAGGTGACAAAAATGAGGGGAATATTGTCGCGCTTGAGTCGAGAGATCATCGGCATCGCCGACGCAAACGCGTAGTCATCGTGATTGAGAAGTGTACCGTCTAAATCGGTAAAGACGACAGGATTTCTCATATGGAGCTTGTAAATCGTTTTTTGAGAATCTCTTTCCCAAGCTCCACGCCGGGTTGATCGTAGGTGTTGATATGGAGAAAGTAGCCGACCAGTGAAGTGAGCAATTCATAATAGAAGATCAGATACCCGACACTTCGTTCACTCAAACGATCAATCACGATACGATCAACCGGTACCCCTTGGTCAAGGATACTCTGCATCGTAGCATCACACTGCGCATTGATGAGTTCATTGAAGGTATGATTATTGATAAAATCGGTCTTTTCAAGATGTGGAATTGAGATATTAGGAATTTTGAGATCATTCTCAAAATTCTCTACCTTGATCATCGTCACACTCTTATCTTTGGGACCTTCGATGATGAGTTGCAAAAAGGAGTGCTGATCGATAGAGCCGATGAGTCCTATCGGTGTCAAACCGACATGTTCGCCGTCGAGATTGAGCTTACCGAGTGACTCACCCCACAACTGCACATACCATTGGTTAAAATATTTAAACGCACTACTGTAACTAAAAAGAACATTCATCGGAATTTGCTCTTTTCGAGAGGCATAAAAGTAGGCTTTTTGGATCAAAGCATCCTCTTTTTTGGCAAAAAAACTCTCTTTGAGCTCCTTTGCTCCTTTGAGCAACTCACCGATATCGTACCCCAAGATACAAAGCGGTAGCAGACCGACACTTGAGAGCACCGAAAAACGCCCTCCGACATTAGCAGGGATATGAAAAGCTTTCACCCCATACTCTTGTGCCATACGATCAAGCGGAGAGTGTTCATCTGTCACCACGACAAATGAATCACGAAATCGCGCATCATCAAAGCCGATCTCAAAACGCCCCAAAAGATACTTAAGTGATGAAGTGGTCTCAATCGTTCCACCTGACTTACTAATCACAATAAAGATGGAATTTTCAACTCTTACCCCTTTGAGATTCTCTTCGATCTCGTTGGGATCAACATTCTCCAAAAAGATGAGATTTTTATCGTTGCGACGACGCAATCGACTCTCATCACGATGATGTGTCAAAGCCAAGAGTGTATCGATCGCCTTTGTCCCCAACGACGATCCGCCAATCCCAAGTACCACCACATTTTCCAATGACTCTCTCGCCAAATCTCTCTCGAGTACAAAAGCTTCTATGCGTGAGACAAGTGCCTGATCATCAGGTAGATGGTAGTAGCCTACTTCATCACCCTCTGCCTCCTCCACGATCGCTTGATACGCTTCCGCAACGATCGCCTCATCCGCACCGCTCTCAAAAAAGTGTTCTCTTTCAATCATACCATTTCCTTAAAATCTCTCTATCACTTGCGCAAAAATTCTCTCCAGCGCAATCACATCATCGACACCGACACGCTCATTGATAGCGTGGATCGTATCATTTTTGACACCAAACTCCACCGTATCCACACCAAATTCCCCAAAAAATCTCGCGTCACTCGTACCGCCGGCAGTCGATAGCTCTGGTTTTATATCGACCAAATCAAAAATCGTTTCACTCATCACCTCAATCACCTTGGAGTTTCGATCGGTCACAAAGGGCTTGGCACTCTGATTGAGCGTGAGGGTATAGTCCATATCCCTGAAGTGCTGATCGACAAAGGCTTTGACCGCTTCAAGATCGGTTTTGGTCGAATTTCGGACATTGAACATCATCTTGAGATTTGCCGGTGTGACATTGGTCACCTCCATACCGGCGCGAATATCGGTGATGACAAATTGACTCGGTGCAAAAGCCTCATCCCCCTCATCCAAAAACGCCCCCGCCATCTTCGGCAGTACTTGCGCTACTTTATGGATCGGGTTTTTTGCCTTTTGGGGATAGGCGGCGTGTCCCTGCACACCCATCTTTTCGATGACACCGTTAATCGAACCTCGACGACCGATCTTGATCGTATCGCCGAAGCGCTCCTCACAAGTAGGCTCGGCAACGATCGCATAATCGGGCAACATTCCCCGTTCTTTAAGTAGTTCAAGCATCTTTACCGTGCCGTTTGTCGCATCCCCCTCCTCATCGGAGGTGAGTAGCACAGAGAGCGTACCGGAGAAATTTTTCGCATCACGGCACGCTTTTAAAAAAGCACTCAAACCGCTCTTCATATCCTGCGCACCCCTTGCGTAGATCATCCCCTCTTTTTCCGTCGGCACAAAAGGATCGCTCAACCATCCCTCGCCGGGCGGTACCACATCAATATGTCCGGCAAAACAGAGATGTTCCCCCTCGCCAAAACGCTTGTAAAAGAAGCGGTTTTTTACCCCTCCGATATCGAGTTTGATCACTTCAAACCCACTCAAATACTCCTCGATAAAGTCAAACGCCCCTGCATCATCAGGGGTGATCGACTCAAATGAGAGGATCTTTTTAAAGAGTGAAATCGTATCCATTACTTATGCGGATCTTCATAAAAAATATAGGAAGTTGAGTAATCGGAAAATTCAAAATAGACCCGCTTCTCACCTGCGTCCGCTTTGCCGTTGAGGTTTTCATCCAAGACTCCGTAGCCATATCGATAGGGTCTACTCTCCTCACCTTGCGTGCTCACACCGGTTGTGAGTTTGTCTATCTTCATAAATCGTTTGACCAATTTATCGCCTGCATACACTTCCAATACACCGTCTGTTCCCGTCCAGTTTTGGATCGCTCTTCCTAGCTTATTTTGCGTCTCCTGCGTACAACCGACAAAAAGTGTCGCAAGCGTTAAAAATGCCACTACATAATATTTCATATGATTATTCTCCTTATTTTTATAAATCACGCTATTTTAACTTAACAATCATTTAACTGTGATTTGATACACTTCACAAAATAGCACAAGGAGAGGGTATGCGAATCATCTACACACTATTACTTATCGGAACGCTATTGACCGCCAACGATGTCGGCACTGCACAACATGCGAAGATCACCGCGCCCAAAGATGCCAAATGCCCCGTCTGCGGGATGTGGGTCGCCAAATATCCCAAATGGATCGCAATGATTGATCTTGGCAAAGAGAAGCTCTATTTCGACGGGGTAAAAGATATGATGAAATTCTACCTTGATCCAAAGCGATTCAAACATCAAAAAGAGAAGGTTTTGGGCGTTTGGGTGACCGACTACTACACCCTCAAAACGATCGATGCGCACAAAGCCTATTTTGTCACCGGCTCCAATGTGTACGGACCGATGGGTGAGGAGCTGATCCCCTTTACAACCAAAACGGATGCGCAAGAGTTTTTGCATGATCACCACGGCAAAGCGATCGTTACTTTCTCAGAGATCACTCCTAAGCTACTCTACTGATATGAAGCTAAGTCGATCTGCGAGGGGAGTGTTGATACTTTTGGCACCTCTTTTTTTGCTTTTCCTTTGGGTTTTGCTCAAACCCAATCCCCCGATCAACGCCCCTACCCTTTCACCGATCCCCGACTTTAGCGCCAATCCGCTTCACACCCCCTTTTCACCCTCTTTAGCACCGATCGACTATCGTGGATTTATCTATGAATAAGATCTCCTTTTTCAACCTCACTACCCTGCTACTCTTCAAGCACCGCTCTCGGCATTTGGCGATCTTTCTCATCTCTACACTACTAATCTTTCTACTCTCGGCGGTACTCTTGGTCACCACCTCCATTCGCACCTCGACAGAAGCCAAGCTTCAACACAGTAGCGACTTTATCGTCCAAAAGCTCCATGCAGGACATCCGGTCGATGTGAGCGGTGAGTGGCTGAAGTCGATAGCATCGATTCGAGGGGTAAGCGATCTCAAAGGGCGCATCTGGGGAGCCTATCGACTCGATAACCGTTACAGCGTCAATATCCTAGGTGTCGATCTGACTGATGCGCAAACCAAGCAAAATCTCCAACATGATCTTCCCACACTCAATCTCAAAACATTTATAGGCAAAGATCAGATGATCATCTCCCCAAGTTTTGCCCACTACCTCCATCGGCATTTTTTTGATAAGAGCTTCGATTTTTTTACACCAAAGGGGGAGAAGATAGAGGTTGCAATCTACCAAACAATCGATGAAACGAGTCCGCTCTACAACAGCGATCTGGCGATCATACCGATCGATTTGGCACGAAAGATTTTGGGTATCGATGCGCAACACTTTAGCGATATCACCCTCAATGTCCCCAATGACAGTGAGCGAGATACCGTTTTGGAAAAACTCCAATCCCTCTTTTTTGACGCACGCATCATCGACAAACGCGATCTCTTCAGCGCTTATGAGAGCTTTTTTCACTTCAAGAGTGCTATCTTTTTGATCCTCTTTTCGTTGCTATTGCTCACCTTTATGCTGATCCTCTATCAGCGATTTAACCTCGCCGGATCGAGTGAGAAGCAAGAGGTTGCGACGATGCGTATGCTCGGCTGGAGTGTGAACCAAATCCTCATCCTCAAACTCACCGAATCGATCATCATCGCCTTTGTCGCTTTTGCACTGGGATTTTTACTCGCCTATCTCTATGTGTTCGGTTTCAATGCCCCGCTATTAGGCGATCTCTTTTTAGGTTTTACCAACCTACCCAAACCCTATCACTTTACGCCCCATATCGAAGCGACGCTTATTTTGAGTATCTTTCTACTCTTTATGATCTCCTTTACCCTCTCGCTTCTCATTCCGATTTGGCGTATCGCCATCACCGATCCTAGCGAGGCACTCAAATGATACAGATTCAAAAACTCACCAAAACATTCGGAGACTTTACCGCACTCCATGCCGTCGATCTTGCGATCAAAAAGGGAGAAGTTGTCATACTCAACGGCGTGAGCGGTAGCGGAAAATCAACCCTCCTCTCTCTCATCGCCGCCCTCCAAAAGCCGACAAGCGGAGAGATATTGATCGACCAAACCCCTATCGCCAAACTCCCCCAACACCACGCAAGCCGTTTTCGACTCGAACATATCGGATTTACCCCGCAAGACTTCAAGCTGATCCCGACACTATCCATCTATGAAAATATCCTCCTTCCGCTCGTCCCGCTCGGTCTCTCACCCTCACAGATCGACTCGCGTATCCGTGAAGTGATCTCCCTCATCCCCATCGGCAAAGATCTCACTCACACCGCCAAAGATCTCTCCGGCGGTGAGAAACAGCGCGTCGCTATCGCACGATCACTCGCTGCCGATCCCGATCTGCTCCTCTTTGATGAGCCCACGGCAAATCTTGACAGCGGAAATGCGGAGCGATTTTTGACACTTTTGGAGAAGCTCCACTGTATGGGTAAAACAATCCTCATCGCTACCCACGATCCCATCTTCGATCACCTCCCGCTTCCGACCCGCACGATCTATATGCGACAAGGTAGGATCGTCGATGCCCTCTAGCGTACTGCTTCACACACCTGTATTGATCATGCTCTTTAGCGATCTGCTTATTACGATATTGATCTTTATCTCCGCCGTTGCTGTATTTTCTATCTTAAAAGATTGGGATTTTCACGCCACTACACCACAACAGTATCGACTCGAAAATCGCAACTACTTTATCTCACTTGCGCTCTTGGTTATTTTCATCTTTGAGCTGATCTTGTTGCCCTATTTCGCTTATACGCTTGACTCTCTGCACCATATCGTCCCCGGAGCAATGTGTGCCGCGGGCGTCATTCAAGCCAACGACTACGGCAATCCGCTTCTGATCCTCAAGATCGTTATCGTGCTTCTGAGCGCCTTTTGGCTTCTGCTACACAAGCGGGATGTGGAGGCGCAGGACTACCCGTATATCCGGAAAAAATACATCCTCTTCCTGCTGATCACGCTACTCGCACTCTTCACATTTGCTTTGGAGATCGCCTACTTTCAGCATATCTCACTCGATCGTCCCGTGAGTTGTTGCTCCGTCATCTTCGGCGCTAGCGGCCACAACACCCTCCCTTTTAATCTCGACCAAACCAAACTCCTCATACTCTTTGGTTTGATTAGCCTGCTGATGATCTATGGTGCGTGGTTCAAAGAGGCGTATCTACTCGGTTTTACCTCATTGCTCTTCGCTCCCGTGGCATACGGCGCGATCGTCTATTTTTACGGTACCTATATCTATCAGACACCGACCCATATCTGCCCCTTTTGTATGCTTCAGGGTGAATACTATTATGTGGGCTACCTCATCTGGTCGCTTCTCTTGGCAATCCTCTTCTTTGGGAGTAGCAACGCCTTTTTGAAGCTTTTGGGGGCGAAGGAGAATGAAAAATATTTTCGTCTTACCCTTATGCTCCTCCTGTTCCTACTATTGCTTTTAAACTTTTATCCTCTCTGGTATCGTTATCAAAACGGGGTTTATCTCTGATGTGCTATAATCCCAACCTAAAGGAGTCTCAGTGAGAAAGATCATCCCTATCTTTATATTTGTAGCGATCATCGCCATCCTCTTTTTTTCTATGGCAAAAAAGGAGCAGATGAAGAGTGTCTATCTTGGAAACAGTGAACAAAAACCGCTCTCTCTCGAACTCTCACACCTCCAAGATCCCTACTGCAAAATGGTCATCACCGATCAAGATCATGCGGCACAAGTGGCGGCAAAGAGTGGCAAAACTTGGATCTTTGACGATATCGGGTGCATGATCCTCTGGCTCAGCGACAAAGATCTGCCTGATGCCAAGCTTTGGGTCTACGCCCAAGACAAAAAGGGGTGGATCAGAGCGCAAGATGCCTTTTACAGCGTCGATGAAACAACACCGATGCACCACGGTTTCGGTGCCTACGACACACCCAAAGAGGGCAGGATCGACTACGAAACGATGCGAAAACGGGTCTTGCACCACGAAGATTTGACCAATCCTATCATCCGCAAAAAAATTCTAGGAGAATAACAGATGGACGCTCTCAATCTACTCAGTATCATTACCATTGCCTTTTTGGGATCATTTAGCCACTGTATCGGAATGTGCGGGGGGATCGTCCTCGCCTACAGCAGTGCCAAAATCGACGAAAAGAGTGCCAAAAGCACCCAAGCACTCTCTCATCTGATCTATTCATTTGGACGCATTACGACTTATGCCATCTTGGGGGCGATCTTCGGCTGGCTCGGCGGTGTCGCAACCTTCAACAACTATGCCAACGGCACACTCCTTATCATCGCAGGTATTTTGATGATCCTCGCCGGTCTCTCTCTACTCGGTAAACTCAAATTTCTCACGCTCATCGAACACTCGCTGAGCAAAAGCAAGTGGTATCAAGAGACTTTTCGCACCTTTTTACGATCAAAATCCCTCAGTTCATTTTACTTTTTGGGAATGCTAAACGGACTTTTACCTTGTGGATTTGTCTATTTTTTCGCTATCACGGCTGCGAGTACCGCCAGTCCTTTGTGGGGTGCGATCGTGATGCTCATCTTTGGACTTAGCACCGTTCCGGCGATGTTTAGCATGGGATTTTTTGTAGGATTTCTAAAGCAGACCAGCACACGAAACCTCATCCTCAAACTCGCCGCCATCGCCGTCGTCGCCTACGGAATCTTCACCATCTACAACGGATACGGCTTTATCACTGATCCGAATCGATCGTTATTGCATTGTCATTAGGAGTAATAGAATTTTTACTCCTTCTTTATCACATCGGATAAATGTTAGGCAGACTTCTTATCTTTCATCTTCTCTACCAAACTTCTTAAAGCATCATTGACTGCTCTATCATCTGGAAAAAACTTTAGAAGATCATCATCTATTTTGACATAATTTTTCAAAATACTTTTATGCGATGCTTCAAAACTTTTCACATTTTTCAAATCCAAAAACTCTGTAACATCCTCACCGTCGTCAAACCTTTTGTCAAACTCTTCAGCCGTGATTTTGCTCATAAATCTTCTCCTCACTTTTTCTACTTCTTCTAACACTAATCAAACGAATCGATTTACCACGATAAGTATAGACGGCACTATAATGCTTACCGCCAATTTTACCGATCGCCATCAATCTACTCTCACCATCTACCTCATTTGCCTCGACAACGACTGTAGCACCGTAAAACAGTACTTTTGCCTCTTCAAAATCTATCCCGTGTTTGCGTTTGTTTAAATGACTTTTATTGACATCATATTCAAACACGATTTTCATAATTATAGCACCTTTTTTGTTTTAGCACTATTTTAGCAACATTCAAACAAAAAGTAAAATTTTATTTCATTTTGAAATATTTTAGTAACTTTTAGAAGCAGACTCAAAGCTGTCATCTCTGCGCATTATACTTGCTAAAGTGGCAACTGACACAGATCGTCATTAGGACACCTCACATACCCCTAGCCATCACCCGAACCTGTCTAAACTTTGTCGGTTAAGAGTTTGTAAAAAGCCCATATCACACCGCTCATCAAAACAAAAAACAGTAAAATTTCCTGAATACCCATCAACTGTCCTTTTTTGACTTTTTTTCAACTCTCTTCGATCTACGCTATCTTATCCTTTTCGACTAGTTGTCCCGTTACATATTTATGAAGCAGTGAGTTGAGGAGCGTTTGGTAAGGTATCCCCTCTTCTAAGGCTTTTGTTTTGAGTTTTTCGAGATCGCTCTCAAGTATCTCGATGTTTATAGCCTTCCGTTTTGTCTGTTTATCCTTTACGGCAGACTTCATCTTCTCTACTTTTTTATCTAGATCAGGGATTGATTTTGGATTTTGATTTTCAATATAATCAACTATCTCTAACTCTTCTTTGCTGTACACCTCTCACTCCTTGCCATATTTTTTATGATATTTGCGACTTGGAATGATATTTTTTAAAAATATCTCCTCTTTATTCATCACAAACGGAACATAGTAAGTATAATTGCGTATCGAAACTATCATCAACTCTTGATGAGAAAATCTCTTTTGGTTGTGATGAGGAACGATATCTAAAATCTGATCGTTTAAAATAGCATATTCCACATCTTCAAAAGAGACATTTCTCGTCTGTTTTAAAATGCGGTTTTTCTCCTCGCTCCAATTGATTTGCATTTATACTTTTTCTCTTTCATCTACATTATATCATAAGTACTGAAGCATCTGTTCTCACGATATTTAGTACTATCCTACCAAAATCCACACAAAAAGTAAACTTTTATTTCATTTTGAAATATTTTTCTCGCTGTTGCAACCGGACACAAAGCTGTCGTCTGCCTATCCTATAATTTACTAAAAATATTGAGGGCAACGATGAAAAACATTGAGCTTACAAAGTTTTACAGACGACTACACCGGCTTCAA
>JALVVN010000005.1:0-13316 GCA_027023405.1 Campylobacterales bacterium
TATAACCGTAAAAGGTTGCATTCTTACAATGATTATTTGTCACCGGTTGCATTTGAAGAAAAAATGTTACGAAATGTAACTATAGACTAGGTCATTGGAATATGTCCTAAAATGTGTTGACAGATCAGGATTGCGACATTTTTTTCTAAAAGTTTCATTAGTACACCAGTTACTACAATTGACCAATCTAATAAATTGGCATCCCCACTGCCACCATCTGGCAAAAGTAGCTTATATATTTCAGATTGTACTTCTGTGTCAAACTCTATGGTTTTACCGTTGATTATTTTTCTATCTATCATCTTATCTCCTTATCAAACTTTATTTTTTCCGGGCATTACTTTTTTTATTTTATAACTTCTTAAAAGTTTTAAAATTTTCTCATGCATCTCTTTTGAAACTTTTTTTTCATCCGTTCTATACTCTGCATATGCATAAACATTCCACCCAAAAAGTACTTTTTTCGTATCTGCTTTATACTCTAAAAGAAGTTTTGTCATCTCATATAGTCCATTACATGCTGTATAAAATAGTGGTGGTAATTTTCTATTTGCACCTCTAGTGCTTCTTTTTAAATATGGATCTACATAACCTATCTTGTTTACATCTATCCCACTATCTAAAAGTATTTTAGTAGTTTTTGTAGCATTATTTTCTATAGCATATTGGATAGGTTCTTTGTCTGCTATGTCTTTAGTATGGATATTCGCTCCATGTGCTATAAGATATTTTGTTGTATTGGCATCATTGAAAAATGCAGCATAATGCAGGGGTCTCCTATCATTTAACATCTTTACATCAACACCAAATTTTTCAATTTCACTCTTTATCTTTCTAAAATTATGTTCTTTTAATGCATTATACAAAGGTTTTAGAGTAGTATTTTTTTCAGGAATATCAATTGGATTTTCTTCAACCAGTTTATCTCTTCTAATTTTTTCAAAATCTATTTTTTTACATTTTAGTAATGCTCTACGCATAAAAAAATAAATTTTATTTTCTCTGTTTGTAAAAATAGAATCACTTTTTATCGGAGTTAGCTCAATATGAAGTTTACGGTGTCCTTTGAGAGGTACTTCTATCCTATCTAAGACAGTTTCAGTAAAATCACTCCTTGAATATGCAGCTCCTCCCAGTGTAATAGTTGCATTATAGTCTTTGAGTAATTGTTTATCATAGTAGTATTTAAAATTATATTTACCTTTGATTTTGTAGTCAAAAATATGTGCATTAGGACTAGAAAACCCTATCCAATAACAACCATCTTTTTTTAATCGCACATCAAACATATAAGTTTTTGCATCTTGAAAATTTTCTAATTTTTCATAATAATCAGCTCTATATCCAAAATTATTAACAAAAAAGTTTATTATCGCTAGTATAAAACCTATTATGAAATAGAATAGAAATGATTTTTTCTTGAATAACTTTTTATTTTTCATGCCACATCCATTCTTCTATATCCAATATTATTAATATGCATATTTTTGATATCAGTTAAATTTGAACCGGCATCATCTTTTTTGCTATCAAAGTTCTTTATCCATATATACTCTTTTGTATCAATATGCACTACTTTAAGGGTATCCCCTCCCAAGTAGTAGTCAAATATACCGTCACTATAGCTATTTTCTTCTCCCTCTTTTTGTGTGATTTTTGCTTGACCTAATTTATGACCTTTGAAGTGTACCTCGCCCTCTGCGTCTGTATCATCTTTAATGATATTTCCGTTTAATGCGTAGTATATATCATAATCTTTACCGCCTATTAATTCATCATAACCGCTTCCGCCGTATAGGGTATCATCACCCACTTCACCGTTTAAGATATCTTTATTATTATCATCACTATCATTTGCGGTTGTGCTATAGAGGGTGTCGTTATCGCTTCCACCTATGAGGGTATCTCCCCCTTCTCCTCCGATGAGGGTATCATTACCGCTTCCGCCATATACTACATCTTCATCCACTCCGCCGTATATGGTATCTTTTCCTCCGTAACCGTAGATAGTGTCATTATCTTTAAAGGCACTGCCATTATCTTCATCGGTTGTATCTCCGTAGATGATATTGTCTCCATTGCTTCCATATATCTTGTCAGCCCCTAAACCTCCCTCTACATAATCTTTGGCTAATGAGCTATGATCTGTTTGTGAAGTAACATAGATCGTATCATTATCATCTCCTGAGTAGATGATATCTGTACCTTTTGAGCCGATGATCGTATCATCTCCATCTCCCGCATAGACTCTGTTTAGTGTGGAGGCTGTCTCATGATCGTATTGGGATGAGATGTTTGCGTTGGTGTAGATTGTGTCGTCGCCGTCATAAGTATAGATAGTATCAGAACCGTCTAAGCCTTCGACATAGTCTTTTGCATTGTTATCGTATGAGCCTTTTATGAGATCATTTTTATCACCTGTGATAGAGCCAAACAGATATGTTGCTACTTTATTGCTGATACGATAGTTTGTATCACCGAAATTAACCGTAACACTTCCTCCTCCTATACTTTGGAGATTGAGGTCATTTTCATAGTAGCTATATGGAGAGTAGCTGTTGTATGTATCAGTATTGTCATCTGCTACTCTTTTTAGAAATTCTGCTCGTTTTCCAAGGTAGGTGTCGGATAGGACATTTATCGGTACATCACTTATGGTTACTGTAGGGTCATTATCTATATAATATTTTTCTAAATTTATCAGAGCATTAAATGCATATTTATTGTTTCGTGCTGATGAGACGATGGTATCTTTATCCATAAATCCATAAGCATAAACATCATATGTTTGATTTGAGTTAAATTGTACATGAAAGTGATTATCAGGTATTTGATCAACTGATTTTAAAAAGTTGACCATATAGTCCATATCTGTTTTAGCATGTCCTGCATCTTTTGTTTTTATCTGTGCTATAGAACCGGGGTATTTATAAGTTTTGGTTGTTTTATTGTAAACAAGTGAATACTCTTTCTGCCCATCAAGAAAGAGCTTAAAGCCATTTCCTTGCCCTTTTTTTACTATACTCCAAAGATTGTCTATATCACTATCTATATATTGGTCTATAGTTGAAAACAGAGTAGGATTGAGACTATCTCTTAGGTTCCATTTAGTTGTTACATCATAAAGATTTGTATTTTCGTTAAATTTGGATCTAAACTCTTGGGTTATAAAGTAGTCATATCCTTGTCCCAAGTAGGTAGAAGCTAATGCCCCTATAGCTAATGTTGCCAATGCATCAACGATGATAAGAGCTCCTACAGACACTCCACTAGCTCCAGCAGCAGTTGCCATGGCAGTTCCTAAAGCTTCCGCAGCAGTAGCCACTCCTTCGACAACGAGAGTTGAACCGACACCGGTCACAACAGCTCTATAGCCGTCGTGATTAGGATCTTTAGCTAGTTCTATCCCCACTGTAAGCAATGCACCTCCGGCTTTGGGTGCTATTTTGGTAGTAACTTTAACTTTAGCTCCACCATCAAGCTTTTGTGTTAGTCCTTGAGTCTCTGCATAAGTATTTGCTCCGGCTGCGATAATATTTCCTGCAGCAACAGTATCTACAATACCAAAACTTTTAAGTGTATTTTCAAAAATATACCCGGTATTTTTCGCTGCTTGTACTATATAGTCTACCATCTTATTCTCCTTTTGGTTCTTGTGATTGTTTTTTTACTTGTTCTATACCTCGTTTGGCGTAGTAGTAGAGTTGTGACGGATTAGAAATATTTCCATCAAGAGGATCATTTTTATGTCCTTCATTCCAAAACTCCACATCGTCTTTGACGATTTTTTTATACCCGCACAACTTATTTGCCGTGTAGCTTACGGTTTCAAGTTCACTATTTGCTACAGTGTATATCCACTGCTCTTGCTCAGATACTTGATAGAGTGGTGAGTCTTTGGCATTGAAAGCTTCTGAGTATGGATAAACCTTTAAAAGTAGCGGATCATCACATCGAAATGTCCCTTGATACATCTTGTTATCCAAGATTGCAGCCAAATGTAGCAGTATGCCAACTTGATGTGCCAACTGTAGTCTTGGGTTGGATTTTATCTTTTTATAAGCTTTGGGGTGAAATTTCCACTCACTTTGCATCTTTTCTGACCATTTAACGATATTTACTAAAGGAACAATGGCATCTTTGTATTTGATAAAGTTATACATACTGCCATGATTGTTATACTTTATTGAATAATGTGAAGCAACATACCCTTCAATATGATACATAGATAAAAGAGGATATGCCAAAAATTTCTCATCATCAAATACTTTATCTCTCATCGGTTTGTTTGCTAAACTATCCAAGGCTTTAGGGGGACGATGGTCGTAACAAGTTTTCCTAGAGGGTTTGGTGCCTGTGTAGGCAGATGAGTGTTTCTCGCATAGAGATACCAGAAAAATCGATAGTTCCACATAGCCGGTTCAGCATCATCTTTTGGGATGAGAGCGGTACCTTTGGCTACTATGGCTCGTTGTAGCCACTCCATAGGTCTTAAGAGATTATTTTCAGGTGAAAGGATAGATGAAAGAGTAGCTCTATAAAAAAGAAGGACATTACCTACGGCATAGTACTCTTTTGCATCCAAATAAGCATGTTTTTCATTAACCCATTGATATCGCTCTTTTAACCAGTATGCAGAATTTATCATAAGCAGTCCAATAAAAAAAAGCATAATCGTTCGTTTCGTTCCTACGATAAAGATACTTTTTGGAGGGATAAATATATCTTTAACTCCATTGATAAACCACCCTTTTGAACTCTTTCTATTTTTTATGAATATATAAATCATCCAGATAACAAACCACACAATTCCTGCAGCAGGTATAAGTCCGACTAGCTTAAAAATTGTCACCAATAAAAACATAATAATGATAAAATTTCTTACTTTTGGGTTTATGTATCTAAAGACAAAGAGTGTGTATCTAACGACTACTGTTATAACATAGATGTAGATCATCAAAGTAATCACTATCAAAACTAAAAATACAAATGCACCCAAAAATGAACTCATATCCTATTATCCTCTCCTATCAGGGAACTCGTCTATGGTGTTTCTTACTGTGAGGTTGTTGGCTTGGGTGATGTTGAAGGTTTGGTTGTTGATTTGGATCTGTTTGAACTTTAAAAATAGCACAATTTATCTACCTTTACTCATTTGACTATAAGGCGCCTCAAATAAATAGATGCCCTATATCTTTATATCGTCTAGCATAAAGTTTTATTTAAAATTGAAAACAGATGAGAAAAATGCGGTAATATTACTCACATTACTCACATTTTTTATCTATCTGACTTCTACTCTAAAAAGTTAATGCAATCTGTCGATTCTATCCTTTGAAATGCAATAAAAGGGAAAAAAATGGAGAAGAAGTTTAAACTTGAAAAAGATGAAAATAGACTAACGCTTAAACTCAAAACACAAATGAATGCTTTTAAAATCTTGTTTTTTGGGCTTTTGATACAAGATAGCGCTGCTTTATATACCATTACACATGAATTAAACGACAAGGTATCTACAAATTTGATGCTTTCCCTTATTTTGATGATTGCTTCTTCTACAATATTTTTAATTTGGTACTTAGCTTGGTCATTGATTTCAAAGAAAAAGTTCGAGCTAAATTCTGAAGGTGCAAAATATTCAAGAAAACTTTTTAATAAAATTAAAACTCAAAAATTTAAATGGTCAGAAATAGAAAAATTTACGACTACCAAAAATAACGAATCCTACATTGTAGCCATAAAGAGTCCCACCGGTAAAGAGATAGAGCTATTTGGAGGAGAGAAGGATGAGATCAACTATATTGCAACTCAATTCAATAGTTTCAAGAACAACCTAACAAAAACCTCTCAAACTTCTCATGCTCCGCATCGAGAAATTGCCCTAGATTATGCGTAAACGATAGGTTTATTAAAAAATATCAATTTTGGTTTAGAAGTCTGCTAATATTGCAACCCCCCCTACATCATCCCCAGCTACAACTTCGCTTCGTCGCTCATCTTCTCATCCCATCACACCGCCTCTCTTTACTCAATAAATCGGGAAATTGCTTTTTTTGTTTAGTGTCAAAATCCATAATGATAACCACAAGAAATCATGTGCGTGAACGATTTAGTCATTTTTAACCTAACCGTCATCAGGTGCGATAAGTTCACTACCCCTTCGGACAGATAGCCTTGGTATTGTGCAACAACACAGGGATAAAAAAGAGACTCACCAGCGTCGAAGCGATACTGCCGAATATGAGCGCGATTCCCAGTCCGCCGAAAATCGGATCGGTTGCCAGTAGTGCCGATCCCAAAACGATCGCAATCATCGTCAAGAAGATAGGTTTTGCGCGTGTCGCCGTGGCGTTGGCGATCGCCCGATCCTTCTCTTCGCCGTTGGCAATCTTGCTCATACTAAAGTCGATGAGCAGTAGTGAACTTCTTGCGCTGATTCCCATCAGTGAAATAAATCCAATCAGCGATGTAGCGGTCAAAAAGAAGTTCACCCCGGCAAAGTGCATCGTCACCAGATCGACGAGATAGTGCCCCACAATCACTCCGATGATCGAGAGAAAACTCCCGATGAGGACAATCCCGCTGAGCGCAAAAGATTTGTAATAGACCACCATCAACAAAAACATCAACACCAACGCCGCAATAAACGCCCCGCCCAGATCACGAAAGGTATCGAGTGTCACTTTCATCTCTCCGTTCCAGTGCAAGAGCATCTCATCTGCGCTAAAGTTATCTTTGAGGATGAGATCAAACATCGAGGTCGAGATACCCGGCACCTTTTCCACCTCAAAATCACCGTCAAGCTCTTTGAGAATTTTATCTTGTGCTTCGAGTAGCGGATAGACTTGACTCACCATATCGCACTCAGCAGTGATGCGCACCATCGTTTTGAGGTTTTTTCGGCTGATCTTGGGTGAGGAGTCAATGCGCTTTAGATTGACAAGCTCACGGATCGGCACCATGATGCCCATACGGTTCATCAAGCGCAGTTGTGAGAGTTTATCCTCGATACTCTCTACTGAACGGGTACGGAAGATGCGGGTCGTATCGCTCAGGCGTACAAAGATCGGTACCTGATCCTGCTGATTTCGACTATTTTTGTAGGCGACCGCACTCCCTTTGAAGGCGAGATAGATGATCTTGTTGAGCTGATCGATACTCAAACCGCTTCGTATTACCTTCTCTTTATCGGGGATGAGTTTATACTCTTTAAAGATCTTATCCTGCATCACATCCACATCTACCAAACCGGGTGTGTTTCGCAAGATCTCTCCGATATCATCGGCAATCGCACGCAACTCCTTCTCACGATGCCCATAGAGCTCAATCTCAATCGTCGCAATCGTAGGCGGACCCGAAGGCATCTCGATAAACTTGATCTTGCTCCCCGCTACCAACGGCATACAGCGCTTTTGGATTACGGGACGGATACGGTGTACCATCATATAGGAGGGCTCCTCTCGATCATGCTTATCGGTGAGATTGACGACGATCTCCGCTTGGTATTTAAACGCTTTAAAGGCACTCCCCTTGACCAAACCGGCATAATCGAGTGGCGCACCCTGCCCGATATAGCTCTCCATATCCATGATCTCCGGCTCTTTTTTGAGCTCCTCCAATACGCACTCCGCCACACGCTCCGTCTGCTTGACGGTGCTATCGACCGGCAGATCGATATAGACGGTGAAAGTATTGGCACTCTTACCCGGTAGCATCTTGGCAAGTACCAATTTCGTCGGAAACATCATTACCGATCCCGCCAAGCTCAACAAAACGATAGCGATGACCAAATAGCGCTTAAATCGCGAAGTGATGACGCCGTAGATCAGCTTTTCCATGATCGCACCTTGTTGATAATAGATGATATGATTGTGCGCAAAAGACTCTTTTTGTGCATCGTTATCGTTGCATCTGCTTGATGCGGATTTTTGATGAGCTTACTCGCAAAAAAGGGCGTAAAGACATAGGCGACAAAGAGCGACACTGCTAATCCTACCGGTACATTGAGCGGGATCGGGAGCATAAACTGCCCCATCATTCCCCCCACAAACGCCATCGGCACCATCGTCAAAATGATCGCAATCGTGGCGATATTGGTCGAGGGACCGATCTCATCCGTCGCTTCGACAATCAGCTCATTAAAGGGTTGATCTTTGGCTTTTTCCAGATGCAAGTGTCGATGAATATTCTCTATCACCACAATCGCATCATCGACAATCAAACCGATACTCAGCAAAAAGGCAAAGAGCGTGATACGGTTGATGGTCTGTCCCGTCATCTGCGCCACAAAGAGTGTCGCCGCCAAGATCATCGGCACCGCAATCGCCACCACCAGCGCCTCTCTCCAGCCCAAAAAGGGAATGAGGATCAGCACCACAATCGCAATCGTAATAAAGAGATGAAAAATCAGCTCATTGACCGCTTCATCGGCTCTCTCACCGTAATCACGCGTCAAAATACAGCCGACACCCATTTGAGAGAGCACCGGCTTGACCTTCCGTAGATAGTGTTTTACATCTTCTACAATCGTCACTGCGTTGGTACCTTTGAGCTTGGAGACAGTCATCGTGATCTGATTGCCAAAATCGTAAAATGGCGCCCTCCTCTCAATCTCCTCTCGCGCTTTAATCGTTCCTTTTCCTATCTCATCGCTTTTGTTGGCATCATAGCGTTTGGTAAGTTTGACCTTTTGAAAATTTTGTATATCGGTACCGTAACTAATGTCGGCAATATCCCGCAGATAGATCGGCGATCCCATATATTGGGCGATGATAAGTGTCCTAAGATCGTCGATATCTTCGATCACATTCTCGATCCCAAACACGACAAGATGATTGTCAGCAGAGGAATTATCGACATTGGGAGCATTTTTGGAGATTGAAGCAATCGCTTTGGCAACCTGCCCCATTGAGATATGATAGCCCGAAAGCTTATCAAGATCAACCAAGACATTAAATTGAGGATGCCTCACCCCTTTGAGCTCTGTTTTGGCGACATTTTCAATGGCATTGACATTTTGTTGAATCTCCCTGATCTTACGATAGAGATAGATATCATCTACATCTTTATAACCGGGTTTTTTGTAAAATGCGATGGTTAAGATCGGAATATCGATATCGATGTCAAAGGGCTTAATCAGCGGCTGCATCGCCGTTTTGGGGAGTTTGTCCATATTTTGCATCACTTTATCGTAGAGCTTGAGGTTGGAATCCTCGCGATTTTCACCGATAAAGTATTGGACATTGACAAAGCCGACATTCTCCATCGCCGTGGCATAGATATTTTCCACTCCCTTGATCTCCCGCAGTCGTCTCTCTAGCGGTTTGAGGGCGACATTGAGTATCTCCTTGGGACTGGCACCGGGGATCATGACGATCACACTTCCCCCACTCACCGAGATCTGCGGATCCTCTTCGCGCGGCATCGTCTGAAGCGCGATAAATCCCAGTAGCAAAATCGATGTCGCCAATACCATCGTAATAGGATTGGTTAAAAATGCCTTTGCCAAAACACCGGCAATATTTCGACTCTTGTAGGGCGTGCGTTTCATCCGACCCCTTACCTTCCGAGCTTGATATACATCAGATCGGCATTGCCCTGTCCGTAACTCTTGGTCTCTCCACTCAGGAGGTAGGTGCCGTCAGCCAACCCGATGATGGAGTGTGCGATATCCTTCTTCTCATCTCCATAAACATTTGCCCAAACGGAACTCCCTTTCTCATTCAACTCCAGCAGATAGAAGTCATAGGATCCAAAACCAAATGAATTGGTCGTTCCGGCGACCAAAAATCCCCCGTTTTTCATCTGCATGACACTGTTTGCCCACTCTTTGGATTTGAAACCGAAGATCTTATGCCACACCATCTTCCCTTTGGCATCAAAGCGCATCACATCGATATCTTTGTGCTTACTCTCAAACGACTCTGTATAACCTGCAGCCACACATCCACCATCCTTCGTCGGTGCCAAGCTCAAAAAGGCGTCATCCTCTTCACCGCCGAGCACTCGCTTGTAGAGATATTTTCCGTGTGAGTCAAACTTCACCAAGTAAAAATCAAATCCCCCTTTGCCAAAACTCTCACTCTCCCCGGCAACGAAAAATCCCCCCTTGCTACTCAGCGCAATACCGTAAAGCAGATCATCTCCTTTTCCCCCGATCGCCTTTTCAAATATTTTCTTGCCGTTTTTATCGATAAAGAGCACATAACCGTCTTTATACCCTCTACCGTAGGACTCCGTCGTTCCGGCGATCAACGCACCGCCGTTAGGGGTCGCAACCGCCGCAAACCCCTCCTCATCGCGCTTCCCGCCAAAGTGCTTCTGCCAAATGCGCTTGCAATCTTTGTCAAACTTCACAACGAAGAGATCTTTGTCACCATCTTTGCTAAACGATTCGCTCGTGCCAATCGCCATAAAATTTCCATCTGCCGTCGCAACCACCGCATGGGCTTGATCATCCTCCTCACCGCCAAATGTCGCCCGCATTTGAGGTTTTCCCTCTTTGTCAAATCTGACGACAAGCATATCCAAGTTGCCGTGCCCCCAACTTTTACTCGCCCCTGCGATGATATAGCCTCCATCTTTGAGCGCGATCGCACTCTGCGCAAAATCCTTCTTTTTACCGCCATACGCCTTTTGGTAGAGGTTTTTGAGCTCACGATGCGCCCTATTTTTAGTCGTTTTTTGGACATTACTGATCGTTTTCGCACTCGCTCTCTCATCAGCACTCAACACCCCTGCCATGAGTAATGCAACCATTACAATCCTTCTCATCTACTCCTCCTTTTTATGATCACTCTCATAATTGATCTTCATCTTCGCATACATTCCGGGGAAAATCTTTTCATTATCTTTTTTAAATTTGACAATCAGCGTAAAAGTGTGTGCCATCGGATTTGCTGAAGGGACAATCGTCTTGACCACACCTGTGGTATGGTGCTTGAGTGAGGGAATGGTAATATCCACCTTCTGTCCTTTATGAATCTTGAGCAGATCCGATTCGGCAATCTGCGCATCAATCTCCAGATGCTTCAGATCGACAATCAACATCGCCAGCATTCCCGGCATCACCAGATCCCCCACACGGATGCGCTTTTGGACGATGATCCCGTCATTGGGTGCTTTAACCTCCAAATAGTCTGAAATCGTAGCGATCTGCTTCACTTTTACCGACATATTTTCAACCATCTTTTGTGCCGCAGCAAGACCGGCTTCGACATTATCCGACACAGAGTCCATATCATCCAAATCGGGCATTGCTCGACCACCCGTCTTCTTGAGTTTTCTCAAAATACTCCGCTCTTTTTTGATTCTCTCCATTCGCGTACGATACATATTGACCATAATCTCCGCCTGTTCAAGCCCTAGATCAGCCTGCTCTTTCATAATATCAAACTCCGCGGACTCCAGCTCAAAGAGGGTATCCTCCCGCTTCACCGTATCCCCGATATCAAAATTGATCTTTTTCACATATCCCATATATCGCGCACCGATCATCTTTTGATTGTTTGAGACAATCGTCCCTGTGATCGAAAGATGCCTCGCCTCTAGCATCATCGATATCGCTAAGAGAAAAACAAACAAAAATCGAAACATACCTTTATCCTTTATCGAAACAGCGCTTGCGCTTCAGCAGTGATCGCATCGGGAATATCCGAAATCTTCATAAATTGCGACATTTTGAGCATCGGATAGGAGATAGCGATATAATATTTTGGATTCAATATCTTTGCCTCCCCCTCCTCAATCAGCACCGGATAGGGGAGCAGAAGTGCATTTTTCTCCCCGACATTGTGGATAAAGGCGGTCGTCTTGGGCGAAAGATTCATCCCCAAAAGTGCCCTTCCCTTACCCAAGTCCACCACAAATGCGACGCGTTTTTTTGCACGCGCCTTTTTAATGAGCGCCTCTTTGCTCCCCTCCCCGACGCTTTCCATATCGCCATAATAGGGCATTCCAAACATAAATTGGTACTTTGCGATCAGGGTTGATTTGAGTCGATCTCGGCTCTCTTTGAGCTTTTGAGAATGAAAGGTTTGCGTGAGATGATGCAACACTTCAAGCGCCGACTTCTCATCATACTGCTTTCCCGAAAAGGCTTTGGCAAAATAGAGTGGATTACTCATCTCGATCAGGTGATCTTTTTTATCGACAAGTAGACGCATCGATGCCAAAAAGGGAGAGTGTTGCGCTAAGCTCTTGATCTTTGGGTCTGTAAAAACGATCACCTCAAGACCATTTTTGGAATCAAGTGTAGTCGTGGAGAGGATCTCATAACCACCCTTTTTCAGTAGTTCAATGACCCCCTTACTCTCAAGATATGCACCCTGAAGATAGGTTGCGACTCTGCCTAATTTATCTTCACCCAGATCAGAAACGATCGCTTTTGCAGATGACGCCTTTGAACTCTTTGGTTCAACTACCTTAGGCTTGGGCTGGTGAAGTGTCGTCGAAAGTCGCTTGTGATCATGATGATGATAGATGGGAGAACCGACGGTAATGACTTTTGGTACTTTCGCCTCAACCTTTGGAACTTTTGGAAGCGTTACGACAAGTGCATTTTTAGGAACGCGCTTAGGTGCTTTGGTATAGGTCACCTCCGGCTCTTTCTCTTTAGGTGATGAAAGAGCTTTTTTCACACCTGCACTACTCTGATTCTTATCATCGGTTATTTGGAGATTCTCCACTTTTTTATTTTTGCTAACAGGCGTAACCACAGCATTTTGCTCCGGCAGTTGAGCGCCCTGTCTCTCTTGAGATTGAAAAAAATGGAGATAGCTTATAGCCGCAGCATAGAGCACAATCCCCACAACCAATATGCTTTTGATCACATTCATCATTATATCCTTTCTCTAAAACATATGAGGAGAGATAGGGTTTTATAAACACACACAAAGCGCTTATAAAAACCTACGATAAGAATACACGGGGTGAGAGCCCCGCTGTCAACAACTACTTATCTTTATCTTTTGCTGTATCTTTAAGATCATGAGAGACATCAGTTGTACTCTTTTTGATATCATCACTGACTTTGTTTGTACTGGTTTTCAGATCGTCACTCACATCGGTTGTGCTGGTTTTGAGATCATCACTGACCTTATTGGTGCTTGTCTTCACATCATCACTCACATCCGTTGTGGTCGTTTTGAGATCGTCACTGACTTTGTCTGTACTTGTTTTGATATCATCGCTCACATCGGTTGTCGTTGTTTTGACATCGTCACTCACCTTTGTCACACTATCTTTGAGGTCATGTGCCGCAACAGAAGCGGAATCTTTCATATCAGTTGATACACTCGTCACAGAATCTTGCGCCG
>JALVVN010000005.1:13416-19436 GCA_027023405.1 Campylobacterales bacterium
CTCACATCGGTTGTCGTTGTTTTGACATCGTCACTCACCTTTGTCACACTATCTTTGAGGTCATGTGCCGCAACAGAAGCGGAATCTTTCATATCAGTTGATACACTCGTCACAGAATCTTGCGCCGAATCGGTCACATCCACCGTCGTATCTCTTGCATCTTTGGAGATATCGGTTACACTCTTCTCGCTACTTTTCACCGTTTCAATTTCACTGGTTTTAAGATCATCACTCGCTTTGACCGCCGTATCTTTCATATCTTTGGAAACATTGGTCACTGATCTCTCAGCTGACTTACTGGTCTCGACCGCTCCATCCTTCATCTCCTTGACGCTATCTCTTGCATCTCGGCTCATTGACTTCATAGCATCCTTCATATCACTAAACATATCACCAAAACTAAAATCTGCACTCAACGGACTCAAAAGCGACGCAACCACAGCACTAACCAAAATAACTCTTTTCATAAAATAACTCCTTGTATAAAAAAATTTTATATGTAATTGTATCAATCTATATATTAAATTTATCTTAATCTTATAATATTTACTTATCAACTGTAGATATTCATCTATAAGTTTTAAGTATATTTTAAATAAATCTATACTACAATCAATTATTCATTAAAATTATCAATAAGGAATACTCCATGCGCAAAATTACCTTTTCACTACTCCTTGTGGGTGCAACAATGATCGCAAAACCCTATACACAAGAAGATCGGATCAAAGATATGCAAACTATGGCTAACGCAATGCAAAATATTCAAAACGGGTTTTTCTATAACAACTTTGATATGATTAAATTAGGTGGTGTCACCGTCGCAGAGACGATCGAAAAAATCGAGCCACCCCTCTCGGAAAAAGAGGAAAAGGATGCGATGGCTCGTATCATGAATGCACGCGTATCTATGACAAACAAAATCAAGCACAAAGTCAAGCGAAATATGGAAAGAATGATTGATGAGTTTGCAGACGGTGATAAAGTCGGTGCACTCACCAACTTTATGAATGTCACACGACAATGTATGAATTGTCATAAAAAATTGCGAAAGTGGTAGCGGGCTACTCTCCCTCTAGCTCCTCCCGCTTCTCCTCCAAGAGCAGATAGAATTCTACCTTCTCTTCGAGTTGTGCACTCTTTTGATCAAGCTCCTGTGCCAATGCACCTAACCCCTTCTCTTTGTAGCACTCCGGATCAGCAATACAGCGATTAATCGCTTCAATCTCCTCCTCTAACTTCTCTATCTCTTGAGGCAGCGCTTCAAGGGCAAGTTTCTCTTTGTAGCTGAGCTTCTGGCTGCGTTGTCGCTCTTTTTGCTGTGTGGGTTTGGTTTCGACCGCTTCACGATTGATACTATCTAACTCTTTGAGTTCCTTTTCGATATCAAGATACTCACTATAGTTTTGATACGATTCGACGATCCGCCCCTCCCCTTCAAAGATAAAGAGCTTCGTTGCGATCTTATCCACAAAATAGCGATCGTGCGAAACAATAATCACCGCACCGTCAAAGCTCATCAGATACTCTTCGAGAATGTTGATGGTCTGAATATCGAGATCATTGGTCGGCTCATCCAAAATCAGACAATCATAATCTTTGGTAAAGAGTAGCGCCAACGCGACACGATTTTTCTCCCCACCGCTGAGTAGCCCAATCTTTTTATTGAGATCCTCTTTGGGGAAGAGAAAATTTTTGAGGTATCCATAGACATGCATACTGCGCCCCTTCACCTCGACACGATCACCGCCCATCGGACAAAAAGTTTCGAGCAGATTATCCTCATCGTTGAGCATCTCCCGATGCTGATCAAAGTATCCGATCTCAAATGCCCCTCGCTTGATCTTCCCTGAATCGGGCGACATTTTGCCAAGAAGCAGACGAAGCAGTGTCGATTTTCCCGCACCGTTTTTCCCGACAATGGCGATGCGCTCATTGCGTAAAATGCGTGTGCTGAAATTCTCTATTAGCTTTTTACCCCCTAGCGATAGAGAGAGTTGCTCCACTTCAAAGAGCATCTTTTGGCGATTGACACTACGCTCTTGGTTAAAATTTTTCTGTTCGCGCTCTAGCTCTAGTTTCATCTTGCGGATCACGCTTGGATTTTTCTTCGCCTCTTCGCGTAGTTGCATCACGCGTTCTTTGCGTCCCTCATTTCGCTTGAGTCTCGCCCGTACACCCCGATGCAACCACTCTTCTTCCGATTTTAAAAGCTTCAAAAGTTTCTCGTGTGAGGTTTGAAGAGACTGCACAAGCGCCTCTTTTTGACGCAGATAGTCTCCATATCCGCCCTGAAACGATCGCACCTTGCAATCCTCAATCTCAATCGAACGCGTCGCGATATGATCGATAAAGTAACGATCATGCGAGATAAAGAGGAGTGTAAAATCCTCACCCATCAACATCTGCTCCAAAAACTCCACCATATAGACATCCAGATGGTTGGTCGGCTCATCGAGGAGCAGGATATCGGGTTTGTTGAGTAGCAACCCCGCTAACGCCACCCGTCGCTGTTCACCCCCACTCAAACTCTCCACAAGCCGATCTTCATACTCCTTGAGATCAAACTCCCGCAAGACGCGTTCGACACGCCCCTCCAGAGACCAAGCGTGATGATGATCCAAAAAGGCACCCAATTTTGCATGCTCCTCTATCAGCGCACGATCATCAAAATTTTCAGCGAGTGCTTCACTAAGATGATCGTAGCGCGCTTTTGCTTCGTAGAGCTCCTTGAGTTCCCGTTCGATCGCCTCTTTGACACTGATACCGCTCTCAAAGTGTGGTACTTGCGCCAACATCTTGATCTGCGTCCCGCCCTCCACGATGCGCCGACCCTCATCCATCTCCAGCACACCTGCGACAATCTTCATCAGCGTCGATTTGCCACCGCCGTTTTGCCCGATAATCGCGATGCGCTCTTTAGCGTTAATAGAGAGATTGATTTCGCAGAGTATCTGTTTACTTTCGTAGGCTTTAGAGACATCGATCAGATCAACGAGTGCCATTGGATTCCTTTAACATTTTTGGGGTGAGATAAAGCTCACAAGGTGCGCTATACGCACCCAACTGATCCCAGCACTCCAGTGAGAGCTCCACGACACCGCAAGTGGGTAAGTTATGAAGCGAAAAGGAGCTGATACGGTTAATCACCGTTGTGAGCGCGGGATTGTGCGCGACAATCATCACACGATCGTAGGCAGGGTCGAGGGTACGGATGATCATCATAAGGTTATAATCGCTCGACTCATAGAGAGATGAAACATACTCGATACGCTTTGTATAACCGATACCTTGGGCTAAAATCTGCGCTGTCTCTTTGGCTCGTTTTGCCGGTGAGCAGAGGATAAGATCGGGCAAAATGTGCCGCTTTGCCAATGCCTCGGCTATCAGCGGGGCATCTTTCTCACCGCGACGATTAAGAGGGCGTTCAAAATCACTCAGGCTCGGATCATCCCACGAACTTTTTGCATGTCTGACTAGATAGAGTTTTTTCATCCAAAAAGTCTATCATAAGGCTACTTAATCGCGTTTTGGACCAAATGATAGATAAAAAGACCACTATCCGTTGCGATATAGAGTCTCTGCCCCTCCTGCTGATAAATGAGATCGTTAATCTTAGCGTCGAAATGAAGATGGTATCGACTTTTGAGAGTTTGATTGGCGTCGGTTTGAAAGAACCATACACTCCCCTCATCACTTCCGGCAAAGAGCAGACTCTTATCGCTAGAGAGGGAGAGAGAGGTAACGGTTTCATTAAAGTCATACAGTACAAGAGTTTTAGGGTGCCGTAAATCGCTCAGATCATCGATCTCAATCCCTCCCTCACTACTTGCGACATAGAGATATTTTTTCGAAGTGTCATACGCCACATCACTCACCCATCCGTCACTTGAGACCCTACTCATCAGTGAAATATCTTTTTGATGATTGACATCCAGTACCTTCACACCGTCAAATCCATCTCCCAAAAAGAGGATTGTATGATTGACATCGGCAGACGAACCAAAGGCTAATGTTTGGGCATACCCTTGGCTATCATAAGTTGCTATCGGACGAGAGAGGTCACTGTGGGTTAGATCATGCACCAAAACCCCTTGCGATCCAAACGCAGTGTAGGCGATTTGACGGCGATCGAGTGTCACTGTTGCAAACGCGTCATTTTGAAAATGTGAAATCGGTGTAAGATTTGCATCATCTTGCAGTAGATAGAGTCCATCATATCCGTCAGCAACCAAAAGCCTTTTGCTATCCACTCGTACGATATGGTGAAGATAGTAGTAATCCCACTGTTGATTGAGCACTTTGAGCATTCCATCATCTTGCAAAGTTGCCTTGATCAACCCCTCATCTTCACTTAGCAAATAGATTATTCCATTTTTGTCGATCGGCAAAAGTGAAACCATCGCACCAAATTTGGTAATGTTATATTCAGATCTTGGATGAAGTATGGTGGATAGCTTAGGTGTTATGACCGATTCATCAGAGGGGTGCGAAGTTGCAGGCGGTGTTTTGAGATTATCAGTAGTTGAAGAATTGGGTGCAGTGATACTACTCTCAGGCTCACTATCACTCTCATTTTCGATAGCACTATTCTCTAATGCACTCTCTTTGTGTTCTGAAACGGGTTGCTTGAGAGGCTGCTTTGTCTCTCTTCCGTTATCACTACATCCAACGCTGATTAATGAAATTATTAATAATAAAAATAATCTATATAAAAAATCTTTCATAAAATCTCACTTTCTTCAAAATAAGTGAAATTATATCTGAAAGATATCTGTTAGTCAATATATTTAATTTATTTTTTATTTTTTAATAATTTTATCTTGCAATAACTCAATCATCTCCTGACTTTTTAACACAACATTTGAATCATACGCCAATGCACTCTTCTCAATTTTACCCTCGTATGAGAGTTGGGAGAGGAGATATTTGATCAGGTTGATTCGCGCCACCCGTTTTTTATCACTACGAATAATGGTCCACGGTGCATGTTCTGAATTGCTTGCCAAAAACATTGAGTACTCCGCAACCGTATAGCGATCCCACATCTCCTGTGCTTTCTCATCAATCGGGCTCAGTTTATACTGTTTGAGCGGATCATCTCGTCGTTTTTGTAGTCGTCGTGCCTGCTCCTCTTTGGAGATCGAGAGATAAAATTTAAAGATCATGATACCGCTTTGAACCAACATCCTCTCAAAATCGGAAACATCCTGCAAAAACTGTTCATGCTCTCTCTCACTGCAAAACCCCATCACCGGCTCTACACCCGCACGGTTGTAATAGGACCTATCAAAAAAGACGATCTCCCCACCGCTAGGCAGATGCTCGACATAGCGCTGAAAATACCACTGCGTACGCTCCTTTTCGGTAGGTTTATTGAGCGCTACAATACGAATACCGCGTGGGTTTAGATGCTCGGTAAGTCGCTTGATCGTACCGCCCTTGCCTGCACTATCTCGCCCCTCAAATATGATCAAAACTTTGAGATTTTGCTCCTTGACATGGTTTTGAAACTTCAAAAGCTCCACCTGCAACCGACGCAAACTCTTTTTATAGGCGATTGTCTCCTCTTTCACACACTCCTTGATATACCCTTTTTTACACTCGCTCATTTTTGTTCCTTAATTTTTTTTGAATTAATTTTACTATAATTCCTCTTAACTCCCTACAAACCTAATCTGAGATAGGATCTCTTATCACAACAAGGAGGAGACTA
This sequence comes from Campylobacterales bacterium, assembly GCA_027023405.1. Classification (GTDB taxonomy): domain Bacteria; phylum Campylobacterota; class Campylobacteria; order Campylobacterales; family QNZT01; genus QNZU01. The sequence continues at coordinate 19,133 of JALVVN010000005.1, forward strand.
TGTCACAAGAGAACCGTTTCACTGAAGAGGAAAAAGCACTTTTAGCCAACACACCCTACGCCATCGGATCGGCGATGATCTTTGCAGGAGGTAGCGGACTGGGAACCATCAAAGAGATGATCGCCAATACCAAATCCTTTATCCAAGGTGCCAAAGAGTATCCGGATAACCCAATCATCAAAGATATTCTACCCAATCTAAAAGATTTTGAAGATACTAAAGAAAAAAGTAAAGATATGAAAATCCACTATAAAGAGTGGCTTAAAGAGAAAGGGATCGACTCATTTGAGAAGATGCAAGATGC
>JALVVN010000006.1 GCA_027023405.1 Campylobacterales bacterium
CCAGAGTGAATTTGCCCTCCATGTCAAAGCGGTTTTGGGATTGCCGCTTGGATTTGAATTTTACGGTGAGGGAGCGAGTGCCGCCTTTAAAGCGACCAAAGATTCTCACGCACCCGTTTTTGAGATCGATCCCGCTCTCTTTGGCAACGACTCACAAGTACGAATATTTGGCAAACCGATTGCACATCCCCATCGGCGCATGGCGGTCGTATTAGTCAGTGGGGAAAATTCACTCGATCGCGCAAAAGAGATGATCAAAAAAGTAAAAGAGATTTAAAAAATAGGCATAAAAAAAGGCGCACCGTCAAAAACGGCACGCCTGAAGCAATTCTAGATCGAGAGATTAGAATTTGTAAGTTGCGTAAACTTGGATATCGTTTTGCGCATCAATCTCTTTGCCGGTAGCATCTTTGTCACCATCATGATCACTATTAACATATGCAAGTGTAAGATTCAAGTTTCCAAGATCTTTACCAGCTGTAACCGCGATCTCTTGGAAATCAGGTTTTGCATCTGAACCATGATCTGCGTTAGTATAGTAAACACCAAGATTTGCAATTTCAGGAATATCGTAAGTGGCAGAAACATTGAATGCGGTTGTATCTTTTTGAGAAACCTCTCCGTATGTCCACCAACCTTCTGTATAAAGTTTAGATTGTGTTCCACCGAGATTAGTAGCAGTCATCAAATCCTCATCCATATCTGAGTAAGATGCAGAGAGACCGAGACCCTCAAGATTATAGCCAAGCTTGACCGCATAACCGCTACCTGTCTCACTTTTTGCTGCTTGCGGATCAGTATAAACATACTGCGCACCAAGACCAAAGCCCATATATTCTGTATCACCCTGAATCCAAGCAAGGTTTGCAACTTTCGGTGCTACATAATACCAAGCTTGAGCTGTTACCATCGGTATAAGTTTTGTAACTGCACCCAATGCATATGCACCCTCATCCGTCAAAAATCGATGAAATGCGTTATCACTAATACCATCACTTCTAACCACGCCTTGACCTGTTACAGTATTTGCATAACCACCTTTAACAACATCAATTCCATTTGTTCGACCAACCCATGCACCGACTAAGGTAGTATCAACAATGTCATTATTCACTGCCACTGCCGCATCATATGTATTTTCAGCAATATTCCACTTCTCAGTAAATACAAGCGGTGTATCAAGCGCTTGACGACCAAGAACCAAGGTAGTATTAGTAATTCCATCTAGCGGATGAAATGCAAGATTTAAGGTATCAATCCATACACCGTCATTGATATCCTTATCACTCAAAGATTGACCAACCCAAGTATTTGAAACCAATGTATTTTCAAGACCCATTGTGGAAACACCGGTTACGCCGAAGTTCAATTTTGTACAAGTTGCGCAACTACCTACAGCTGATGTTCCACCTACATGTACACCGACATTTCCGTAAGATTGACCTTTATTGAAAAAGTCACCGTCGTTTGCATCATTCGTTCCATAGAAAAGCTTCGCTTCTCCACCAATTTTATCCAAGTGCATATCTGCAACAGCTGCGGTGCTGAGCAGAGCAATCGCCGTTAGGCTTAATGTTAAATTTTTCATTCGTTCACTCCTCTTAATTTTTGAATGCGTGAAAAGTATGACATAACAAAACTGAATTTTATATCATATTTTTGAATTTGATTCTATTTTTTGGATTTAAGTTTCTTCGAATATCTACTCTTTCACTGAATAATTTTCATACAACTTATCATCCTTATAAGGTCTAAAAATGGCTTTTCAACTCTATTTTTAGGTCTTCTCTTATAACGAAAGAAATGATAAAGATGACTTCTCTATTTTATATTCATTTAAATTTATTTCTCAGGATGATTCATGGTTCTGATAAAGTTTCATGCGGATATTTCATCCATATTTTTAAGAAATCTTTTATCTCCATCGATGTTCACTCTCATCTAAAAAGATGGCATCCACTTTCGCTACCAAAGATTCACCCGCCATAGGATCGAGAAAGGTCGCTTGATACTGCTTTTCTACAGCCTCTTTTTCTTGCTCATCTTTCGCCTCTTTCAGATAGATTTCACTCCTTTTTCGTATGAGATGCGTACAGTTTGAATCGATCTGGTAGGTTGTCACTTGTGCACCGTTTCGCATCTCTTCCGTTTTGACGGTATTATCTGAATGGTAGCGGGTATAGGCGATGAGTTGATTCTGTTGAGGACGCACGATCGTCTCTTCATAAACTCTTTGTCCGCAACCACCGCTTCGATAAAGAAGTGTCAATTGTGCAATCTTCTTCCCTGTATGAAAAATCGACAAATCTTCTCCTTTGTCGCCATAAAGATGATAAATTTCACTTTTGGTTTGGAGTTTACAACTTCCGATTGTCAAATTCCCTGCATACAGTGAGATATTCAATAACAAACCAATTATAATGTAAGTAACACGATACATTTTTCTTTTTTTCTCCATTTTACCTAATATGGGATATCATAGCACAAAAAATTCCAAGGAGTGCAAATGAGGCATATCAAAACAATTTCCGAATATGGCATCGTTGGCAGTATCGGTGCATTAGCGGCAATCAATTTCATCGGATGCGGTGATAGCGGTGCTTTTTTACCGCCACAGCAACCACCCGTCACCCAGGAGCAAAACCAAGCCCAAAACGCCTTTGTCGTAATCGAAGAGGTGGCACCAAAAAAATATAAGATCGCCGAAGAGTTCCCGGCAAAAGAGACCCGCATCATTCTTAAGACACTTGATGGGAAAGAGCGAGTACTCACCAAAGAGGAGGCGGACAAGCTGATCAAACAAGAAGCGGCAAAAATCGACGCAAACCAATCCCCGCTCACTAATCCGGAGATGGCAAGCAGTGACGGTAGTATGGGGCTAGGCGGTATCTTACTCTCAAGTATGGCGGGAGCGGTACTGGGTAGCTGGATCGGCAATAAGCTTTTTAACAACCCCACCTATCAACAGCAACGCGCACGAAGCTACAAAAGCCCGCAAACTTATAGCCGAAGCAAAAACTCTTTTAACAAAGCCAAAGCCAAACGCGCAACATCTAAACGATCGGGGTTTATGAAGCGTCGAAGTGCACCGAGACGAAGCAGTGGCTTTTTCGGCGGTAGTCGTGGCGGATTTTTTGGAGGATAGGGATGAAATTACAAAAAGTCAAGCCGTTAGAGAAAGAGTTTTTAGATCAGATTCATTTTTCATGGCATACTCATGCACACGATGATTCAGCGTTTCTCAAAGATGAGATTGTCCTTGTTTCACAGCAGGAGGTCGAAGCCTACTATCATGCGGCAAATGAACTCTACGATATGTGTGTCGAAGCGGCAGAGTATGTGATCGAAAATGATCTCTTTCACGAACTGGATATCCCCTTTAATCTCATCGATTTAATTAAAAAGAGTTGGGAAAATGATGTACATTGGCATCTCTATGGGCGTTTTGATTTTGCAGGTGGCTTGGATGGTTTGCCAATCAAACTACTTGAATTTAATGCCGACACCCCCACAAGCCTCATAGAAACCTCTATCGCACAGTGGGCACTACTCAAATACAACCATCTCGATGACGCCAAACAGTTTAACAATATCTATGAAGCGCTTAGGGAAAATTTTCAGCGACTCGTCACACTTGAAGAGAGTGTAGAATCTTTTGAAGAGCGCTACGAGGGGTGGAAAATACTCTTCTCTAGTGTCAGAGGTGCGCAAGAGGATGAGGATACGACGCGCTATCTGATGGAGATTGCCGAACAAGCGGGCTTTGATGTGGCGTTTGCTTATGTGGATGAAGTAGAATTTTCGGATGAGGGGATCTTCTATCAAGATGAGCAGTATGAGTATTGGTTTAAACTCCTACCGTGGGAGGATATCGCTATCGAAGAGGGAGAGTTGGCAACCCTACTCGATGAGATCGTCACCAACCAAAAAGCGATCATTCTCAACCCTGCCTATACGCTCCTCTTTCAGAGCAAAGGGATCCTCAAAATTCTTTGGGATCTCTTTCCCAACCACCCTCTCCTTCTTGAAACACGCTTTGAACCATTGAAGAATCAAGCCTATGTCGAAAAGAAATGTTTTGGACGGGAGGGTGAAAATGTGACAATCGTCGATCGCAATGGATCCATCATCGACAAGCAAGAGGGTCCCTACGAAAACTTTCGATCCGTCTATCAAGCCAAAGCGACACTCAATCAAGATGAAAAGGGCAACTACTACCAAGCAGGTGTCTTTTTCGCTTATGAGGGGTGCGGTTTGGGATTTCGAACCGCTTCACGACCAATTATCGAAGATCGTGCCCATTTTGCCGCACATATGATCAACGATGTATAGCATGTTCGTTAATCATCTTTTGTTATACTTTGTGATAGGGAATTTACACATATAGGGGAATTTTATGAAAAAACTATGGAATCTCATCATCTCAATGAAGACGATGGTAATCTTCACACTACTCTTTGCCTTTGCTTCTGCGATGGGTACTTTTATCGAAAATGATTACGGTACCGAAACCGCATGGGCGACAATTTATACGACATGGTGGTTTACACTCATCATGGTCGTACTAGCACTCAACCTCATCGGTAATATTTTTCGATTTAAACTCTATCAACGATCGAAACTCGGTGCTTTTATCTTTCATACCGGATTTTTAGTGATCCTCTTGGGTGCTGCTATTACACGCTATGTCGGCTATGAAGGTGTGATGCATATTCGTGAAGGAGGCACTTCAGACAATATTCGCACCAACTACAACTATATTCAGATCGATGCGACAAAAAATGGTAAAACATTTCACAAAGATCACAAACTCCTGCTCTCTAAAATCAGTTCCAATGACTTTAACATCAAACTGAAAGTCGATCATGAACCGGCACAACTCAAGTTTATTGCCTATCTCCCTTATGCCAAACAGGTACTTGCGCAAGATCCCAAAGGAGAAGCAATGATTGAGATGATGGTTGTCGCTCCAATGCAACAACCCGAAACGCTTATTCTCAAAGATCATAGTACACTTGAGCGGGGTGGTATGCGTATAAGCCTCAACCAAAAAGAGGGGGATATTTCGATTTTTACTAAAGAGGGAAAACTCTACTTCAAATCAACAAAGCCAATCCACTGGATGAAGATGGCGGATCGTAGTAGCGGTACTTTTGAAGCAAACAAAGTCTATCCGTTTGAAACAAAACGACTCTATGATCTAGGATCTATCAAAATCGTACCTAGAGAAGCTTTTGCCAAAGCAACAGTCAAGCTCATCAACCAACCAGACAAAACACCAGGTGGTCAAAAAATGAAAAGTATCCAAAAAGAGGCACTCTTAGCCGATCTAACCTACGCAGGTCACACTCGCCGTCTAACACTCTTTGGATATGGTAAAGGGAGTTTAGGAGAACCGGTTGATTTTAAGATAGATGATACACATTTTCATATTCTTTGGGGTGCTAAACTCTTTACACTTCCTTTCTCTCTCACACTCAAAGATTTTGAACTCAAACGCTATCCCGGTAGCATGTCCCCCTCCTCCTACTCGAGTCGTGTCGTACTCAACGATCCAAAGCATCATGTCACGATGCCTTATCATATCTATATGAATCATGTGCTTGATTATCGAAACTATCGCTTCTTTCAATCCTCCTACGATATGGATGAGAAGGGAACAATTCTTTCAGTCAATCATGATCCGGGGAAAATTCCCACCTATATCGGCTATCTCATGCTGGCGATCGGCTTTATCTTGACACTCCTCAATCCTAAAAGCCGTTTTCGCAAACTCTCAAGCGCACTGCAAAAAGATACACTCTTTAAAGCCGTGCTTTTCTTTACACTCTTTTCACTTGCGCAGCCACATACACTATACGCAAATGATGCAATCAAAACCGCACAATCTTTTCAAAAGGCACACGCCGACAAATTTGGCGATCTACTGATTCAAACACACGATGGGCGTATCAAAACACTCGACACCTTCTCGACAGAAATTATGTATAAATTACACAAAGGTACAACTGCATATGGCTTAAATAATAATCAAATTATCCTAGGAATGCTCACTGCTCCACAGGCGTGGGAGGAAATTCCTCTCATTCGTATCAAACACACTCGACTTAAAAAAGTTTTGGGTCTTCCAAAAGATGCGAAATATGCCTCTTTTAGCGACTTTTTTCAAGATAAAAAGGGGTATAAACTGGCAAGCTATATCCAAGATTCCGTGAGAAAACCGCCTATCAAACGCAATGAGTTTGATCGTAGTGTCATTAAGGTCGATGAGATGCTCAATATTATGTATATGATCTATACGGGTGATCTCTTCCGCATCATTCCACAAGCAAATGATCCAAGTCACAAATGGCACCCGATCAAAGAAGCTATCGATACCTTCCCGCCACAAGAGGCGCAAACCGTTAAAAATCTTGTGGTTAATTACTTTCGTTCAATTGACAGTGCGAGAAAGAGCGGGAACTGGACACAAGCAGATCAAGCACTCAAAACACTACAAGATTATCAATACAAACTCTCTTCGGAAATCATTCCTGCTAAAAGCAAACTCCAAGCGGAGAAGATCTTTCGCAAAATCGCACCGGTACACAAACTCATCGTTGTCTATCTGCTACTAGGATTGGTACTACTCTTTTTTGTGTTGCTAAAAATTCTCAAACCCCATATGCATAAAATCAACGGCATCGTCAAAGGGGTTCAAGCACTCTTTATCCTTGCCTTTATCGTACATACGGCAGTTTTGGCGGTTCGATGGTATGTCGGCGGTCACGCTCCGTGGAGTAACGCCTATGAAGCGATGCTCTATGTCGCATGGTCAATGGGCTTGGCAGGTGTCGTCTTTATGCGCTATTCTCCGATCGTCACTGCGCTAAGTGCTATCATTGCGGGTACCACTCTCGCAACGACTTTTTTCAATGAAATGAACCCACAAATTACCAATCTTGTACCGGTACTCAAATCCTACTGGCTCAGTATTCATGTCTCGATTATTACGGCTAGTTACGGATTTTTGGGACTGAGTGCCATCTTGGGTCTCTTTACCTTGATTCTCTTTATCATTCAGGGTAAAACACCCAATCCTCGTATCCAAAATAGTATTTCCCAAACCGTCAAACTCAATGAGATGACAGCGATCATCGGGCTAATGATGATGACCATCGGAAACTTCATCGGTGGTGTCTGGGCAAATGAGTCGTGGGGGCGCTACTGGAGTTGGGATCCAAAAGAGACTTGGGCATGGATCTCGATTCTCGTCTATACCGCAGTGCTACACCTTCGCTTTATTCCCTACTTCAACAAAGAGTACAACTTCAAATTTTCTGTTGTGACGACTGTGGCGATTAGCTCTATCGTGATGACCTTTGTCGGGGTGAATTACTATCTATCGGGCATGCACTCATACGCAGCAGGTGAACCGGTACCGGTACCAAAATATCTCTATGTCATTGTCGCATCGATTTTAGCGATTATTGTGTTAGCAGGAGTAAGAAGAGTGAGAGGGAAATAAGACTCCAAAGAGAAAACCTCTTTGGAAGTTCAAAGTAACCTCATATTATAGAGGTTTCTTTGTCATTTAGTGAGCGGCAGACTCTTTTGAATCCATTGCAGGTGCAGGAATCACTTGCGGTGCAGGTGCTTCTACAACCGGAGCCGGAGCTACTTTTACCGCAGGCGATACCTTAACTGTCGCTTTTTTAGGTGCAGGTGCTACTTTTTTTGCTGTGTTGCAAGATTTTTTCGGTGCACATCCACCAAAGGCTATCAACGCCACTACTGCTGTAAGTATCACAATACTTTTTTTCATTTCAAATCCTTTTATATAGTTTTGTAGAAAGAGTATAACATGATTTGAATAATGAAACTATTGAAAAGAGTCAAGAGAGGTAGTTTGAGAGAGAAATCCCTCATGTTTATCTACAACCACAAGGTGTAGGTGCGGGACATGGAGCAGGCACAGGCGTCGGACATGCAACCGCACAAGGTACTTCAACAGGCTCAGTAGCAACTGTTTGTGCTTTTTTCACAGGTTTTTTCAATCTCTTCTTAGGCGCACAACCACTCAGTGCCGATAATCCCGCAATCGCAATAAGAGTAATCACAACATTTCTCATGATAATCCTTTCAAATTTTTTACAAAGGTATTATCACATAGTATGAAAGTTTATTGGTTAAATTAATATTACTAAGACATGATTATAAGACTTTTTTAAACTGCTGTAACCATTCACTATTATCCTCGATCACATCCGACTGCTTCTTTAAAATAAGATGTTCGATATTTTCCAACTCTTCCATGGAGAGATATTTAAGCACATAGCTATCGATCTCAATCTCTCCGCCGTAATTCTCCAAAAGATGTTCGATCTCTTGGAGTTTCTTCTCCTTCTCATCCACGACGATACCTCTTTATCCACCACAAAATCAACAGAACCAAAAGAAGTGGAACTAACAACACCTGCACCCACGCACCGATATTGAGTAGCTTGTGTAGGATCGATTCATGCATCTTCTTATCCACTTTAACTCCCGCCATCTGCGCCATGTGTGTCATCGCGGAAACAGCTAGATTGCCTTCTGGGATCGATTGGTGACAGCTCAGACAGACACCGCGACGATCAAGCTTTTGACGCGTTTCATTGTCAAGTGCGTGTGAAAGTCTCCAGTGATCGCCGACCGTCTGTACCTGGGTACCGTTCTCATCCACCATCACGGAATAGTCGTAGGCAAGATTTTTAATAGCTGGAATCTGCTCATCATAATGCTTGGGAAGCACCTGCTTATCCGCCGTCATCAGATCAACGATTGTCGTTTTTCGTTGATCGCTAAAATATTTTCCTCCCTCGATCCCCATTCCAAGTGCTTTTGCCGATGCATGGCAACTCTCGCAACTTCGGGATCGCTTGCTCACTGTGTGCGGTTGCACCGGCGACATCACGATCGAGGTGACACTCTTCTCTCCCTCAACATTGGGGAGTTTCCAGATGTAGTTTTGCAACAGCGCATTACCGTTCTTTCCGATCACCGTCAAAGTCACCTGACATCCGGGGATCGTCGGTGAAATTCGTCCCTCACCGTTGCGACTTAGCGCCGGATTTTCCCACCTAAGATAGCTTCGTGTCTCTGTAACCTGCCCATCAACAAGAAAGTGTTTGAGATCTTTGACATCTCCCGTGACACCGTTGTGATGCACTTTGGAAGCAGCGAGAAAGTCAGGATTTTGTTTCCCCTTGGAGTAATCCACCTTCACATGACAACCATAACACTGCGGTGCCCAAGTCGCATGGCAGGTATAGCACTCCAACTTCTGGGTATGGGCTTTGATCTTATCCATCGCCACAAGCCCCATTTTGGAGATTTTCCCCTCTTTTTTGAGAAGTTTCAGCGGTTTGAGTGTGATCTCCTTACCACTGGCTAAATGCATGATAACTTTATTGCCTTTCTTCGTTGCATGCACCATCGGATTACCACGCGCTGAAAGCAAAAATCCATCACCCTTATCTTTAGGGATCGACCCTTTTTGTAGATATTTTGCCAGCGTCATAGTCGTCCCACGCGCCTTACCAGTTTTGACTTTGGTACTAAACTCGTCGCTATACCCTAACGGCAACTCCCATGGATATTTGTCGGTCGTACCGTGGCAATCTTGACACTCGATCTCTACCGCACCCAAATTGGCTCCACGAAAGAAGCCGTCACCGTGCATATCGTTGGAAGTGTGGCAATCTTGACAGAGCATCCCTTTGGTGTAGTGAATATCTTCGGTGAGATGCAGGTAGCGCTTGGTGTGGAGTTTGGGTTGCGCATTTCCCTGCGCATCAAAGGTCGCTTTATACTCCGTCTCCATCAATCCCTGATACGAAACTCCGATCCGTTTTCCCCGATTGTGACAAGTGGTACATGTCTCAACCGGCATCCCCGAATAGGTCAAACCGTGAATATGCACCTTGGACTTAAAAGAGGATTGGATCTGATGTGTGAGCAGATGCCCCGTTTCATTTTTATCGATCGTCGGATCATTTCCCTCATATCGACCGGAGTTTGAGTAGGGTATATGACAACTCGCACATCCGATCCCGCGAAAATCACCCCTGCGCTTTCGTCCCTTTCCGCCGGTGTGGCATCGCAGACACTCTTGTCGTAAATAGGTATAGACACTGAGTGAAGGATCTTTTTCTACCTCTTCCGCTGTGGGAGCTTTTGGAAGCTCTTTGGTCTTTTTCATGAAACCTTGGGGCTCCATTTTCGCCAACTTATCCATATACGCTTGATAGACCTTTGTACCTAATCTCTCGTGCGGATCGGGAGAGCTACCTCCAAAATTGGTATAGGTATGATTGTAGCCGTCTTTGGCGCCGAATCCCCAAAGTGCACCATGAATTTTTCCCTGCTCAGTTGCCATGAGGTTATTGTTTTGAGCGCTAACCTCCTCTTTGTGACACATTCCGCAAGTGTTTTCATTGATCCACGGGCTTGCAGGATAGGGATAGAAATCTTTCGGACCTTCATTCTCTTCAAAATACTCCAAAGTTCCGCTATGCGCCTCTTTTTTCTCATCCGCTTCGGGATTTCCTCCATGACAAACGACACAATCGTTTCCCTTCGCACCCGCTTTCTCCGCCTTGTTCAAGATTGCTTGCATCATTTTGGAGTTGCGATCACGGATATCCTCGATCCCCTTGTGGCAGTGAATACAGCTATTTTTCGCATAAAGCGATACAACTGCAACCACTACAAATAGAAATATTCTCATATAATATAACCTTTCATTATCAAAACTACGCCTATTTTACCCTACTTATATTGTGTACTTTCTTGAATATTCAAAGCGCTTCTATGTTAAGATCGCAATGATTTGCGAAAAAAGAATATTTTAAGCAAGTATAGGATAATATTTATCCGTTAAGAATATTTTACAAGGAGAAAAGGTATGTTAGTTACAAAGAAAGCACCCGATTTTACAGCAGCGGCAGTATTGGCGGACGGTAGCATTGTTGAGGATTTCAACCTCTATAAAAATTTTGGAGAGAAAGGAACCGTCCTCTTTTTCTATCCACTCGATTTTACATTTGTATGTCCTTCAGAGATCATCGCATTTTCACACAGAATCGATGAGTTTAAAAGCAGAGGCATCAATGTAATCGGTGTATCGGTTGACAGCCAATTTTCACACTTTGCATGGAGAGAGACACCGGTAGAAAAAGGTGGTATCGGACGGGTTCAATATCCACTTGTAGCTGATCTTAGCAAACAAATCTCAAAAGATTATGATGTACTACTCGACGGCGGTGTTGCACTTCGCGGTAGTTTCCTAATCGATGCGGACGGAACTATCAGGCATGCGGTTATCAACGATCTACCACTTGGTAGAAATATCGATGAGATGATTAGAATGGTCGATGCGATGCTATTTACAAACGAGCACGGTGAAGTTTGCCCTGCCGGTTGGGAAAAAGGAAAAGAGGGAATGAAACCAAGCGGTGAAGGTGTGGCAGAATACCTCGCTAAACACGAAAATGAACTCTAAAATCTTAGCTAGATCCCTTGCGATCTAGCTAAGACTGCAAAATATTCAATCAAACACGCTATAATACCGCTAGATCAATAGTGGAGCATCCTGATGCTAAAAGAGATTTCCCAAAAACTTACCATGAAAAAGACCCTCTTTACCACACAATTGGAAAACTTTTTTAATGCGATTTCACAAGAGTATCAAGAGGCGATCCGTCAATTAGAACTCGAAAAACAAACTCTACAAGACAGCGTAGCTAAACTTGAAAGAGATGTTGAAAACCTTGTCAAAATCAAAAAATCATACGAATCTTCACAAGAGCTCACAGAAAATCACCATGCAACCTATGTGCAAACGATCGAAAAACTCGAAAAAGAGAATCAAATTCTTAAAGAGGAGCTGGAAAAGCTGAAGTCTCAAACAGATACCGACGAAAGTGTCGATGAACTCAAAGCACAAGTCAAAAAATTACAAGGCTATCTCGCAAAAGGGATTTCAGCTTATCATGATACTATACAACGACAAAAAACTGAGGATTTGGTGAAAGAGATCAACCAAACACTCAAAAAATAATATTTCATTCTGAAATATTTTTAAAATAAATTTGAAAACCTTGCTACTATTGAGCTGTAATTCAATAGTACAAGGAGTAAGGAATGACAATGGCAATGGACGATAACAAAAAAAAGGCTTTAGAGTTAGCAATCAAACAGATCGATAAAAGCTTTGGGAAAGGGGCACTCATTCGTTTGGGTGATAAGGTCGTAGAACCTATTGATGCCATCAGTACAGGAAGTATCGGTCTTGATATGGCGCTTGGGATCGGTGGCGTACCAAAAGGTCGAATCATCGAAATCTATGGACCTGAGAGCTCCGGTAAAACAACACTAGCCCTTCAGATCACAGCAGAGTGTCAGAAACAGGGTGGCATTTGTGCCTTTATCGATGCGGAGCATGCACTCGATACCAAATATGCAAAAAATTTGGGTGTCGATATCGACAATCTCTTAGTATCTCAACCGGACTACGGTGAACAAGCACTTGATATTGTCGAAAATATCACGCGAAGCGGTGCGGTTGATCTGATCGTTGTCGACTCAGTGGCAGCCCTCACCCCAAAAAGTGAGATCGACGGTGATATGGGTGATAGCCATGTCGGTTTGCAAGCAAGATTGATGAGTCAGGCGCTTCGAAAACTCACCAGTGTAGTACACAAAATGGGAACTACCGTCATCTTCATCAATCAGATTCGTATGAAAATCGGTACAATGGGATATGGATCACCAGAAACGACCACCGGAGGAAATGCGCTGAAGTTTTACGCATCGGTTCGTATCGATGTACGGCGAATCGCAACGCTCAAACAGGCAGAAGAGAGTATCGGAAACCGTGTCAGAGCCAAAGTGATCAAAAATAAAGTAGCCCCGCCGTTTCGACAAGCAGAATTTGATATAATGTTCGGAGAGGGAATCTCTAAAGAGGGAGAGATCGTCGATTACGGTGTCAAGATGGATATCATCGACAAAAGTGGCGCATGGTTCAGCTACGGCGATCAAAAACTCGGACAAGGAAGAGAAAATGTCAAAGCACTACTCAAAGAGAATCCAGAACTAGCCCTAGAGCTAGAAAATGGAATAAAAAGTGCTATGGGAATGGAAGACTCCCCGGAGGATAGCTCTTCTGATGAGAGTCCCGACAAAGATAAATAAAAAAATAACTTTAAAAGGATAGAAAAAGAGATGGTTTTTATTGATGATATTTTTGCTGACGAAGTGATGGATAGCCGAGGTAATCCAACAGTAAGAGTGACAGTGACACTGAGCGACGGCACAACAGCCAATGCAATCGTACCTTCAGGAGCAAGTACCGGGAAAAGAGAGGCGCTAGAGCTTCGTGACGGCGGCGATCGCTATATGGGAAAAGGTGTACTAAAAGCATGCGAAAATGTCAATACGACCATCTCTGACTCATTGATTGGTGTCAGTCCCTATAGTCAGGCGGAAATCGATGCGATTATGAAAGAGCTTGACGGTACGGATAACTACGGGAATTTAGGCGCAAACGCAACGCTCGGTGTCTCAATGGCGGTTGCTCGTGCAGCGGCAAAATCGCTCGATATGCCACTCTATCGCTATTTAGGCGGAAGCAATGCACTTACTATGCCGGTACCAATGCTCAACATCATCAACGGTGGTAGCCACGCAAACAACAGCGTCGATTTTCAAGAGTATATGATTATGCCACTCAACTTTGAGGATTTTTCAGAGGCACTTAGAGCCAGTGCAGAGGTTTACCATACTCTCAAAAAGATCATTGCGGATATGGGTGAGAGTACAGCACTTGGAGATGAAGGCGGTTTTGCACCAAATCTCAAAAACAATGAAGAGCCTATTCAAGTCATTATGCAAGCGATCGAAAAAGCTGGCTACACTCCCGGTAAAGATATCGCTATCGCGCTAGATGTCGCTTCAAGTGAACTTGTCGCAGACGGTGGTTATCGACTCGATGCTGAAGATCGCGTTCTTAGTGCAGAAGAGTTGGTAGATTATTATGTCACGCTTTGTGATAAATATCCAATCGTTTCCATCGAAGATGGATTGAGTGAAGATGATTGGGATGGTTGGAAAGTCTTAACAGAGAAGTTGGGAGATCGTGTGCAACTTGTCGGCGATGATCTCTTTGTGACCAATGAAAAAATCCTCAGAGAGGGAATCGATAAGGGAATCGCAAATGCTATCCTTATCAAACCAAATCAAATCGGAACGGTTAGTGAAACAATGACAACTGTCAGACTTGCTCAGAGAAACGGCTATAAGTGTGTCATGAGTCACCGAAGCGGAGAGAGTGAAGATGCCTTTATCGCAGATTTTGCTGTTGCTCTCAATACAGGAGAGATTAAGACAGGATCGACGGCAAGAGGAGAAAGAACGGCAAAATATAACCGCCTTTTGGAGATTGAAAATGAGCTCGGATTTAGCGACTATCTCGGAGATACACTCTTCTCATAGGGTTTAAATATGCAAGAGAGTAGCAAGGATAGAGAAGCGGGGCGTTTTTTTTATCCTCTACTCTTTTTGCTACTTGTAGTCTTGATCACACTTTATGTAGGAAGCATACTCTTTGGGAAAAACTCTCTTGAAGTCTATCGAAACCTGCAAAAAGATCAAAAAATTCTCTCTCATAAAATTAAACAACTAGCCATTCAAAATGCCAACCTTCATAAACAGTGCTTTGATCTCAAATCACTGCTTCCCAAAGAGGAACAAGATGAACTTTAGTGTGTTGGCTCTTGCACTATGCTGGATCTTTATCAGTACCTTATCAGCAAGAGAGAATCCATTTGATGCGATCCCCCAAACCTCCTCCCCCTTTGCAACCATTCCACTGATTGCGATGGAGCAGAAAAACAAGTCAGAGACGCAAAATAGAAAAACCACTCCAAAAATAACTATGCCGACTACACAAACAACTACCCCACCAAAACCCATCTCCTCCGTACCAATTCCTAAACCTCAGCCGGCACCATCTCCTCAATCAAAACAACAACCTATCGTCGTCTCATCTACCGTCACACCGGAGCCTGCAGTTCCAATCGACTCCATCGATCCTCGATATCTGATTGATTGTTGCGACACAACACCTATGCATCGAAAAAAGATACACCATTTGGCACATCACCGTACAAAAAGAAAACACAAAACGGTCGTGCACCGACTACTTTTTCATAACTGTTTTTTGACACTCAAACAAGAGGGGAATAGCCTCATCATCCTTACGAAAGATCCTTTACAAGCAAAAATATATCTTCATCAAAAAAAGGCATTGATACTCGATTTTACACGACATGTCAAGATGAAAACGCAAACACTCTATCCGCATTCATCACATTTTACAAAGGTTACTTTGGGCTCTCATCTCTGTTTTTACCGTTTAACCGTTCATTACCACGGTCAAAAACCCACCTTTAAGAGGATCTCGAAGGGGTATCTAATTTCACCATCACTTTGATCGCTACCATCACCACAATCACCTCAATTAATCCCGCCAAAATAAAAGCAAAATAGTAAAACTGAGAGATGGTACTATTTTGATACGCAAGTGTCGCAATCGCAATCAAAAGCGTCAAAGGCATTGCATGGGAAAAGGCAAAAAGGAGCATCTCTCTAAAATTTAAAAGACCATAGTAGGCAAATGCAGCGAAAAATCGTATCGCAATCATTGCCCCGCTAATCCATAACGCCTCGACAATCAATCCCTCCTCAAATAGATTACTCAAATGAAAAGTCGATCCGATATAGACAAAAAAGATTGGGATCAAAAAACCGAATCCAAACGATCCCAACTTATGCGGTAACTCTTTATGATGCTGAAAAAAAGTAGGGATAAAGACACCCGCTACAAATGCACCAAACGCAACCTCAAGATCCAATAGCAACATTACGGCAATCATCAAAAAGAAGAGTGCCATCGAGAGACGAATATCCTTCTCATCTTTATCGGCATAGAGAGGGATCAAATAATTTTTGAGTTCAGGATACCACCAAAACAGAACGCGAAATCCCTTAAAGAGTATCGCTATCACTACCAAAAAGAGGAGGAGGTAAAAGAGTGAAAAATAGAGCTCATCCCCTACACCATGCTCAAGTACAGAACCCGCAATCGTCACTACCACAATACTCACAAGTTCACCGAGTATTCCTGCCGTCATCGCAAGATTGAGCCATTTTGTCTCTTTATCAAACTCTTTGTAAAGTGTCAAGATCAATCCTACTGATATTAGAGGGAACATCACTGTAAAAATCTTATCATCCCCATGCAACTCCACTAACACCCATGAAAAAATATAGAGCAACAAAATATATAGAAAAATTCGCTTAAGTAGATCTTTGGAGATACCGCGTAACTCTTTGAGATTGACTTCCGTTCCGGCTAAAAACATTAAATAGTAAAAACCGACCTCCGCAATCAACTCAAAAAAATGGTTATAGACCAAGAGTCCACTTGTCACCGCTATAGAGCCCAAGAGTATTTCAACAGGGGTTGTCGGTATTCTTAAAATGCGTGCAATATAAGGGGAGACAAAGATAATGAACGAGAGGGTAAAGATGATGGTAATGGCACTATCGTTCACAATGTTGCGCCACTTTTAACCCAAGTTTGTCAAGTAGTTGCAGATCTTGTTGCGATGCATTTCCTGCCGTTGTCAAATAGTCTCCGATGACGATCGCATTTGCACCCGCATCAAACATCTCTTTCTCTCTGGAGCCAAAGATCAACTCTCTTCCACCCGCAACCATAATCATCGAGTCACTTAACTTTTCTCTTAAATTACTGATCCAAAAAAGTGCTTCAGTGGTATCGATATTTTTTTGAAGAGGAAGAGCGGAATTAGGATGAAAAAAATTCACCGCCACACTACTAGGTGAGAGGGATACGATCGCTTCAACCAAGTCTCGCCGATCCTCCTCACTCTCTCCCATCCCAAAAATACCTCCACAACAAAGCTCCAATCCCACCTCCTTGACCGCTTCACAAGTCTCATAACGAGAACGCCATGAGTGGGTTGAACAAATTTTGGCATAGTAGTCTTCACTACTTTCAAGGTTGTGATTGTAACTAAATATTCCATGATCTTTAAGAGTTCTCAGTTGCGCTTTGGTCGCCAAACCATTACATGCAATGAGATTGAGTTTGGGAACTTCCCGCTTGATTGCCTCCGCACTTTCACATACAAAACGAAGTGTACGATCATCGATACCTCGTCCGGCACTCACCAAACAAAAACCCAAAGCTTGATGTTCATGCGCTTTTCGTGCTTCGGAAACAATTTGCTCTAAAGGTTTCTGTTTATAAACTTCGATATCTGCATGATAGTGTGCACTCTGCGTACAAAAGGCGCAATCCTCAGCACAACTCCCACTCGAAATATTACAGATGGCACAAAGAAAAATCTCACGAGGGAGCATCAATCCGCGCCTTGCATTTGATGCACTCAAAGATAGGCTTTTTTCTAAAAGTACGACTCGCCATCATATAGCCACAATCGGGGCACTTCTCATTAGTCGGTTCATAAGTGGAGATAAATTTACATTTGGGATACGCACTACACCCGTAAAATTTTCCTCGTCTCGACTTTCTCTCGACGATGTCGCTTGAACACTCAGGACACTTCACCCCTTCCACCGCTTTGGGAGATGCTTTGGTTGTTTGTGACGCATCATCTGCGCCGATATTTTGCGTATATTTACACTTTGGAAAGCCACTACAAGCAATAAACTCCCCGTATCGCCCCTTTCTTTTGACCAGTTCACACCCACACTTGGGGCAATTCTCACCGGTTGGAATGGCGATCTTTTGGCTCTTGATATTTTTCTTACCCTTTTCAATCTCTTGAATAAAAGGATCATAAAACTCCCACAAGACCTTTTGCCAATCCTCCTTCCCTTCAGCAACCTCATCAAGCTTCTCTTCAATTGATGAAGTAAAGTTCGCATCGACAATATTGGCAAAGTGCTCCTCCAAGAGCTCGATCACCGTAAAGGCAACTTCGGTCGGCACTAGCTGCTTCTTCTCGATCTCAATATAATTACGAGAAGTAAGCAGTGAAATAGTCGGCGCATAGGTTGATGGTCGCCCGATCTCTAGTGACTCTAACTTCTTGATGAGACTCGCTTCCGAATAGCGGCTCGGCGGCTCGGTAAAGTGTTGATTGGCTTTGAGTTCACTGAGTGTCACATCCTGCCCTTCTTTGAGATCCGGTAAAAGTTTATCTTTGTCACTGCTACCCAGCACACGATAAAAACCGTCAAAGACAAGTTTTCGTCCACTCGCTTTAAATTTAGAACTTGGTGATTCAAAGATGATCGATTGCGATTCAAACACAGCATCACTCATTTGAGAAGCAAGAAAACGGTTATAGATCAGCGTATAGAGCTTCAACTCATCAGGCTTGAGAAACCCTTTGGCGATCTGTGGCGTAAAAGCAAGATTAGTCGGACGAATCGCCTCATGTGCCTCTTGGGCGCCTTTGGATTTGGACTTGTAATATTTAGGCTTAGGCGGAAGATAATCTTTCCCGTAACTCTTCTCGATCTTCTCTCTTGCTGCATCGATCGCCTCTTGTGCAATATTGAGTGAATCGGTTCTCATATAGGTGATGACACCCATCGTACCGTTATCGGTCGGTACACCTTCATAGAGTGTCTGTGCTACCATCATCGTTTTGCGTGGACTAAAGCCAATCGCGGAGGATGCGGTTTGCTGAAGTGTCGAGGTCATAAAGGGAGGATTGGTCGAAGTTTTTCGTTGCTTCTTTTCGATCTTGGCAACTTTAAATGCCTCCCCTTTGAGTTTCTCCTCGATCGCCTTTGCCTCCTCCCCTTTGGAGAGTGTCATCTTGGCAATCTTCTGCTTCTCATACTCCACCAAGATCGCTTCGATACTCTTTTCAAAGAGCGCATCAAGTGACCAATACTCTTGCGGTACAAAGGCTTTGATCTCTCGCTCACGATCAACGACAATCTTCAGTGCAGCACTCTGCACCCGCCCCGCACTCAAACCCTTCTGTATCTTCGAAGCAATCAGCGGAGAGAGACGATACCCCACGATCCGATCTAAGAGTCGTCGTGCCTGTTGGGCATTGACACTATCAAGATCAATGGTTCGAGGATTCTCTAATGAATGATTGATCGCCTTTTGTGTAATCTCATGAAAGACGATTCTGGGGATCTGCGTCGGATCGGCACCTATGGCGGTTGCGATATGAAATCCGATCGCCTCTCCCTCGCGATCCTCATCGGTCGCGATATAGACTTTGTCGCTCTTTTTGGCTAAATCCTTGATCTCCTTGACTACCTTAGAGTGATCACGACTCACTCGATACTCTGGTATAAACTGTTTATCTTCTATTTTGATGCCGAAAGAGCTCTTAGGCAAATCGCGAATATGCCCCTTGCTGGCAATAACGGTATAATCTTTTCCTAAAAAATTCTCTATGGTTCTAGCTTTTGTCGGTGACTCGACGATAATTAAATTTTTCAAATTGTTCCTAACTCATTGGGCTTAAAATCGGCGTTTATTATACCAAATTTGCTTTAGCTGACAAGGTTGATACGGTTTTAAATCGTATGTTATTAAATTATTTTAAATTAAAAGCTAATAGAGTGCAAATATTTAATTTATTTCTCTCTTGAGAAATTTTTATAAAATATTTCACTAAAAACATTTCTTTTACAAATAATCATAAAAAGGTCAATTTTTTTAAAATAATGGTTAAGTTTCTTTACTTTGGTACGATTTAGTTTGCAAGAGTCGCAAGGATGCACTCGAATTTCATAACTTTAAAGGATTTAAGATGGGTTTTAGAATTAACACAAATGTAGCGGCGATGAATGCGCATATGCATGCAGTGAACAACAATGTCGGACTTAACAAGTCTCTTTCAGCTTTGAGTAGTGGTCACAGAATCAACACAGCAGCTGATGATGCGTCAGGTCTTTCGATCGCAAACAAATTGAGTGCGCAAGCAGAGGGTCTCGGTCAAGCAGTGAGAAACTCTAACGATGCTATCGGTCTTGTGCAAACAGCTGACGGAGCTTTGGAAGAGTATGGTAACATCTTGAAGAGAGTGAGAACACTCGCAACACAAGCGGCGAATGATACGCAAAACACAGATTCAAGACAAGCTATCTCTGATGAGATTACCGCATTGATGGACGAAGCAAATGATATCGCTAAAACGACTAGATTTAACGGTATGAAAATACTTGACGGTAGTCACAATAGTGGTACATTTACCTTTCACACAGGTGCATACACTGGAGAGACGCAAACTATCACTATCGGCAACGCTAGTGTAGGTGCCGTAAGTAACGCTGCTAACCACACTGTAGGCACACAGTCTGCAGCTGAAGCAACTATCTCAAATATGGATGTAGCGATAGCTGCAATCGATAAGCTTAGAAGTAAACTGGGTGCACAACAAAACAAACTTGAGTCAACAGTCAGAAATATCTCTGTGACTAAAGTCAATGTAACAGCTGCGGAGTCTCAAATTAGAGATGTTGACTTTGCTGCGGAGAGTGCAAACCTCCAAAAGCACAATATCCTCGCGAAATCCGGAACATATGCATTAAGTCAAGCGAATCAAGCGCAACAGAATGTGATGAGTCTACTTAGATAGGCATAAAGCTTAGAGCTAAAGCTCTAAGCGATCTCTTTTTGAAAAAACCTCTCTAACCTCATTTCAAACGCATCAGCGATCTCTTTTAACTTTGTTATAAACATCTTATCGACAACAACTATATCATTTTTTACGGATTTGATATTTCTAGTATTTAAAAAATCAAATATATATGGATAGATATATTGCATATATCTCAAAAATATTAATGATAAAAGCCCTTCAGTATAGCTATTCGCCTTAGTTATCTTCAAAGACAAATCCATCAAAGCATACTGATACTCTTCAACTGTTGTATATTTTTTGGAACGGTGAGCCTTTAATATCTTTTTGATTTGTCTTGTATAAAATAGCATTTGCTCTATATTTTGATGCTCATCACTACTTATTTTATCAGTGGATATAGATACAAATAGCTCTTTTAACTCTTTACCTTTGACTGGAACTTTTTTACTCTTTTTATACTCTTCAACCCTTAATGGAATCGTATCATAAAGCTTTGCCCCGTCACTTAAATTATAAACTTTAGCACTATCAACTTTGTGTATCCTACTATTTCTCTCAAAAGCCTTTATACTGGATAAAAATGCAGCGGTTGTGTAAGTTCCATCTCTAAAATTTCCTTGAGTTCTTATCAAAGATTTACCAAAACTAAATATCTGCTCCATTTTATCTATATTTTCAGCACTTAACTCTTTAGCGTGGATATGCTCCGAACTATGCGTCATCTTTGTCTCTGGGTCAACCGCGAGATCAAGTCCCAAAAGGTATATCTCATTGGCTCCAAGAGAAACCGCAATCGCATAACTGATTGAACCGACACAAGGAGATTCAACAGTTGAAAATCCTATCTTATATTTTGTTCCATTTTCAAAGATAAATACCTTATCTTTATCAAACTTCTTTACTATTTCCATTGGAGATTGCGCAGCAAAGAGGGCTAACGGCTTTTTAAAATATTCATCTTTTAACCCCTCAAAATGGGCTCTGTTTGCATCTTCAAAAGGATCAAGATGCACTACTATATCCGGAACAATACCCTCTTTTTGAAGCGTTTTCAGTGCGGCGGTAACAGAGATAATCGTAAAGTCATCTTGATGTTTTTTCACAAATCTCAGCTCTCTGGATAGCGATGGACCGGCACCTATGATCAGAAGTGGCGTATCTTCTAAAATAGAAACCGAAGGTTTTAAATTTATAAATCTATACCCATCCTCCATAAACTCCAATGCTCTTAAAAATTTATTAAAAAAGGCATGATAAGGAAAGAGTTGATAGTTTTGAGAACTCATTATTTCATGAAAAAGTTTTAACATTTTATCATTCATATGCAGTGTATGAATAAATTTTAGATAGTTATTAAACATAAAGCCATCTTCAAGAAAATCTTCATATATCTCTCTTGCAACATCATCTTCATCAAAAACTACAAAATAGAGTTCACTCTTATTTGCAAGTTTTGCATAATCAACTATAAATAGAGAAAGTCGAAATAGTTCTAAATCATCTTCCACAAAAAGATAAAAATCTGAATCTAACTTTTTATCAGCCTCTTCTATATGCACTCCGAGTCCAACACCAAAAAAAGCAAACTTATACCACTTTTTAGCTAACTCCTCTTTTGGCATCTTTTTGTTAATATAATTGATAATATTGGCCACACCGTAAAGAGAGTTGGATGTAATATCATGACCTTTATATCCATCTAATACCTCTTTGGTGAATCTCCTTTTTGGTGAGAGCATAAAGATGTTATCCTCTTTTCTAAAATCTATACTCTTTGCAATATCTTTTGCATATTTGTTACTATCCATTCCATAGAGGTAGTTTCCGGTACTTTTCTCTCTCACATCAAAATATCCCTCATCTTTATACTCTAATTCATACTTCTCTTGATAATGTCCATTTGCAACAGCATTTTCAAAAGCGATCAACTTCTCATAAACTCTCGGTTGCTTCTGAGAAAAATAGTCCATATTTTTTAAAAATCTTTGCGTTACCAACTCTTCTATATTTACACCACTCATATCTTCTCCGTTAATTTTTTATCTTGAACTAAAATCTCCGCCAACTTAAAATCAAGCTCACTATCTATATCCACCGATCTGCTTTGAGGCATGATATATGCAAAGCTATTTGGCATAAAAAAACTTTTTTCTTTTTTTATCATTTCTGTTTTTGCAATGTATATAGCGCCGTTTAATCGATAATAAGTAGGCAACTCTTGCGATCGTCTCTCCGCTTTTTTGGGAAGAAAATTATCCATTGAGTGATCTTTTGGAAGCGTATTTGTCCAAAGAGGAGAGTGTTCACTCTCACAAACAGAAATAATACTATCAGCCTCTTTTTGTATCATCAATTCAACACTTTTATCTATATCTTCGCTACTTCTTAGCGGTGAAGTTGGCTGAAGTAACATCAAAAACTTGTACGCTTTTCCTTCACTTTCTAATGTCTCAATAGTATGTAAAATCACATCCATAGTACTCGTACTATCTAGTGAAAGCATATACGGTCTCTTAAAGGGTACTGTTGCACCATATTGTTGTGAAACTTTTGCTATCTCGTCATCTTCAGTAGATACAACTACTTCATCGACATATTTTGACGCTAATGCCACTTCAATGCTCCATGCTATCAGTGGCTTTTCACCGAGTTGTTTTATATTTTTTCCCTTAAGCCGCTTACTTCCGCCTCGTGCAGGTATCAGTGCCAAAATATTATGCAAATTCTACCTCCTCTTCCTCACTAAAAATCTCTATATAATCCTCTTGTGCCTTCTGATACTCCTCCACTCTACCGATATCAAGCCAATAATCCTCAATCTTATAGCTATACGCCTCTCCTCTATGAGAAAGTCTTTCAAAAAGAGTCGGCATATCATAAAAAGTATCATCCGGTATCTCTTTTAGCACTAATGGATTTAAGATATAGATACCGCTATTTACATGGTAATGGTATCTAGGTTTCTCCTTGATAGAGACTATCTTCTCACTCTTGCTCTCTATCACCCCAAACGGTATCTGGTACGAATATTCCCGAACACACATCGTAGCAGTCGCACATTTTTTCAAATGCTCATCAAGCAATTGTGCAAAATCAAGATTGGTTAATAGATCGGCATTCATCACAAAAAAGTCCTTATCAAGCATACCTCTCATGAGTGAAAGTGCACCGGCAGTTCCCATCCGTTTATCTTCATGGACATACTCTATCTTGACCCCAAACCTACTCCCATCACCAAAATACTCCTCAAACATCTGGGCTTTATAATTAACACTAAGGATAAAATCTCTAAAGCCCTGCTTTGAAAAATTTTCTATGATTGTCTGAATGATTGGTTTTCCACCTACTTTTAGCAAAGGTTTTGGCACTTTGTTAGTAAGTGGTCTAAGTCTTGTTCCAAGCCCTCCTGCCATGAGTACCACCCTATTTGGATAGCTCTTAGTTGACAATAACTCATCAACAAATTTTAGATCGATAAGCTCACCGCTATCATCTACAATCGGTATCTGATAAATCTTATGACTTGTCGCTTTTTGGAGCACCTGTTCCTTTGTCTCATTTTCAAAGGCTACTACCGGAGAACTATTCATGATTTTTGTGATCGGAGCATCTAGATCATAGCCGTTCAATATCGCCCGTCTTATATCACCGTCACTAACAGTTGCGATAAGTTTTCTATTTTCAACGACAAGCGCTATCCTTTTCGCACCCTTATCAATAACACTCATCGTCTCTTTGATGGACGAATTTTTACTGACGATAATAGATTTTAGATCAAGCATACCTACTCCAAGCATTCAATATACTTGAAATATCGGCAGTGATTTAAATTAATTTAATAACAAACAGGAAGATTGTAAAAAGATTTCTTTATCAGATCACCCAAATTACACTCTCTGATAACTTTTACAATCTCCCTACTTCCTTTCCCGCTATCATGGGGATTTTTAACCGTTGCCAAACTCTCTTGAAATGCTTTAGCGTATAGCTTTGTAAAAGCCTCTAATATATCATCTTTCAAAGGAGCGGTATCGATAACACTCTTTGCTTTGATCCTCCCCTTTTGTCTATCCCCGATATTGATAGTTCCTATCTTAAACGAGGGAGCTTCTATCAAACCGCTAGAGCTATTTCCCACCACCGCATCGACATACTGCATAGCACTAAGATAGCGAAGTTGCCCCAGTGAAGTAAAGGCTACTGCTTTGTGGCTATTTTTTGCAACATACTCATCTATCATTTGATTGATTACTCTGCCATCTGTATCACTATTGGCTTTTGTGAAGATTATATGGGTATCTGTAAGTTCATCGATAGCATTTAACAGCTCTTGAAACTGATCTTTTGCGGTGGCATTCTCTAAGGTAACCGGATGGAATGTCACCAAGATATTTTTTTTGTTTAGTTTGAAATTGATAGAGCTTTCAAACTCCTCTTTTGAGAGAAGTGTTAATCTTTTGATATTTTCTATCCCCATACCGCCTACATTGAAAACTCTTTGGGGATCTTCACCAAGTTGAATTACTCTCTTTCTGTACTCATCTGTTGCGGTAAAGTGTAAATGACTCATCTTGGTTATGGCGTGACGGATAGACTCATCAAATGCCCCCTCCGTTGTCTCCCCTCCGTGAAGATGTGCTATCGGGATTCTTGCTATCATCGCCGCACTTGCAGCAGAAAAGATCTCATACCTATCTCCTAGTACTACAATGATATCGGGCTTTAGCACTTCATACACTTCCGCAAAAGAGATTTGGGCTAATCCCATCGACTTTGATATGCCAACCGGCGTATCGGATGAGAGAAGCATCTCTATCTTTTTATCGATCTTAAACGCTTTCTCTATCTCTTTGTAAGTGAGTCCAAATTCAGGACTTAGATGCATACCGGTGACGATAAGTTGTAACTCCAACTTGCTATCAGCCTCTATCTCCCTCATTAGCCAATAGAGCAGTCCATACTCAGCTCTCGTACCGGTTACTACACACACCTTTCTCTTACTCATATCAACTCATCCGCTTTATAGTCTCTCTGTGCCACTCTTCCTACTATCTCATCCCAACGCATTGGAGTTATACCGCTACCGGGTCGTTTTACCGTAATGTTATTCTCAGAAAACGGCTCACCTTTTTGAATATCTCTTGATGCAACGATCGATTTTCTTGCTACCTCTATGTTGGGTTTTTCACTAGGGGTTGGCTTTTTGATACCGTTACCCAAAGCTTTTTCGATATTTCGTATGCCACTTACCATCGCTTTTAACTCATCAGGCTCTAAAGATGCCTTGTGATCTGGTCCCTCCATATCTCTATCTAAAGTAAAGTGTTTTTCTATCACCCTTGCTCCCATCGCTACCGCAGCTATCGGTACCTCTATACCAAGCGTGTGATCACTATACCCTACCTCCACACCAAATGCCGATGCAATCGTCTGCATCGCTCTTAGATTGACATCCTCCGTCGGTGTCGGATACATGGTATTTGCATGTAAAACGGTGATATCTTCTCTTTTCGTACCGGAGTCTACCAGCAGATCCAAAGCATCCTCTATCTCTCCAAGATCAGCCATGCCCGTTGAGAGGATGACTCTCTTTTTTAATCTTCCGATAGCTCTTAGATACGGCAAGTTTGTTATCTCACCGCTTGGGATTTTAAATATCTCTAATCCCAACTCATCTAAAATCTCAATACTTTCAAGATCAAACGGAGTTGATAAAAAGATGATCTCTTTTTCATCACAATATCTCATAAGCTCTTTGTGGGTATCCACATCCAATTCAAGCTTCTTTATCATCTCATATTGAGACTCATCTTCATCAGTTGTCTCTTTTTGATAGTTGGCTTTTTGTGCATTTTTCGAGACTAAATTTTTTGCTTTAAATGTCTGAAACTTTACCGCGTCCGCTCCGGCTTGGCTTGCCACATCGATAAGCTTTTTGGCTATTTCGATTGAGCCGTTATGATTGACTCCCGCTTCAGCGATGACAAATGTACTCACTTTGCTACACTCCCCGCTTTGATAAAGCCTGATACCTCAATAGACTCTTTAGTAACGGCACCGCTTCCGACAAAGCTATTTGCTTTCACTTTAGTACCGCCGTTGATGATAGCTCCTGTTGATATGTGGGTATGATCTTCAACCACAGCATCATGCTCAATGAGTGCTTTGGTATTGATAATACAGTTTGAGCCTACTTTCGCATTAGCGTTGATAAGTGCATGGTGCATCACTACCGTTGCTTCACCAATCATTGCATATCGTGAGACATAAGCAAGAGGTGAGATGATAGTCGGCAAATTAAAATCCAACTCTTTGAGTTGATGATAGAGTTTAACTCTAACATGATTTGTTCTGATATGACCGACAGCTACAAGTACATTTGAAAACTCTTCTCTTAACTTCGGCAGATCTTCATCGCCCCCTATCACTTCATATCCCAATATTTTAGAACCTTTTGGCATATCATTAACAATAATACCTGCTATTTCATATCTATCTTCAAGCTCAATCACATCTATCACCGATCTGCAATGTCCACCACCGCCAATCAACAAAATTTTCTTTTTCATAAAATTACGCTACTTGTTATATTTACTATTCGATCTTCCAGCCACTGAGCATTTGAAAGATCCCCGCATTGAGCGTCTTTATACATTTCCAGTTTATTCATCAAGCGCCAAATAGGACGCGTCATGATGCCCCTATCATTAGTATATCTCAAAAACGCATCCCGCTCATCTCTATCTTTTAGTACTATCGCATTTAGCCAGTAGTTTGATCTCGCATCTTTTGGTTCAGTGACAAACTCCATATCCATCTCTTTAAAAAACGCTTCGTAAGTTTTAGCCAACTCTCTTTGTTTTTGGACAAAGATATCAATATTTTCCATCTGAGCTACACCAAGAGCCGCTGCCAAATTTGTGAGACGATAGTTATAACCTATCTCATCGTGGATATATTCATACGGGTGAGGAACTTTGGCGGTTGTTGTGAGATGTTTGGCTCTTTTTGCTAATGCTTCATCATCGGTTACGATCATACCTCCACCGCCTGTGGTGATGATCTTATTGCCGTTAAAGGAGAATATCCCTACTTTACCAAAGGTACCTGTATGTCTCTCTTTATAGTACGAACCTAGACTCTCCGCCGCATCTTCCACTACCGCTATGTTGTAACTATCACAAATTTCCACGATCTCATCTATTTTACACGGATGACCGAATGTATGCATCGGCAGACAAGCTTTGATGAACTTTTTGGTTTTTTTGTTGATACACTCTCCGTCACTGTTGATGGTGGTATTTTCTTTTAAAAATGTTTCTAGCTTTTGAGAAGAGAGCCCCAAAGTCTCTCTATCAACATCTACGAAGATCGGCTTGGCACCGCAGTAACTGATAGCATTTGCCGTTGCGATAAATGTCAAAGGCTGCGTGATCACTTCGCTCTCTTTATCCACACCTACTAGTTTCAAAGCCGTGTGGAGTGCTGATGTTCCGTTACTTGTTGCTACGGCATACTTTGCACCCGTATATTCAGCCACCATCTCTTCAAACTTGGTTACATATTTACCGACACTTGAGACAAAGGTTGAGTCGATGGTATCATTTACATACTCTTTCTCATTACCAAAAAATTGCGGTTCATGAAGGGCAATAAACGCATCTGTGCCGTATAGGTTTCGGATAAACTCGACTACTTTTTGGTACACCGTTACATCCTTTGATCTAAATACTTACCGGTCTCTTTATGATTAAAGTTTGGTATCATAGCGTTAAAGAGCTCTACCAACTCACCTTTTTGCCATGAACCTTGCTCTTTTAGTCTTTGTATCGTTTTAGTGAAGTATTCAAGCTTTTGATCATCAAATATCGGCTCATTCTTGATCACGCCAAGATTCTCAAACCTCTCCCATTCTATCTCTTCCTCTCCGGTATAGAACTCTTCAAAATCTTTTTCACCTGTCGTATCACTATTAAAGAAGTAAACCGGCCACTTCTTTTGCTCGGGAAGTGTTTTTATCAGGTCTCTTGCTTCATCTTCACTTTGGCACTCATAGGGTTCATATCCTATGTTGTGTAGATACTTTACGGCTATATCGGCAAAGGTGATAAGATGGAGTTTATCGCTGAGTTTTGGGAAAAATATATCTCTATTCTCTCCAAAGATCGAACTCATCAGACAAAGCTCTCCACTCTCTTTGGGAGTTACGAAATATCTTCTTATATCTTTTGGAGCGGCTATAGGTTGTCTTTTTTCTATTCGCTGGTTAAATCCATGTAGCAAACTTCCGTCGCTAAAGGCAACATTGGCAAATCTTGCGGTTGAGATAGGCATCTCAAGACTTCTTCTCATCAGAAAATACTCCATGATTCTTTTACTTGCCCCCATCATATTAACCGGGTTTGCCGCTTTATCGGTGCTGACACAGAAATATTTTCTTGTTTTGTTTTGGATCGATTGTGAGATGGTTTTATCTGTATTGAAGATATTGACATCTATCATCCGCATTAAGGTATAGGGATCTTTTTCACTTCGGACATGCTTAAGGGCTGAGAGGTTTAATACATAGTCATACTCACCATCGGCTTTGATAAAAGTGTCATAGATATCGCTTCCTATATCCAAAGCAAATGTTTTAAACTCACCGTCAATATAACCCAAAAAGCTTCTTATATCCCTTACAAGTTCTACCATATTGTTTTCTGATATATCTACGACATGGAGTTTCTTAGGATTTCTTTTAAAGATCTCTTTGGTGACTGCTTGTCCGATACTTCCTGCTCCGCCTATTACCAAAAAAGAGGATGAGGATACCACTTCTTTTAGTTCTTTTTCGTGGGTTTCTATATCGTCGGTGAAGAGTTCGGTAGTTCGACCGATAAGAGAGAGTATATTCATAAACTATTTTCCTTTTGTGGAATATAATAAAATTATTTTAAGCAATTAGTGTTCCGTTAGCCCTCTTTCGCTATACTCCCCAAATGCCACGAATCGACAATGAAATCTTCTACAAAAATGCCCTCAAAAAACATGGCGCAAACGCAAAAGGTCTTAATTGGCACGATACCCACTCACAGATCAAGCGATTTGAGGTGATCTACGATCTCATCTCTTCAGATCTTCAAAGGAGCGACACTATCGTGGATGCGGGATGTGGGTTTGGTGATCTAGCACTCTTTTTAGAGGATAAAATCTCGATCAAGTACATCGGTTACGACACGATCGACCAAACAGTCGCCATCGCAAAAGAGCGCACAAAGTGCCCAATCTACCGTAAAGATATCTTGGTCGATCCGCTCCAACAGGTGGACTTTTACATCGCCAGCGGATCGATGAATATTTTAAGCCGATTTGAGACCTTTCTCTTTATTGAGCGATGTTTTGAGCACTCGAAAAAAGGTTTCATCTTCAACCTCCCCTACGGCAAAGATGAGAGCAAACACTTCAACTACTTTCTCCCGCAGGAGATCAAACACTTTTGCAAAAAATTTGAGTGTGAAATTGTCAGTGAGAGCGGATATCTTCCGAATGATTTTACTGTTTATTTGAGAAAACTCGGAGCAGAGTACTCCGAGTAAATATCACTTTTA
Organism: Campylobacterales bacterium; assembly: GCA_027023405.1. GTDB lineage: Bacteria > Campylobacterota > Campylobacteria > Campylobacterales > QNZT01 > QNZU01. The sequence goes on from JALVVN010000006.1 coordinate 30,287, forward strand.
GTTCGCATCCGGCTTTGGTGTCTTAGCAGTTGAAGCCGGCAGTACCGGATAAACAACAACCGGTTTGCGCCCCTTTAATGCCGTAAAAAAGGTTACGATAGAGCTGATCTCATCCTTTGTGAGTTCTACGCCAAGCTGAGTCTCTCCCATGATCTTCACCGCCTCTTTGATATCCCATACCGCGCCGTTATGATAATAGGGGGCGGTTTCGAGAATATTACGAAGTGTAGGAACCTTGACTCTCCCCTCTTTATCACCTTTGAAATCTCCGATATCGGCATACTTATACGGCTTCACCGCCGGAAACTTCTGCATACTACCTCCAAGTGCGATACCGTTATGACAACTTGCACACCCTTTATCGATAAAGACTTTAAGCCCCTCTTTTTGCGCAGATGTCAACGCCTTTTCATCCCCTTGGAGAAACTTATCTAGCGGTGCCGGTGTCACCAATGTGCGCTCAAACGCCCCGATCGCATCGGCAATGCGCTTGAAGGTGATCTTCTCATCGCCAAACGCTGCCTTAAACATCTCCACATACTCCGGCATCGAGGCAATTCTCTTGACCGCCATCTCCTTAGAGATCGCCATCTCCGGTGCTGCCTGAAGCGGTCCTTGTGCCTGTGCTTCAAGATCGGGTGCTCTACCGTCCCAAAACTGCCTCTTTGCAAAGACTGCATTATACACAGTCGGGGAGTTTAAATGATGCGGATTTGCCGTCCATTTATGACCAATCGCAGCTGATACGCCATCCACACCGCCTGTCGCCAAATTGTGGCAAGTATTACATGAGATCAAAGCACTTTTTGAGAGTCTCGGCTCAAAATAGAGTTTAAGCCCCAAATCAAGCTTCGCTTTATTAATAGGATTCTTAGGATTATCGACAAGCTTCTCGACCGCCTGGGTATCATCCGGAATCGCCACTAACCCCGCTTCTTTCGCTTTTTTGACTAAATCTTCTGCCGATTTTGTTGCATCTGCGTTCATATTCACATGAGTCGTAAATAGCGCGACTGCCACCAGCGTACTCCATGAAAAAAAGTTTCTTTTCATCTCTCATTTCTCCTTTATAAAAATGTCAAAAGAAGTATATCAATTTCTCTCTTAAAAGAAAATTATTGTCTTTTAATACTATTTATAATCAGTATCAAATAAACCCTTTTGTGCTATGATTTTTACAAGTTAGTGTAAAAGGATTTCTAGTCATGGGACAAACAATTACAGAAAAGATTTTTAGCCATCATGTAGGGCGTGAAGTCAAAGCGGGTGAGATCATTCGATGTGGGATCGATATGGTCATCGGAAACGATATCACAACGCCGATCTCTATCAAAGCGTTCCGCGACAGCGGTGCCAAAAAACTCGCCAAACCGGACAACTTCTCCATCGTCATGGATCACTTCATCCCCGCCAAAGATATCGCCTCGGCAAACCAAGCCAAGATCAGCCGTGAATTTGCCTATGAGCACGATCTCAAACTCTTTTTTGACGAAAAAGATATGGGAATCGAGCATGCGCTTCTTCCCGAAAAGGGGCTTGTGATTCCCGGAGATGTGATCATCGGCGCCGACAGCCACACCTGTACGCACGGTGCACTCGGCGCTTTTTCGACCGGAATGGGAAGTACCGATCTCGCCTTTGCGATGATCACGGGGGAAAATTGGTTTAAAGTACCCGAATCGATCAAGGTGATCTTTAGCGGGAAGCCGGGTGAGCACATCTACGGCAAAGATCTGATTTTGGAGATCATCCGTCAGATCGGCGTGGACGGCGCACTCTATCAGACACTTGAATTTACCGGAGAGACTATCACGCATCTCGATATGGATGATCGTTTCAGCCTCTGCAATATGGCGATCGAAGCGGGTGCCAAAAGCGGGATCGTTGCTGCGGATGATGTCACCAAAGCCTTTTTGAGTGACAAAAATTTACGAGATGAGCCGGTCTATCACTACTCCGATCCCGATGCACACTATGTCAAAACCATAGAGATCGATGTGAGCAAACTCGACCCCGTCGTCGCCTATCCGCATCTACCCTCCAACGGAAAAAGTGTCACCCAAGCCGTCAGTGACGATCTAAGCGTCGATCAAGTCTTTATCGGTAGTTGTACCAACGGACGACTCGGCGATCTACGCATCGCCGCCAAAATCTTAGAGGGGAAAAAGGTCGCGAGAAAAACACGCCTTATCGTCACACCTGCAACCCAAAAGATCCTCAAACAAGCAGAGAAAGAGGGGCTCATCGATATTCTCATCGACGCGGGTGCCGTCGTGAGTAATCCTACCTGCGGAGCTTGTCTAGGAGGCTATATGGGTATCTTGGGAGATGGAGAGCGCTGTATCTCTACTACCAATCGAAACTTTGTCGGACGAATGGGTGCGAGAGATAGTGAAATCTACCTCGCCAACTCCGCCGTTGCGGCGGCAAGTGCTGTGGCTGGAAAGATAGCCGATCCACGAGAGATTTAGATGCCCTCTTCTCTTGCTTGTGCCATCTTGGCCGGTGGCAAAAGTAGTCGTATGGGAGAGGATAAGGCGCTTCTTCCCTACGGTAGTTTCGATACCTTGGCGGAGTATCAGATCCGCAAATTTTCCCCTTATTTTGATGCGATCTACCTCTCGTGCGAAAATAGAGAAAAGTTCCATTTTGTGGCAAACTTCATCGAAGATCAAAGGGGCTTTACACATAGGAGCCCTCTGTTGGGGATCTACTCGCTCCTCTCAAACATCAAAGAGGATGCCGTTCTTGTCATCGGCGTAGATATGCCTAAAATCACACCCGAACTAGTCGACACACTCAAACAAACCTATCTTGAATATCCTCAAACCGATGCGATCATCGCCCAAAGTCCAAGAGGTATCGAACCGCTTTGCGCTATCTATACCAAGGCGATACTCCCCAGCCTCAAGAGCGCTCTTCAGAGTGATGTTCTCAAGCTTCAACACTTCATCGCAACGCTTGATGTACAAAAGATCACTTTTGAAAACGAAGAGAGCTTTTGCAATCTCAACTATCCCGATCAGTACCGAAATCTTATTCAAAAGGAGCAAAAACATGGTTAGACACATCGTCTTTTTCAAACTCAAAAATCCGACACAAGATCAAAAAGAGGCACTAAAAGCAAAACTCCTCAGCCTTAAAGATCAGATCGACTATATTCGTTTTCTTGAAGTAGGAATCAACTTTACCGATGAGGAGCGAGCCTATGATCTTGCACTTATATGCGATCTAGACACTAAAGATGATCTGAAAAAGTACGCAACAGATCCCTACCATCTCGATGTGATCGCCTATGTTAAAGAGGTAATTAGCTCTTCAAAGATAGTTGATTATTTATATTAAATTTTTTATTAAATAACGCTTTAAAGAAAGTTTGGTTATCTTCTCCTAAATGAATTTTCTTTGAGGGAAAGTGGATGAGAATACTAGCAATCGGAGTAGATGAAGAACTTACAAGGTCTATCGCAAAAAATTTAAGGGTGATCGTTGATGACTCCTATGATATCGATGATAGCTCCAACTTTTTGCGTTTTAGGAACTATGATCTGATACTACTCGATTATGATCTTGAATACAACAAAACTAAAAAATTTATCGTCAAAATCTCCAAGCAACTCAAAGTGCCACTCATTGTATTGTCAATCATAGATGATAAAGATACAGAGATAGCCTTTCTCAAAGCAGGAGCAGATGATTTTATCAAAGAGCCCTTTGATCACGACTTGATCGCTGCGCGCATAGATGCAAAACTTCGTCGCACCATCGACAATCGTATCAAGATCGGCAATCTTACTATCGATATCAGCGAAGAGAAAACTTCCTATCGAGATAAAGAGATCGATATCAAAGGAAAGCCGTTTGATATTCTCGTCTATCTTGCAGAGCATAAAAACCAAGTCATCTCCAAAGATCGATTGCTCAATGCTATCTGGGAAGAGCCGGAGTTTATCACACCCAATGTCGTCGAGACTTCGATTAATGCCATTCGGCAGAAGCTCGATAAAAATCTTGGGATCAAGTGCATCGAGACGATTCGTCGAAGAGGCTACAAGTTCTGCTATGTCGATAAGGAGGCTTCCTGATGGAAGATAAAAACAAAGATCTCCTCTACACCCTCCTCGGAGGTGCCCTCCTACTCAAGGATAAATTTGCACCACAATTTGATGAAATCCTCAAAAAATCACAAGCACAAAAGGAGGATCTCAAAAAGGATATCGATGAAACACTTCAAGGTGCACAACAACAAAAAGAGACGATGGAAAATGAGCTTCGCATGCAGATCAAAAAAATCGTCGATGAACTAGGACTTGCGACAAAAGAGGATATTGAAGAGCTAAAGGCATTCATTAAAGAGCAGAAGCATTAAACCATTACAAGTCTCCCTCCCCATGAAAGAAAAGATCAAAAATATCACCATCACCAAGCTTGAAAAGCCCAAAAATATTGAAACATACGAAGTTAGTTACACGCAGGGCGCACAACGCTATCATCGCGAGGTAACAAAGGCGTTAAATGTTGTCAAAGTTCTCATCTACCACAAATCCAAAGATGCCTTTATCCTCGTCAAACAGTTTCGACCGCTTGTCTATATTAATCTCCCTGAAATGGCTATTCGCTATGAGCTATGTGGCGGTCGAGAGGATAAAAAGGGACTAAGTAGCGAAGAGATCGCCAAAGAGGAAGTGCTGGAAGAGACCGGATACAAAGTCGATCGATTGGAGAAGATCACCCAATTTGTCACAACCGCAAAAATGACACTCTATTATGCAGAAGTAGACGAACAAGACAAAGTCAATACCGGAGGTGGCGTTGAAAATGAGTACATTGAGCTCGTTTATCTGCCCATTAAAGAAGCCAAAGCCTTCATGTTTAATGAGACAATTCCCAAAAGACCTGCCCTCATGTTTAGCTTCTGCTGGTTTTTGAGTAACCGATGTAAAGATTTAGGATTTTAATCATAAGGAGAGTGGAAAACAAGGAGTATTTACTTACTCCCATTCTCCTCCGGCGTATCGCAACTCTCCTCTTTTTCTGTTGGAAGAAAACCACATCCCTCGTCACCTCCAATCTTACCGTAAAGTGAATCAACATCGATCGCTTCTTGAGAAGCGGCAGAGACGGCACTTTCAGTCTCTTTGGAGCTCTCTTCATTTTTACTATTTAGTTGGTGCTCAAAATAGTTAATGATCGCCTCATCGCCGTTAAGCGCTTCGATATACTGTCCCTTTTTGATGATGAGCATCGGAATAGTGTGGTAGCCCAAAAAGGTGATAAACTGTTGTGCTTTGGCTGAATCTATCGATATCTTTTGAAAAGTGATATCGTGCTCTTTAAAGTAGTGCTTCACCTTTTTACAGTGTGGACAAGTGGGTGACTGTATCAGATAGCGACCATCAGCCGTAACCGCAGGAGCAATATCAGGTATTCTCAAAAAACTCATCGCCGTTATCAACGCCAAGATCGCCGGCACAAGCGCAATAAAATACTTACGCATCGTAAAGAGTGCAATCACAATCAAAAATCCATACACACCCATACAAAACTTACACATCTGAGGCGATGCGTAAAATTGATAGCTGAGCATAATTGTCTCAAATAGGATAGCAACAGTTAAAGCAATAAAAAAGAGTTTCTTATCAATTTTCTCTCTATAAGTGAGCCACCCAAGCACAAAAAGAAAAAACGCGCCCAAGGTTCCAACCCAATTTAAATAGATACTATCAAACCGCAACAATCCATCAGCTAATTTACACCCCGTACTCTCACAAAGTGAAGAGTGGTTGAGTTTGAGGTAAACTTCAGCTGCATTATAAACCCAAAAAAGTAGGGGCAGTAGAAGATATCCAAACCATTTCAAATCTCAACTCCTTAATTATTTCTATTTTTGATGAAGATAGGCTCTGATCTCATCTTCGCTAATTTCATCGGCATCATATTTGATGACGATAAGCTTTTCAGTCTCATTGACATAAAAATCAGTCACACCTTTAAGTACTTTAAGTTTACCCAAATCATCTTTATTAAACTCATCGAAACTCAAAAAGAGATTTGATCTCAGTGAGGGATTTCGCATCCCGACGATCCATAAAATCCAAAAGATCGAGAGCCCAACCACAAACCATGCTACACCTATCTCTTTAAAGTGTCCATAGAGATAGCCACCAATCGCACCACCTAAAAAAATCCCCACATAAGAAAAAGTGTTTGCTACTCCTAGTGCAGCACCCTTTTGGTGGACTTTAGCAAATTTGGAGACGAAGCTCTGTAAAAGTGGTTCAAACATATTAAACCCGATAAAAAAGAGTGTCGCACCAACGGCGAACCACAAAAAACTACTCGAATACCCCATCAACAAAAATGAAGCCATAATCGAGACAATCGAAGCGATAAATACCTCTTTCCCCTTACCGTACTTCTCACCAAACACTGCTGCGGGTCCCATTGCCAAAATACCGAAGATCACCGCAGGTAAATAGGCTTTCCAGTAGTCAGTCGTCGCCATGCCAAACTTCTCTTTCATCAAAATTGGAATAATAAAAAAGGCAATCGCCATTGTCGAACTGTGAAAGAGAAAGGTGATATACATGCGCACCAAATCTTTATCTTTAAAGACATGTTTAATCTTCGCCTCCTCTTCACTGTAATGATGCACTATCTTTGGCGGTTCCGGTACAGCGGTAAAGAGGATTGCCAAGGCAAACAGTGCCAATGCACCTGTCATCCAAAAGAGCGCTGAGACACTATACACACCTGCAATCACAGGACCGATAATCATCGCCGCCGCAAAACTCAGCGCAATCACCATCCCCATCACCGCCATCGCATGGGCTCTCTCATCCTCGCGCACATGATCGGCAATCATCGCGGTTACGACACTACCGATCGCTCCCGCACCCTGTAAAAATCGCCCGATTAACAGTGGATAGATCGAATCCGCCATCGCCGCGACAGCCGAACCAGCAGCAAAGAGCAACAATCCAAAAAGGATCGTCTTTTTGCGTCCAATCTTATCACTCATCACCCCAAAAGGCACCTGTAACACTGCCTGTGTCAATGCATAGCCACCGAGTGCAATACCGGCAAGTAAAGCATTTCCTCCCGGAAGCTCTTTGGCATACTGCGACAATACCGACAACACGATAAACAAACCAAAAAAGCGCAATGCCACAATCAAACTAAGTGGCAAGACTTTTTTTACTATCTCTTTCATTAATTCCTCCCCGTAGATTTTATAAATGAGATTATACTACTCCGAATTAACTATAGATTTACTGATTGTAAATCTGAGATCGCTTCATATGCCACATCTATCATACGATTGATCTCATCGTAGGTAATAATATAGGGTGGCATAAAATAGATTACATTGCCCAGCGGTCGCAATAGAACACCCCGTTTCAGAGCAAAAGTATAAATTTTTAACCCAATCCGGTCAGCAGGATCGTAACCATCAAGCTCAATTGCCGCTATCATACCCCGTTGTCGCACCGCTTTAACGGATGCAAGATCGGCAATAGGTTGCATTTTCTCTGCCATATAGGCTATCTTTTCACGATTACGCACTAAGACCTGATCTTTTTCAAAAAGATCAAGCGTCGCATTTGCCGCTGCACACGCCAACGCATTGCCGGTGTACGAGTGGGAGTGTAGAAATGATTTTCCACTTCTGTAGTCACAATAGAATGCCTGGTAAATTTCCTCTCGTAGCATCACTACTGAAAGCGGTAAATATCCACCGGTAATCCCTTTAGATAGGCACAAAAAGTCCGGTGTAACTTCTGCTTGTTCACACGCAAACATGGTGCCGGTTCGACCGAATCCAACCGCGATCTCATCGGCAATCAGCATCACGCCATATTGCTCACACAACGCTTTGAGTGATCTTATGTAACTTGGATCATACATCGCCATACCCCCCGCGCACTGCACAAGCGGTTCGATAATGACCGATGCAATGCGCCCTTGATATTTCTCAAAGAGATCTTGCATCGATTTGAGCGCTTCTGCTTCATTAACTAATGCGGGGGATTTGGCTTGGTAGCTTTGGATGAGAATCTCATCAAAAACCTCTTTGTAGAGACGCACATCTCCAACTGCCAATGCACCAAGCGTTTCACCATGGTAAGAGTTCTCTAAAGATATAAAGATATCACGCACTTCCCCTCTATTTTTATAATATTGGAAACTCATTTTGAGTGCCACTTCGACCGCACTTGATCCATTATCGGCAAAAAAGAGTTTTTCAAGCCCTTGCGGTGCTATTTCAACCAACCTCTCCGCCAATCGCACCGCCGGTTCATGCGTAAAACCGGCAAATATTACATGCTCTAACTCCCCAAGCTGTTTGGTAATCTGTTCATTGATATAAGAATTCGCATGCCCAAAGAGATTGACCCACCAAGAGCTGATCGCATCGATATAGCGATGCCCCTCAAAATCCTCCAAATAGACACCCTCACCTTTTTTAATAGGTATAAAAGGGAGAGATTCGTAATCTTTCATCTGAGAACACGGGTGCCAAATCTTGGAGAGGTCACGCTCTCGAATCTCTTGGTTGAGTGTTAGCAAGTAGCGCCCTGGAGTTTTTTATCGCTGAGTTTGAGCTTTTCGTTATCCATAATACCGATACCCTTTTTAAGTACGCGCTTGGCAACCTTTTTTGCCCCTTTGAGTGAGTGCATTTTGCAGGTGCCACATTGGTAGATATTGAGCTCAGGTATATCCTCTTTGCTTTCTACTGCTAAAACATCCTGCATCGCACTTCTCCAAGCTTGTGCAACGCGCTCCTCATCCGGTACACCTATCACCGACATGTAAAATCCCGTTCTGCATCCCATCGGCGAAATATCGATAATCTCTACACCTTCACCATTGAGATGATCGCGCATAAATCCTGCAAAAAGGTGCTCAAGCGTATGAATCGCTTTAGGCGGGATATTTTTCTTATTGGGTTTGGTAAAGCGGAGATCAAACACTGTAATCGTATCTCCACAAGGTGTTTGCATCGTCTTCGCTACTCTCACGGCAGGAGCCTTCATTCGTGTATGATCAACCATAAAGCTATCTAACATTGGCATTTTTATTCCTTTGATTTTTTTGATAATTATATCCAATCTTGAGCTAAATCAAGACTATTTTTTTGCGATTAATTTATAATAGAGCCGTTAAAAGGAGGAAAATGATGGAACAAGGCTCTAAAATCTACTGTAATGTCTGTCTCGTAGATTCAGATGTCTCCGCTAAAATCGTTTATCTCAAAGCTGTGTGTGAAGGGGAGGAGGTACATATCTGCACCTCCTGTATCCCTGCTATCATTCACGGAAGCGGTGAAATTGTCAAATCAAATAGCGAAGTGGAAAAGGCACTTAAAGGATAGTGTTTTTTTCATAACACCCCAGTAATTTAAGATCGGTACAATAAAACTCTAATTCATTTAGCGCAAGTATCATCAACCGATCCTCTATATGCCCTTCTATATCGATATGAAACATACTTTCTGAATCCTTTGCATGCATATAACTCTCGATTTTAAGAAGATTGATCCCATTTGTCGCAAAACCACCTAATGCCTTATAGAGAGCAGCAGGAATATCTCGTACCTTAAAGATCAGTGAAGTAACATATGCTTTTTGATTTTCAATTGTTGGGATAAAATTTTCTTGACTAAGTATAAAAAAGCGCGTCACATTTCCACTCATATCTTGAAAATTCTCTTGCAATATCTCTAAATCATAAATTTGAGCTGCCAATTTTGAAGCGATCGCACTTCGTCTAGGATCATCACACTCAGCTAACTCCTTCGCAGCACCGGCGGTATCAAACTTAGCGACCATATCAAGATTATATTTTTGGATATGTCTTTGGCACTGTGCTAGTGCCTGAGGATGTGAGCCAACACAGATCAACTCCTCTATTTTTGCCCCTCTTTTTCCCAAAAGACAATGATTGACCGGTTCGTAATGTTCAGCAACGACATGAAGCGCCATCTCGGGTATGAGTCGATAGATCTCTTCAACCCTACCTGCCGTCGAATTTTCAAGCGGAATGATAGCTAAATCACATGCACCGGATTCAACTTTATACATCGCTGCTTGAAAAGTTTGACATGCAACCGGAATGTAATCAGGATATGCGCTTTTACACGCTTGTTCGGAATAGGCGCCTTCAACACCTTGGTATGCGATTGTTTTCATTTTTCTTCAACAAGAGGGTAGAGCTACCCTCTTGTGTTATACCTTTGCCTCTTCTCTTCTTTGGAGATACTCCCACTTCTCATCGATCTCCTTTTGAATCCTCTCGATGACATGTTTATTTTCCGGTTTAAAAAGGTGTCGATACCTTCCTTGCGCCGCCAAATACTCCTCAACAGGAAGTACATTCTTAGGACGATAGAGGATATTGAGCTCTGTACCGTTAATGATCTCATAGATCGGGAACATCAAGGTATCTGTCGCTAGATCAGTAATGTTGATGGTATCTTTAGGATCAAATTTCCATTCTGTTGTACAGGCTGAGACTGTATTGATAAAACATGGACCCTCAGTGTCGAGTGCCTTTTGAAACCCTTTGACCATACTTTTCCATTTATTTGGTGCGAGCTGTGCCACATACGGCGCACCGTGTGCCGCCATAATCGCCATCATATCCTTTTTCTTCTGCTTTTTACCGTAGCTGACGCGCCCTGCTGGAGCAGTCGAAGTCGAAGCACCTACCGGTGTAGCAGACGATCTCTGACCACCTGTGTTGGCATAGTTCTCATTATCGAGGCAGATATAGGTAAAGTCATGTCCTCTCTCAACCGCACCACTGAGCCACTGGAAACCGATATCATAGGTTGATCCGTCACCGCCGAATGCCACAAACTTCACAGGAGCATCGGGATCTTTGAGTGTCCCTTTTCTCTTTCTTGCTTTATACATCGCTTCCGCACCGGAGATCGCTGTCGCTGCATTTTCAAACCCGATATGGATCCAAGAAGTATCCCATGATGTATAGGGATAGACTGCTGTTGAAACCTCAAGGCATCCTGTATTGGATGCTAAAACAAGGTTATCATCCGTACAGTTCATCAATTCTCTAACAATTATAGAGTGCGCACACCCGGGGCACAATAGATGTGCTCCCTCAAATCGGTCATTTGCCGTTGAAAACTCTTTTAAGTTTTTAATCTTTTTAATCGTACTCATCTCTCTCCCCTCTTAGTCAAAATATTCCATTTTAGGACCACGAAGACTTACAAACTGTTGCACCAACCCACTTCGCTTACCGCTCTTGGCATTTTCAGCCAACTCTTTGTAGATCTCTTCAATCGATTCCATTGTCAAGTCACGACCACCCAAACCGTAGATATAGTTTGTCATTAACGGTTGCTCTTTTGCCGCCATCAATGCACCGGCTACCTCATTGTAAAGCGCACCCAATGCACCGCCCGGCGCACTTCTATCCATACATGCGACCGCTTTTACACCGTCTAGTGCATCTCGAATATCATCAAACGGAAAAGGTCTAAAGACTCTCGGTGCCACCACACCCGCTTTAATACCATGTTCTTTTCGTACATTTTCCGCTACCAATCGTGCTGTCTCGACCGTTGAACCAAGTGCGACAATCGCTACTTCCGCATCATCCATCATATATTTTTCAACACGGTTATATTTTCTACCGGTTTTTTTCTCAAATTCAGCAAATACTTTATTGATCACCTCTCTTGAATCCATCAATGCTTTGTGCTGTCGTGCCTTGTGCTCATAGTGCCAATCCTCTTCGGTTTGCGCACCGTAAGTAACCGGACGCGTAAAGTCGAGCATCTCATCCATCGGTTGATATTTCCCGACAAATGCATACGCTTCATCATCACTTAGCGGTTTCACATTTTGCGCAGTATGGGAAGTGATAAAACCATCCTGGTGCACCATTACCGGAAGTCTCACACTGTGATCTTCTCCCACTTTAAAAGCACACAAAGTCAAATCATATGCCTCTTGCGCATTAAACGCATCGATCTGAATCCATCCGCTATCTCGACCTAGATACATATCGGAGTGATCTCCTCGCACATTCAAAGGAGAAGCAAGCGAACGATTGACGACACAAAGTACAATAGGAAGTCGCATACCTGAAGCTTGATAGAGTACCTCTACCATTAACGCATACCCTTGTGATGAAGTTGCTGTTGCAACACGGCCACCTGCCGCAGCCGCTCCGACACATCCACTCATCGCGGCATGCTCACTCTCAACCATCACAAATTCACCATCCACATAACCGTCGGCAACAAACTTTCCATACCCCTCAACAATCGGTGTAGAAGGAGTAATAGGATACGCCGATACAACATCCACTTGCGCTTGTCTTAGTGCATTTGCCGCCGCAAAGTTACCATCCCAAACTACTACTTCCGGTAGATCTATCTTCTCTGCCATTACTTCTCCTCACCTTTGTTCTTTTTCTTTTTTTCAGGCCATTTTTTCAGTGCCTCTTCTACCTCTTCTCTCTCATTAAACATCCAAAGAGATTTTGGATTTGTCGGGCAGACTTCGACACAGACACCACATCCTTTACAGTGATCATAATCGATTCCGATCATAATCTTATCCCTTGAGACAATCGATGTATCTGGACAAAAAACCCAGCAGTTTTGACAGTCGATACAGATGTCACGATTGTAAACCGGTTTGATCGATCTCCAATCCGCAACCGATGCCGCATAGGAGTTGGTCGGTGCATAATCTCTCTCCTCCTGCTTCAAAAAAGCGGGATTTGTATCAAGAGAGTTAAAAGAGTCAAGCAAAGTTCCTTGAGTCACCTGATCCCAATCCAAAAGCTCTGTCTTCTCCAGCGAGATAAACTCATCTACACTTTTACTTTTATTTATCATACCTCTCCCCTTTCTCTATTTGACTTCATTGTAAGCTCTAGTGATCGCTTCCATATTTGCATCGATGATCTTCTGTGGAAACTTGGAAAGAACACGAAGCATCTTCTCTTTGAAAAAATCCAACTCAAACATCCCCGATACTTTCATCAACGCTCCAAGCATCGGTGTATTAGGGATCGGTCTTCCGATTGTATCCATAGAAATCTGAATACAATCCACGGTATGAACCTCTTTATCTTTGAGCGCAGGCACTTCACTTTTTAATTCATCAGGGCTCAAATGGGTTGTAATAATATACTTAGTACTCTCTTTATCATCATAAGTAATATCTGAAGTATAAACCAATCCAGGATCAATTACCAAAATATAATCGGGATGCATCTTCTTCGCATGGTTAATGATTTGCTTTTCGGCGATACGATTGTAAGCCGTCATAGAGGCTCCTCTCTTTGCTGAACCGTAGAGTGCAAACGCCTGTACCTCTTTACCTGTTGTGGCAATCACATCACCTAAACCTTTTGCTCCCGTTACAGCGCCTTGACCGGCACGAGAGTGCCATCTAATTTCGACCATTAAAACTCCTTCCATATATTACTACTCAATAGCGTTATTTTAGGGTATTACGACTTAATATCGGCTTGATTAGAATTTTTTATATATTTTATAGCAAAAAGTGTTTCTTTTTGTAATACTTCACTTTGACACGCTTCTAACTCATCTCTAGTCGCATATCCGGACAACACCCCTATCGATCGGACTCCGGCTCTCTTTGCAGCAATCAAATCCAAACAAGTATCGCCAATCATCCAAATCGAATCGTTCTGCTTGACTCGCATCTCTTCTAATGCTTTAAAGATTGGCTCAGGGTGTGGTTTGGGATTTTGCACATGTTCTCTACCAATCAATGCCTCAAAATAGTGTATCACTCCCATATGCTCAAGCAAAATCTGTGAATACTCGCCTGTCTTGGTCGTCACAATGCCTAATCTCGCAAAAGTTGCCGCCTCCTCGATCGCCTCTTTGGCTCTTGGTAGCAGCGTCGTCATCGCACACGATCGCTCCCGATAGAGTGCCTTGTAACAGTCGACAAAATCCCACACCCGATCTGCCTCTACGCCGAGATCCGCATACATCACATCCAACGGATGTCCGATGAGTGATTTGATGCGTTGAGGATCAGGCACAGGTCTATTAAATGCGATAAAACTCTCCTCAAAACAGCTTAAGATAGCTCTTGTTGAATCAATCAGCGTACCGTCAAGATCAAAAAGAATGATCGGCTGACTCACGGCTTGATCCAATCGATCTCATTGTGCATGACGCCGATAAGTGAGGGGGAAACATTTTTGATATGTTTATTGACCGCGACGATCGAATTGGGAATATAGAGAAAAAGGTAGGGATTATCGTGCGCAATGAGTGCAAAAATCTTACGATAAATTTCACCTACCGCTTTGAGATCAGTCAACTTCTCCGCCTTTTTGATGAGCTGATCAACCTTAGCATTATGATAGTGAACAAAATTAAAGCCCCCTTTTTTATCCGATTCACTATGCCAGATCGAATAGGCATCGGGCATCAACCCCAACCCCCACCCCAAGATGATCGCTTCAAAATGCCTCGGATTGACCACAGTATTTAAAAACGCCTGCCACTCCATCGTGCGGATGCGTACTTTGACCCCTGCTTTTTGGAGCTGGTGCTGTATGATCTGCGCCGCGTAAACGCGTATTTTATTGTTGGAATTGGTGACAAGCTCAAAGGAGAGTGGATGCGAAGCATCATAACCCGCCTCTCTCAAAAGCTTTTTTGCTTCCGCAATATTCTGTTTAGGTGATCGCACACTCTCATTGTAAGCAAAGGTACCGGGCATAAAGGGACCATTACAGATGCGCGCGTGCCCGAAAAAGAGAATATCAATCAACTCTTGGCGATCGAGTGCCAATGAGAGTGCCCGTCGTACTTTCGGATCACGAAATTTGGGATTATTCAAGTTAAACCCCATATAGGTATAGCCGTGTGAGATCTGCTCATAGATTGTAAATCTTTGCTTAAAATCTCCATCGATTTGGCGCTCCAACTGCATCGGCGTCAATGATCCCACATCCAGTTTACCCGATTTGAGCATCAAAAAGGCAGTTGCGGGATCGGGCACAAAGTGATAGGCAAGCTTCTCAATATGAGGTTTATGCTCGTAATAATCAGGGTTGGCAAAGAGATTGATATCTTTTGAAATCTCAAATCCTTTGATCGTGTAGCGCCCCGTCCCGATTGGATGGCGGTTGAAGCTACTGGTCATCACATCTTTCTCTTTGGAGAGAATATGTTTGGGAACGATAGCACTCATCCAAGTATTGAGCGCTTTAAAATAAGGCTCCTTATAGGTCACTTTGAGCGTCAGCGAATCAAGCACCTCAACCTTTTTTACATAGCGAAATTCACTCGCATAAGGAGTGAAAATTTTGGGCGAAGTAATCAACTCATAGGTATAACGCACATCCTCCGCACTAAAAGGAATCCCGTCACTCCACTTCACCCCTTTTCGTAGATGAAAAAGGATCGTTTGCGGATCCAAAAACTCCCAACTCTTTGCCAGTGCCGGAGCAATCTTGCCATCTTTGTCATACTTCAACAACCCGTCAAAAATCCAATCAGCAATCTCACTCGAAGCAGAATCGGTCGCAATCAGCGGATTGAGCTTGGAAGGGTTGGAGGAGATCGCCAGATGGAGTGTCGAGGCGACAAGTGAGCTAATAAGAGCAAGAGAGAGAAATATTTTTTTCATTGTAGAGAATTATAATCAAGATTATCTTAAAATGGTTCTATTCGATATGACATTAAAAGGATTTTAAATATGTTAAAAAAAATAGTAGTACTTTCACTTCTATCATTACCACTCTGGAGTGCCGAACGCGCATCATTTGGGCTCAATATCAACAGTGACGATCTCGAGTTGGAGGGGCGTAGTTCACTTGCCAACCAAACACACTCTTTAGAGTACCGCAACTTCTATATCGACGGTAATTTCATCAAAGGAAAGGATGACAATCTCTACGGGGCCGGATTTTATGTCGAAAACTCCCCTCAGGGCTACTCCAATCTCACTTTCGGCGTAGGACTTCGTGCGGTTGTATCAAGTAATGACAAACTCGATGATACTTTTATCGCCGTACCTATCCAAGTCGATGCCAAAGCAAGAATGTATCTAGGTAATCTTCCCAAAAGTGCTTTAGGATTCAAGTTCGCCTATGCCCCCTCTCCCCTCGCTTTTAGTGATGCAGACAGCTACTTTGAGTATCGTATCGAAGTCGATATGCAAGTAATTCCTAATATCGATGTCTATTTCGGATACCGAAATATTGATACTGACTACAAATCCAAGGATGTGACATTCAACGCATCAGGTTACGCAGGATTTAAATTTCTGTTTTAAGGCATTTCTACGGCGCAAAGGCTATTGCGCCGATCTCTTTCTAAGCACAAAATACAAAATCGCCCCAAAGATCATCATCAAGATCGAAAACTCTTGCCCTTTGGTCATCCATCCGCCGTATATGTAGCCGATCTGCGGATCAGGCGCACGAAACATCTCCGCGCTAAAACGCGCCAACCCGTAGAGCATCAGATAGATCGAGATGAGTTGTCCATCAAATCGCTTCTTTTTGCGGATCGCATACATGATCGCAAAGAGGACGATTCCTTCCAAAAAAGCTTCATAGAGTTGTGAGGGGTGCCGAAGCACACCGTTGACATAAATGCCCCAGCTCACATCGGTCGCCCGTCCGACAAGCTCTTGGTTGAGAAAGTTTCCGATACGACCGAAGACATATCCTGCCGGAATCGCAACGGCTGCGATATCGAGTAAAAACCATTGGTTGATCTTGTGGCGGTAGCTAAAGAGTGTGGAGGCGATCAAAAAGCCCAAAAGCGCACCGTGAAAGCTCATCCCCCGTATGCCGACAAAGTGACCGTCGTGAAAGGGGTTAAACATTTGCCAGGGTTGGGTGAGGTATTGAGAAAAGTTGGGTTGATAAAAGAGCAAATACCCAATCCGCGCCCCGATAATCACCCCCACCTCTACCCAAACGATATAGTTATCAAGCAGACTTTGAGAGATGGGCAGATGATCTTTTTTGACGATATGTTTCGCCATCATCACACCCACCACCAAAGCCGTCACATACATGATACCGTACCAATGAACTTTAAGTGATCCAAGTGAAAAGGCAATTGGATCGAAATGTTCGTAAATATGATTCCAGAAGGTCATTTGAGTGCCTTTGCGATAAGTTCTAGTGGATTTTGAAAGATGGTATCGACACCTGCATGGTTGAGCGACTCGCTGATCTGTACCCTGCACGCGCTACACTCTGCCGAAACGATCTGCGCACCACTCTGCTCGATCATTGCCGCCTTGGGTGCGCCGGCAGCTTGGGCGAGATGAAACTTCTCCGTCTGCATCGTCACACCGCCAAATCCACAACATTTGTTGGGATCGCTCATCTCCGTTAGCGCGTAATTTTTGGAGAGTAGTTCTCTGGGCTCCTTCCAAATCCCCTGCACTTTTCGTGCGTGACAAGGATCGTGGTAGGTGATGATCTCATCAAACTTTTTGCCCTTCTCTTCCAGTAGATCAGCGAGATGCGTCTCTTTGTGTAGCCACTCTGTCGCCATATGGATCTTTTCACTAAGCTTTTTCGCCCGTTTTTCAAGTTCGGGTAGGTTGCGATTTTTGAAAAAGATCTCCCAGTCGTGCTTGATCATCGCCGAACAGGTCGCTTCGGGGATCAACATCGCATCGATCTCATCGAAAAAGCTCTCAAAATAGTCAATATTTTTGCGTGTCATATACTCCACGGTTCCAAAATCACCGGTAAAGTATGCCGGCGCACCACAACAGAGTTGCGCTTTGGGAATGAAGATCTCAATATTGAGCGCTTGGAGAATTTCGACCAAACTTTTGCCGATCCCCTCATAGTTGTAATTCCCTAAACACCCGATGAAAATAGCCACTTTTTTGGGCTTGGAGGGTTGATCGCCTTGGGGGACGGGGATATGCTCGGGGTAGCTGTTGAGAAAGCTTTTTTTCATGAGTGAAGGGATCAACCGTCCCTTTTTCATCAACGGCAGTGAAAATCTCGCCTTGAGTCCTCGCCCCTTCTCATCCATACTAAAGGCGCAAGTCTTGAACATAAAGCCAAATTTCATCACCAAATCCATGATCTTGCGGTTTCTAAGCAAAAAGAAAAAGCCCTTTTTAAACCACGCGATCCCGTATTTGTCGGCGATATCGGCACGCACCTCTTCGATCACCATATCGGTCGGCAGAGAGTTGGGGCAGACATCAACACAGTTGGTACACAAAAAGCAACTCTCAAAGATATTTTTCGCCTCTTTATCGAGAGTGAGATTGCCCTTTTGGTACTGTCCTAGCAGTTCGATAAAACCCCGTGGAGAAGTGACCTCATCGCTATTGATATCGTGGATCGTACAAACTGGAATACACTTTCCACACTTGATACAAGCTTCACTCGTGGCACTAAAGTTAAATATTTCCTCTTTCTTGCTCATCTACACCGTCTTTGAAAAGCTTTTTTGATTGCCTTGAAATTTATGCATATAGGCATCAAAGGGCATTGAAATATTTCGGATCAGCATCGCACCCGTCGCATCGGTTGCGATCTCTTTATCGCTTATCGTCACAAGCCCCTCATCTTGAAACGCCTGAAGCTCATCTATCGCCTCTTTGAAGTAGTCAAAAAAATCGATCCCAAACGCCTTTTCAATCCGCGGGATATTGAGCTTGAAGTTACTCATAAGCTCCATAATGACCGCTTTTCGAATGAGATCATCTTGGGTGAGTTTGACTCCTCTTTCAGTTGGAAGTTCACCCCGATCAAGCGCCTCTTCATACGATCGCATATCTTTAAAATTTTGGACATAGTGGCTCCTCCCCTCACCGATACTTGTCAGCCCGATCCCGATAAGATCGGCACCGCCCTTGGTGGTATAGCCTTGGAAGTTTCGGTGTAGTTCACCCTTTTCGATCGCCAAAAAGAGTTCATCTTCAGGTTTGGCAAAGTGATCCATCCCCACCATTTTGTAGCCGTTTTGCTCAAAAAAGTCGATCGTGTATTGCAAGATCTCTAGTTTAGTTTTGGGACTAGGAAGTGTCGTCTCATCGATCTTGCGCATCGTCTTTTTGAGCCACGGTACATGCGCGTAGTTAAAGACGGCGAAGCGATCGGCATCAAGTTTTCGTGCCAAGCTTAGTGTCTTTTGAAAGCTTTCAAAGGTTTGGTAGGGGAGTCCGTAGATGAGATCGACATTGACCGACGCGATCCCCGCCTCTCGTGCTATATCGATTGCACCCTGTGTGATCTCATAGGGTTGAATACGATGCACCGCCTCTTGAACCTTTGGATCAAAATCCTGCACACCGAAGCTAATGCGGTTAAATCCCCCCTCTTTGAGTGAACGCATATGCTCTGTGGTAAAAAATCTGGGATCGATCTCACAACTGATCTCGGCATCTTTGGCGAAATTTGGGAAATAGGATTGAATAAGGCGAATCACCTCCAAAAGCTGTTCAGGCGTAAAGAAGGTCGGTGTACCGCCCCCAAAGTGCATCTGTATCACCTCTCGCTTTGTGTCAAGATACTTAGAGAGAATCTCCATCTCCTTTTTAAGGTAGTCGATATAGCGGATCTTCTTCTCCTCTTTGGAAGTAAAGACGACATTGCACCCGCAAAAGTAGCACGCGGATCGACAAAAAGGGAGATGAAAATAGAGCGAAAGCGGTGTGGCGCTATCTTGGGCTTGAAGCTCTTTGATGTAAGCATCTTTATCAAATGCCTCATCAAACTCTAGTGCGGTCGGATAACTGGTATAACGGGGTCCGGGTTTGGAGTATTTGGTAAATCGTTCGAAATCTATCACTGGTTTTCCTGCTTGTTTTCAATCGCGGTGATGGGGTAAAAATCTTTGAGATTGATAAAGAGATTGGGGTGCTTTTGTTTGATATCTTTAATCAATTTATCAAGATCAATGCTGATGGGCTGATTGTTCTCCTGTTTGGCAAGCTTGCGGATCTCATCCATCGCTACCACCCAGACATCATCGAAATCTTGGGGAATATTTTGCCAAATCGTCTTTTCAAGTTTCAGATCAAAGTTCTCTTTTTGCACACTTTTGAGGATATTGATCATTTGATTAAACGCCTCTAGCGGTATAAACGCATACGCCTTTTTATCATTATCCTCTTCGATCGCAAACCACGGATCCTCCTCTTTGGGATTGCCCGATTCTAGATGGAGCTCTTTGACCTTGGGATCGTCGGTACTTTTGATCGAAAAGAGCGCTTTGTCACTCTCATCGAGTCCGAGCGATTTGGAGAGTGTATCGATCTTTTTAATTAAAAGTGCTTTTTTGTCGTTCCTGTTTTGTTTCTCTTCCATTTTTAGCTCCTTTGACGATCGAGATAGACCATTATACCCTTTTGTGCATGAAGTCTATTTTCCGCCTCTTCAAAAATGGTATCGGCGTGCTTCTCAAATACCGCTTCACTCACTTCATATCCTCGATAAGCCGGCAGGCAGTGCAAAAAGATTGCATCCTCTTTAGCTAGACGCATCAACTCCTCATCGACGATAAATCCGGCAAAATCCTCAACCCGTTTTGCCTTCTCCTCCTCTTGCCCCATTGAGATCCATGTATCGGTCGTGACGACATCCACATCACGAATCGCCTCTTTGGGATTGTGAAAAAAGGTGATCTTCGCACCTGTTTGCGCTGCTAAACTTAGCGTCTCACGCTGAACAACATCGTCTGCCTCATATCCAACAGGAGAAGCGATATTGAGCGTCCAACCCATTTTGGCGACCAGCCACATCCATGAGTGGGTCATATTGTTTCCGTCACCGATGTAGGCGATAGTAGGATTTTGATCTTTGCCATGCTCAATAAGCGTCATCAAATCCGCCATCAACTGCACCGGATGGTAGAGATCGGTCAAACCGTTGATCACGGGGACTTTGGAGTATTTTGCAAACTCCTCCAACCCCTCTTGAGAAAAGGTGCGGATCATCACCATATCGACCATTCGACTCACCACCCGTGCGGTATCTTTCATCGGTTCTCCACGCCCTAACTGAATGTCTTTGGATGAGAGAAAAAGCGCGTGACCCCCTAGCTGATACATCCCTACTTCAAAGCTCACTCTCGTTCTCGTAGAACTCTTTTCAAAGATCATTGCTAATGTTTGGTTCGCCAACTCATGCCTAATCTTACCCGCTTTTTGGTCGCGCTTAAGCTCAAAAGCGAGATCAATCATCTCCATGATCTCCGCTTTGCTAAAATCTTTGAGCGTTAAAAAGTGTCGCATCTCTTCATCCTTTTTTATTAGGGTTGATTTTTTAAGAAACGAATATTTTATCTAAATTTTAGAGTTTTGGCAAATAGGTAACAACCTAAAAAATAATGCACCTCTTAGTATAAAACAAGAGTAAACAATAGTTAACCTTTGACGATACTATGTCATCCACGAAAAGGAGCAACAATATGGCAAGAGTTTTATACAGTGCAAAAGATGGGAATAATCAAAATATCGAGGGTTTTATTGATGCGCTCAACAACACAGAAGCGATCGAACTTTTGAAATCTCAAGGGTTGGATCAGATTAAACTTCACGCAGATGCATCTTTGTTTGATCAAGAGACAGAAAGCATCTCATGGCTTGATCAAAAAAAACAGAGTAAGATAGCCCGAAAACAGCTCCAGATCCAAAAAACCAAACTCTCATTCAGTGGATATTTCGCCGATCTTTTACAATCGAGTCTTATCCCGATTGCCGTAGGTGCGGGTATCACCTATTGGGGGTATGTGGAGCAAAGTTATATTTGGGCTTCGATCGGTACGATTACGGCATTTGCCCTACCCTTTTTCGGACTCTGGAACTATCGCGTCGCCCGCAACTTTGATACACTCGTCAAATCCTACGCCTACGGTGAATGGGACGAAGCAATCGAACTAGCAACGACTCTTAAAAAGCAGTCAAAAATGCCGAATCTACAACTCTATGCCGATACGATCATCGCGAGATACAAGGCAAAAGAGGGAGATTTGAACACAGCTGTCAAGATCCTTCAATCGCACAAAAGTTACCTCGATCAGAAACCGGGACTCTACCAATCCAAACTCGCTTCACTCTACTTTTCTGCAGGTGAATATGAAAAATTTTGCTACCACCACAAAATGGCGTATGAAGAGTCCAAACAGTCACCGATGCTCTCAGACTGGATGTTGGCGGAGGTGATGGTAGGTGATCACACAATCGTTGATCAATATATCGATCAAATCGCCATCGAAGAGCTTCCTCAATATGGCGTGCCTTATATCGACTTTATCAAAGGGTATGCACGCTACAAAGAGGGAAAACTCTCCGAAGCCAAAGGCTATCTTGAGAGTGCACTGGAGGGATTTTTAGAGTATCAAGAAAATCCAGCGGTTTGGACGATCTTGGCTCTAAATTGCGCAGTGTATGCACTTACGCTCTATGATTTGAGTGAAACAGCAGAGGCGAAGGCGCAAATCAATGAGGGGGTAGAGCAAATCATGACGGAGCATGGGGATAAAAAATTGCTAGAGGAGCTGAGGAAGCGGTTTGCGCCGAGGTTTGGCTGAAAGTAGACGAAGCATCCACTGCTATAATCTTCATTATGAAGTTATGGCTTAGAAGATATTTACAATATGATAGCAAACCGAATATGCAAGTGATAGAATTGCTTTGACCGACATTTATACTGGCAATCGTGCTTGTCTATATCCATACCATATTTGGCGTAGAGATCATCCGCAGAGGGGTGAACTTTACTGATCTTGCCATCAGTGTGGCATTTTTTAGAGGTGCCCTTTATTTACCAC
Organism: Campylobacterales bacterium; assembly: GCA_027023405.1. Lineage (GTDB taxonomy): Bacteria > Campylobacterota > Campylobacteria > Campylobacterales > QNZT01 > QNZU01. The sequence goes on from JALVVN010000006.1 coordinate 53,088, forward strand.
CGGCAATCTCTCTCACCTCCTCTTCAATCTTTTCCAAAATTGTTTCGTGCGTCTGCTTTTTGATCACCCGTTTGGTGGTCAATCGAAGTGCGATCTCTATCAAAAAAGCCAGAACAAATCCGCCGGCAACATAATATCCCACTGCCGGTATATGTTTAGAGGTGTATTGCAGTGCTAAAATGATAGCGGTGAAAGTGGCAAGAATAGCTAAGAGCACCAGTGTTTTGGAAGCTTTGGTCTCTTTGATCTTGATCAAATGTCCAATGTGTACCAATGCGTGTATAAAGAGGATAGAGATCGATCCGATAGCAGCGATCTGCGTCAAATCAAAAAAGAGCACAAAGCAGATCAAGATCACCGTACTTACGATCAAGCCTTGTGTACTATGCCACACATTTCTCTCATAGACATCAGGCAATTCACCGTTAACCGCCATCTGGTAGGTGACATTGGTAATGGCGTAAAGATTTGCGTTGATCGAGGATGCAGTCGAGATCAGTGCCGCTATCGACATAATGACAAAACCATTCTCACCAAAAGCCGGTTTTGCCGCTTCAGCAAGCGCGTAATCTTTGGCTTTGATAATATCAGGAAGCGGAAGGTTCCCAAAAACGGCAAATGTCACAGCAACATACAAAACCATCACGAGAACGATCGCTACCGTCATCGCCTTTAACATCAATTTGCCTGGATCATCCATATCTTCAGCAGTATTGGTGATCACCCGAAACCCCTCAAACGCAAAAAAGGTGAGCGCAATGGAGGAGAATACATTGACCACAGGCGGGGCATCTTTGATCGAGAGAAGATCGGGCTTGAGATAGAAAAAGGCAATAACGGTAAAGAGGATGATAATACTCAATTTGAGGATCACAATCACATTTTCACTCTTTGCGATGATAGAGCTACCTGCAAGATTAATCAGTGCAAAGAGAATCAGGATTCCGGCACCAAAAAGATCGGTTATCAGCGGTGACGGAGTGTTGCTCACAAGCATATTTGCATAGGTTCCGAAAGTCTTTGCCACCATTGCAATGGCAACCATCGCCGAGAGATAAAAGAGTACCGAAACAGAACCGGAAAAGACACCCTCATCATAACACTGCACAAGATACTCCACCAAACCGCCCCTACTAGGATATCTCGTCGCAAGCTTCGCTAATGAATAACCACTCAGTAGCGCAATTAACCCGCCAAAGATAAAAGAGATCCAGACGAGATTACCGGCGATCGCACCCGCCTCTCCCAAGAGCACAAAAATACCGGCTCCCACCATCGATCCAATCCCCAAAAACACCGCACTCCACAATCCAAACGCTTTCTCTTCTTGCATAATATCCCCTTTTCACTAAAAATGGGACTATTATATAACTTCTACGATTCTAAAAGTGCAACTTAGGTATCATTTGGATCAGAAAGAGGAAAAAAATGGTCAACAAAAACATTATCGCACTTGGATTTGTCAGCTTTTTTACCGATCTTGCCAGTAGTATGGTGACATCGATCTTACCGCTCTTTATCGTCTATACGCTGCACGAGGGGGTTGATAAGCTTGGATTTATTGTGGCGATCGCGACTTTTATCTCCTATGCGTTTCGAATACTCTTCGGATATCTCAGCGATCGACTCCGGATCGTCAAACCCTTTGTCGTAATGGGCTACCTTCTCTCATCCGTGACCAAACCACTACTCTACTTTAGTACCACTTGGCAAAGTGTGGCAACACTTCGAGGAGTAGAGAGGATCGGCAAAGCTGTCAGATCAGCGAGCAAAGATGCTCTCATCAGCGCCTATAGCGAGGGCAAAAGTGGCAAGAGTTTCGGCTTTCACAAAATGATGGATATCGCCGGTGAGCTTCTTGGGAGCATCATCGTCTTTGTACTTTTATACTTTTGGGGCGAGAGTGAGACACTCTTTCGAGAGATTTTTGCTTGGACACTGCTTCCGGGACTGTTGTCTGTGCTGATTGTACTGCTCTTTGTGCGTGATGTCCCCTATCAACATCACGAAAAAGCGTTTGATTTTAGCGCAGATAAAAGGCTTTTGCCGATACTCTTTTTCTACTTTACATTTATCTTCTTTCTCTTTGATAGCTCATTTTTTATGATCCAAGCCAAAGAGAGCGGTATCAAAATGGCACATATCCCACTGCTAGTGATCTTGCTCAATCTTACACAAACCCTACTGAGTTACCCACTCGGGATATGGATCGACAAAATCGGTGCACAAAAGGTACTGCTACTCACTTTTGTATTCGGTATTTTGGCGATGGGTGCGTTGCGTTTTGATCTGGTGGTGCCGGGATTTATCCTTTTGGGCGTCTCCACCGTTGCCGGTTTAAACGCGATACGCTCCTATATATCTGAAAATGCCCAAAACAGAGGTAGTCTCTATGGCATCTTTTATGGAGGAGTCGCTCTCTTTGCCGCTTTGGGTGCCATTGTGACAGGTGTTATATGGAAACATTTTGGTGTTGATATGAGTATCAATTTTTCATTGGGTGGCATAGGTTTGGTGATAATTTTTTATCTCATCATCTTCCATCAAAAAGGTTAAACCCAAATTTTGCATTAGAATTAGCAAAGATTTTGCAAATGCCCATAGCCAAAATTTGCTAAAGGTTGTTATCTCTAATGCAATTTTTAGGAAACGGAATCCCAATCGTTCCAAACCACTTGGCGACCGCACCCATATCACTCCACTTCATCATTGCCGGCTCATAAAAGCCATATGCCACTGCCAAGCGCGCCAAAAGCAACGCAGGTGATCGCAAATAGGAGCTAAGTCGTGAAAACTCTTTGTAGAATTGCTTACATTGCATCACATCCTCCTTTTTTGATGTGATGCATTATGGCATAATATTGCCACTATTGTCAGTGACGAGCGTCACATAACTATAATTTTTTCAAATAATAATGCTTAATGCGTCACTTTCCCAGTCAATTTTGTCTCGCCAAGCACATGCCCTTTGATCGTCGCTTCAATACCTGCACGGTGTGTATCTTTAGGAGAAATCGTCGCGACATCAAGTGCGTAGAGATCGAAGATATAGCGATGTGTTCCGCTTGGTGGGCACGGTGGATAGTAGGATTTGGCATTGACCTCATTTTGACCGAGTGTCGCGCCTTTGGGATTGCTCCCCTCTTCGACACGATCAGTCGTTGCAGGGATGTTATAAGTGACCCAGTGTGTCCATAGACCACTTGGTGCATCGGGATCTTTGAGGATTAAGACAAAGCTTTTGGTACCTTTAGGGGCATTAAACCATCGAAGCGGCGGTGTATGTTTTCCCCCTTGACAAGTAAAAGCTTTGGGGATCACTTCACCTTCTTTGAAAGCCGGGCTTAAGAGCGTAAACGCTGCTGATGTACTTGTAAGTTTTTGTAGGTCTTCAGGCTTGGTCGCATTACCTCCACTACAACTAATTACGAACATTGTTGCAAACAATAGTGTTATCCATTTGAGTCGTCTCATCATTTTCTCCTTCTACATTTAAGTGTGAATAATTATAGGTTATATTCTCTTAACCTTCCGAGCGAAGCTTCAAACACAACTCCAAAAATGGCTCCCCGTAGCGCTCATACTTCACCTCTCCGATACCGTTGATTGCCAGCATCTCCGCTTTATTTTTGGGGAGGTAACTCGCAAGCTCCAAAAGCGTTTTGTCACTAAAGATGATATACGCAGGTAAATTTGCCGCCTTGGCAAGTCGGGCACGAAGCTCTCTAAGCGCTTCAAACTTCTCATCTTTGGGCGTATCGCGTTCAATCTCGAGTTTGAGATTAGAACTACGCTTGAGATCGACGAGATGTGTCGCGTCGATCTCAACCTTTTGCGCACCTTTGAGGATCTGCACCCCCTTCTCTCTCATCACGATTGCACGATGCTCACCTGTCGTAATCGCTTCGATATCAAAGAGCCGATCGATGATGCGCTGCCACACCTGTTTGGATCGTTCTGTTCCGATCCCATATACCGAGAGTTTATCGTGGTCAAATTGCGCAATCTTAGCACTTTTACTCCCTCGCAATAGATCGATGAGATGATTTTGCCCAAAACGAGAGCCCGTACGATAGACCGCAGAGAGAAACATCCTCACTTCCCTCGTGATATCCTCCATCTGGGCAGGCTCTCTTTGGCAGTTGTCGCACTTGTCACCACATGCCTCGACCTCATCGCCGAAATATTGCCCCATCACCCGATGGCGACACCCTGAACCGACGGCATATCGATACATCTTGGAGAGTTTTCCCTCCAAGATCTCGCGATAGTGCTCATTGGGTGTATTTTGAATGAGTTCCCTCTTTTGTATCTCGTCGCTTTTGTTGAAGAGTAATAGCGTATGACTTGGCAGACCATCCCGCCCCGCACGCCCAATCTCTTGGTAGTAACTCTCAAGCGTTTTAGGTAGCGAAGTGTGCAGAACAAAACGAATATTGCTCTTGTCGATCCCCATTCCAAAGGCGATCGTCGCGACCACGATATCGATCCGATCATGGACAAAATCTTCATAGACTCGTTGCTTCTCCTCCTTCTCCAATCTTGCGTGATAGGCTTTTGCCGAGATATTGTGACTCTGTAAAAATCGCGCTAAATCCTCACACTCTTTTCTCGTAAATGTATAGATGATCCCACTCTCATCACGATGATCTTTGAGAAAATCCAAGACTTGAGAACGCCCGTTTTGGTGACGGGGCATACAGCTGACATGAAGATTTTCGCGAAAGACATTACCCCGCAGGATCAGCGGATCGTTGAGTCGCAAGCTCTTTGCGATATCGACCGCTACCTCTCGTGTCGCCGTTGCGGTAAAGGCGGCGATTGGTGTGTCGGGAAAGTGCTCTTTGAGTAGGGCAAGTTGCTGATAGTCACTCCGAAATTCATGCCCCCACTCACTCACACAGTGCGCCTCATCGATCACAAAAAAATTAACATGCAACTTCTTCAAAAAGTCGATAAAAGAGGGCAATATCAAACGCTCTGGAGCGACATAGAGCAACTTCACCCTCCCCCCGTGAAGCTTCCCGAAAATATCATTTCGCTCCGCCTCACTCAAATCTGAATGAATCGTCACCGCCTCAATACCTGAGACTTGTAGATTACGCACCTGATCCTGCATTAATGCAATAAGCGGAGATACCACCACACTCAACCCCTCACTCATGAGTGTCGGTAGCTGATAGCAGAGCGACTTCCCCGCACCCGTCGGCAAAATCGTCAACAGATCACGCCCACCCAGCAGTGCATCGATCGACTCCTCCTGAAAAGGTCGAAACTGCTCATAACCGAAATACTCTTTTAAAACTTGATATTTATCCATAATACATATCTTAGCAAAATTTCATAATTTTGTAAGATAAACCCAAATCTCGAAATAGAATTCTTTGAATTTGTATTATGCTTGTATTCGTGATATAGCTTCTCTTACGATTCTAAATATGTGGACATCTAGGGTTTTTAGAGGTTCCCTTAAGTTAATTTACCCCATAATCCCGATTCAAATCTGTTTTAAGTTTTCAAAGGAATATGCTTATGAATTTACAAATTGTCTTGATACCTTTTCTCTTTCTCTCAGTTTTTACAAGTACCTCTCTTTTTGCACAAGACTTCAAAGCCTTGTATCAAAAAGATTGCGCTATGTGTCATGAACTGACTGATCCCAATTTGGTCATAGCACCGCCTATGATGGCGATAGTTTCTGTCTACAAAAAGTCATATCCACAAAAAGAGGCATTCGTCAAACACACATTGCAATTTATACTTTCTCCCTCACGCCAAAATTCACTGATGGGAGAGAAGACAATTAAGCAATATGGATTGATGATTTCACAAAAAGGGGCGATGCCAGAAAAAGAGCTAGAAGCATTGATTGCTTATCTTTACGATAAGTATTAATCCATAACACATATCTTCACAAAATTTCACAATTTTTTTAGATAAACTAGCTACAATAGGTTAGTTTCACTATAAGGAAAAGCAATGCTCAAAAGGATACTACTTCTTTTAACGATTTTCACTATCTCACTCTTTGCACTTGGCGAGGAGATTCACAACTTCACTTATGAGAAAAGCTACTATACGGCCCTCAAAAAAGCGAAAGAGCAAAACAAAGTGCTCCTTGTGATGATTAAAAAAGAGGGTTGTCCAAACTGCGCTTATATGAAAGATATCGTTTTTGAACGGCCCAAAGTGCTTGAGTATATGAAGAATAACTATATAACCGTACTACTTGATATCGATCACCGCTACTACCCTAAGCGCTTTATCTCTCACCGCGCGCCTACCTTTTTCTTTATCAATCCCAAAGATGAGAGTGAACTCCGCCCCAAAAAGATCGGTGGTTCGCGCCCATGGAAATTTCTCGAAGAGCTCACAGAGGTACGCAATAAATATGATGGTATCGACACCAATATCACCGTCACCCCGGAGGAAACTAACGAAAGCAAAGTACCCGGAAGCCACATTGAGGTCGTCTATTAATATTTAATGGCGTTCTTGTGTTATGATTTTCATCACACAAATATTTTAGAAAAAGGTTACAGATAATGAAAATTGTTTTTGCTTTATTGGTTTTATTACCGCTATCACTCTTTGCAAAATTTCAACATATCGACATTAAAGAGACACAACAACTCATGAAAAAAGGTGTACCCGTCATCGATATCCGTACACCGCCGGAGTGGAAAGAGACAGGTGTCATTCCCGGTGCACATAAGATTATGTTCTTTGATCAGCGAGGTCGTTACAATGTCCAAAAGTGGCTCAAAACTTTTAGCAAAGTGGTCAAGGATAAAAACCAACCCTTTATCCTCGTCTGCCACACTGCCAACCGCACCAAAATGGTCGGTCAATTTTTAGATAAACAGATGGGATACAAACATGTCTATGATCTCAAAGGCGGGATCGACCACTGGATCCGCGCCCATCAAAAAGTAGTTAAATAGTTTCCTTCAACGCTTCGAGTCGTGCGATCCGATTTTGCGTACTCGGATGCGTGGAAAAGAGTGAACTAAATGAGATATCTTTCCCCGTAAAAGGATTGACGATAAACATATGCGCGCTCTGTGGTGTTGCATCGTGCATCACACCCTGTTTGTTATAGTTTTCCAATTTCATCAGAGCTGACTGGAGCCACTCCGGATGTTTTGTCAATTTTGCCGCACCCTCATCTGCTAAAAACTCCCGATTTCTGCTCACTGCCATCTGAACGATCGACGCTGCCATGGGCGCCAAAAAGACCAATGCCATCATCACAATTGGATTGGGTCTCTCCTCACGATCCCCTCCTCCAAACATCATACCGAAGTTCGCCAACATCGCAATCGCTCCGGCAATCGTCGCAGCAATCGTACTGATCAAAATATCATAATGCTTCACATGGCTCATCTCATGTGCCAATACCGCCTCCACCTCATCCTCATCGAGCAACTCCAGTAACCCCTCCGTCACCGCCACTGCGGCATGTTGTGGATTTCGTCCTGTAGCAAAAGCATTAGGAACATGATCGGGAATGATATAGACTTTTGGCATCGGTGTACCAGCCTTTTGCGCGAGTCGTCTCACGATCGCATACAACCCTTGCGCGCTTCGCTCATCCACCTCCACCGCGTGGTAGTGACTGAGTACCATCTTATCAGAGTTAAAATAGCTCCAAAAGTTCATCCCCAGCGCCATGATAAAAGCTATCATCATACCGCTCTTTCCACCAATCATCCCACCAATCCAAACAAAACCGAGTGTCAAAAGTGTCAATAGTATCGTCGTCTTAACAACTTCCATAATCGATTCCTCCCTCATATAAAATACCGTCTATCGCATGCTCCGCCACCCACTCAAGATCACTCTCTTTGGAGGTGTAGCAGAGTATCTTCGAATCTATAACATAATCATCGGCAAACTTCTGCCCCTTTTGTACCAAACTCTTATCACACACAAGATAGAGAGGGTCAAACGATGAAGCCAAGATCAGCTCCTTGAAGCTATCCACGATCAGTGCAAACGCCACCCTCTCTTTTTGACAATGGCGACAAAGCGAGATCATACTCTCCTTAAACTCAAAGATCACCGTGCTATTGGGCGGTGTCTTGACGATATCCTCCTCAGATCGGATAAAATAGAGTGGCCGATACGCAATGATTGGATCTCCGATAATGATCATCTAGCTCTCCGCGCACGCTTGGGAGCAGTAGTATTTCCCCGCTTTAACAATCGCTTCATCGCTTGCGATATAGGTTTTACAGCTACTACACTCCACCATCGTCACCTCATCGTTCCCCTTTTTGGGCTGATCTAATACGCTCTTTCGAAAGAAAAAGTAGTAGATCGCATAGCCCACTGCGGCAAAAACAAGTAATTTCATCTCTTAAACCCTTTGATATATAGATATTTTCTCACGCCTCTCTCGATGATCTCATATGAAAAATCGGCATCTTTCAACTCATCTTTCACACTGCTTCCCTTGTAAAAGAGGACTTCCGTATCCGGACAAATAAAAGCATCCGCCAACGAGAGCAGTTGCGCCGTATCGGTCACGGCACGAGAAGTGATCAGATCAGCGCAAAACGGCTCTGTATCTTCGATACGACTCTGTAAAATTGTCACATTTTGCAAATCATAAGTGCTCTTGATCAGGTGCAAAAAAGCAACGCGTTTTTGAAGTGGCTCCACTAGTGTAAAGTGCACCTCACGAAAGGCAATCGCCAGCACCATCCCAGGAAATCCTGCACCCGTCCCAATATCCAATACCCGCTTCAACGACCCAAAGTCAATAAACGAGCGCGGATAGAGCGAATCCTCGATATATTCCCACACCGCTTCAACTGTTTTGAGACCACTGAGGCGATGGGTGCGATTGTAGCGCAACAGAAGATCGATATACTCTTGATAGATTTGCATAGGGGTATTATAGCAGTTTTGAAAGAGAATCTATAACAGATGTCCCATCTTTTTTTTCTTCACGCTTAGATAGTCTCTGTTGTGTTCATTTTCACCTACCACGATCGGCAATCGCTCAACTATTTCAATGCCCTCTAGCGACTCAATCTTTTTTGGATTATTGGTCAAAAGTTTGATCCGTTTGATCTCAAAATAGTTTAAGATCATCTCCACAATCTCATAACTTCTCTCATCATCTGAAAAACCGAGCTGATGGTTCGCCTCGACGGTATCGAGTCCTTCATCCTGTAAGGCGTAAGCATTGATTTTGTTGAGCAGACCGATATTTCGCCCCTCCTGTCGCAGATAGAGCACCATACCACCCTCTTTCGAGATTAGATCAAGCGCAAAATCGAGCTGCTCACCACAGTCACACTTCAAACTCCCCAGCGCATCCCCCGTCAAACACTCACTATGTATCCGCACGATAGGCACCTTAGGCAGTTCAGGGGTAAAGATCGCCAAATGCTCCTTCTCCCTCTCTTTAAAACTCTGCACCAAAAAGGTACCGTGCTTGGTAGGGAGAGTTGCAACTTTGGATATTTCGATATTCATTACAAATTTTTCCTAAAGGTATGATAGAATTGGATTTGTCTATTGTGTATAGGTTTACGAACAACCTCTACAGCGTAAGGGTCAAAATTTGGCACAAATTTTGGGGCACCCTAGTGAGGAAACCTATACACAATAGACAAACCCAATCATAACAAAACAAAAGGAAATCTATGTTTAAACGCTTTAGACGCCTTAGAATCAATCCAAATCTTCGTGATCTTGTCCAAGAGACACACCTACACAAAACCGATCTCATCTATCCTCTCTTTATCAAAAGCGGTCAAGGCATCCGAAACGAAATCGCCTCCATGCCCGGTGTCTTTCAGCTCAGTATCGATGAAGCGATCAAAGAGTGTGAGAGTCTCAAAACACTCGGGATCACAGCAATCATCCTCTTTGGGATCCCCGAAGTCAAGGACAGCATCGGCAGTGACGCGCTTTGTGAACACGGGATCATCGCAACTGCCATCAAAGCGATCAAATCCGCCCACCCCGATCTCTTTATCATCACCGATCTCTGCTTTTGCGAGTACACCGATCACGGTCACTGCGGTATCCTCGATCACAAGCACCAAACCGTCAACAACGACGCCACATTAGACATCCTAAACAATCAGGCATGCATTCACGCTCAAGCCGGTGTCGATATGATCGCCCCTAGCGGTATGATGGACGGGATGATTATTTCACTTCGAGACGCCCTTGATAAAGCGGGTTTTGAAAACCTGCCGATCATGAGCTACTCGAGCAAATTTGCCTCCGCCTATTACGGTCCTTTTCGAGATGTCGCCGAATCGGCTCCGAGTTTTGGCGATCGGCGAAGCTACCAAATGAACCCCGCCAACCGAAGAGAGGCGATCTTGGAGAGTATCGAAGATGAAAAAGAGGGCGCCGATATCTTGATGATCAAACCCGCACTTGCCTATATGGATATCATCCGAGAGGTGAGAGATGCCACGCGACTACCGCTAGCGGTCTACAATGTCAGCGGTGAGTACGCCATGCTCAAAGCGGCACAAAAAGCGGGTATCATCGACTATGAGAGAGTCATGATGGAGACGCTGCTTGGCTTTAAGCGCGCAGGGGCTGATCTCATCATTACCTATCACGCCAAAGAGGCGGCAGCACTGTTATGATTGAGATGATCACGCACTTTAGCGACGCACTTTGGCAACTCTCGATCGCAATGGCACCCTATATTCTGTTTGGGTTGATCTTTGCAGGAATTTTACACGAGATTGTGCCTCAATCTCTCGTGAGTAAACACTTGGGAAACTCCAACATCTCCTCCGTCATCAAAGCGACACTTTTCGGTATCCCCCTACCCGTCTGCTCCTGCGGTGTCATCCCACTCGCCACCGCTATCAAGCAGTCGGGTGCCAGCAAAGGATCGACCCTCTCCTTTCTCATCTCCACGCCCATTACGGGGGTCGATTCGATCTTGGCGACTTATGGGATATTTGGCGTGATCTTTACCATTTACCGCATCATCTCCTCGATGATCATCGCTATCTTCGCCGGTATCTTGACCAACCTCTTTGACAAAGAAGCACCCAAACCAAAATTCACCGCTACCCTCTCACTCTCTCCGCTGACCAACAACACACAGTCAAGTTGCTGTTCGGGAAGTGATTGCGCACAGACCACAACCGACAAAAAACCCTTTAGCATCCAAAATGCTCTCAAATACGCCTTTGTCACCCTACTCGGCGATATCGCTAAACCGCTCTTTTGGGGACTTCTACTGGGAGCGCTCATCACCACACTCATGCCCGAAAACCTCGCGCAAATGCTCCAAGATCACACATGGCTCTCCTACCTCATCGTCGTCGCAATCGCCGTACCGATGTATGTCTGCGCTACCGCATCGCTCCCGATCGCGGCGGGTTTGATGCTCAGCGGTGTGAGTGCGGGCGCGGCATTTGTCTTTTTGAGTGCCGGACCCGCGACCAATACCGTCACAATGGGTGTGGTCAAAAAGATGCTCGGCACCAAATCGCTCGCGATCTACCTAAGCGTGATCGTCATCGGCAGTATCCTTTTTGGACTAGGGCTAGATGCCATCTTCGACGCCAAATCGATCAACCCCGCCTCATTGGTGCATATGGATGAGCATACGGGTATCCTCTCTGCCGTTAGTGCCGTTATACTATGGGGATTTGTGGGATATTTTCTACTACAACCCTTTTTCAACCCCAAAAAGAGTTGCTGCTCTTAGGCACTCGCTTTGTCTTCTACTAATTGACCCGTAATATATTTATGCAAAACACTTTTGATAAAAGTTTGATATTTTAACCCTTCTCGTTCTGCTTGTTGCTTAATTTTTTCGAGTTCATCTTTTGAAATCCTAATATTCATCTTTGTCTCATTATTTTTCACATAATCTTTTGCTGCAGATTTGAGCTGTTTAATATTTTCAGTATCACTTTCAACTTTAGCAATATCAATACCACTCCATATTTCCATATCTTGTTTCTCTTCAGCGTCTATAAAATTATTTTTCATTTTTCTTCTCCAATAATTTCTTATATTTTCTATTTGGATATATTGTTTTCAATACCACCTCTTGATCATTTTTAAGATAAGGAACAGCATAAGCATAGCCATTTAATTCAATTATCATAAGCCTTTGCAATGGATATTTTCCCTATTTGGGTGAGGTATATCATGCAAAACCTTATCATTTAGATAGCATCAATAACCTGCTCAAAAGTTACTCCTCGTTGTTTAAATAACTTTTCATTTTTCTCTTGATTAAATACAAAATCCATAAATGATCATATCAAATTGTGCGCACAAAGTCAACTTTTTGTATTAGCCCAAATCTCGAAATAGAATTCTTTAAATTTATATCATGCTCTCATTCGTGGGGTTTGCATCAAATTTGAGTCGCACCCGTAGGTTCGGCGATAATTTTATGTAAAGCCCAAGGATGCGATGATGATACAAAGTCATGAATTTATATTTCGAGATTTGGGATTAGTCAAAAAGTTTTCCAAAAACCGCTATAATACTCTCATGAAAAATCAAAACATAGTCGTCATCGGTGGTGCAAACTTGGAGTATCTCGTGACAAGTGATCATGAGATCGTGCCAAATACTAAAAATAGCGTCACAATGGAGGAGCTTTATGCCGGAAGCGGTCTCAACTATACGCTTCGACTGCTCCGTGCCGGCGAAGCGGTCTTTCCGATCCTCTTTGTGGGGGATGATTATATCGGGCATCAGATCAAGGGGATTGTATCCAACGCTCTAAACATTGCAGATGAAAGTATCGAAGCGTTTATTCAGAGTGAAGCATTTTTGATATCAGGAGTCGATACACCCAAATCGATCATTATGGTCGAGGGAAATCGCCGTACAGTTCTCAGCCATGACAAAAATCTTCAAAACCTTTTTCGTTCCTTCATCGAAGATCGCCTCAACCACACTCAATCAGTCTCGGCGCTCATCATCGGGCATATCCATAGCGACAAGCCGGCTATCACGCAAGAGATCGACAAGCTAAGCACGCTTTATGCGATGCAATACTTTCAAAACAGTGATACGCTGATCTACGCCAATATCGGGGCTTCACAGATCACTCATGGTTTTGGATTTTGGAAGTCATGGCTTCCGATGCTAGATATTTTACAACTCAACATCAATGAGATGAAGCAACTCTTCCACCAACCGGATCAACCCCGACCCACGCTTCAACATATCATAACCATCCTAAAAACTCTCAATATCTCCGCCGTGATTACACTCGACAAATTCGGTGCGATCGGATTGATGCGGGATCACTACGATACGCTCTTTTTAGCCCAACCCGTCGATCTAGGCGAGAGATTTGCCGATTCGACGGGAGCGGGTGATGCCTTTTGCTCCGGAATGGTATCGGTACTCAACGGCAAAAAAAACTTTTCAGAGAGTGACTTTAAAGAGGCGATGGAGATTGCACGAAGCTGGGCGGTTTACGCCTGTCTCTCGTACGGCGGGGCAAACCAGTGTCCGGATCGTGAGACGATCTCACTCTTTCATCAAGAGATCATCCAAGAGAGCGAAGTCCAACGCTACCATGGTGAAGGCATCAAAGATATTCTCTCGTTGGTAGAGGGGATAACTGCAAATACGCCATCCTAATTTAGCAATCCAAACATAAGCTAGATGTACATAATTAAAATCTAGTCACAAGTGATTTTAGATGAAGGGGGGGGGAATAGAATATAAAACTAGAGAGCTTCTATAAAAAAGCTCTCTATAAAAAAGTTTTAGCAAGCAGGGATATTTCCACTACCTTTACCAAACTCATACATGAAGTCATGAAGGTGATTTTCTAGTTTCTTAAATTTTGGGCTCTCCAAAAAAGGTTTAGCATTTGGACAAATTTTTTCAAGCTCTGATTTGAAAGCATCACCTGTAAGTTTTTTCCACTCTGCTTGTGTATGTTTACCTGCAACTACACCACCTGTAACACCACAATCAGCTTTCATGAATTTTTGATAAACTCTTTTACCTTTAGCTTGATCTGCTGATGCTGTTGTTGTGAGTAAAGCCAATCCCATTGCCGCTAATACGATAGTTCTTTTCATTTCTACATCCTTTCTGTTTTGATACACTGAATAATATACATAAATTGTGAACTTATTGTGAAGCTAAAATTATGTATAACATAAGTCTAACAAATTATAAATTTATTTTTTCTTAAAATTGATAACGCACGAAGGCTCTAAAATTTTGCGCTTTGATATCTACACTTTCCGGTTTCACCCATCCTGAACATCGAATATTCGGCGTATAGTCATGCTGTTCATAAGTATATCTCAATTGTCCAGTAAGATTTTTTAGACCCATAAGATGAAAATTCCAATATGCCTCATAAGCATCACCACGCACAGCCAGTTTAGACCCCATTACACTATCTTCCGCCCATGTCATAGGTGTCCAATACTTACTTCCATGGTTGTATTCAAACCCAAATTTACCTTTTTGGGTGATCATATCAGGAATATTAAATCCTGCCCAAACAGAGTAACCCGTCTCATCGTCGGTACTTCCCAATAGTTCATGTCCGCTCTCCGGACTATATTGTGTTCTTGCCAGTGAAAGGAAAAGTGTAGTGTCATCCAAAAAGTCATTAATCATGTCGCCTACACCGGTCATTTGGAAAGATATAGCATCCAGATAGGCTGTTCCGGAATCCGCAGAAACAGCCTTGGTTGTTGTATTGCGACCTTTTGTATTTAAAATAGAGGCATGCTCAAACATTGCTCTATACTGTCCATTATCATAAAGATTTCCTAAAAATATGAGAAAGTCAACATTTTCATTGACATCACCATCCTCTTTTGCATAAGGTCTATATCCACCTTTATCATAAATAGTTTCTACGCCTTTCCCAGTATGAGCTCTACCGTAAACTGTTTTGAGATATGCTCCTGACAAATACTTGTCGAAATCTAATTTGATCATAGCACCATCGACTTCCATATTTGTAATATGAGCAAGCGGTGAACCCGGTTCTGCATTTCCTTCTCTGAAATTTGCTAAGAAACCATCCGTTGCTTGCCGTCTTCCCACACTAAAAGAGTAAGGTAAGCCATTGCTAAATGAATCAGAGTAGACAAAGTAGGCTTGTCTGAATCTAATAAGTGTATCAGATGCTTTCGAGGAGGAGCTCCAACCTTTAAGCGTAGGATCTTCAAACCCATATGCGTGACCACCCCAGACTCCATAAGCCGCTAACTGACCGGTAAAAGTCAGTTTGTCTGTAGGGGATGATTTCATGTTTAAGAAGAGTCTTGTTGCAAGTAGAGAACTATTCTTTTTGCTTGTTCCAGACCAATCTTGAACTCCTTTTTTCGTTTTAAAAAGGTATTTATCATAATCATAGTTGATATAGTTATACTCTGTTCTAAAATCTGTGGTAAATTTAATATTGTCTTTCGCATCGTGCTGCTGTACTTTATTGAGTTGTTCTTGCATCTCTTTTAAGGTTGCTTTTAACTCTGTCACCTGTTTTTGTAGATCTTGTGGAGCTTCTGTTGTACTATTTGTATCCTCCGCATGGAGTATAGATGTCATCAGTATTGCCACAAGACTTAATTTAATTAATTTCATCACTTTTTCCTTTGTTTTAAAGTAGTTTTATTCTGATTGAATTTTTTCCATAAGAAGATTAAACCTCTTCCTATCGATATAAATAAATAGACCATAAGGGTAATCACAAAAGGGTGCCATACCCCCAATGAACTATTAGGTAAGTTACGGAACTGTTGCATGGGATGGCTGATCCATGCATTAAAATGCATAGTAACTGCCAAAAAAAGAAAAATAGTAAAAAAAACTATTATCTCTTTTTTCAAGCGCTTCACTACATCAATCCCCTCATCATGAGGTACCAATACATTGGTTTCAGAGCATACAGATCAAATGCCCACCATATCCATCTCGGTCTGCTCGGATCAAGCAGTGGGAATGATGGATCGATACCCTCATAGTTAAATTCAGCAAGCATGATTTCACCATATTGTGTTTTGAGTGGGCAAACTGTGTATCCGTCAAACTTTGCTTTTGGCTCTTTCCCTTCGATCACAGAGACAAGATTCTCTTCTAGGATAGGACCATGATGTCTGGCAGAACCTCCGGTTTTACCTTTTGGTACACCTAAGATATCACCAATACCGAATACATTTTTATATCTCAGATGTTGCAGTGTATCAAAGTCACACTCAAGCCATCCCTTACCACTACCCTTGGTAATAGCTAGTGGTGAATTAGCAACGGCATCGACTGCTTTCATTGGTGGCACAACATGAATAAAATCATACTTCATCTCAACCATCTCTTTGGATGTAATGATCTCATACTCTTCTAAGTCTTCATCATATTTACCCTTTTTTTGGATAGTTGCTTCAAATGTAGCGACCTTGTTCTCCGGATCGATTTTCCGGAGTACATGATTAAACTTATCGGTAATATTTCCATACATCGGCGTG
Source organism: Campylobacterales bacterium (assembly GCA_027023405.1). Classification (GTDB taxonomy): domain Bacteria; phylum Campylobacterota; class Campylobacteria; order Campylobacterales; family QNZT01; genus QNZU01. The sequence goes on from JALVVN010000006.1 coordinate 69,557, forward strand.
ATCTCTTCTACCAAAGTCTTATTGTAAGCAGGTACTCCAAAGAGTGTTGTCCCCTTTTTACAAAAACTAAATTTTGCATTTTTACTGACATCACTGCCACCGTCAGGACCGTTTCCTCTTAGATTGTCATCGCTAAGATAGAGGATCTTTTGTGGCGCACCACCACACTTGATAGGGGTATCAGGTTGTGTACAAATCACATGGATAGGATTTTCGGGGGAGGCAGCTTCTGCCGCCTTTCTCATATCTCTGAACCATTGCGCTGTTACAACACCTCCCTTTGCCGTTCCTGCAACCGGATCATTAAGATATACAGAAGAGATACCGTTCTTTCCGACAAGATCTTTGCTCATTCCTTCAATACGCTCATAATCATACTGAAGTCCTGTCGCTACGACAAGGTAGTCATATGAGATGTCGCCGTTTTTTGCAGTTGTTACTTTGTTGTTATCCGGATCAAATGTTGTAACTTCATCTTTTACCCATTTAACACCACTTGGAATTAAATCTGCATTCTTTTTTTGTATATCGCTTTGAGTGTAAAGACCGGCGGCCATAAAGACCTGCCCCGGTTGATAGAGATGTGTTTCATTGGGAGCAATGAGTGTAATCTCCGCATTAGGTGCTGACTTTCTCAGTCGAGCAGTTGCCATAATACCGCCGGCACCTCCACCGACAATCACTATTTTGACCTTTTTATCCGTAGAAGAAGAAGCCTCCGCTTTTGTGGGAGCACCCATAAACATCGCTGCTCCACCGGTAGCCCCCATTAATTTCAGAGCGTCCCTTCTGCTCATACCGCCTTCATTGATCAGTTGTTCATATGCCGCTTTTGCCACTTCATGTGCCTCAATTTTTTTGTCCAAAACTAGCCTCCAAGAAAAAAATAGCCATAGTATAGTACAAAAAAACTTAATGTATCGTTATAACTACAAATAAATATTATAAGAAGTTTTTATTTTTTCAAGATAGGGAGAGTAGCGATCATCTAGGCTCAGAGAGAAGCTTTGACGATGCTCCTCCAAGTTCCTACCTCAAGGAACGATATTTTTGAATTTTTGATCGTGATTCATCGTGATCCTTTTGGGCTTTTCCCTGCAAACCAAAGCCAAAGATATCCGCAAACTCCGGCAATCAGTGAGGCAGTTAAGATGCCTATTTTTGCCTGAAAGATGAGTGCTTCATGACCTACAAATGCAAGATCGGCAACAAAAATAGACATCGTAAAACCGATCCCTCCCAAAAGCGCTACACCGAAAATTTGTTTAAGCGTGCTATTTTGAGGAAGCGATGCCAGTTTCAGTTTGATAGCCAGCCATGAAACACCAAAAATCCCTAAGATCTTGCCTGCTATCAGACCGGCTATAATTCCTAAGGATACCGGCTGCATGATCGTAGTGCCTATGGCGGAAAAATCGATACTAATCCCCGCATTTGCCAAAGCAAAAAGTGGAATGACGATCAGCGCCACGGGCAGATGCAGGTCATCTTCCAATCGTGCAGCGGGGGTGCTGATATAGTCGATATGTTTTTTAATTTTAGAAAGAATGGTTTTTTGTCGCTCATTGATACCTTTCTCTGGATCGACAGGATAGCGACCATACTCTGCCATCAAGCGCTTGGTATCGTTTACGAAATGTGAGGGGGAGCGTTTGGGAGTCGATGGAATCGCAAGTGCAGCGATGACTCCTGCGATCGTTGCGTGGACTCCCGATTCGAGCATAAAAAACCATAGAAACAGTCCCACGATAAAGTAAGGCAATATTTTATGAATACCAAAAAGGTTGAATATTACTAAAATCAAAAATGCCCCTCCTGCAAAGAGAAGCGGTATCATATGGATCTGCTCTGTGTAAAAGAGTGCGATGACAAGCACGGCACCCAAATCATCGACAATAGCAAGTGCAACCAGAAATGTGACAAGTGCGGGAGGTACGCGTTTGCCTAAAAGAACCAGTGCCGAAATCGCAAAGGCGATATCTGTCGCCATAGGGATGCCCCATCCCGAAGCTCCCTCTGTACCGTAATTGATAGCAGTATAGATGAGTGCAGGGAAGATCATACCGCCTATTGCAGCCAGGATGGGTAAAATAGCGACTTTGATATCGGAAAGTTCTCCGACTAGCACCTCTCTCTTGATCTCTAGCCCTATCATAAAGAAAAAGATCGCCATCAATCCATCATTGATCCAGTGATGCAATGAATTGCTCAACTTCCATTCACCGACATTGAGATCTATCTTCATATGAAAAATGTGGGAGTAACTCTCTGCAAAGGGTGAGTTCGCAAGTAGAAGAGCAATGAGGGTCATACCCATCAGCACCAATCCGGTCGTCGTCTGTGCGTGCAAAAACTGCTCAAAGGGGGTGGCAACCTTTTGAAAGGCTTTCTCCCATGGTGCGCGCTTATTCATCTTATACCCTTTTTATTATAAGTATACACTATAAAACTATATCTATGTAAATAACTCGCAAACTACTATGCTTCGCAGAGCTCCTTCTCCTTGAGATTTTCGATGATATCTTCCAATACGGCATCTTCAATCTCTTGAGGGACTTGACAAGTGCCTGCTGCCATATGACCGCCACCTTCATAGTTGAGCATTAGATCGCCAATGTTGGCGCTAGAGCTACGGTTGATGATCGATTTTCCGACGGCATAGACGATATTTTGTTTCTGGAATCCCCAAATCTTATGGATCGAGACATTGCACTCGGGGAAAAGCGCATAAATCATAAAGCGGTTGCCGGGATAGATCGTCTCCTCCTGGGTGAGATCGAGTACGACAACATTATCGTGTACTGTTGAACATCGTTTGAGTTGATCGATAAACTCATCTTTATATTGATTGTAGAGGTTGATGCGTTCTTGCACATCCGGTAGTTGCATGATCTCATCGATCGTGTGATCTTTGCAGTAGTCGATCAAATCCATCATCAGTTGATAGTTGGAGATGCGAAAATGGCGAAATCTCCCCAAACCGGTTCGTGGATCCATCAGAAAACTGAGTAGATCCCACCCTTGCGGATCGAGAATATCCATCTTGCTAAACATTGCGCTATCCGCCTTATTGGCAGCTTCTATCATTTCATTGAATCGTTCCGGGAAAACCGTTTCGCCACCGTAGTATTGATAGACTACCTCCACCGCCGAGGGGGCGTCGGGAAGGATAATGTGGTTTTGTCGTATCTCTTTGTTGCGATAGGTTTCACTGAGATGGTGATCAAAAGCGAGGTGCACACCCTCTACATAAGGGAGATTGGTCGTGATATCTCTATTTGTAACTTTAATCAAACCGTCTTGCATATCCTTTGGATGGACAAACTTGATTTCATCGACTAGATCGAGGTGTTTAAGTAGTACCGCACATACCAAACCATCCATATCACTTCGTGTAATTAACCTAAATTTTTTATCTTCCATGATGCACTCCTTTTGTGTGACTTGCAAGAATTATCGACACAAAATAGAAGTAGTATAGATTCTTAATATAAATTTAGAAGAGAAGATGAGATAAATAAGAAAAATTGTTACATTGTGGAAAATTCAAGGGGAGCTCTAATATATAGGTGTTCCCCTCAACTATTGATCTCCTCTTTAATGGTTCGAGCCAGTGTCTGCATATGGGTAATTTTTTCGTGATAATCAAGTGTTTCATCTAGCATGATGGAGACAAAAGCGCTTCCGACGATGACACCGTCCACTCCTTTGGCTTTGGATTTTGCTGTCTTTTCATTGACCCCGAAACCTATATAGATCGGCGTGTTACAAGATTGGCGGATATCGCTGATGACAGTGCTGAGATCTTCATCCACACCACTACCGGTAATACCGGCATAGGCAACGAGATAGATAAATTTGCTCGAATCTTTGGTGACAACTTCGATCCGCTCTTTGGAATCGGTCGGTGCGACAAAATCGATAAGGTGCAGATTATTTTGATGACACTGTTCTTTATAACTTCTGCTCTCTTCGTGAGGGAGATCGGGGATGATGAAGCCCTCCACTTGGTAGGATTTTGCCTGTTGGATAAAGTAGTCAAATCCCTTGTGATAAAAGGGATTCATATATCCCATCCAAAGTGTCTCTATCTGAGGGGCGATCTTGCCGGAGAGCTCCATGAGATCAGCGATCTTAAAACCTTTTTGCAGGGCTTTGAGATTGGCACTCTCGATGACAGGACCATCAGCTACCGGATCGGAGAATGGGATACCTAGCTCCAAAATATCGACACCTGCCTCTTCGAGAGCCAGTGCGGCATCTTCGCTAAAATTGAGATCAGGATAACCGGTAGTGATGTAGGCGACCAATTTTTTCAAAGCAACTCCCTCGTCATAATATAAGAGGGATTATAGCACGCTTTTTTTAGAGAACTCCTAAAAAAGAGATGTTACGAGAGGTAACACTCTGCTAACACTTCTGCTTTAAAATGGCTTAATCAATAAGGAGTGATTATGAAAATTATCAGGAAAAGTGTTTTAGTGGCACTTCCGTTTGTATTGGGGGCTCCCTCTCTGTTTGCTACAAACGGAGACTATTTGATAGGGCTTGGTCCCAAAACGCGCGCAATGGGTGGTGCGGGTATCGCCTATTCACTCGGTGCGGAGTCGGCATTGGTGAATCCCGCTTTGATCGAAAATAAGCGGGTAATGTTTGGTGGAAGTTATTTCTCTCCCGATGTAAAATTTAAAAACGGTGTCGATACGACTGCCATTGGAGGAGCGGATTCAAAACCTAGCTATCAGGATAGTGACAAAGGCATTTCACTGATCCCCGAAGTGGCGATCTCTTACCAGGTTGATGACGATACGGTATGGGGTGTAGGCATGTTCGGTATCGGCGGTATGGGTGTGGACTATTATGATGATCAGACCTTTTACGGCAATCCCTTCAAGCGTCATCGTCCTGATCCAAAAACACCTCAAAATGAGTATATCGGAACGAAAAACGGTACCAATCAACTCACGACAAATATTCAAATTATGTCTTTTGCGCTTCCCTATGCAAAGCGCATCAATGAAAAACTTCGTATCGGTATTGTACCGGTGATTATGTATGGTGCATTTGGAATGTCTTTCAACAGCGGTGCCTATCAACCCGATGGACAAGGTGGCTTTCACAATGTCAATACCGGTGCGGGGACGAGTGAAGATATTGGATTTGGAGCGCAGTTTGGGCTTGGGTATAATGTGTAAGACTTTGAGGTCAAAGATGTCAAGGTAAAAAATCTTCAACTTGGTCTCGTGCTCAAAACACCGATCAAGATGACTTATGATCATCAAATTTCCGCCGCTACCCAAGCCTTTGGACTTAAAGGGTTTTCCGATGATTTGACACAACCGGGAGAGATAGGCGTGGGACTGGCGTATAAGCTTGACAAGGTACAGACGATTCTTTTTGACTACCGAAACATTATGTGGGGAAGCGCTGCGGGATATGAGGATTTTGGTTGGAAAAATCAAAATGTATTTGCTTTGGGATACGAAAAAGCAGGCTATGATCTCACTTGGCGATTTGGTTACAACTATGCCAAGAGCCCTATTCGGGAGCAAAAGAGCGGACCGGCATTTGATCAAAACGGATTTAACTATAAAAACTACAAAGCTGCTGTCCTGAACTACTTTAATCTCGCCGGCTTTCCGGCACTACCGGAACAACATTTTACCTTTGGTTTGGGTAAACGAATCAATCAACATACTTCTCTTGATTTTGCTTTTGTCTATTCACCGTCTGAAACCGTTACATACGATACTTCCGCACTCTCCCAGACGCAAACGGCAGGTTTAGCCGGTGGGAAAAAGATGCCGGCACAAGTAGCTCAAAATCTTGCTAAAGTCACAAGCAAAGCCTCTGCGAAACACAGCCAGATCTCTTTTACGATCGGTCTAAACATTAAATACTATTAATAAATTTTAGATAAAATCTCTCTATTAACAATTATAGAGAGGTTTTTTGATGAGTATCCATACACCGAAGATCGACAAAAAGGTAACCGTCAGCACGATTAAACAGATGAAGGGCAAGGAGCCGATCGTGATGATTACGGCGTATGACGCACTCTTTGCAAAGCTTTTTGACGGGAGCGTCGAGATGATCTTGGTGGGGGATAGCCTCAATATGAGCTTCTCGGGCAAACCCGACACACTCTCGGCAAATATGGAGCTGATGCTCTACCACACCCGTGCGGTGTGTAACGGCGCCAAACTTCCGCTCATCGTTATCGATATGCCCTTTGGCTCCTACACTTCCAAAGAGCTTGCGATCAAAAATTCGATTCGTGCCTATCGTGAAACCGATGCCCAAGCGGTCAAGATCGAAGGGGGTGCCGATCGTGCGGAGATCATTAAAACTTTGACCGATTCGAGTGTCGCTGTTGTCGGACATATCGGTTTGATGCCCCAATTCGTCCGAAGCGAAGGGGGTTATAAAGTACGCGGGAAAGATGAGGAGGATATCCAAAGACTCATCAAAGATGCCAAAGCGATCGAAGAGGCGGGAGCCTTTGCGTTGGTTGTCGAAGGGGTCAAATCGGAAGCGGCAAAGCGGATCACGGAAGCGGTGTCGATCCCCACGATCGGTATCGGTGCAGGACCGGATACGGATGGTCAAGTATTGGTGTGGAGCGATATGTTTGGTTTTTTTGAGGATTTTAAGCCCAAATTTGTCAAGCGTTACTTGGAGGGCGGTAAGCTTGTCAGAGAGGCGTTGGGCAACTATGTCGATGAGGTCAAAAACCGTCAATTTCCTAGCGAGGAGTACACCTACTAACGATGGAGAAACGAATTGTAGAGATGGAGAAGTTTGACTTCGAGAGTGATGATGAAGTCTCACTTCGACCCAGTTCGTGGGATGAGTACATCGGGCAGGAGAAGATCAAGAAAAATCTCCAAGTCTTTATCAAAGCGGCGCAAAAGAGAGGGGAGAGTCTCGATCATATCCTTTTCTTCGGTCCTCCGGGGCTTGGAAAAACGACGATGGCAAATATTATCGCATCTCAAATGGGTGCCAATATCAAGACAACTGCCGCACCGATGATTGAAAAGAGTGGCGATCTCGCAGCGATCTTGACCAATCTCGAAGAGGGAGATGTGCTCTTTATCGATGAGATTCATCGACTCTCCCCCGCTATCGAGGAGATTCTCTATCCGGCGATGGAGGATTTTCGGCTCGATATCATTATCGGAAGCGGTCCCGCGGCACAGACAATCAAGCTTGATCTTCCCCGATTTACCCTCATCGGTGCGACGACGCGCGCGGGGATGATCTCCTCGCCACTTCGGGATCGCTTCGGAATGCATTTTCGGTTGCAGTTTTACAATGCACAGGAGTTGGCGCAGATCATTAAACAAGCGGCACTCAAATTGGAATTTCTTGCTGAAGATGATGCAGCTAACGAGATCGCCAAACGGAGTCGAGGAACACCACGAATCGCACTGCGACTTCTCAAGCGTGTGAGAGATTTTGCGATGGTCGAAGATGAGGAGCAGATCAGCTTAGATCGCGCGAAATATGCGCTCGATGAGTTGGGTGTGGACGATCGCGGATTTGACGAGATGGATCTGCGCTTTTTGGAGCTACTGCTGGGTGCCAAAGGGAGACCGATGGGGTTGGGAACGATTGCCGCGACGCTGAGTGAGGATGAGGGGACGATCGAAGATGTGATTGAGCCTTTTTTGATTGCCAACGGTTATGTCGAAAAGACTGCGAGAGGACGGGTTGCGACACCCAAGTGCTATGACTATTTTCGTCTCACACCTCCATCACAGCAAGGGGCACTTTTTGAATAGAAAATATTTCCTTTTGGGTCTGTTTCTACTCGTACTTTATGGAATGTGGTATCTCTATCGTCCCTTTTTGATGCCGATGTTTATCGCCGCACTGCTTGCTCTAGCGACCAATAGTCTCAATACCTATGTCAAGCGCTATGTCAAATACAATATTTTGACTGCTATTGTGATGTCGTTGGGATTGGGACTACTCTTCTTCGCACCACTAGTTTATGCAATCAATGCTTCGACGCAGATCGTCAATAACTTCGATTCCGCTGTGGTCGATAAGATCGTAGGGCTCAAGCATTCTCTTCATTTGAGTGATTCACTCGGTGCACTTAAGCCACATATCAAAGCGTTTCTCGATTCCCTCAATTCCCAGGAGATCACGGCAAATATCGTGAAATTTGCTTCAACTACGCTCAAAAAGAGTGCCGGTTTTTTCAAAGATATGGTGCTCATCCTCATCTTTTTCTTTTTTGCCAATCTCTATGCGAGGGAGTTGACCCGCTTTCTGAAAGATATATTGCCCTTTGATGAAAATTCCCCCTTTTTCCAAGAGATTTCGGGTGTAATGAGTGTTGTGTTTTATTCGACGCTATTAACCGCACTTTTAGAAGGGGCGCTCTTTGCGATTATCGTGATGTTTTACGGTTACGATGGTTTGCTTTTTGGGATACTTTACGGTTTCTCTTCACTGATTCCTGTCATTGGCGGGCTTGTGATGTGGTTACCTCTGGCTCTCTATGAATATGCCAGCGGGCATGCCAGTGCAGCGATTGTGATTACAGTTTATTCGATTGTGGTGATCTCTTTTATCGCCGATACGATTATCAAACCGGTGATTATTAAATATGTACGAGAAAAAATGACCAATGAACATATGCAAATCAATGAGATCGTAATCTTTTTCGCTATTATCGCTGGACTTTCAACTTACGGATTTTGGGGGATGATCATTGGACCGGCGATTACCACTTTCTTTATCTCCCTAGCAAAGATTTATCAAAAATTTCTACATGAGGAGAAGATTAATGATCGCTAAAATTGCTTTGATATTATTGGCATCAATGCTACTGAGTGCCAAAGAGGATTTATTTTTTGATATCTCCTCTGAACAGACGGCAAATGCCAAAACGGTTTTGGTCGATCTCTATCCGAGCCATCCGTTTCATAAAGCCTATGTTGCCTTTTTGGGTAAACGCTACCCCTTTTTCAAGCGCCCTGATGAGAGCGGTTACTATGCACTCATTCCTACCTCCTACTACCAAAAACCGCTTCATACCCAAGCAACGATCGTTACTGTTGATCAGCGTAAACACTATCTATCGCTACCGATTGAGATTCAAGATGGACACTACAAGCGGGAGTCTTTGCGGGTGAATCCCTCCAAAGCACACTTTAGCAAAACAGCAAAGGTAAGAATTGCCAAAGAGCTCAAAGAGGCGAAGAAGATTTACAACACTTACACTCCCAAGCTCTATATTCACTCTCCCTTCATTCTTCCGTTGCATAGCAAGATCACGAGTGCATTTGGTAACAAACGGCTTTTTAACGGTACACTCAAAAGCTACCACTCCGGAACCGATTTTCGTGCCAAAACGGGTACGCCTATCATCGCATCAAATCGTGGTCGCGTCGTCTTGGTCAAAAATCGCTTCTTTGCCGGTAATTCGGTCATTATCGATCACGGAGAGGGGATTTATAGCGGGTATTACCATTTGAGTAAATTTGCCGTCAATGTGGGAGATATAGTCGAAAAAGGGCAGGTAATAGGCTACTCAGGTGCGACAGGTCGCGTGACGGGACCACATCTGCATTTTACCTTTCATGTTGGAGGGGTATGCGTCGATCCGCTTCAGTTTGTGGAGCTGGCGAATCGGTATCTGTTATAGGGGTTTAAAAATTTCAATTTGAAATATTTTTGAGCTTTATCGTAGTAAAAGTGTTACAATAACATTAAAAAAGGATGTATGTTATGGTGAGTAATTCCCAAAGATCACAGGAGCTTGCAAATCAAGAGATATTGAGAGCTAGACATTGTCACAAAGAGCCACAAAATAGTTTAAAAGTTGGTGGATTGTTTGCGGGGATTGGTGGAATTGAACTTGGGTTTAAAAGAGCCGGTTTTGAAATTTCGTGGGCAAATGAAATCGATAAACATGCTGCAATTACATACAAATTAAATCATGAGCATACACTTTTTGAAAAAGATATTAGAAAGCTTCAAGTCGATGAAGTGAGTAAAATTGATATCTTAACCGGCGGATTTCCGTGTCAAGCTTTTTCCATAGCGGGGTATCGAAAAGGGTTTCAAGATGATAGAGGGAATGTTTTTTTTGAAATACTACGGTTTATCGATGCCTTGTCTCCACAAGTTATTTTTTTAGAAAATGTCAAAAATCTACAAAGCCATGATAATGGGAATACATTTAAAATTATTTTGAATGAACTTCAAGAAAGAGGCTATTTTATCAAACACAAAGTACTTAATAGTGCTGAATATGCTAATGTCCCTCAGAATCGGGAGAGAATATATATAGTCGGTTTTAGAGACAAAGATGCATACAATCGCTTTAGTTTTCCACAGCCAATCAAGCTAACTAAGAGCGTGAATGAACTCATAGATGATGAGGTTGAAGAGAGGTTTTATTATACAAGCAGTAGGTATTATGATCAACTCAAACAAGAGATGAAAAGGAGCGATACAGTCTATCAGTGGCGAAGAAAATATGTTAGAGAAAACAAAAGTAAGCTTTGCCCGACACTCACTGCCAATATGGGGACAGGCGGTCATAATGTGCCACTTATTATAGATAAAAAAGATATCCGAAAATTGACACCTAGAGAGTGCGCAAGATTTCAAGGATATGATGATAACTTTATCTTCTCGGATAAAATGGCACTCTCGCACCTTTATAAACAGATAGGAAATTCTGTGACGGTTCCTGTGATAGAAGCCATTGCCAAAGAGATTAAAAAGGCTTTGCGTGCATAGATATCTTGATGCACTAAAAGAGTACGATTATAAAAAAAGCGCGATTAAGGGCATTGCTCAAAAGTTTGGCTTAAGCGAGTCAGAGTTAAAGAGATATTACCAAACAAAATTTTTTAGTGATGTAGCAAATGTCATTGATCTAAGTGAATTGGCGCATCATAATATTGAGCAAATTGAACAAATTTTAGAGGACGAGACACTCAAGAAAGAGTTTAAGTTTATTAAGACCGATTTAAAAAAAATCATTGAAAAATCGTTATATATTGCTATGACAAATGGGTTTAGCTCAAATATCAATCGTATTGAAAGCGGTGTGATGACAGCAAATGCAGGAGATAGCGCAGAGTTTATCTTTGTAGCAAGAGCAATTTTAGCCGGATTTAATTGTAGCAGTGTAGATGTGCGTAGCAGTAGATATGATGCCATTATCGACTACAATGATAAGCTTTTACGGGTACAGATCAAGGGTATTAGTACGGGGAATACGATTAGCTTCAAAGATAGAGATCGCGGTGGTCAGGGAATAGATCATCGGCACGAGCGAAATAGAGGTCGACGAATTACGAAAAAAGATTGCGATATCTATGTTGCAGTTGATAAACAAGTCGGCATTTGTTATATTATTCCTATGAAATGGGCTGATGCGCTGAGCGATGACAAATGCAAGAGTATTAAATTAAGTGAAGTAAGCTACTATAAAGAAAATTGGACTGTCATTAAAGAGATGACAGCGTCATAATAGGTGATATTTTTATGTTAAAAATCTATTTTATTTTGGTTATCGTATTTCTGTCTGCGTTCGCATCGAGTAGCAAAACCTGCAAAGCGTGTCATACGGAAATCTACCAAGAGTATCGAAGCTCTATCCACGCCAACGCTTCAATCTTTAAAGATCCGATCTTCAATGCGATTTGGAGTAGGCATCCGCTTCATAAAAAGGGAAATTTCAAGTGTGCCAAGTGCCATATTCCCTCAGATCACGCCTATTTTAAAAGTGGTAAGCTAGAGAAAAATGATAGTGAGATGAATGAGCCCATCTCATGCCAAACATGCCACCAGATCAAAGCGGTGACTCACGGGGAAAAGGCGAATAAAAATCACTATCTCAAAAAGGATCGCTACTTCTACGCGGCAGATGAGAAAAATCGGGGGAAAATTGAAAAATTTTCTCATACATGGGGGTTTTTCGGTATTTTTGCCAAAAGCAAGGGCTCACCTTACCATGCGATAGATTATACCAATGAGCTTTACTACAATGGTGGTGTCTGCCTAGGGTGTCATTCACATAAAGAGTCTGATAACGGGTTTAAGGTGTGTTCCTTGGAGGTCAAAGAGTCCAAGGACTCGAAAGAGACATGCATCACTTGTCATCAACCCAAAACGCAAGGCTCATTTGTCAATCTCAAAGATAGTAAAACACATAGAAGCCATGCCATCTCTCTACGAGAGGATAGCTACAAACAGTTAGGGAAATATATCGATCTGAACATTACCAACAAAGAGGATAGCATCCAAATTAGTATCAAAAACCATGCAAATCACGCCCTTTTTGTTCATCCCATTAGAGAGGGGGAGTTAAGAGTTGAGATCAATGGTAAAGAGATTCAAAGAGTGAAACTGCATCGAATCATAGGAAAAGACGGCAAACCATCTGCGCCCTGGCTTGCGAATAGTGTCATCAAAGATACCACACTCAAAGCTTTTGAAAAGCGAGATATTACCGTAGAGCATACCCTCCAAAAGGGTGATAGGGTAGAAGCCATACTCGGTTATTATCTGATTCGTCCCAAAGTTGCCAAAAAGTTGAATATTACTGATGAGAGATTGACAAAATTTAGAATATTAAAGAGGATTTTCAAAAGTTTCTAAAATATTTCAATATAGAGGGAATGACTTTTGCTATAATAGAAAAAAATTATAGGATTTCTCGTGAAAAAAATCGGAACACCACTCTTGCTTCTCTTGATTGCCTTTTTCGTATGGATGCTTTATGACTATTTGAGCTATCGTCATCACAACGCGGTGAGTAATGCCGCTTTTGTCAAGAGTGACGCGATCTACACACTCGGTTTTAAAGTAGGCGGGAAAATCACGCAGGTCAATTACCAAGAGGGCGATCGGGTCGATGCAAACGCGACGCTTGCGCTACTAGATGCGAGTGATTTTCAGATCGCTTATGAGGAATTGGATCATGCGATTAAGGCATTGGAGTCCAAACAGCAAGCACTCCGCTCCAAGCGTGAACGCCTCTTCAAAGAGCTAGGGATCAAGAGCGATATCTCCCAAAACAATATCCATCTCAGCGATACCAAAAAGGAGTCGATCTCTTTTCGACTCAAATCTCTTCAACCGCAGATCGACAAACTTGCCAAAGATCGGAAGCGTTATCGATCATTACTGCATTCACATCTTATTTCAGAGGCAGATTTTGAGGCAATTGACAGCAAATATAAAACCTTGCTCGATCAAAAAAGTGCTTTGCAAAAAGAGCTCGAATCCTTTAGCGAGTCGATCCAAAATGTCCGATACTCTCACCACCTCAGTCAGCTGGAGCAGAATCAAGTCAAAGAGCTTGATCTCGATATCCAAGCACTATCTGAGCAGATCCAAGCCCAAAAAGAGCACGCCAAACTATTGGCACAAAAGATTGACTACTGCAGACTCAAAAGCCCTATCAAAGGAGTGATCGCCAAACGCTTTGCCAATGTCGGTAGAGTCGTAGGTAAAGGAAGTCCGATCTATGCCGTGGTCGATCCCCACCACAAACATGTCGAAGTGCTACTCTCCGAAAAGAAACTACACGGCATCAAGGCAGGAAACAAGGCGACGATCACGACTGAAGCGCTCAAAAAGCGTGAACTCAATGGCGTGGTCGAGAGTATCGCACCCACCTCCGCTTCGACCTTTTCGCTCGTACCGCGTGATATCGCCAGTGGTGAATTTACCAAGCTCGATCAGCGCTTTGTCGTGCGCATCCGCATCGAAGAAGATCCCAAAATCGTCGATCAGCTCTATATCGGAATGGGTGCATCGGTCGCTATCGAGAGGAGCGAGTAACCGTGACCAAAAAGCCGTGGGAGATCACTACCAAAGAGCGGGCACTCTTTACTTTTATCGTGATGCTCGGTGCCTTTATGGCGATCCTCGATACGACTGTCGTCGATGTGATCGTCCCCAAGCTCACGGGGCCGCTCTCTAGCGATCTCTACGGGGTGCAGTGGATCATCACCGCCTATATGGTGAGCGCGGCGATCGCGCTACTGGTGACGGAGTATCTCATCAAACGCTTCGGTTCCAAGGCGATTTTTATTTTAGGCGTGACGCTCTTTTGGTCGGCATCTCTGTTATGCGGGCTCTCTGCTGATCTAAACACGATCGTGGTCGCGCGGGTGATACAGGGGTTTGGTGAGGCGCTTATCATGGTGACGAGTCACATTATGGTATTTTCTTACTTCCCACCCGATAAACAAGGGTTGGCAATGGGGATTTTTGCACTAGGAGTGAGTTTTGCACCTGCTTTAGGTCCCACAGTAGGGGGCTATTTGACGGAGTATTATAACTGGCGTATGGTCTTTTATATCAATGTGCCGATTGGGATCTTGCTCTCGATCGCCGCGATGCTCTATTTGCCCAAAGAGCATAACTTTTCCAAAGAACGCTTTAATTTTGTGAGCTTTTTCTTTGTGAGTATTGCGACGATCTCACTTTTGATCATGCTCTCAAAAGGGCAACAAAGAGGGTGGTTCAATGATGAGCTGATCGGGACACTCTTCTATGTGAGTATCATCGCCTTTTTGCTCTATGCACTGAGTGAACTGCACAGTCGCCATACCCTGATCGATTTTAAGCTTTTTAAAAATCCCGACTTTACCAACGGTATCCTCATCTACTTTTTTGTTTTAGGCTTTTCGATGTACCAATACTTCTATCTCCTGCCGATCTACTATGAGCATATCAAGATGCTACCGACACTCGATGCGGGGATTGCGGTCTTTGCTTTTGCGCTCTTTATCGGGATCTTTTCGCCGATCGCGGGTATTTTGAGCGATAAGATCGGCGCTAAAAAGACTGTCTCGATTGCGGCGATCTTCTATATCTCAACCTCTATCGCACTGCTTCCTTCGCTCAACTACTACACACCACTCACACAGGCGATGCTTTTGACGATTCCGTTTGGGATCGGGATGGGAATGTTTTTCGCCCCGGTGACGGTGCTACTGCTTCAGAGTGCACCGGAGGAGAAGGGGGAGTTGGCGATCGTTCTGATGGACTATTTTCGTTTTGTGGGCGGGAGTTTCGGTACTGCTTTGGCAACGAACAATATGGAGTACTTCAAGGCGGAGCACTTTTTGCGGATGAATGAGCTACAAAATATCTCCTATTTGGATCACTATCTGCACCGTTTTGGTGATCTTAGTGGAATGAGTTGGGATCAGACCAAGGCGATCTTTGCCAACTATGAAACCTTTATGAGCTACAACTACGGCTTTTACAATACTTTTATGCATGCGGGGTATTGGGGTGTGTTTGGCGCGATTTTTGTTGTCGCGCTCTTTCTTTTTAAGCCCAAAACAGTTCGACAACCGCAACCAAACAAGGAGCTTTAAATGCGTCT
Organism: Campylobacterales bacterium; assembly: GCA_027023405.1. Lineage (GTDB taxonomy): Bacteria > Campylobacterota > Campylobacteria > Campylobacterales > QNZT01 > QNZU01. Next base: position 84,939 of record JALVVN010000006.1, read on the forward strand.
ATTTCTCTTCTCATTCTTGATACTCTCTTCACCCCTTTGGCTCTACGGAGAGGATCTCAAAACCCTTCTCAAACTCCGAGACAACAACCCGATCCTCCGATCTCTCGATGCACAGATCAGCGCCAAAAAAGCGCTTCAAGAGGCGCAAAAAAGTGCAAACTATCCAACGATCGATGCCAAACTCAACGCAATTCGGCTCAAAGATACCCCGATGGCAAATTTTCATCTCCCATTTGAGGGAATGCCTCCGGAGATAGCGGTAGGCACACAGACGCAAATTGACGGATCGGTGGAGTTGCGCTATCCAATCTTTAGCGGTTTTGCCATCAGTGCGCTCATCGAAAAGGCGAAGCTCAATACCCAAAAGGCGCGCTTGCAAAAGATCGACACCAAGCGACAACTCACGATGCAGATCATCACCGCCTATGCGACAGCATACAAGATCGACCACGCAATCAAGGCAGAGCGAGAAGCGCTCAAAGCGACACAACTTTGGCTCAAAAAATCGCAAGGCTTTTACAAAGCGGGACTGATCAATCTTGCCGATCTGAGCAATATCAAAGCCCAAACTTATGCACACCGTGCGATGATCCAAAGCTACCAAAGCCAAAGATCCCAAGCCCTCTCCACGCTCTCCTATCTTGTGGGGAAAAAGATCACCAAGATTGGAGGATTGTTACCGATCAAGCTCCCCGATCGTAAAACACTTTTGCATGAAGCGCTCACACATAGAGCAGATATCCTAGCGATCCAGACACTTTTGAAGATCGACAAAGAGGAGTTGCGACTCGCGCGTAGTGAAAGATTGCCAAAAGTAGCGCTACTAGGGGCGCTCAAACTCCACGGCGACTCGCTCAAACTCAACGGCGACGGCTTTAGCAACCCAAATAAAAGCTTCGTCGGTGCGCAGATCAGCTACGATCTCTTTGACGGATTTGGTACCAAACACCGCATCGAAGCCGCCAAAGCCCAAAAAACCGCACGCATTCTCTATCTCAAAGATTATCAAAACCGCATCCAAGCCGATCTAGACGCCAAAATCTCCACACTTCAAGCGCTCCAAACCAAGCTTCAAGCCGACAAAATGCAACTTCGTGCACAAAAACGCTACTACAAGCTCATCAAAGGGCGCTACCAAAACCACTTTGCCACCACCGACGAACTCAGCCGTGCCATCGCCGCCAAATCCCAAGCCACCGCCAAACTCAAAGCGACCGAAGCGGATATCTTTATGCAAAAGTGTTTGATCTTATTGGAGAGTTCGCTGGAGATGTTTGAGAAGGGAAAAAAGAGATGATTTGCCCTACATTTGTTTCATTAATAGAAGCTTGAAACCACTCTCCTCGTGCCATATGTTATGGATGAATCCCAAATCTCGAAATAGAGATTTAGGTGAATACAAATACTTGACAAACAGGCACAATATGTGCTATATTTCGCCTGTATGGGACAGACTTGGCTTTCGACAGGAGCAGGTTGTCTGCGGTTGCATGTAGTCTTTGAAAGACTTAAAACTATCTCGTTAAATATAAACGCAAACAATACAAATTACAGACCTGCGCACGCATTAGCGGCGTAAGAGCCTAAAGGCCGGTCAGTTATGCCATCCTCTCTTGGCTACTTAGAGTCGGCATAGCTTCACACAAAATGAAGTAGCTTTGAAAGTGTGTCTGCTCAGCACATTTTCGAGAAACCGAGCTTTGATAGTGCTAGTCTGGGGCGATGGATAGGCACTATCGAGATTTCTCATCGCTGCTAAGCATGTAGAGACCGCAGATGGAACCTGTTTCTGGACAGGGGTTCGATTCCCCTCTGTTCCACCAATTTACTTATCGACTCTCTATTCTCATAAAGGCACACCTAAAAAATCTACTGTCATTAACAAAAAAAGGATTGATTGATAATGAAAAGAGTTACTTTTTTTTCGTGGAATGTAAATGGTATTCGCGCCGTAGCGAAAAAGGGGGCACTACAATGGATTGATACGGCGCCGATGGATTTTCTTTGTCTACAAGAGATCAAAGCGGAAGCAGAACAAATACCCGATACGCTTTTTCAAAGACATTTTAAATTTCGTAGTATTAATAGTTCTTCAAAAAAAGGACAATCCGGCGTAGCAATATTTACCGATATACCGGGTAAATCCTCTACCTGTGATGAAGTTGACATCCTGCATGAAGGGCGCATCAACGAATATCATTTCGGCAATATTGCATTATTCAATGTCTATTTTCCAAACGGGAAAAGAAGCGAAGAGAGATTAGCCTATAAACTATCATTTTACGACCGTTTTCTCAGTTATATTAACAATCTAAGAGAGTCCGGTAAATCGATCATCTTTTGCGGAGATGTCAATACTGCCCACAAAGAGATCGATCTCGCCAGACCTAAAGAGAATGAAGATATATCAGGATTTCTCCCCATTGAGCGTGCATGGATGGACAAACTTGTAGCAAACGGCTATATAGATACCTTTCGGTATATTCACGGCGATGAAACAGATCGTTACAGTTGGTGGAGTTACCGTACCGCTGCGAGAAATCGTAATGTAGGATGGAGGATCGATTACTTCTTTGTCTCAGAAGATCTCAAAGAAAATATCGTAGATGCGGATATCCATGATCAAATTATGGGTAGCGATCACTGCCCTATTAGTCTTGTCATTGATCTGCCGTTATAGCGACACAAACATCTATAAAATAAAATTTCCACATCACATCTTTAGGGAACCAATAAATATTTTGATATAATGATCTCTTAATCAATAAGAAGATATGAGGAATACTATGGAAAAAGCAAAATACATCTGGATGGATGGTGAACTAACCCCTTGGGATGAGGCAAAAGTTCACCTTCTGACACACACGCTTCACTACGGAAACGGAGCGATAGAGGGCACAAAAGCCTACAAAACAGAGGATGGAAGATGTGCTATTTTTAAACTCAATGAGCATACCCAACGACTTTTGAACTCTTCAAAGATGACACTTCTCAATGTCCCTTTTACGCTCGAAGAGCTTAATCGTGCGCAAGTGGAGTTACTACAAAAAAATGAACTTTTTGAGGGAGCCTATATCCGACCGCTCGTCTATTTAGGCTACGGTGTCATGGGGCTCTATCACAAAGATGCTCCCGTTCATGTCGGTATTGCCTCATGGAAATGGGGCGCCTACCTCGGCGAAGAGGGACTCAAGCGCGGTATCCGTCTTAAGATCGCCTCAATGAGCAGAACACCCAACACCTCCGGAATGGGCAAAGCCAAAGCGGTCGCAAACTACCTCAACTCTCAAATGGCAAAATATGAAGCAGTTGAAGCGGGATATGATGAAGCACTACTGCTTGATGATCAGGGCTATGTTGCGGAAGCAAGCGGTGCCTGCTTTTTTATGGTGCGAAACGGACAGCTCATCTCCCCACCAAATGACAACTCACTCGAATCAATCACCCAAGCAACTGTTATCGATCTTGCAAAAGATCTGGGACTAGAAGTGGTAAGACGACGCATCACAAGAGAGGAGATCTATATCGCCGATGAAGCCTTCTTGACCGGTACCGCGGCGGAGGTCACACCCATCAGAGAGGTAGATGCAAGGATCATCGGAAAAGGTGGCAGAGGTGAGATCACCCAAAGGTTACAAGAAGCCTATTTCGATACCGTGAGCGGTAAAAACGAAAAATATATCAAACACTTAACTTATATCAATTAGGAAGAGGAGAAAATATGCCGGCAGACTTAAATGACTATTTTAAAAATAAAAAGGGGGGAGATGACGATAAGCGCCCCAACACCCCTAGACCTCGCAAACAACCGCCGCAGTTTCTCAATGACTTTGGGAAAAAAACGGGTTGGATCTATGCACTCATTGCTTTAATTGCCTTACTTGTGATTGCCAAACCCTATGTTGTTATCAACTCTGGTGAAGTGGGGATCAAAGCGACTGCGGGTAAATATGAAAAAGATCCCCTCGGTCCTGGATTGCACTTCTTTTTCCCGTTTATCCAAGATGTAATGGTTGTCGATACCAAAGTGAGATCAATCAACTATATCGGTCATCGCGATCACGATATGTCCACCAGTCCCGGAAGAAAAGGTTTTGGTTCATACACAATGGGTGGTCAAAACGGTGTCATCAATGTCCCCTCCATCTCAACCATCGATGCGAGAGGACTCAATATCTACATCGATCTCACAGTTCAATATCGCCTCAAACCCAATACTGCTCCTCAAACCATTGCTACCTACGGTGTCTCTTGGGAGGAGAAGATCGTCAACCCTATCGTAAGGGAGGTTGTACGAAATGTCATCGGTGGATACAAAGCGGAAGAGCTCCCTATCAACCGAAATGAGATCGCCAACCAAATCAAGGCGGGGATCGAAAAACGCATCAATGCCAAAAAAGGTCAGCCGGTACAGCTTGTTAATGTAAACCTTAGAGAGATTGTACTCCCTCCAAAAATTGTTGAGCAAATTGAGCGCGTACAGATTGCCAAACAAGAGGCGGATCGTGTCAAACTCGAAGTTGAGAGAGCGCGTCAAGAGGCGGAAAAGAGAGCAGCGCTTGCTAAGGGTGACGCAGAAGCAAAAAAGATCAGAGCCCAAGGTGTTGCCGATGCTATCAAGATTGAAGCGGAAGCAAAAGCATATGAAAATATCAAGATCGGTAAAAGTTTAACACCTGAGATGCTCAGACTCAAACAGATCGAAGTGCAAGGTGAGTTCAACAAAGCACTCAGTGTAAACAAAAATGCACAAATCTTCCTCACGCCCGGCGGTGCTACTCCCAATATTTGGGTCGATAGCAAATCAAAAATTAAAGCCACCGCAACCGGCAAATAGTGATGCAAAAGATCATCAAACAGATAGACTGGCAAAAATCTCCACTCTTGCCGGTCATCGTTCAAGAGGCACACAGCAATGAAGTATTGATGCTTGCCTATATGAACCAAGAGGCGCTCACACTCTCACTTCAAACCAAAAAGGCACACTACTTTTCACGATCCAAACAGCGTATCTGGATGAAGGGAGAGAGTAGCGGAAATATTCAAAAAATCCAATCTTTTTGGCTCGATTGTGACAATGATACACTACTACTCAAAGTCGAACAGATCGGCGGTGTGGCGTGTCATACAGGGCGAAAATCCTGCTTCTTTACCGAACTAGAGAGCGGATCGGTAGAGAGTGAAATCGACCAAACAACCCTCTCACACTACGGAATCATCGATCAGCTCTACCATACGATCCTAGAGAGAAAGAACGCCGATCCCAAAAGCTCCTATGTCGCTTCACTGCTACACAAGGGCGAAAACGGCTATCTTAAAAAGGTTGTCGAAGAGGCGGGAGAGTTTGCCTTTGCCGTCAAAGATGATGATGAGAGCGAAATAATCTATGAAGCGGCAGACTTGGCATTTCATGTGCTTGTAGCTTTAGGAGATAAAAATATCAACCCTGATCGCATCAAGCAGGAGCTTGCCAGACGGTTTGGACTAAGCGGCATAGAGGAGAAGAACAATCGCACGACTAATGGAGCAAATCAAAAATAACCTTTTAACCTATCTACATAGCTTTAGCATCTATGATGCTATTGCTTTTGGATGGTTAGGCTTTTTGTTACTTATCCTCTTTGTCTTGGTTGTGTTATTGGCACGCAAAAAACCGAGACTTGCCACTTTTTTACTTCTCATCTCGATCTTGGCACTCTTTATCGGTCCTTTTGGCATCAAATATTTTCTTGATAAAAGTGTACGAAAGGTTGATCTCAAATTGGAAAAGACGACTCAATTAAATTTTGCCAAATCACTTGTAGTGAACGGCACACTCACCAATAGTGCGTTGGTTCGTTTTCACACTTGCCAAATCAATGCCACCATCTATCACAGTGAAAAGAACCCTTATAAAAATATGCTCAGTCAGCTCAATCCTCTTCGTTCCAAAACAATCAAACTTGACAAAGCACTTGAGATGGGTGAGAGCGAACCCTTTAAGATCGTCTTTGAAAACTTTGATTACAAAGGCGACTATAATGTTTCGCTTACAGGGAGTTGCTACTAATGTATTTTACCTTTTTACACTGGATTGCCGTTGCGATCTTTTTACTTATTTTCCTACTTTTAGCCATCTTGGCATCCAAAGAGCCAGATAAAAAAAATCGCCGTATTCTTATCATTGCTGCATTTTCTATCACATTGATGGGAGGGATCGCCTCGCTCTATGCTCTGGAAAAATATACCAAAAAATCCAAACTCCTCTCCTACACCCAAAAACGCCTCCTCTCGACTGAGAGTGTCGTCTTTACCGGCAAGATTCAAAACAGTGGCAAATTCAAACTGGCTGAGTGTAGCATCAAAGTCAAGTTTACCAACAATGTCATGACAATGGGACGACCGAAAAACGCCTTTTTCAAACCTTCATCAGGATTAGGATGGTTCTTTTCAGATAAAAAAGAGCAAGAAAAGCCCAACAAGATCGAAGAGAGCTTTGTCGTCGCCAAAGATTTGGCACCGCACAAGGTCAAAAATTTTCGTATTCAAATGCACTATCCACCCTATATGAACGCACCGCTCATCAAACTCAAACTTATTTGTCACTAAAGCTTAGACGCGCTTCTCCCCGCACGATACCCGCTACTCCACGCCCAATGCAAATTATACCCGCCACAATCGCCGTCGATATCGATCATCTCTCCACAAAAATGGAGTCCTTTGTGGAGTGTGGACTCTAATGTTTTGGAATTGATCTCACGCGTACTTACACCACCTGCCATCACCTCCGCCTTTTTAGCCCCTTTGGTATCGAGGATAGTAAACTCTAAATGTTTTATCGTATGAGCAATCGCGTGAATCGATCGTCTCTGTTGCGCTGTTTTTCGATCTACCTTGGCGCGTTGCAAGAGAGGTGTAACCAACTTTTTTGGGAGAATACCGCCTAGCCACAACTCAATCGGCAGTGAGAGTTTTGAGCGTTTTTGAAGCAGACTCTTTAGTCTATCGATCTCCATTTCAGGAAACAGATCAGCAACGATCTTCACGCTTTTGTGATGAAAACGCGCATATGCCACACTTCGACTCAGATCCAAGATTGCCGATCCCGACAAGCCATAGTTCGTAAAGAGCAGATCGCCTCGTTCCTCACGCTTTATTTTTCCCTCTATGGCAAGTCTCAAGGAGCTATCCATTTTGACACCGCTCGCTACGAAAAAATCATCCTCTTTCGTGATGAGTTGAACCAGTGAGGGCAAAGGCGGTTCGATCGTGTGACCTAAAGAGCGGGCAAGCTCATATCCCGCCTCACTTCCGCTAATACGAGGCATCGCTGATGATCCCATCGCCAAAATGACACGATCATAGTGATCCGTTTGATTGATCACAAAACCGTTCTCGCACTTTTGAATCGTCTCAACCGCTCTCTCATAACAGATCTCTACACCTAATTTCTGCAGATGATAGAGCAATATATCAACAACAATCTGCGCTTGATCATTATAGGGATAGAGCCGACCGCGCCCCTTTTCTCTCATCTCCAAGCCGAGATCCGCAAAATAGCGCTTCGCGTCAAATGTGATGATATCCTTGGCAAAATGGGGAGATTTCCCATGATAGTTTTCAATGGAGAGGAATCGATTCGAGATATTGCAGTGTCCATTTCCCGATGCGGCAATCTTGCGTCCCGCTTTGCGATCTTTTTCATAAATGACAACGCTCACACCTGCTCTCGCCACTTCTATCGCACTCACGAGACCACATGCACCCGCACCGACAACGGCAATCTTCGGTTTTGATTTTGATTTCATAAGGCGCTATCATAGCGCAAAAGCTATTGTTTTAAGTTAAAAATCAGAAAGAGTGTGCGACCTTGATCGCTATACTGAAGTTCACAACTTCCCTCTAAAATATGCATCAATGTTTTTAGTCGTTTGAGATTAAGTTTTGTGCGTTCCTCTTTAAAATTGCTTACAAAAAGTTGCATACGCACGGCACTTTCGCTTTTTTTCTGTGCAACATTCTCAACACTATACTCTAAAAAATCATCTCCATCCAAAATCACAAATAACTCATCCAGTACATTTGTAAACACTTCATCAATTCTGCTCACACTTGATACAGCGTGTGTCGGAATAGTCGGATCAATTCGATACTTAAACGAAAAATCCTTCTTTTTACTCTCTTCAAGCAAAATCGTTGCAATCTTGGTAAACTTCTCCAGCGGATTAAATGCCCTCAGTGCCGTCCTCTCGTGGTGTACCGGCGACTCTTCCTCTTTCTGACGAATCTCATTGCTCAAAGGAATCTCTTTTTTAAACACTGCCGTATCAGCTTGATCATCACTTAAACTATCGCGTACTGATTGCGGTTTTTTGAGTGGTTTTCGTTTCCCAAGCCTCGCATCTCTTGGCATTTCATCATCAGCGTGAAGATTTGGATACGAAAGATAATGCTGTCCAATGATGTGTGCATTTTTCAACGAAAAGAGTGCCACCAACAAAAAGAGAAGTGCACCCAACAACTTAAATAAAAGTCGATCCGGATCAACAAAAGCATCATTCACTTTCGTGCGTATTTGAACAAAGAGATCCTTTTTCGCATTTTCAAATTTCTGAAGTTGTTTTGTAATATTTTTATCCCATTTTGCACTATCAAAAGGGGTTGCTTTTGTAAGTATCTGATTGATAATCTCCGCTTTAATCGGCGTATCACCAAAGTCTATTTTGAGAGATGATGGAGAATCTACAGGTGTCAAAATCGCATCAAGATTTTGCAGCTCACCATTATTTGCCATCTCCCCTTTTTGCAAGAGATAATCGATAAAAATTTTGCCACTTGTTTGTCGATTTCTGTACGCTAAAAGCGAAAGATATTGCCCCGGCTCTTCGGAGAGCCCAATAATTTTTTCCAACTCTTGTGTCCCTTGATGCACACCTTCAAGTACTTTACTACCAAGACTCTTATCATAATATTTAGAAAAGATCTCCACACTATCTGGACTAATCAAATCCACCCGACTTCTGACATATTGCAAATCACTTGCAAAGGAGGGAATTTTGCGTAATACACCCTTGTATCGCACTACTCTCTCATCTGTCTGCTTGCGCGCTTTTTCAAGCACAGAAAAGTCACTCTTGCCTTGCTGTGACAGATAGATAGCACTCTGTTGTGCCTCATTTTCAAGTGCTCTAAGCAATACATCCCCACGATAGAGCTGAGGTAGATATTTATCTGAACTTTGCAACACTTTATACGATTGATAAGAGAGAAACCCCTGATACGCAAAATAGGCAAAGAGTATCCAAGAGATGATTGAAAGTACGACAAGCGGGATATAGAGTCTATTTTTCATCGCGCTTCTCCAGTGCATCGGTCAAAACCATCGCGATATTGGGAACAAATATCGAATTTTTGTGGTAAATGGTGGTGTAGCTTTTCCATGTCGGATCTATATCGAAATGTGTACGAATACGCTCCAGTTTGGACAAAGCTTCCTTTGGGCTGATTAACGGCTCAAAAGAGAGGTTGGTACACAAATAGTAACCAGTAAGCTTTTCAAGCGCCAAATCCGGATCAAGTAGGTTTTTCTCCAAGTCACCTGACTGCTTCAAATGGTCGCGTCTCACAGCTTCACCACCCTCAAGCATCGATCGCACGAGATCCAATATCTCTTTGGTACTATCTTTATCCAACGGTTTTTGCAGTCTCTCTTTGATCTCATCTTTTGAATAGACCAAGAAATCGAGCATCTCTTTGAGCTCTTTATCTTTTGCAAGACGCGCCAAAAGACGAAACTCTTTTTCCATCTCTAAAATGAGCGCTCTCAACGAAAGCATCATCTCTCTATTGCTTGGATCGCGGTAGAGCATCAGTGATCTATTGCCTATTTTCCCGGTAATGAGATTGATATGCCCTGTCAATTTGAGCAATTCACTCTGAGCATGGATCTTCCCCGAACCCAAACTCATTAACAAAAGAACCGATACCAACCATCTCATCATCAAAACGCTTTAACTCCCTGTCCTATTGTGTAGCATAGAGCTTTGTAATCTCATTCATCTTGCGCGTAATATCATTCGTACTCTTAAAGACGATAAACGGCAATCCACCCTTTTCAATGCCAAGATAAAATTTATAGACAATTTTCCATAAACGATCCACTTCATTGAGCTTTTGGTTGATCGTCGCACTATTATGCGCATACTTCATCAAATCTTGATGATTTTGAGAAAACTCTTTCACTGTTGCCTTCATCTGCTCCACGGTATTTTTATCCTTGATTCCAGATTGGTAGGCGATATAGTATTTGGCAATCCGTTGTGCCAACATTCTTTGCTTACCGCTTTTAGCTATAATTTGTGCCTGTTGTTTATCGGAGGTTAACTTTTTATCTTTAGTGATCGAATCAACCACATATTGACTCCCCTCCAACAATGACTCACTCAAATCAAGTGCAATCTGCGCATTATCCAAACTGAAAGGCTTTTTTGTTAAATCTTTTAAATCTCCAAAACTCAAATCGACAAATGCCAAAAGGTTTTTAATCTCCGCATTGTTGATGGAGTCTTTAAGGGTCTTCAGTGTCTTTTCAAACTCACTCATCGACGCATTGAGCTCTCTGGTCGCTTTACTTACGGCAACACCTTTGCCCTTATAAAGATAATCTTTGACCATGCGTTGAGAAAGCATTCGTTGACGACCGGCAATATTAACCAAATGATCAATCTCTTTATTTTGCGTCTTGGCTTGTGTAGGTGACGGTGCACTACTTTGTGTCGTATTGAGTAATGTTGCTTCTCTTGCGGGTGTCTCTATCTTGGCTTCTGCTAACTGCACAAATAGTGCACAAACTACAAGTGTTCGGGTTAAACTCTTCATGGTTACACTTCCTTTATTCATTTTTTGCATACAATTTTGTTACTCTATCCATGTCTTTTAAAATATCATCGGACTTACGATAGATGAGTGCCGGTATAAATTTTGATTTTGAGCGATTCATCATCTCCAAAAAGAGAAAAGAGCGATCTACTTTGGTAAGCAAGTGCTTGATCTCCTCACTATTTTTCGGATAGGCTTTCAGTTTTTTCGCCGACTCTTTAAACAGAGTCATCGCTTCTTGCAACTTTTTGGCAAATGCTTCATCTTTAACACCCCAAGTTTTAATAAGATACAAACTTGCCATTCGTTGAGATAGCATCCGTTGTCGTCCCGATATATTGATAATCTCATTTCCCTTCTGTTTAGACAGATTGACAAAATCTTTCGTCGCCTCATCCGCCTTTTTCAAAAGCTTCTCAAGTAAGTTTTGAAGCTCAGGCACCTTTTCGATATTTGGCGTATCATTTAAAATTATTTTAACTTTTTTCCAAATTTCTTCTTCATCTTTAAGTGCCTTCATAGTAATTGTATCAGATTTAAATTGTTGAAGTGCTTGAAGCGACTTTTCAAAAGCATCCGTTGTGCGTACTAAATCCTCCTTTGGCTTACCATAATGGTTCTGCATTCCTATCATCGCATAATCTTTTAAAAAGCGTTGAGAATACATCCTCTGTTTCCCTGAAATATTAATTGCATCTGATAGTGATGTAATCGTACCTCCAAAGAGTGCGGTGCCTATCCAAAATAATAGAATAATCGTTTTTTTCAAAATGCTATCTCCTCAAAATTTTTAGCACTAGGGTTTTTAGAGATGACCTTACTCCAAGATCCTAGATCGGAAATTTAAAATATTTCTTTAATTTTTAATAAAGATACAAAAATTTTGCTATAATATATCTTATGAAGAGTGAAAAAACCGTAGAAAATCTCGATCATCTGATTATTTGCAAAAAGTGCGATACACTGCATCATAAGCGACACTTACCCCCTTCAAGTGTCGCCAAATGCCGTGAATGCGGTGCAATCCTCTACCGCCATCATCGCAATCTTATCGATTGGGGATTGGCGATGGGATTGAGTGCACTCATCTTTTTTATTCTTGCAAATAGTTTTGAGATTGTTACGATTGACTTGCGAGGAATCAAGCAGGGAATCACCTTACCGAGTGTCATCTTTTCCCTCTTTGAAAACGGCTATTGGTTGGTGGGGCTCTTTTGTCTCTTTGTCATTTTAATTTTTCCCTTTGTGCTACTGATTCTTTATCTTTGGATTATGTATCTACTCAAGACGCGTCAAGATGAGCCGCTTGTCGAAAAGCTACTTATCTATCTTGCCAAAATGCTTCCCTGGAATATGAGTGAAATCTTTCTTGTCTCGATCTTTGTCGCACTGGTCAAACTTGTCGGCTATGCGCAAATAAATCTTGGCACTTCACTCTGGGCATTGGCACTCTTTGTCGGCTTTGATCTCTACCTGAGCAAAAGTATCTCGATCGATGAGATTTGGCGTGCCAAAAAACGCATATTTAGGGGAAAAGATGTCTAAATATATCCGATGCCCCATCTGCGAAGCGGTCAATTATGATACCAAAGGAGATATCACCTGCCGCCGATGCAAACAGAAAATCTATCACGAAAAGGGGCGTAGCTACCAAGCTACCCTCGCCTATCTCATCACGGCGATCATCTTCTACTTTCCGGCAAATCTATATCCAATGCTCACTACCGACACTTTTGGAGAGAAGAGCCAAAGCACCATTATCGGCGGTGTTATCTCGCTTTGGGAGCACGGTTCCTACCCGATTGCTCTAATCATCCTTGTCGCTTCTGTCTTTGTACCCATCTTAAAGTTTATCTTGATAGGCTATCTACTCATATGGTCAAAATGGAGTCACCATCGTAGTGATATCGACAAGCATAAACTCTTCTATATTACAGAAGTGATAGGACCGTGGTCGATGATCGATGTCTTTGTTGTAGCGATTTTGGGGGCATTGGTGCATCTCTCGATTGTCGAGATCACACCCGGTCCCGCCGCAACATCCTTTGCGTTGATGGTCTTTTTTACACTGATGGCAGCGTTATCGTTCGATACGAGACTTATTTGGGAGGAAAAATAAAACAATGAAGCAAAAAAATATACCCGAAGTGGTTGTGAGCCAAAAACCGCAACTCTTCACTTCCGTTTGGATCATTCCACTCATTGCACTCATCGTAGCATTGTGGCTCGCATGGCAATACTTTAGTCAACTCGGTCCCAAAGTGGAGATCGTCTTTCAAACCAGTTCCGGACTCAAAGTGGGACAGTCTGAAGTAAAAATGCGTGATGTTCCCGTCGGTATCGTCAAAAATATTCAACTCCTTGATAAAAAAAAGGGGGTTCTTGTTACCGTCAGACTTCACAAAGATGCGCAAAAATATCTCAACAGCGACACCAAATTTTGGATCGCCCGTCCACAGATCAACACCAAAGGGATTAGCGGTCTCGATACCCTGATGTCCGGTCCCTACATCGCCATGTACGGTAAACAAGGAAGAGGTAAAGTGAGACACTTTGTCGGCTTGGAGCAGCCCTACATCGACAAAAGTGACACTCCTGGTAAACGATTTTATCTTAGTGCACCCGATAGTCATGATCTGAGTGTCGGCGCCAATGTCTACTATCGCAAGATCAAGGTCGGTACACTAGAGAGTCTCAAACTCTCTCCCGATGGACAAAAGGTCAATTTCACGATCTTTATCAAAGATCCCTACACCCGTTTTGTCAATACCCAAACCCAATTTTGGCGCACTAACAACCTCTCTCTCGACTTCTCTGCCGGCACCTTTAAAGTCGATGTCGCACCCCTTTCCAATCTTCTTAGTGGAGGCATCGCCTTCTCTACCACCACTAAAAGTGTCCGGGATCATAAACTCTCCGACAACTATGTTTTTGCACTCTATGACAATTATGCCCAAGCACGACAAAAAACGATAGGATTCGGCGGTAACGGTTTTCAAACTTTTGAGTTTCGTTTTGATGAACCGATCGGTAAGCTTGAGATCGGTGCTCCAATTGAATTTTACGGCTTTGAGATCGGGCATGTGGTCAATATCGAATCCGATTTTGACAGCAACAAAAATGTCATTCGCTCGATCGTTATCGGGATGATTGATACCTCTGTCTTTATCGACCTTCAAAAGGGACAAGATGCACAGACCAATCTCCAAAATGCCGTTGCAAAAGGGCTGAAGGCTCGACTCGCCCAAAGCGATCCGATCACCCGTACCCAATATATCGAGTTGGCAATGGATACCAAAGGTAAACCAGGTAAAATTTTCCCAACCAAAAAATACGCTATCTTCCCGACAATGCCAAGTGCTTTTAACGGCTTAATGGATAAACTCAGCGCCTTTGTCGATAAGCTCAACAAGCTCGATCTCCAAAAAGTCCTCACCTCCGTCAATAACCTCATCGACGAGAGCAAACCTCAAGTTCACACACTCCTTGGTAATCTCAACCAAAGTGTCAAACAGATCAATACGCTCACACGATCCAAAGGAATCAAGAACCTCCCACATCGTCTCGATCACACACTCAAAAATCTTGCCACTACGCTCAAAGATATCAATCTTGTCCTCGAAGGAGACAGCTCCCACTCGCTCCTATCCGCCAAGATCACGACAATGCTCCGAGAGCTGACAAAAATGTCGCGATCGGTACAGCGACTCACCGACAAACTTGACAAAAAACCTAACGCCCTTATATTTGGAGATGAATAGATGAAAACGATACTTTTACTTTGCCTCACCTTGATCTTTAGCAGTTGTAGCATCAAATCCAAAAGCTACTATCTCCTAGAGGGGGACAAGAGAATCCTCCAAACACATCCCAAACCTGCCGTCATAGGTATCGCCAAGATCGAGCTACCACGCTACTTCAACCAAAACGACCTCGCTATCAAAGCCACCGACAATCGCGTCATCTTCCTCCAAAAAGCAAACTGGATCAGCGATATGGATGAACAGCTCACAAGCGTACTCATTCGCTATCTCAAACGCTACTTCAACACCACTGACATCTTCTACTATCCGTGGGAGAGCGAAAAGAAAATCCAAAAAATCGTCAAACTCAGAATTGAAAACTTTATCTATCAAAAACAAAAAAAAGAGGTAATCCTCGATGCTTCGTGGGAAATTAGAGGAGGTGGACACAGCAAGGCTAAATTTTTCCACACCCAAATCCCCTCTGCTGACGATAGCGATGCCATTGTCAAAGCTATGGACAAAGCCTTCGGCAAACTCGAACTCCAAATTGCAAGGAGTCTCCAATCGACAAAATAGCAGGCACCTTTGCAGCCAAACGAAATACAAAAGTGCTCTTCTTGGGCAGATTGCACCATCTCACCCAAGCAGAGATCGATGCCTTTTTATCCCAATACGATATGAGTGCAACCAATACACTTGATGATAGTGTGGGTATCCTCATAGAGAGCTCGATGATACATCCCAATGAGGAGGAGATCTCCTACGAAGCCTACAAAAAAAAGATCCCTAGCTTTACACTCTCACAGTTTGAAGCCTTTTATGCGCAAAATATCTCACCCCAATCGCTTCTCATGGCTCTCAAACTCTCTAACGATCAAGATCGCATCATCCGCACACTCAAAAATGAGGCAATTGACGATGAACTCTACCTCAAAGTGCTCAAACTCTACGATTGGGGCAATGAAGGGATCTATGACAATGATCAAAATCGCGATGTAACCCTCACCTTTATCAAGCGTTTTTTCAAGGTTGATCACTTTCTTGATCCGGCGACAATCTATTCACCCATCACGCTCACCACCATCCTTTCGCAAAGCAACGATCCGCTGCTACTTGAAACTGCACTCTCACTACCAAACTACACCTTCAAAGTCAGCCGACAAGCCCATAAACGCCCAAACAACATTCGCCAACTTGTCGCTCACAACCCTCACACACCCAGGCAAAGTCTGGAGCGTCTCTTCAACTACAACGATCCGCAGATCGACTACTTTCTCGCGCAAAACCCCGCTATCGAGACTTCACTTCAAGAGAGACTCTTTGTCCGTTCCTCCGACGAGACGCGTCAAATGCTCGCCCAAAATCCCTCGCTAAGTGATCCCCTCTTTGAAAAACTCTTGAATGATCCGACTACCGCACCAATCCTCTTAGCCTTTGCCAAGATGGATAAAAATCGATTTGCTCTCGCACAAAAGAGTGAAACCTTTTTTCAAATCGCCCAAAATGAGACGATCGCTCCTTTTGAAAATACGCTATTAGAGATATGTGATCCACGCATCGATCAGCTACTCGCTTCCAACCCCGTCATCACTGCACAAACACTCCAAAAACTTTATGAAAAAAATCCAGATACGCTTGCAGAAGCACTCTGTCAAAACCCTCATCTTCCCACATCGATTCTCACCCACTACGCAACTCTCAACGATCCACAACTTCTACCGCATATCGCCCAAAATCCCTCCACGCCATCGGAGATCCTAGAGCGACTCTTTCAAACAGATGATTTTGAGATCCACCGTGCACTCGCCCTCAACCCCTCCACGCCGATTAAGATTCTTCAACAACTCCAACTCGACAATCGTCTAATGACTTATCTCTCCAAAAATAGAACCTTTACGGATAAGATTTTAAACAATTTAGGGATCGGGTAACTGATCCCTCTCTTGCAATATCGACGATGCAACCAATGAGAGCAACACATACCCGATAAAAAAGTAGCTTCCTGCCTCCAACCCCAATGCAGTATGGATATCTTGATTGGTGGTAAAAAAGACCACCATCAGTGCTACAATAAAGACATCTGCCATCGACCATTTGCCTATCTTTTCAATCCAGTGTAGCCATTTTTTGTTTCCATTGACCTCTTTGAGAATCGCATATGTCAAGATCACCAATGTCTTAAAAAGCGGGATCAGCACAGAGAAGAGTAGTACAATAGTACCGATGAGATAGTTTCCCTTCGAAAAGAGCCTGTGCAGTGTAGAGAGGATCGTTTTGTACTCAAAAGAGAGCGTCACTTCACCTAAGATAGGGACAGATTGATAGACATGGATCATCACCAAAGGTGAAATGAGCGCAAAGATAAGACTCACCAAAGTCACCAAAGAGAGAAAAAGGAGCGCCAAAGCGTGATCAATGAGCCAAAAAATCCCTAGAAAAAGGATGATGATACCAAAAAAATAATAGAGAGATTGACGACTCAACTGATGCGCTCTCTCTGCTTTATACTCGAGATGATCGATATAGCGTTTATCCATCGAGTAATCATCATAGAGACCCATCGTAAGTTTTTCAAACACTTTATCGAGTTTGCTTTGAATACTCTGATCGACTCCTCTATCTTGGCTCAACTCTTTTTGTACAGAGATATAGAGATTGGATTGTTTGTAGGATTGATAGGCAAAAAATGCTAATAGTGTTAAAACGATACAAAATAGTAATGAGATAAGAGCCTTGCGCATCGTGCTCCTTTGCGTAGTCGTCTGGGGGGGGAAGCCCCCAAACAGCGTAAAGATATCGACTATCTTTTTGAGAATTGTGGGCTTCTTCTCGCCTTTTTCTTTCCGTATTTCTTTCTCTCGACGACTCTTGAGTCTCGTGTGAGAAGACCCTCAGGCTTCAAGATCGCTCTAAAGTTTGTATCGTAAATTGCAAGTGCTTTAGAGATACCGTGTCGAAGTGCATCCGCCTGTGCTGAAACACCGCCACCCAAAGTCACAGCGATAATATCGACCGCTTCGTTTTGTTTTGTCAAATGGAGTGGTTGCATCACTCTCTTTTTGACCAAATCCAAACCGCCGAGCCACTCATCAAGACTCTGACCGTTGATCGCCATTTTACCGCTTCCGGGCTTGAGCCATACCTTTGCTATGGCTGTCTTTCTCTTTCCTGTTGCATACACTTTTGACATTATTTACTACCTTTTTTAATTTGTGCTGTGTGAGGGTGCTCGCTACCCGCATAGACTTTAAGTTTTTTTAGCATCTCTTTACCAAGTTTATTCTTCGGAAGCATACCTCTTGCGCCCAATTTAAAGAGTTTCGCAGGGTTCTCCTCCAAAAGCTCACCGAACTTTTTGCTTTTTGTACTACCGAAATAACCTGAGTGTGTATGGTAGAGCTTATCGGTCAATTTTGCACCTGTCACCTCAACTTTATCCGCATTGATAATCACAACAAAATCACCGCAATCTACATTGGGTGTATAGCTAGGCTTATGCTTTCCGCGAAGCAGTGTCGCCGCTTCTGTCAACACACGACCAAATTTCTTTCCGCTCGCATCTATGACATGCCACTCTCTCTCAACCTCGTTGGCTTTTATCATCTTTGTAAATTTCATCTTTTAAGACCTTTATGTTAAATAAGGGTAGATCTTACAATAGATAGCACTCACAATGGATTTGCAATCGTAAGGTTGTGCAAAATTGCG
This sequence comes from Campylobacterales bacterium, assembly GCA_027023405.1. Classification (GTDB taxonomy): domain Bacteria; phylum Campylobacterota; class Campylobacteria; order Campylobacterales; family QNZT01; genus QNZU01. The sequence goes on from JALVVN010000006.1 coordinate 103,250, forward strand.
TTTGCAAAACCCATCCTGTGGGCATCTCTAGCTTTCCTCTATGCATCGTTACACTTTCTCAACTTAACTACAAATGTGCCACGCCTAGATAAAAGCTAGAGATATTGTGAGAGCCATCTATTGTAAGATCTGCCCTTGGACGCGGAGTATAGTGAAGTATTGCTTAACTTTTACTTAATTTAAGATGACTATAAGCAAACAATTTGATTTTGTTTGCTTATAGTCCCATCTCATCACTGAAATGAAAAAGGGGGAGGGAGCATTCACACACCGGTGAAAACCGGCGCATAAAGTATCTACAAACGACTACTCGATCACTTCTCTTGCATTCAACGGCTGAACCGGACGATTATTGTCATGTTGCATTATGTGGTGAAATTTTTCGATCTGCTCTTTGGATGCTGTCACAGGAGTCTTGAGAACAAACCATCGCACCCCTTCGCTACACGGCGGTGTCGTCAATGACCCGTTGAAGCGATAGTAGTGTTTATCCGCCGGTAACAGAGCATTGGCGATACCTTGGATCACGAGTGGATTTTTCGCCCCCTCTTTCGTCGGCATCGCTTGCCATACTTGCTCAAGCGCAGGATTTTTCGCTCCCTCTTGAAACATCACGGCAATAACTGCCAAATCACCCTCTTTGTCTTTTGTCACAAAGTGCGCTTCCATTGGGAAGGATTGACCGTTGATGTGATTTTCACTGGGAGAGTGAAAATGAAACTGCTTCAACTCAAAAGTTTTTCCGTCAATCTGAAAAGTCGATCCTCCCTGCATCTCAACCTCGATCGTATGACCGTTATCGACAATATCTTCAGATGCCGATTGAAAATTGGGTTGAAGCGGTGGTAATCCTGCATGTAGAGAATTCGTAATATCGATAGGAGATTGATTCATCCCCACACCGCACTCACGAAATTTAGGAGAGAGATTTCCCTAAGTATCAGGCGTATTATGTCCGGTATATCCCCAATGTGCTTTAAGTGCACTCTTTGCCGTATGTGCCGTTTCATTCACCGCACTACTAACACATCCACTCAATCCAAATACAACACTTAACGCTAACAAACTGATTCTTATTTTCATCTATTTCCTCCTTTATGAAAATTTACGCTTTCTTCAAAAATTTGCTCAACAATACAATCCGTACGCCGTTGACGCGTCCTTCAATCTGCTCCGGATTGTCTGTCAAGGCGATATTTTTGACGACGGTTCCCCGCTTAGCGGTAAATCCCGCACCTTTAACCTCCAAATCCTTGATAATCGTGACGCTATCGCCCGCATTGAGAATCGTGCCGTTAGAGTCTCGGGTCGGTTCACTGTTTTCACTACTCTGCCCTGCTTCCACCCACGCTTTTTCATCCTCTTCGAGATACATCATATCGAGCATCTCTTGATTTCCCAAGCGCTTCAAAAGCCGATAGGAGAGCACTTTGACCGCCGGTACTTCACTCCACATGCTGTCGTTAAGACAGTGCCAGTGACTCTCGTCCATCTCAGCGCTTCCCTCTACTTGAGGCTTACACACACCACAAAGCAATACCGCCTGATCGGCACTCCCGTCACTCGGCGCCACTTCATAAGCGCTAAGATCTTCACTACTTCCGCAGAGTTCACACTTATTGCCCGATCTCTGCTCTAAACTCACTAAAAGACTCATTCTAATTAACCTTTCAAATTTGGATCATACTATTTTAGCTAAAGTAGGTAAAATAAAGACTATAAAACTCTCGCTAAGGGGCGAAGCTTTAGTGAGAGGAATTTTCAAGGAGCTTTGCTTCTTGAAAAGGAGACATTTATATGAACATACTCGTATCCGCCCTCGAACCCTCTGCCAATCTCCATCTCCAAGCACTCCTCCCGCATCTCAAGGCTCCGATCTCCGGAATTTTCGACAAGCGTTTCGGCGATCCGATCTACGATACGAGAGACTTTTCGGTGATGGGATTTAGCGATGTACTCCCCAAGATCAACCTCGCCCAAAAAGCGATCAAAGAGATGGTCGATCTAAGCGCCTCTTGCCAAAGCGTACTGCTCATCGATGCCCCCTCTTTCAATCTCCGCCTCGCCAAAGCGATCAAAGCGCGCTACCCCGACAAGCCCATCACCTACTATATCCTTCCCAAAGTGTGGGCATGGAAAAAGGGGCGTGTCAAAGCGGTAGAGCGCTACTGCGATCATCTCGCGTCGATCTTCCCCTTTGAAGATCAATTTTATCACCGATCTCTCTATGTCGGCAACCCTCTTTTGGATGAGATTACAACCTTTCGAGATCCTAATCGCCACTATGATAGGGTAGCGTTTTTGCCCGGTAGTCGTGTCGGAGAAGTCAAACGCCTAATGCCGATCTACCGCCAAATCGCCAAAGAGATCAAGGGGCGCAAGGTGCTTCTTATTCCCCCTTTTCTCAAAGGAGAGGATATCAAGGAGACCTACGGGGATATCAGCGATTTTGATATCTCCTATGTGATGCAGGAGACCCTTGCGCATAGCGACTTTGCCTTTATCTGTTCGGGCACTGCCACACTGGAGGCGGCGATCATCGGAACCCCTTTTGTGCTTGCCTACAAAGCCAAACCGATCGACTATCAGATCGCCAAACGATTTGTCAAGCTCCCCTATGTCGGCTTGGCAAACCTCATCTTTCACTTTGCACAAAAAGCACCGCTTCACGAAGAGTTTCTACAGAATGAAGTCACCTCACACAATCTGTTAAATGCCTACACACACTGCGATACTGCGCATTTTCACCGTGCGAGTTTGGAGCTTCGATCGATGCTCAAACACGGCAGTGCAAAAAATGTAGCAAATTTGCTATAATCAACGAAACAAAATTTCACAACAGAGGAAAATAGTAGATGCAAAAACAGCCTATCACAAGTTACGGTTTTAGAAAATTGGGAGATGAGCTTCATGATCTCAAGATGGTGCAACGCCCCAAAACGGTTGAAGAGATCGATATCGCACGAAGTCACGGGGATCTCAAAGAGAATGCCGAATATCACGCCGCGAGAGAGAAGCTTCGCTTTATCGAAAAGCGGATGGCGGAGTTGGCTGAACTCTACGACAACTCTCAAGAGATCGATCCCTCCAAACTTCCACACGATCGTGTCTCATTCGGTTCGACAGTGACTTTAGAGGATTTGGAGACGGGAGAGAAGCTCACCTATACGATCGTCGGTACCTATGAAAGTGATCCCGATAAAAAACTCATCTCCAACCAAACACCGCTTGCCAAAGCGCTTATGGGAAAAGAGGAGGGAGATGAAGTGACGGTACGACTCCCCGGTGGTGAAAAGGAGTTTGAGATTCTCGATATCTGCTATAAGGAAATCTGTTTTGATTAATGTCGCGATCATCGGAGCGAGTGGCTATACGGGATTAGAGCTGATCAAAATCCTGCACAACCATCCTAAATTTCAGATTAGCTATATCGCCACCAGTGAGGGTGGAGAGGATCTGGTAGCACTTCACCCTTCATTACATACTATTCTTACCATGGAAGTCTCCAAAGCAGATGCCAAGGAGATCGCAAAAGTCGCCGATCTTGCATTCTTGGCACTTCCACACAAAGCGTCGATGGGATTTGCAAAGCACCTCTTGAAGTTAGGCGTCAAAGTGGTTGATCTCTCTGCCGATTATCGCTTAGAATTGGAGACTTATGAGGCACACTACTGCGAACATGAAGATAAAGAGCATCTGAATGAGGCGGTCTATGGATTGCCTGAATTTTACAAAGAGCAGATCAAAAAGAGCTCTCTCGTCGCCAATCCCGGCTGCTACCCTACCGCAACACTTCTTGCCCTACTCCCGCTCTCACCCTATATCGATGAGCGTTTCCCTATCTTTATCGATGCCAAGAGCGGTGTATCTGGCGCGGGTAAAAAGTGCACGCACAATACCCACTTTGTTACCATTAATGAAAATATTTTTGCCTACAATCCCCTCCTCCACCGTCATCAGCCGGAGATCGCCGAAAAACTGCGCCACTACAATCAAAAAGAGTACGATATCAATTTTGTGCCACACCTCATCCCCGCCACCAGAGGAGAGCTAATCGACACTTACGCACTTTTAAAAGAGGAGATCGATCCGCTGGAAGTTTTGCGTGACTTTTACCGCAAAAGCCCCTTTGTGCGACTCTTTGATAAGCCTGTCAATATCAAATCTTGCGCGGGGACAAACTTTTGTGATATCTTCGCCAAGCGGGTCGATAAAAAACTCTATCTCAACTCCAGCGTGGACAATATCCTCCGCGGTGCCTCCTCTCAAGCGGTCGTCAATGCCAATTTGATGTGCGGTTTGGATGAAGAACTCGGTATCCCTACGATCGCTTATGTTCCATGATAGAGATTCAAGAGGGGGCGATCTTTGTCGCCGATGCCCACTACCAAAAGGGGCATCGTGAGGATTTTTTTTATTTTCTACGCAAAATTGAAACGGGTGAGATTGAAACTACCCAACTGATCCTAATGGGAGATTGCTTCGATCTGCTAGTGGGAAATATCTCTCATACTGTTGAACAAAACCGTCCCGTCATCAATCTGCTCAATACGCTTTCTCATCAGATAGAGATCATCTATATCGAAGGCAATCACGATTTTTACCTCTCTCCCCTCTTTCCGAATATCCATATCGTACCTATCGCCAAACAACCGATGAAGATGCTTTTTAAACACCATAAAATTGCGCTAGCGCACGGTGACAATACGATCGAGTTCTCCTATCGGTTCTACACTGCCTTCATACGAAACCCCTTTTTGCTCCATCTGCTTAATCAAATCAACAATCTCGGTAATCATTTCATCACAAAAAAAATTTTAGCCCAACAAAAATTAAAAAGATTTTGCAAAAAAAAGAGTGATTTTGAGCGATACGCTAAACAAAAACTCAAAAATTACGATATTGCTACTAACAGATTCGATCTCATCTGTGAAGGGCACTATCATCTTGATAGGGATTATCGCTTTGAGAGCGTTAGATACAAGTTTTTTATCTCATATGCTTGTGATAAAAGCTACTATCAAATTCAAACCCACTCAGAGGAGGTCGTATTTAATCACCTAAAGGATTGAATATGGTTGATGACAACAGACTGAAAGTCGGCTCCAATGAGATGGAGTTGGTTGATTTTAGACTCTTTAAAGAGACCGAAAATGGTGTCTATGAAGGCATCTACGGCGTAAATGTCGCGAAAGTAAGAGAGATTATCAAATTTCCGAAACTCACACAACTCCCCGGAGCACCCGATTTTATCGATGGCATCTTTGATCTTCGCGGTGTCGTTGTACCGGTGATTAATCTTGCCTCCTATATGAACATCCAACAACCCCACGATATCCAACAGCGCATTGTCATCGCTGAATTTAACAATCTGATGATCGGTTTTACCGTACATGAAGCAAGACGCATTCGCCGTATTAGTTGGGAGGATATTGAGCCGGCTACCTTCTCCACCAACAATGAAAACTTTGAGAGCACAAAAATCACCGGTGTGACCAAAATCGAGAATGATGAAGTCCTACTTATCCTTGATCTTGAAAGCATTATTGAAGAGCTAGGCTTTTATCACCCCGATACAGAGATTGAGAGTGGAGCAGTTGAAACATTCAACGGTACGGCATTAATTTTAGACGATAGTCCGAGTGCGAGAAAAATCGTCAAAAATGCAGTGGAAAAGATGGGGCTCAATGCAGTAGAGGCAACAGATGGTATGATGGGACTTCAAAAGCTTGAAGAACTCTATTCTCTCTTTGAAGAACGCATCGCAGAAGAGCTCAAAGTTATTGTCTCTGATGTAGAAATGCCTCAAATGGACGGATTTCACTTTGCCTCCAAAGTAAAATCAGATGAACGATTTAAAGATATCCCTCTACTCTTTAACTCCTCTATCTCCGATCACTTTAGTGATATTCGTGGCAGTGAGGCGGGTGCTGATGCCTACTTAACAAAATTCAATGCCAATGAATTTTATACCAAAGTCGCCAACGCAATAAAAAATAAAACCGACAAACTCCCACAATCGGTATAGAAGGATAGAGAAATGGAAGATTTACAAGAGATATTAGAAGATTTTTTAGTCGAAGCCTCCGAGCTTGTCGAGCAAATGGATCAAGATTTGGTTGAGTTAGAGAACAACCCCGATGATCTTGAACTCCTCAACTCTATTTTTCGTGTCGCACATACCGTCAAAGGTTCAAGCTCCTTTTTGAATTTTGATGTGCTTACCAAACTTACACACCATATGGAAGATGTACTCAATAAAGCGCGACGAGACGAGCTCAAAATCACACCGGAGATCATGGATGTCGTGCTTGAATCGGTCGATCTGATGAAAGAGTTGCTTGATGCTATTAAACATGATGGAAATGATGTCGAATGCGGTATCGATATCGATGAGATTGTCGCTAAATTGGATGCTGCCAGTAGAGGAGAGGAGATTGGATCTATAACGGCACTGGAGGAGAATCTTCAAGCTACTCAACCCCAAGAAACCAAGAACGACAAAGAAGCACAAGTTGAGGAGGAAGACTACTCCAATATGAGTGATGAAGATGTAGAGGCAGAGATTGCAAGACTGCTAGAAGAGAAGCAGAAAGAGAAAGAGCAGAAAAAAGCCAAAAAAGTAGCTCAAGCTTCTCAGGCAAAACCGGTGCAAAAAGAGTCAAAAAATGAATCAAAACCCAAAGAAACTTCCAAAGCATCTACTCCTGAACAAACGATCCGAGTCGAAGTCAAACGACTCGATCACTTGATGAACCTCATCGGTGAACTCGTACTGGGTAAAAACCGTCTACTCAAGATCTACGATGATGTCGAAGAGCGCTATGACGGTGAGAAATTTCTCGAAGAGCTCAACCAAGTCGTCTCATCCGTTTCGATGGTCACAACCGATCTGCAAATCGCCGTGATGAAAACACGAATGCTTCCTGTCTCAAAAGTATTCAACAAATTCCCAAGACTCGTACGAGATCTCTCACGAGAACTCAACAAAGATATCGAACTTGTGATGAGTGGTGAAGAGACAGAGCTTGATAAATCAATCGTTGAGGAGATCGGCGATCCGATCGTTCATATGATACGAAACTCTTGCGATCACGGGATCGAAGATAAAGAGACGAGGGTAGCAAAAGGCAAACGAGAAAAGGGTACCGTTAAACTTAAAGCTTACAACGAGGGGAATCAAATCGTCATTGAAATTCAAGATGACGGTGCGGGAATGGATCCGGCATTTCTCAAGAAAAAGGCGATTGACAAAGGTGTCATTACCGAGCATGAAGCCAACAATATGAGTGATAAAGAGGCGTACGGACTCATCTTCCGCCCCGGCTTCTCAACCGCTGCCAAAGTAACAGGCGTTTCAGGTCGGGGTGTCGGTATGGATGTGGTCAAAACCAATATCGAAAATCTCAACGGTATCATCGATATCGATAGCGAAATTGGCGTAGGTACGACCTTTAAACTCCGTATTCCACTCACCCTTGCGATCATGCAAGCACTTTTGGTAACGGCGCAAGAGGAGTATTTTGCGATTCCTCTCTCTTCCGTCTTGGAAACAGTGCGCATCTCGATGGATGAGATCTATACGATCGAAGGGCGAAATGTACTCAAACTTAGAGATGAAGTGTTGTCATTGGTACGATTGAGCGATCTCTTTGATGTGGAGAAGGTCTTTGATACCTCAGAGCATATCTATGTTGTTATTATCGGCGTGGCAGATGCCAAAATCGGACTTGTTGTCGATGGACTTGTCGGTCAAGAGGAGATCGTAATCAAGTCAATGGGTGACTACCTCAAGGGAATCGACGGAATTGCCGGTGCAACTATCCGTGGAGACGGTCGTGTCACACTTATCACCGATGTTTCGGCAATGTTCAAACTTGCCCAAGAGGTCAATACCGATCTAACTGCGGAAGAGAGTGTCAATGAAGTGGTCAAAAACAGTCCGAGCGATTATAATATCCTCATCGTTGATGATAGTCGAACTGATCGTGCGATTATGCGTAAAGCACTCAAGCCGTTGGGACTCACGCTCACTGAAGCGACTAACGGTGTCGAAGCACTGAACATTATCAAGGCAGGTGATACTCAATTTGATGCAATTCTAGTCGATATTGAAATGCCGAGAATGGATGGCTACACACTCGCAAGCGAGATCCGAAAATACTCCAAATATAAAAATCTTCCGCTTCTAGCGATCACCTCCCGAACATCCAAGTCGGATAGACTTAGAGGTATCGAAGTCGGTATGACGGAGTATATCACCAAGCCATACTCACCGGAGTATCTCATCTCAACTGTCACCAAAAATATCAATTTACCTCAAGGAGTGAGCGCATGAGCGATCAATTAGCTAACATTATGAAACGACAACAGAATCAAGTCAAGTCATCCCTACTCCACGATGAGAAAAAAGAGGAGGAGATTATCCAACTTGTAGGCTTTACGGTAGGTGATGAAGAGTATGCCGTGCCGATCTTGAGCATTCAGGAGATTATCAAGCCGATCGATTATACGCGTGTTCCCAAAACGCCGAAGTTTATACTGGGTGTTTTTAACTTGAGGGGAAATGTTATTCCATTGATCGATTTAAGAAAAAAATTTAATATTAAATCACAGGAAATCGATGAGAATACCCGTTATATTGTGATAAAAGATGGGGAGAATGTTGCTGGATTTGTCATCGATAAGATCACTGAAGCGATTCGGCTCAATAAAAAACAGATCGATCCTACCCCCGAAACACTCAAAAAAGAGAAAAGTATTATCGAAGGGATAGGCAAACGGGAAAATTCGATTATCACAATCTTGAAGGTGGATGAACTACTAAAGAGAGACTTTTAGTCCAATATTTTGCGTACAAGCCCAAAATTGTTAGCCGCCATAATGTGTGTTTTTGGGTGAAGTGCACGCAACTCTCCAAAAAGTTCTTTGGAGAGCTCAAGCCCTACCCTCTCCTGCTCCTCATCTGAAATCTTTTTCGCTTCATAGAGTGCATTTGTAAAGCGTTTAGGCACATAAACTCCTGGTACATGAGAGCTGAGAAACTGCGCCGTTCGTAGCTTTGTGATAGGGAAATATCCGAAGATTAGTTGCGGTTTTTTATCCTCTTTTTGTGCCAAAACGACCGCCTCATCAAAATACTCAAGCAATTTTTTCGCATTGTCGATACTATAAATCGGCTGGGTAATGATCCCTATCGCACCGTGCTCTAGCTTGAGCTTCATCTTTTTAATAAGATTTTTGGGATTTTTCGCATAAGCGTTGCTTACCGCAAGCGGATAGATCTTCTGTGGGCGACTCTCCAACGGCTGACCCGCATAGTCGATCCCGCTATTAAAGCACTTGATCATATCTAAAAGCATCGTGCTATTACCCTCAAATACCCCTTTGGTTTTGGGTTGATCACTCGCACTCGCGCTATCACCTGTCAGCGCTAAAATAAGGCGCACATCAAACTCATTAGCACCCAAGAGATCAGATTGTAGAGCAATTTTATTACGATCACGCATAGAGATCGTCGCAAGCGTCGGTTTACCAAAACGCTCTTGAAGTTTAATAGCGGCAAAGAGTGCGCTATATTTCATCTTCGCAAGCGGTGAGTCGGTCACAGAGAAGCCGTCCACCGCCCGATCTAACCCCAGCTCTTCAATACGGTCCAAGATAGGCTCAAAGGTGGGTGAGTGTCGAGGGGTCGTCTCTAGCGTCAATAATGTATCATTTTGCAACTTCTCTACCCACGCTTCAAACACACCAACACTCCCTTTTGAAATAAAAATGTGATATCATAGCCAAAAAAATTTTAGGACTGACTAATGAAGCTGTGTATTTTTGATTTTGATTCGACACTGATGGATGGAGAGACAATTGACTTTTTGGCGGATGCGGCGGGAGCCGGATCGGAGGTAGCAAAAATTACCACCGAGGCGATGGAGGGGAGACTCGACTTTTTTGAATCTCTCACCAGACGGGTCAAACTACTAGAAGGGCTTGAAGTCAACCGTGTCGAAGAGATATGCCAAAATCTCCCTTATATGCCGGGTGCAAAAGAGACAATCCAAGCACTCAAACAAAAAGGCTACAAAGTCGTCGTATTCTCCGGCGGATTTCGCAACGCCACGGCACACGCAAGAGAGATGCTGGGATTTGATGCCGATTTTGCCAATATCCTACACTTCAAAGATCATCGACTTAGTGGTCAAGTAGGCGGAGAGATGATGTTTGACTTCTCCAAAGGGGATATGATCCTGCGTTTGCAAGCGCTACTGAGAATCCCCAAAGCAGATACCGTCGTAGTAGGCGACGGCGCTAACGACCGATCGATGTTTACCTACGCCGACACAAAAATCGCCTTCTGCGCCAAAGAGATACTCAAAAAGGAGGCAAATGTAATCGTTGATACGAAAGATTTGAGAGAGATTTTAAAATATTTATAAACTATAAGGAAAGTAAATTATGCAACAACTCAAAGAAATAGACTTTAGCCTGTGGTGTGATTTTATCGAGAGGGATTTTCTCAAAGAGCGTTTTGGACGGATGTTGCACGAGGGAGCGTTTAACGGTGCGACGAGTAATCCTGCCATCTTCAAGGAGGCGTTTCTGAACTCTCCCGCTTACAAAGAGGAGATCCGAACACTTCAGGGGAAAAATCCCAAAGATATTTACGAAACATTGGCGACCGAAGATATCCGATCTGCGGCGCAAGCACTCTTGCCTCTCTACAAAAAGGGTGAGGACGGTTTTATCTCTATTGAGATTGATCCGCTGTTGGGTGATGATGTAGAGGGAAGTTTAGAGGAGGCGTATCGGCTTTGGGATCGGATCGCGATGCCCAATGTGATGATCAAAGTACCCGCGACAAATGCAGGTTTTGAAATCATGCAGACACTTATCACCAAAGCGATTCCTGTCAATGCAACACTGATCTTTTCACCCGATCAGGCACAAAACTGTCTTGACGCATTTGAACAAGGATATGCAACACTCAAACAAAAAAATCCCGATACACCGATGCCAAAAGCGGTCATTAGTGTCTTTGTGAGTCGCTTTGATCGTAAAATTAACGCAACCTTAAATGAACGAGATCTTCCCAAAAATCTCTTGGGTATTTATAATGCAACGCGAATCTATCACCTCATCGAAAAACGAAATAATCCACATATTCGTACCCTTTTTGCCAGTACCGGTGTCAAAGGCGATGAACTCAAAGCGGACTACTACATCAAAGCGCTACTCTACCCCCATAGTGTCAATACTGCTCCCCTTGCCACTATCGAAGCTTTTTTAGAAAACGGAGATTTCACGCCGAAAACACCCCTCAACCTAGATGAAATTGAAATATATTTCAAAAAATTAAAAAATGCCGATATAGAGATAGAAGATCTCTATCATGAGCTTTTGGATGAGGGTATGGATGCCTTTAAAAAAGCCTTTGAGGAGATCCTTTCAGCACTTTAGAAGGGGTTAAAGATGAATCATTTGGATCAAATGAGTGATGAAGAGTATATGGAAAATATCAATCTTGAAGAGGAGAGCGAGTTTGATGTCAATTCTCTCTCTTTTGAGATGGATAAGAAACTAAAGTTTTATCTTGCAGGATTAGTTGAGCACGGCGGAAGTGACCTCCACCTCAAAAGCGGTTCACAATTTCGTGGCAGAATCCACGGTGAGATGATTAAACTCTCGGATGAGATTTTGAGCTACAAAGATGGGATTCAGCTAGCCAAAGAGGTGCTCAAGGGGCGCTTTAAGGATTTGGTACGCGATAAGAGTGTCGATTTTAACTACAAACTCAACGAAAAATACCGCTTTCGTGGCAATATGTTTTTTCAAGCCGACGGTGTTTCAGCGGTTTTTCGTGTCATCCCCGTCGATATCCCGACAATGGAAGCGCTCAATCTACCTAAATCGATCGGCAAACTCTGCGATCTCAAAAGAGGCTTGGTGCTGGTAACAGGACCTACCGGTAGCGGTAAATCAACCACGCTTGCTTCCATCATCGACAATATCAATATGCATCAAAAGAAGCATATCATCACTATCGAAGATCCGATCGAGTTTGTTTATCAAGATAAAAATTCACTTATCAACCAACGCGCCATCGGTCAGGATGCAAAAGATTTCTCCACCGCGCTTCGAGCGGCACTTCGTGAAGATCCCGATGTCATACTTGTAGGTGAGATGCGTGATATGGAGACCATCGAGACGGCGATGCACGCAGCGGAGACCGGTCACCTCGTCCTCTCCACACTCCACACCGTCGATGCCAAAGATACCATCAATCGTATCATCGGTATGTTTCCCGGAAATGAACAAAACAAGATCCGTATGTCACTTGCCGCCGTATTGCAGGGTGTCCTCTCACAGCGACTCGTCAAAACCACTGACGGAAAACGCGCCGCGGCAATTGAAATTCTCCTCAGAAATGCAAGGATCGAGTCACTCATCGCTGACGCGAGGGATGCGGAGATCACCGAAGCGGTCAAAGAAGGTAAAGATATTTACGGAATGCAAACCTTTGATCAAGCACTCCTCGATCTCTATAAAGATGGTCGTATCACCAAAGAGGAAGCGCTCATCAACGCTACCAACCGAAGTGACCTTAATATGCAACTCGATGAGTTTAACTCTTTAGTAAACGGTAGAGAAAATATAGAAGATTCGATGATTGACCTCAAAATTGAAGCTTAATTTCAGCTTCAATTTAGTATGATCAGCGCCTTAAATTTTAATCGAAGGAAATAGATTATGTTAGAGGGAATCGTTAGAGAGAGTATCGGTAAAAAAGCGACAAAAGCTTTAAGACGAGATGGTTATCTAATCGCCAACATTTATGCCAAAGGGATGGAAAATATCAATGCGGCATTCAAAGACAATGAATTTATCAAAGCCGTTCGTAGAAAAGAGGGGCTCATTTTTGATGTCAAAGTAGGCGATCAAACCCTGCCGGTCATCATCCAAGACTATCAAAGAGATCCTGTAACCAATAGATTGTTGCATGTTGATCTTCGTGTTGCCAAAGAGGGTGTACTCTCTAAATATTTGGTACCGGTTAAAACAGTTGGAACACCCAAAGGTCTCAAAAACAAAGGTGTACTTATTTTCTCAAAGAAGCGACTACTTGTCAAAGCAAAAGCGGAAGATCTTCCAGATAGCTTCACACTTGATGTCAGCGATCTTGATGTAGGGGATACTATTCTTGTTAGAGATATCGAAGTACCTGCAAATGTAACACTCATGGATGCAGATCGTGTATCTGTCGTAGGTGTTATCAAAGCGAAATAATTTAGCGTGTTTTTGCTAGTAGGTCTAGGCAATCCTGGACAAAAATATGCTGGCAATCGACACAATATCGGCTTTATGCTCATCGATCAACTCATCGATGAGCTAGGTGCCATCACTATTAGCAAACCTGCTTTCAAAGGCGAACTCTACAAAGCCAAAAATCTTCTACTTTTAAAACCGCACACTTTTATGAATCTCTCAGGTGAGAGTGTTGTGAGTGTCGCAAACTACTACAAGATCGACAATGACGCTATTGCCGTCGCACACGATGAGCTCGATATTCCACTCGGATCAATTCGCCTAAAGATCGGCGGTGGTAGCGGCGGACACAACGGCATCAAGTCGATCGATAGCCACATCGGCAATGACTATATACGCCTACGACTGGGGATTGGACGACCGGAGCACAAATCCGCCGTCACTGGGTATGTGCTGGGTGACTTTGCCAAAGAACAAACACCCTGCTTGGAAAAAATCTTGGAAACCGCTACAAAGATCGCCCAAGATCTACCACACAGCGATCTTCCCGAAATCCGACAAAAGTATCAACTCAAACAACCGATCTGCTCATGAAAATTTATCAAAAATTTCTACTCAAACGCTATATCAAAAATTTTCTCATCCTCTTTTTGGCACTTTCACTCTTTTTTACCGGGATTGATTTGATGCAAAATTTCAAATCCCTCCCCCACTCCGCCAACCTTCAGATCATCTACACCGTCAATAAATTTATGAGTTTTGTGAGTTACACCCTCCCACTCTCACTGGTTTTTGCGATGTTTAACACTATCTTTTCTCTCATCAAATCGAGTGAGCTAGTCGCTATCTATGCCTTGGGAGTCTCTAAGTGGAAGATCATTCAGCCCATCTTTTTCCTCTCTATTCTACTAACTCTCGGCTACATTCTACTGGGCTTCACCTCATTCGCTCAAGCAGACGATCGCGCTGAAAATATCCGAAAATATGGCACTATTTCGATCGCCACGAACAATATTTTCATCAAATCTCACAACGACTATGTCGCTATCCAAGCACTCTCCCCACTCAAAAAAGAGGCGACAGGTGTCAAGATATTTCGCACCAAAGAGGGACATTTGGATGAAGTGATAAGCGCCAAACACGCCCACTTTACCAATAACCAATGGAATCTTGAATCGGTCACACAAACCAAGCTCCAAAAGCCTGATACAGAAGCGGGCAAACTCCAGATCAAGCACTTGACAACTTATAGTGCACTCCACGACTTCAATCCCGATGTACTGACCAACCTCTTCAAAGGAACGGGCAAACTCAATATCAGAGATACCCTTTTAGCGATGAAACTCAGCGATCGAGAGGGGATGGACGGTGGATCGATTCGCGCGCATCTCTACATCCTTATCCTCTTTCCACTCTTTGCACCTATTGTGATCTTGGGACTCTTTTTTCCCCTTCCTTTACAGCGACGGGGAAGCAATCTCGCCCTTTTGAGTTCACTCTACATCTTCGGTTCACTGCTGATCTGGGGTATTATCTTTACGATGTCGCGCATAGCGACAAACGGTGCCCTCTCTCCCGAAGCGGGTATTCTGCTTCCGCTGATTCTCCTGCTTTTGGGCGCACTCTATCTCATGAAACGGTACCGCTAATACCCAATTATCAAACTTTTTAGCTACAATACCCAAAACAAAAAATAAGGTGATTTTTATGGTTGATTATCACGCATTGGCACAAAAGTACGGTACACCGCTCTATCTTTACGATTTTGACGCGATCGCATCACAATATACAAAACTCAAAGAGGCGTTTAGCGCACGAAAATCTCTCGTTTGCTACGCCGTCAAAGCCAACTCCAACCTCAGCGTCATCAAACATCTTGTCGATCTCGGCGCAGGGTGTGACTGTGTCTCGATCGGAGAGGTCAGACGCGCGCAACTCGCCGGCGCTCCAGGCTACAAGATCATTTTTTCGGGTGTCGGCAAACGAGATGATGAGATCAGGGAAGCACTAGAGCGCGATATCTTGATGATCAATCTCGAAAGTGAAGCTGAGATGGAGCGCGTCGAAATGATTGCTCAAGAGATGGGCATCTGCGCACGAATCAGCGTGCGGGTCAATCCCAATATCGATCCCCAAACCCACCCTTATATTTCAACGGGTCTGCACGCCAATAAATTCGGTGTCGATGAGGATACGGCAAAACGCATCTATATCAAAGCCAAAAACTCCCCCCATCTCGATCCCGTCGGTATTCACTTCCATATCGGATCACAGCTCACACAACTCGATCCTATCAAAGAGGCAAGTGAGATCGTCGCCAACCTCGTACGCCAGCTCCAAGCGCTCGACATTCAAATCCGTTTCTTTGATGTCGGTGGCGGTCTGGGGATCGACTATGAGGGAGAGAAGCTGATCGAACCCTACGACTACGCACAGGCAATCTTGGGCACACTCTCGGGGCTTGATGTAACGATCATGTGCGAACCGGGTCGTTTTCTGCTCGGAAACAGTGGAGAATTTTTGACACGCGTACTCTATGAAAAGGTCAACGGCGACAAGCGTTTTGTCATCGTGGACGGCGCGATGAACGACCTCATTCGCCCCTCTCTCTACAACGCCGTTCACCGTATCACACTCCTTGAGCCGCAAGGCGAAGCGACACCGGCATCCGTCGTCGGACCTGTCTGCGAAAGCGGTGATTTTTTCGCCAAAGATATTCCACTCCCACCGACCAAACACGATGATCTGCTCATCGTTGAGAGTGCGGGTGCCTACGGTTTTACGATGAGTAGCAACTACAACACCCGCCCCAGAGCGGCAGAGGTAGCGCTCCAAAACGGTGAAGATCGGCTAATCCGAAAGCGAGAGCGTTTTGATGAACTTATCGCCGATGAAATTGACTTTATCAATCTCACCAACCAATAGGAGGAGAGGATGACACTAGAAGAGCTACGAGAGGGAATCAACCAAATCGACGATGAACTGCTCAAACTGCTCAATCGCCGTATGGAGTTTGTCAAAGAGGTAGGTAAGCTCAAACAATCCACCGGTACCAGCATCTACCGCCCCGAACGAGAGAAAGAGATCATCGAACGACTTGCCAAACAGAGTGACGGTCTCTTAACCAAAGAGGCGATCGAAGCGATCTTTTTGGAGATCTTTGCTGTGAGTCGTAATCTCGAACTTCCCGAAAAGATCGCCTATCTGGGTCCTGAAGGAAGTTACACCCACCAAGCGGCAGAGGCGCGATTCGGTGCGCTGAGCTCCTATTTGCCTTTGCGATCGATTGAGGCGGTTTTTAAGGTACTTGAAAACGGTGAAGCAAAATATGGCGTCGTGCCGATCGAGAACAACACCGAAGGTGCAGTCGGTGCCACACTCGATGCCCTGAGCACATACCACTCTCTCATCATCGCCGAACTTTATATGGATATCCACCACTCTTTTGCCACACTCGCAGAGGATTTGCGGGAGATCGAAGTGATCTACTCCCATCCACAAGGCTACAATCAGTGCAAAAACTTCATCGAAGAGCACCTGCTCTCCAATGTCAAGTTTATCCCAACCCGTTCCACCGCCGCCGCGGCACAAAAAGCGAAAGCGAATCCCAAATCCGCTGCGATCTGCTCCTCTATCGCCGCCAAACTCCACGCTCTGCCGATCCACTTCGAGAAGATCGAGGACAACCACGCCAACCAAACCCGTTTCTTTATCCTCTCCGACTTCAAAAACCAAAAGAGCGGTGATGACAAAACCTCGATCCTCGCTTACACCGATCACAAACCGGGAAGTTTGTTGGAGTTACTAAAGAGTTTTGAATCCAACGATATCAACCTTACGAGAATCGAATCGAGACCTCTTAAAAAAAGCGGGTTTAACTCCCTTTTTTATATCGATTTTGAGGGGCATATCGACGATAAAAATGTTCAAAATGTGATGCAACAATATGGAGAGAAGATCAAGTGGCTAGGAAGCTATGTCAAAGGAGATACGCGTGAAATTTAATCCACATTTAGCACAGATCAAAACCTATGAAGGGGGAAAACCTGTCGAATTGGTTGCAAGAGAGTACGGCATCGCGCCACAAGATATCATCAAACTCGCCTCCAACGAAAACCCCTTCGGCACCAGTCCTAAAGTGATCCAAGCAATCCAAGATCACGCAAAAGATGTCTTTATGTACCCTGATGACAGTATGTTTGAGATCAAAGAGGCACTCTCTAGCAAATATAGTGTTGATCCTAAAAATCTCATCATTGGAGCAGGAAGCGATCAGGTGATCTTTTTTGCGATCAACGCCAAAGCACACCCAAAGATGAAGATCCTCACCGCAAAAACCACCTTCGCGATGTATGATATCTACGCAAAGCAGGTGGGTGCTACGATACTCAAAACACCATCGCACCAACATAATCTCGATGAGTTTTTAGATATCTACCGCCAAAATCGTGATCTGGATATCATCTTTTTATGTCTGCCAAATAATCCGCTCGGAGAGAGTTTGCCCAAAGAGGAAGTTTATCGCTTTTTAGATCAGATCGACAGTGATACGATGGTTGTGGTTGATGGCGCCTATCAAGATTTTGCCGCTTATAAAGACTCCGCTATGAAGATCGACCCTACCGATCTCATCTCACGATATCCCAATACACTCTATTTGGGTACTTTTTCAAAATCCTACGCACTTGGCGGACTGCGTATCGGATATGGCATAGGAAGTATTGAGATCATACAAAACCTCTACAAACTGCGTCCACCCTTTAATGTCACTTCACTCTCTTTGGTGGCTGCTTGTGCCGCTTTGGAGGATGAGGAGTTTGTACAAAAGACGATGCAAAACAATTTTGAGCAGATGAAACGATATGAGGATTTTGCCCGATCGCACGGCATCAAATTTATCGATAGTTATACCAATTTCATCACATTTTTATTCGACGATCAGCACGATAGTAATGAAATATCTGAAATCTTATTAAAAAAAGGTATAATAATTAGAAATTTAGCCAGCTATGGCGTCAATGGCATCAGGATCACGATAGGTACTCCCGAACAAAATGATAGATTTTTTGAGGAGTGTGCAAAAATAGTATAAATCTTTAGGTAGTCGATGGATTTCAAAACCTTAATTACACAAATCACCACACTGTTTGCCAATCTCAATAAAAAACAGAAGATCATTATCGGCGCTTCCACTTTGGCGGCGATCGCGTTTATCGTCTTTTTGGTGCTCTATACCTCCAGTAAAGGAGATGCGGAAGATGGATACCGTGTCCTCTTTAGCAAACTCTCTGCTTCCGACTCAGCGCGCGTCATTACCCAACTCGAAAATGACAATATCCCCTATAAAATCGTCAATGAAGGTACCATCAAAGTTCCTAAAGATGCCGTCTATAAAGAGCGGATCACCATCGCTTCACAAGGCATTCCCCAAAATACCAAAGTGGGATTTGAACTCTTTGATACCCAAAATTTCGGTGAAACCGATTTTGCCCAAAATATCAAATATCTTCGTGCTCTCGAAGGAGAACTAGAGCGCACTATCCAAGCCCTCAACCCTATTGAGGATGCCAGCGTCAAGATCGCCCTACCCAAAGAGAGCCTCTTTGTCGAAGAGAAGGTTGAACCAACCGCATCGGTACTACTCAAACTCAAAGAGAATATGCGACTCACCCACCAACAGGCAGCCGGAATCCGCAATCTCATTTCCGCTGCTGTCCCTAAACTCAAACCTGAAAATGTCAAACTCATCGATCAAAACGGCAATCCCATCGATGAATCACTTACAGACGGATTTAGCCCCCAAGAGGTCTCTACGCAACTCGAATATAAGCGAAAATTTGAAAAGGAGATGGAGCGCAAGATCATCAAGATCCTCTCTCCGATCATCGGCTCTCCTAAACGCGTCAGCGCCAAAGTGACGGCAGAGTTTGACTTTAACCAAAGACGCATTCATGATGAGCATTATGATCCCGATTCCGTCGTGCGTAGTGAGCAAAGTATGGAGGAGAAACGAGAGGGCGGCAAATCAAATGCCGATGCTTCCGGTGTTCCGGGAGCCATTAGCAATATCAGCCCCACAAAACCGCTAGGCAAAAACAGTAAAAGTAATGAGAAATACAATAAAAGTACTACAACCACCAATTATGAAATCTCCAAAACAGTTACCGACACCAAAGGGGAGTTTGCCAAGCTAACACGCGTCACCGCCGCAGTCGTCGTAGACGGCAAATATGAAAAAGATCCCAAAAACAAAGAGAAACTCAAATATACCCCTCTTCCACCAGAAACCATCAAAAGACTTGAAGAGATCGTCAAACAAACCATCGGCTTCAATGCCAAACGAGGTGATGGAGTAACTGTCAGTAATATGCAGTTTAAAAAAGATGAAAAAGAGCAAGAAAGCAAAATTGAAAAGAGCGCCAAAATGGTAACGCTCTTTTTACCACTGCTCAAATATCTCTTTGCGGCAATTTTGCTCTTTATCTTCTACAAAAAAATTATCGCACCTTTCAGTGAACGGATGATCGAAGATTTCAGCGCTAAATATGACGAAGAGGAGGAAGAGCTACCCCCTGAAGAGGAGGAACCGGAGAACAATGAAGCACTCGATAAATATGCTAAGATGAAACGCAAACTAGAGATGGAGCTCGGTTTGGCGCAGGATGTAGATGAAGAGACCCTCAGACATACAATCATGACCGATAAAATGCGTGAAAGTGTCAATGAAAACCCTGAAGAGTTAGCCAAATTGATTGAAGCCATTATGCGAGATGACAAAGGATTGTAGATGGATAAAAAAGAGAGCGACAAACTCAAGTCACTAACCCCCGAACAAAAAGAGATCTACGATAATCTCACCATGGGACAGAAGATCGCCATACTACTCATGCAGCTAGGTGAGGATACCACTGCCCGGGTTTTTGCTAATCTTGATGTCGAACTTGTCACAGTTCTCTCTACTGAACTCGCTCTTGTCAAAAATGTAGAGCAACCTATCACTGCCGCAATACTAGAGGAGTTTAATATCCTGCTTCGTACCAACAAGTATCTCATGAGTGGAGGGTTTGACTATGCTAAAGAGGTACTCTATCGAACCTTTGGAATCGATACGGCAAACACAATCCTAAACAAACTCCAAAAGGATCTCGGTGATGCGCAAAGCTTTAAGTTTCTTGCAAAAGTGAAGCCGGAACAGCTTGCAGATTTTATCGTTACAGAACATCCACAAACGATCGCTCTTATTTTGGCGCATATGGAGCCGATCGCTGCCGCGGAGACACTCTCCTTTTTTGAAGATGATCTCAAAGCCGACATTACCATTCGCATGGCAAACTTAGGTGATATTTCACCTGCTACCATCAAAAAAGTCTCTACCGTACTAGAGAGTAAACTCGAAGCACTCACCACCTACAAAGTCGAAGTAGGAGGTCCTAGAGCTGTTGCGGAAATCCTTAACAAACTGGGGCAAAAAGACTCTAAAACAACGATCGAATTGGTCGAAAAGAGCGATTCCGAACTCGCCGACACCATCAAAGAGCTCATGTTTACCTTTGAAGATATTCAAACGCTTGATAAAAATGCGATTCGAGAGCTCCTCAAAGTACTGGATAAAAACAATCTTATGGTTGCGCTTAAGGGTACCAATGACACCATGGTGCAAAAGTTTACAGAAAATATGTCTGAACGGGCAGCGGAAGCCTTTTTGGAAGAGATGCAATTTCTGGGACCTGTACGAGTAAAGGATGTCGAAGATGCACAGCGCATCGTTGTCGATGAAGTCGCCAAACTCGCCGACAAAGGACTCATCCAAATCGGCGGTGCTGAGGAAATCATCGAATAATGGCACATATTATCGACAAGGATCAACTTGCAGCACATACGGTTGAAAAATTTCAATTTGCCCCAATTCAAACGCTCTCAGGTGAGAAGGAGAATGAAGAACCGTCATTTGAGCCCCTCACCTCCTCTTTGGAAGCGACAGAAACACCCCCAGAAGTACCAGAGCAAGTGGCGACAGATGTCGCCGAACTTCTCAAAAAGGTAGAGAAACTCACCGATGAAAATGTTCAACTCCAACTTCAACTTGAATCTCTCCAAAAGGATCAACAAAAAGAGATCGAGAAGGAGAAGCAAAAGGCGTTTGAAGAGGGGAAAGAGACGGGGATCAAAGAGACCATACAATCACTTCAAGAGAGTAATGAAACCCTCAAAACACAACTCCTAAACTCAGTCGAAAAGCTAGATGAAGCTAGCTATACCCTCACCAAAAGCATCGATGCCCTCCAAAACGATCTTATCGAGTCGGCGATCCTCATCGCCAAAAAAGTGATCAAAAAAGAGCTCGATCTCAACAGCTCTACAATCGCCACTCGTCTTGCCGACACCCTCATTCAAGAGCTCAAAGATGCAAGCATGATCCTCATCAAAGCCAACCCCTCTGACGCACAAACACTCCAAGAGCACTTCAAATCGCTAAAAAATATCAAAATCGATGCCGATGAAGCGATACATAAAGGAGGAATCATTATACTTAGTGATTCAGGAAATATTGACGGAACGATCGCCACGCGCCTCAAAAAAGCGATCGCCCTCATCAAAGAAGAGGAGTAGTATGGATATCAAAAACTATACCATTGATGAGCTTCAACTCCTTGCGCAAAAAATACGCGATAAAATCCTCCAAACTGTAAGCCAAAACGGTGGACATCTTAGCTCTACACTCGGCGTCGTCGAGCTAATCATCGCGATGCACTATGTCTTTGATCCCAAAAATGACCCATTCATCTTCGATGTGAGTCATCAAGCCTATGCACACAAACTCCTCACCGATCGCTGGGAGCGTTTTGATACGCTTCGTACCTTTGGCGGGATCAGCGGCTATACCAAACCAAGCGAATCCCCCTACGACTACTTCATCGCCGGTCACAGCTCTACTTCGATCTCACTTGCGGTCGGTGCCGCCAAAGCGATCAAGCTCAAAGGTGAAGATCGGCTACCTATCGCACTCATCGGAGACGGTTCAATGAGTGCGGGGATGGTCTATGAGGCGATGAATGAACTCGGGGATATCAAGCTTCCCGCAGTCATCATCCTCAATGACAATGAGATGAGTATCGCCAAACCAATCGGCGCCATAAGCAATTATCTCTCACATGTGATGGCGGGACGCTTTTATCAAAAGGTCAAAGAGAAAACATCTCAACTCTTAGAACACCTGCCCGAATCCGCTACTTATATGGCAAAACGAATGGATGAGAGTCTCAAACTCATCACACCCGGTCTTCTCTTTGAAGAGCTAGGACTAGAGTATATCGGTCCCACAGACGGGCACGATCTCGAAGCACTCATCGAAAGTTTTACTATCGCCAAAGAGATGAAAAAACCGGTGATTATTCATACACAGACAACCAAAGGGAAAGGCTATGAGATCGCCGAAGGATATTATGAACATTGGCACGGTGTAGGGAAGTTTGATCTTGAAACCGGTGAACCGCTTGCAAAAAACGGCGTAAAAAATGCAACCAAAATGTTTGCCGAATCGCTTCTCTCACTTGCCGACAAACACTCCAATGTTGTCGGTGTCACCGCTGCGATGCCAAGCGGTACCGGCATCAAGGATTTGATGGCAAAATATCCGGAGCGATTTTGGGATGTGGCGATTGCGGAGCAACACGCCGTGACGAGTATGTGTGCGATGGCAAAGGAGGGATTTAAGCCCTTTGTGGCGATCTACTCTACCTTTCTACAACGCGCCTACGATCAAGTGATACACGACGCTTGTATCATGAATTTGCCGGTCGTCTTTGCACTCGATCGTGCGGGGATCGTCGGCGAGGACGGCGAAACACATCAGGGAGCATTTGATATCAGCTATCTAAGAGCTATCCCCAATATGACCCTCTTTGCCCCACGAGATGAGAAGAGTATGCAACAAGCGGTAGAATTTGCCTATGAGATGGAAACCCCCTGCGCTTTTCGTTACCCTAGGGGTGCTTTTATAGAGTGTGAGTATGAGAGTGAAGCATTTGCTCTAGGGAAAGCCCAACTACTCAAAGAGGGTAAGAGCGACACACTCCTCATCGGCTACGGCAACGGTGTAGGTCGTGCGTGTGAAGTCGCCAAAAAACTCGATCGTGATGTGGCGATCCTTGATCTACGATTTGTCAAACCGCTCGATCAGACACTCCTTAGCCATTTAAGTCGTTCCTACAAAAAGTGGTATGTCTTCAGCGACAGCGCCAAACAGGGAGGCGTTGGAAGTGCGATAGAGGAGTTTTTGCAAGAGAGCGGGATATATGATGTGCAAGTCACCAGCTTCGAATATGAGGATCACTTCATCCCCCACGGGAATACCGCTTTGGTCGAGGAGTCGATGGGGTTGTTGCCGGAGCAAATCGCCAAAAGAATTGATGGATGAAAGAACCAAAAAGTACCTCTAATAATACTTCATAATCTAAAAATCAATAGTGAAAGCGACACTGAGCTACAACAACCAAGTCATCTATAATTTTATATACCAAGCGATGTTCTGAAGTAATACGCCTTGACAAATACCCTCTGTAGTTCCCTTTAAGCCTCTCGGGTTTTCCCAGTCCATTGGCATCAATGGGATTTCTTTTAATGTCTTCTAAAAGGGTATTGATTCTTTTGAGGATTTTTTGATCTGCTTTTATCCAATATTGATAATCTTCCCAACCTTTATCAGCAAAGCCGACTATCATAACTTTAAATCATGTTTTGTGAAGCTAAGATTGTCTATTTGCTCCACTGCATCATTTAGTCTATCTCTGTTTGCCTTTGAAGAGAGCAAGTACATAGTCTCTTTCATGGCACTATACTCTTCATAAGACAAAAGGACTGCTGTTTTTTTATCTTTAGTACTGATAATAAACTCATCATAGTCATCGCAGACTTTCCCTATAATGGTTTTAAGATTGTTTCTAGCTTCTGTGTAGAGGATAGCTTGCATAGTAGCCCTTTGTGACAAGATACTGTAATTTTATCACATTTTACGATACTTGTCAAACAAAAAAACTCATCAGCACCAAAAAATAAAAAATAACTTAGGTTTGGTCTTGACAAACGCAGAGAGTTTACTCTTCTGTTGAGAAAATGAAAAAATAGAGTAAAAACCTTTGATTTGTCGATATTGTTGATATCGGCGGTTAAGTATTGATAGCTTTAATGCAAATCAGAAGATGCTGCATAACCGCCAAAAAAGAGGAGTTGATTTGGCATATATAGAATCATTTTTACTGTATGTAGGTATCGTTCTTGCAGTCTTTGCTTTTTTATTTTTGACATTTTTATTGATATACATGGTTCTAAGTTTTTTAGTACTAATGTATAAATATAACGATGTAACATACCCGATATACAAAAGACACCTATCCTATGTTTTAAAACACAAAGTCACAAAATTTGTTATCTTCTCCTATTTTGCGACATTTATATTTTTATACATCTTTAAAGCAACAGACTACTTTTCAGAAGATAGAGCCTACCCTCAAGCAAAAGCTTATAAGATAGTCTCTGATTTAGTACTCTTTGACTTTGATTTTTTTATAGCAAATAGAAATCTCTACTTTAGACCTATAGGACTCAAGTTTATCAAACCATATCAAGAGATACAAGCATATCTCATGAAAAAAGGTTTTCAATACATCCCAAACGATGATGCCGAAAGAGCTATATGGAGATATGAATACTTTTTCTCACAATATATCAGAGCACGAGCGGCTCCTATAGACTTTGACAAACTACATAAAGATGATTTGGGATATATACTCCGTATAGGAGGACATCCGACTATCTATAAACCACAAGCAAAGCAGATGCTTATAGAAGTAGAACAATTACTCGATATGCTCATGGATGCTCCAATGAAAGATAAACGATACGACCAAGTAGAAAGATATTTGACGACTATACTCTTTAGCCAGTGGTGGGAGCAATTCTCTTTTTTACACTATACACTTGGTGTGAGAACACCACATGAAGAATCTAGTAAAAAATATAGAGATAGACTCATGCAATGGACGGATGATCCACACTATCTAAAAAGACTCTCCAAGCTCTCTGCTTGGCTTGATAAAACCAAAGAGAAGATCGACAACTCAAAAGCACTCCGACAAGAGATGAAAAAACATAAGCTTTTATATCCTGAATTGATGGCGTTGAGGGTATTTGTTCGTGCACAGTTGGCATATGTAGACTTACTATATAAACCTTTCTCTTGTGAACTAAAAAGTTTACAGAAATACTATAAAACAAGAAAAGAGTTTATCGACTATGCTAAAGATAATAATGATTTTAAAAGGTTTAACTGGAAAGAGAGAGTACATTTTGAAAAAATAGTTATGTTAAGAAGAAATGACTTTATTCAATTTATTCTTTTTAAGTACTGTAATATAGAAAAAAAACAGCTTGAATATAAGAATAATATTAAGGATTTAAATATTGAAGACATATTTTTAAGTAAAAGTAAAAAAATACTAAAAGGAGTAAAAAATGGCAGATAGAGTAAAAGAGTCGGGAAGTTGGGCACAAAGTGAAGTTATCCAAACACTACAAGACAACGGTGTACTACCTTCACATGCAAATGAAGCTATTGCACTTGCGGATGTGATAGGTTCTACAGCAAAATCATATGCTGAAAATGCAGAGCTGGTAGAAGAGCTAAAAGGAAAAAAACAACTAACATTTAAAATCTTTAAAAATGGTGTCTTTGCACCTGTTAGTGTATTGGTTGATTATTCAAATGGTTCAAATGTTGAAAAAGCTATCGCTAAAGCGATAGCTTCAGAGTTAAAAGTAAAGCCCTGCCCAAAGATCCCTAACACAACTACACACAAAAGTGACAGAGTACTTTTCCAACTTCAAAGGCAGTGAAATCATAAGGACAAACAACGGTTCTATCATTATAGAAGGTATTAGCTTCGCTAGTATTGAAAATATACATAGTGCAAATAGTTTTGTGGTTCATAAAAATTTGATATTGATTGAAGACCTTGATGTTGGCTGGGAAAAAGCGATAATGGATATTAAGAATTATCTTACCCATAAAGCAATCTTATTACAGGGAGACTTTTGGAGTAAACCAACTAGTGATCAATTAATGGACAATAATGAACTGTATTTAGATGGGTTTAATAAAGAAGACATAGTAGCACTATATAAAAGTAAGAAAGATGTACAACAAGGATTTTATGCTTTTTTGATGGTAGTGGTTGTAGTTTTAGTTTTAGTATATATTTTTAAAAAATAGGAAGGATAAGACATGGAAGAACATAAATTAACAGAACATCAAAGAATAAATGTTGAAAAGGTATCAGGGGCAATTGACAATACTCTAGGTAGCATGATAGAATCAGGTGTAAAAGTAAAGCCCTTAAAGAAATACTATTAGTCCTAAAATTTAAAATAATTTGATAAATGCAGAGGAATATGAAGTAGAGATGATATTGATAAGTAGTATTGTGATTATTCAAAAAAAGAGGAGTTGATTTGGCATATATAGAATCATTTTTTTATTACTGGTTATTTGTAGTTTTGGGTTTAGCAGTAGTTATCATGATAACTTTTTTCATGATAGAACTCTATGAGTTAATACGAAAACTTCTCAAAAAAAGTGTACCTACATTTGGCATAAAAGGAGTTATAAAGATTATTGCACCTATATATATCGTGGCATTTATGGTCTTGTTTGTAAATAAGGGTTATGACTACCTCTATAAAGATCGACCATACAAAGAAGCAAAATCCTACGCCCTTGCCGGTGAAGTGATATTTATCTACAAAAAGGCACTCCTTTTATTTGTCTATCCCGACAACCCTCTCTTTAAACCTCTACAATCAGCCCACAATATGATACTAAATAAGATCGATGCTCATATACCCAAAGAGGATGGCGAACGAGAGATATGGCACTATAAATTTCATAGCTTTGACTATGCTAGAACGATGTTTGCACCGGTATCAAAAGCTGATAAAAAGATAAACAGAAGATTTACAAACCCAAATGCATCGATGGATAAAGCTATCCTACCTCTTATAAAAGATATATATACGACAACAAAAGCACTGCATGATAAACCCATAAAAGATAAAGAGTTTGATAGGTTTGATAGATATCTAGCTATCGCTTCAATGGCTCCATACTATGGGATGTACTACAAATATCAAGCAACACTTGAGTATGAAAGAAGCAAAGGCATCATATACCAATATAAACTGGTATGGAAAAATCCAAAACTTAAAAAAGAGCTTTTTGAGTTTATAAAGATACTTGATGATGTACGAGCACAGTGGGATAGAGATAGAGAGCTATCGGAGGCTTTTGAAAAAAGACCAAACACTAAGGTGGCATTTTATTGGGGAACTTTGGAGGGATTAGCATGGATGACTACAATGCAGACACGAATAGATCATATATATCCATGCACTTCACCCCTGTTTTTAAAAGAGGTGAAGTATTATAAAGAGTTTGTGCACTGGGCTTACATGACCCCCAACAGCTCCTATAAAACACTTCCTAAACGAAGAAGAAAAACCTATGACTTTCTATTAGAAAACAGTCCAGGTTTTTATTATAGAGCCAAATATGTATGTGAAATCCCTTTTGAGTATATGACAAAACATGAGAGAAGTCTTGACCCAAAATATCGTGAAAAACTAATGAGAGGCAATGAGGAATATGAAGGTATAAAAATCATAAGAGAGATGCAAAAAGAGTTAAAAAAACAAGGAGAAAATCATGGCAGATAAAATAGCACAAATAGCTGAGGCAATTTAGGGAGCAAGAGATATTTTAAAAAACTATAATCTATCCAACGATATCTCTCCCTCTTTGCAATTTCACAATAAATATGATACTATATGTATATAATCATACATATACAAGGATATGCATCATGACTGTTCGTAAAAATTTTCTTTTTGATGAAGAGGTAGCCAAACATTTGGAGGAGATTGCCAAGCTCAAAGGGCAAACTCAAACTCAGACAGTTCAGGCGTTTATAGAGGAGGAGTACAAGAAGATTAGCGTACAAAAAAAGTTGGCTATTTTGGATGAGATAGCAGACTCTTTTCATGGATTACTCACAGATATTGATGCAAAAAGTGCGAGAAAAGAGTATATAATGGAAAAATATGGCAAATAATATCTATTTTGATACTACTATCTTTATTGATCTTTTAGATAGTACGCGACCTTTCGGTAAAGAATCTATCAAACTTACAAAAGATTTGATAGAAAATAAAGATACTCTTTATATCAATTCGGATAGCGTAAGTACTGCATTTTATGTGATGAATAAACACAATATCTATCCTCAAGAAAAACTTTTAACCATAATGAGGAACACAGTATCTCTTTTCACTGTTGTAGCCACTGAAAACGGAGAAATTACACAAGCTTTAAGGTTGTGTGAAGATGATACAACCGCATGTAGAGATTATGAAGATACTCTCCAATATGTGTGCGCCAAAAAAGTTGATGCCGATTTGATCGTGACAAACGATAAGCGCTTTGTCGGGTTGGACATAGAGGTGAAATCCACAAGATAAGCAGTGGTGTCCTCGATGCGATTCGAACGCATGACCTCTCGATTAGGAATCGAGTGCTCTATCCAGCTGAGCTACGAGGACGCGGAGAGTCGATAAATGAAGAGTAGGAGAAATCCTATCTCTTCTATTTATTGTTATAACTATCCGTTTCTTTTTTTGATAATCTCTTCAGCAACATTCTTTGGAACTTCATCATAGTGATCAAATTCCATCGTATAGGTCGCACGACCTTGTGTCGCAGATCGAAGATCGGTTGAGTAACCAAACATCTCTGAAAGTGGTACAAAAGCATTAACAATCTTGTTTCCGGCACGATCATCCATGCCCTCAACTTGACCGCGTCTTCGGTTGAGATCACCGATCACATCACCCATATACTCTTCAGGGACTTCTACTTCCACTTTCATCATCGGCTCAAGAATCACAGCGCCTGCATTTTTTGCACCCTCTTTGAAGCCCATAGAAGCAGCCAATTTAAACGCCATCTCACTTGAATCGACATCATGGTAACTACCATCATAGAGCGTGACTTTCACATCCTCCACAGGGTATCCAGCCAAGACACCGCCTTGCATCGCTTCCTGAACACCTTTGTCAACCGCAGGGATATACTCTCTAGGTACCGTACCACCTTTGATCGCATCGACAAACTCATATCCTTCACCCGGCTCTAACGGCTCAAGCTTCAAGAATACATGACCATACTGACCACGACCACCGGACTGCTTCGCATATTTGTACTCTTGCTCAACAGTTTTTCTGATCGTCTCACGATATGCAACTTGCGGTTGTCCTACCTCAGCCTCGACCTTAAACTCTCTCTGCATACGATCAACGATGATCTCAAGGTGGAGTTCACCCATACCGGAGATAATGGTTTGGCCGCTCTCCTCATCAGTATGAACCCTAAAGCTTGGATCCTCTTGTGCAAGTTTTTGGAGCGCAAGACCCATCTTCTCTTGATCTGCTTTTGTTTTAGGCTCAACCGCAACAGAGATAACGGGATCTGGAAAGTCCATTCTTTCAAGAACCACTTTATCACTTGGATCACAAAGTGTATCACCGGTAGTGGTATCTTTGAGTCCTACAACCGCACCAATCTCACCGGCATAGATCTCCTTTATCTCTTCTCGTTTGATAGCGTGCATCTTCATGATACGACCGACTCTTTCTTTTTTGTCTTTGGTCGAGTTGTGTACATAGCTACCGGACTCAAGGCTACCGCGATAAACACGGATAAAAGTCAACTGTCCGACAAACGGATCGGTCATGATCTTAAATGCCAACGCTGCAAATGGACCATTGTCAGTCGATTCAACTTCGACAACCTCATTTTCATCATCCATTTTTGTACCTTTGATTGCCGGTACCTCTGTCGGCGCGGGAAGATAGTCTACAACCGCATCAAGTAGTGTTTGCACACCTTTGTTTTTGAACGCAGTTCCGCAAGTCATCGGAACGATGTGCATGTTGATTGTAGCCGCTTTAATGCCTGCCATGATCTCCCCTTCAGTGAGCTCTTCACCTTCAAGAAACTTCTCCATCAACTCTTCGTTACCATCAACCGATGAGATCTCTTCAATCATCTTCTCGCGGTACTCTTCCGCTTTCTCTTGGAGATCAGCAGGAATCTCTTCAACATGGTAGTTAGAACCCATAGCAGCGTCTTGATCCCAAACAATCGCTTTCATCTTGACAAGATCAATCACACCTTGAAAGTTATCCTCTGCACCGATAGGTAGTTGGATCGGAACAGGATTACCTTTGAGGCGATCTTTGATTTGACGCTCTACTTCGTAAAAATCGGCACCGGTTCTATCCATTTTATTGACAAATACGATAGAGGGTACGCCGTATCTATTTCTTTGTCTCCAAACGGTTTCAGATTGTGGTTGTACACCACCGACGGCACAAAATACACTCACTGCACCGTCAAGTACTCTCATCGATCGTTCAACCTCAATCGTAAAGTCAACGTGTCCCGGAGTGTCGATGATATTGATCTGTTTGCCTCTCCATTCACAAGTCGTCGCAGCGGAAGTAATCGTAATACCTCTCTCCTGCTCTTGCTCCATCCAGTCCATCGTTGCCGCACCGTCGTGTACCTCACCAATCTTGTGCTCTACACCGGTATAAAAAAGGATTCTCTCTGTTGTTGTCGTTTTTCCTGCATCAATGTGCGCAGCGATACCGATATTTCTAACATCTTGTAGTTTATGTGATCTTGCCATGATTTAACCTTTTACCATCTATAGTGGGCAAATGCTTTGTTCGCTTCAGCCATTTTGTATGTGTCCTCTTTCTTCTTATAAGAGGCACCTCTCTCATTTGCTGCATCAATTAGCTCATTTGCCAATCGATCCTTCATTGTTCTTTCGCTTCTCTTGCGCGTATATTCGATGATCCATCGAATCGCCAACGCTTGTTGTCGCACCGGTCTTACCTCGATCGGCACTTGGTAAGTCGCACCACCGATTCTTCTGCTTTTGACCTCCATTACAGGTTTGATATTTTCGATTGCTTTGTAAAAGACATCGATACCTTTTTCATCTTCGACTTTTTTATCGATGATATCGATCGCCTCATAAAAGATTCTTGCTGCGACACTTTTTTTGCCGTCAAGCATAATGGAGTTGATAAATTTTGATACCAATTTGGAGTTGTAAATCGGATCTGCCAGTACTTCCCTGACGGGAGCTCTTCTTCTTCTCATATATATTCCTTCTTCAATTTTTTAAATTTACTCAAGCACTATCCACAAAGGGTTCGATGATAGCGCCTGTCCGTTTTAACAGTAGTAAATTAATGCTTCTTTAGTTCTAACTAAACCTAAATCTTCACCGATCGACCGCTAGCTTTTAGGTCGCTTGGTTCCGTACTTACTTCTTGCCACTTTTCGGTTTGCAACACCTGCTGTATCAAGTGCACCACGCACGATATGATACTTCACACCTGGTAAATCTTTTACCCTTCCGCCACGCACTAATACGATGGAGTGTTCTTGGAGGTTATGACCCTCACCGCCGATATAGCTAATCACTTCAAATCCGCTCGTCAATCTCACTTTTGCAACTTTTCTAAGTGCTGAGTTTGGCTTTTTCGGAGTTGTAGTGTAAACTCTTGTACAAACGCCTCTTCGTTGAGGACAATTGACAAGTGCCGGTGATTTAGACTTTTTAATCACCTTTTTTCGCTCTTTTCTTACCAATTGATTGATAGTAGGCACACTATTTTCCTTATTTGAAATTTATCTTCACAGACCCAAGCCTGATAAAGGTCGCCAATAATACAAAAAATGAGATTATAAATTGCTTAAGTAGTGGAATTTATAGGGATTTAGAAGGGTATGCACCCCACAAGGGTGGGGTAACAATTGTTATGAAGGTTGTGCGACTGAGATCTTGATCTTTTTCTCTTTGTAAAGACCGGTACCCACAGGGATCATACGACCCAAGATCACATTCTCTTTGAGATCTTCAAGATAATCAGTCTTACCTGCGATACTCGCCTCGGTAAGGACTTTTGTCGTCTCTTGGAAAGAGGCTGCTGAGATAATCGAATCAGCATTGATTGCAGCTCTCGTCACACCAAGCAGTGTCGGTTCGGCAAGTGCCGGCTCACCACCGATTGCAAGAATGCGTTGATTCTCCTCTTGAAGCTTTCTTCGACTCACCAAGTCTCCGACAATCAAGTTGGTATCTCCGTTATCAACGATCTTAACCTGTCGTAGCATCTGAGAAATGATCACCTCGATATGCTTGTCACTAATCGCAACACCTTGGCTTCGATAGACTTGCTGAATCTCACTGATCATATAGTAATGAAGTGCTTTTTCACCCAGTATTCTCAAAATGTCATGGCTAGAGATTTCACCGTCCGTGAGCATCTCACCCACTTGCACAAACTCACCGGCATGGACTTGAATTTGTCTATTTTTATCGACAAAATATTCATAACTGTTGCCATCTTTGGTATCGATAATGAGTCGCTCTTTTCCACGAAGCGGTTTACCGAATCGTACAACACCTGAAACCTCCGAAAGAAGTGCGGGAGATCGTGGTTTTCTTGCTTCAAATAGCTCACTAACGCGCGGTAGACCGCCGGTAATATCCTGAGATTTTGCTTGTGCTTTTGGCGTCTTTGCCAACTCATCGGCTACATGAACCTCTTGACCGTCAGCAACCAAGATCGAAGTTTTCGGCTCAAGAACATAGCGTTTGAGCTCGCCACTTTTTGTTGCCAGCACAATCGCCGGCTTGAGTCCCGCCGGGATATAGTCGTTGAGCACCAATCGTATCTGACCAGTCATCTCATCCATCTGTTCGGTCACAGTGACACCCGGCTCAATATCCTCAAAGCTCACCGTACCATCCTCTTCGGCAATAACCGGAGTTGCATAAGGGTCCCAATCTGCAATCACAATCTGCTTCTCATCTTTAGGCTCAACAATAACAGTATCATTTTTAACAGTTGAATCATCATCAACCTTCACAACTGAACCTCTCGGAATATAGTGTCTCAATGCCTCACGCCCCTGAGCATCGGCAATTACGGCAAAGAGACCTTTTTCATCGACATCTTGACCGCTCTTAATATCTTTAACTCGCTCCAAGTAGTCACCAACCAATTTAAAAAACTTCACTTGACCGTTTGCGTTCGCTCTAATTGTCTGTGTAATCGGCACACCATCATCAACAAGCACACGACTTCCAAATTGAATACGGCTTGGAACCGACCATCCCTCTTTAATCACTTCAACGATACTTTCACTATTTTCAACAATCTCTCCATTTTCATAAGGAAGGTAGAATTTTCCATCCATCTTGCCACTTATACCAGAGAGTTCATTTGGCTTCACAATGTCATTCTTTCTTAGAATAAATTTAGCCACCTCTTTTTTGTCGGTAATGGTGATAATTACCTCTTCATGCACATAATCAACTTGAAATTTACCTTTAAATGGTGCTTTGATCTTCGGTTCGACTAACAAAATAGCTGCATTTCTTCTGTTTGCAACGATTTTTTCGCCAGTTTTTGTTGTATAGACTTTCAACGCAAAGTAACGGATAAATCCCTCTTTTTTTGCGACAATTTGACGATCTTGTTGATCAGTTGATGCAGTACCACCAATATGGAAAGTTCGTAGCGTCAACTGTGTACCGGGCTCACCGATGGACTGTGCAGAGATAATACCTACTGCTTCACCTGCATTCACCAACTTTGCTTTCGCAAGATTTAGTCCATAACATTTTGCACAAACCCCTTTTTGTGCTTTACAAGTGATTGGCGTTCGAATCACAACCGATTTGATACCCGCCTCTTTTATATTTTTTGCATCCTCTTCACCGATGAGAGTTCCTTCGACACAGAGTACCTCATTGGTGATAGGATCAATAATATTTTCAGAAATTACACGACCAAGGATACGATCTTCAAGCGACTCAACCAACTCACCGTTGATATTGATTTCAGCGATCTCGATACCTTCATGGGTACCGCAATCCTCTTCCGTGACCTTTACATTTTGGCTGACATCGACAAGCTTTCTTGTTAAGTATCCCGCATTCGCTGTCTTGAGCGCTGTATCCGCTAGACCTTTTCTCGCACCGTGGGTCGAGATAAAGTACTCCAAGACATTCAACCCCTCTTTAAAGTTTGAGAGAATCGGCGTCTCAATAATACTACCATCCGGTTTCGCCATCAAACCACGCATACCGGCAAGCTGCCTGATCTGCGCCGCACTACCCCGTGCACCGGAATCTGCCATCATATAGATCGAGTTGAAGCCATCTTTATCTTTCTCAACAAGCTCCATCATCTCTGCTGCAAGTTGATTGTTGGTGTTGGTCCAAATATCGATAATCTTATTGTAACGCTCCTGTTCCGTTAATAGACCTGCTGCAAATTGCTGCTGAATCTCAATCACTTTTGCTTTTGAGGCTTCTACAATCTCAGCCTTATCATCCGGCACGATAATATCATCGATTGAGATTGAAACACCGGCCATTGTCGAATATTTAAAACCGAGATTTTTGAGGTGATCAAGGATCTCCGCTGTCTCGAGTGTATCGGCAACTTTATAGATATGATCTACCAATGCTCCGATATCTTTCTTTTTCAAAAGCCTGTTCCAAAGGTTTTCAGGGACAAAGTCTGGTAAGTAAGATTTGATAATCATACGACCGACTGTTGTAAAGATCACCCGGCCCTCAACCACGGTTTTGATCTTTGTCTGTGTCTCAACGATACCGCTCTCAAGTGCGATTAAAATCTCATCAATATTGGCAAAAAGTTTGTTGGATCCCTTTGCATTCTCCTTCTCCATACTTAGGTAGTAGAGTCCCAAAACCATATCCTGACTCGGTACGGCAATCGCCTTACCGGAAGCCGGGAGTAGAATATTGTTGGAAGAGAGCAACAAAACTTTACACTCTGCAATCGCTTCACGAGAAAGCGGTACATGCACCGCCATCTGATCACCGTCAAAGTCCGCGTTGAAAGCTGAGCAGACAAGTGGATGAAGCTGTATCGCCTTACCGTCGATCAAAACGGGGTGAAAGGCTTGGATCGAGAGTTTATGTAGTGTCGGTGCACGGTTGAGCATCACCGGATAGCCGTCAACCACTTCCGCCAAGCACTCCCACACTTCATTGGTTTTTTGTTCAATCATCCGTTTGGCTTGCTTGATCGTTGTCGCATATCCTTTATCTTCAAGCTTTGCCAATAGGTGTGGCTTAAAGAGTTCAAGCGCCATTGTCTTTGGCAAACCACACTGATCCATACGCAGACTTGGTCCCACAACAATAACTGAACGGCCGGAGAAATCAACCCTCTTACCAAGAAGATTTTGTCTAAATCGCCCCTGTTTTCCTTTGATAATCTCACTCAATGATTTAAGTGGTCGTTTATTTGCTCCCTTTACGGCATTGGCACGGCGACCGTTGTCAAAAAGCGCATCGACCGCTTCTTGCAACATTCTCTTTTCATTGCGGACAATGATTTCAGGAGCTTCAAGATCGACGAGTCGTTTGAGTCTTGAGTTTCTATTAATAACGCGACGATAGAGATCATTCACATCACTTACTGCAAATTTTCCACCGTCAAGTGCGACCAAAGGTCTAAGATCAGGCGGTAACACCGGTAGAACAGTGATCATCATCCACTCCGGTCTATTCCCGGAATTGACGAATGACTCGATAACTTTCAAGCGTTTGGTGAGAGCCTTTTTCTTTGCTTCACTTTTGGTGCTATCCATCTCCTCTTTGAGCTGGATAAGAAGTTCGACAAGATCCATCTCTTCGAGAATCTCTTTGACCACTTCTCCACCCATTCGTGCATCAAAACCGGTATGTGCAAAGCGTTGCTGTAAGGTGATATATTGCTCTTCATTCAACACATCATATGCTTTCACCGGATTGGTGTTTTCATGATCATAATATGCATCACCGGGTGTTTTGACAATATAGGCTTCATAATAAAGAACTCTCTCAAGATCTTTCATCTTGATTCCCAAAAGTGTTCCAATTCGACTTGGGAGTGAGTTGACATACCAAATATGTGCGACAGGAGTCACAAGATCGATGTGTCCCATGCGTGTTCGTCGTACCTTACTGGTCGTAACTTCAACACCACACTTCTCACACTTGATACCTTTATAGCGCATCTTTTTGTACTTACCGCAAAGACACTCATAATCACGCACAGGACCGAAAATCTTTGCACAAAAGAGACCGTCTCTCTCAGGTTTTAGTGTTCTGTAATTGATCGTTTCGGGCTTTTTAACTTCGCCGTAACTCCATGAGAGGATTCTCTCAGGACTCGCTAACTTTAGTTTAAACGCTTCAAAGTCCCTTGGGCGTTGCTCTCCATTAATCTCTATCGGTATCAGATTCTTCATCCTCTTCTCCCTCTTCAAATATCTCTACATCAAGTGCAAGTGCTTTTAATTCATTGGTCAATACAAAAAATGTCTCTGGAATACCGGTTGACGGTACATTTTCCCCTCTAGTAATCGCTTTGTACGCTTGCATCCTTCCTTCTACATCATCCGACTTAATAGTCAGCATCTCTTTAAGAGTATGAGCCGCACCGTATGCTTCGAGTGCCCACACCTCCATCTCTCCAAATCTCTGACCACCAAAGAGGGCTTTACCACCCACAGGTTGTTGAGTGACGAGTGAGTATGGTCCGGTGCTTCTTGCGTGAACTTTCTCATCGACAAGGTGGTGTAGCTTAAGCATGTACATCACACCGACATTGACCCGTTCTGTCATCTTCTCACCGGTTCGTCCGTCATAGAGAACACTCTTACCGTCAGAATCGATCTTTGCCATCTCAAAAATCTTTCTAAACTCCTCTTCGGTCGTTCCTTCGAAGATCGGTGTCGCAAACTTCACACCCTTGCTCCAATCTCTAGCATACTGAAGCAACTCATCGTCATTTAGTTTTTCAATAAACTCTTTTGCATTGGAATACTTCGCAACAGAAGCAATCTCGATCATCTTTTCTCGAAGATTTTTGATCCAATCTCCCTGCTGTTGTTCAAACTGCTCTTGGATCTGTTGCCCCAATCGTCGTCCGACATAACCAAGGTGCACCTCAAGGATTTGACCGATATTCATACGGCTTGGAACACCCAGAGGGTTGAGCACAATATCGACTGTCTCACCACTCTCAAGATATGGCATATCAACATCCGGTACGATATTGGAAACGATACCTTTGTTTCCGTGTCTTCCCGCCATTTTGTCACCCACTTTAAGCTTTCGCTTTGTGGCGATATAGACTTTAACCAACTTTGTCACACCGCTCGGGAGGATGTCATCTTTTTCCAATACTGAGAGCTTCTCATCATGCTCCTCACGCAATCGTTTCTTCTCATTTTGGAAGTAAGTTTTGAGTTCATTATACTTCTCTTGTACCTCTTTGGAGAACGATTTGATAATGGTATTGAGCGCAAATCGGTTCACACTCTCAAGCTCCTCTTTTGGGATCATATCACCCGCTTTATACTCCTTACCATTGACTGTGCATTCATTTTCGAGCGCTGTTTTTGAGAGTAGTGTATTAACCTTCAAAAGCTCCTCACGATCAATCATCAAAAGTCTGTCGTGATGATTACGATCGAGGATCTCCTTCTCTGCTTCGTACGCTTCAACAGAGCGAGGATCTTTATCATACCCCTTTTTTGTAAAGATCTTAACATCGACAACAACACCTTCCATCGATGGCGGACAGTAGAGTGATTTATTCACAACATGTCCAGCTTTTTCACCAAAGATCGCTCGTAAAAGTCGCTCTTCCGGTGTCGGCTTCACCTCACCTTTGGGAGAGACCTTACCGACCAAGATCATCCCGGGCTTGACATAAGTTCCGATCTTGACAATACCGCTCTCATCAAGATGAAAGAGACTATCCTCTTTGACATTCGGGATATCTTTGGTGATCTCTTCGACACCGTCTTTGAGCTCTCTCGCTTCGACCTCTTTTTCATAGATATGAACAGAAGTAAAAGTATCCTCGCGAATTAATCGCTCATTGATAACAATCGCATCCTCATAATTGTAACCGTTCCACGGCATAAAGGCAACCAAAGCATTCTTACCAATCGCCATTTCACCACGATCCATACTTGGTCCATCCGCAATGACATCCCCTGCTTCTACTCGATCACCTTTTTTAACGATCGGAGCTTGTGAAAAAGAGGTATTTTGATTGGTACGCATATTTTTATGTAGCCAATAGTGGTCGATAAACGCACCATTCTCATCTTCACCGAGAATATAGATATTTTTATTATCTACCTTTTCAACGACACCGCCTCGCTTGGCTTTAATCGCTTCCCAAGCGTCCCGTGCAACAATTCGCTCTGTACCGGTTCCCACATAAGGTGCATCTGTCCAAAGAAGAGGAACTGCTTGTCGTTGCATGTTTGAACCCATCAAAGCACGGTTCGCATCATCATGCTCCAAGAATGGAATCAAACTCGCAGCAACACCCATAATCATACCGGATGAGAGATCATAATAGTCAACTTTACTCTTCTCTACAAGTCGAATCTCGCCGTCAATTCGTGCCTCAATCAAATCGTCGACGATATTTCCTTCGCTGTCAAGCTCCACAGAACCGGGCGCCATCACTTTGCCCTCTTCTTGACTTGCAGTCAAATAGACAATCTCATCCGTCACCTTTGCATCTTTGACGACACGATAAGGTGCTTCGATAAATCCAAGTTCATTCACCTTCGCATATTTTGCCAAAGTATTGATCAGACCGATATTTTGACCCTCCGGCGTCTCAACCGGACAAATTCTTCCGTAGTGCGTCGGATGCACATCCCTTACTTCAAAGCCCGCGCGTTCTTTGACGAGACCACCCTCACCAAGCGCTGAAAGTCTTCGCTTGTGTGTCACCTCTGAAAGCGGATTAGTCTGATCCATAAATTGTGACAACTGACCACTAGTAAAAAACTCGATAATCGTATTGGTAATCATCTTGGAATTGATTAAATCATGCGGCATCAACTCCTCAAGCGCACCGCTGAGTGTAGTAAACTTATCTTTGATCGATTTTTGCATCTTGACAAGACCTGAATGCAACTCCACTGAAAGAAGTTCACCGATCGAACGAATCCTTCTGTTTCCTAAGTGATCACGATCATCGATCTGACCTCGACCGTTTTTCACTCCGATGAGATACTGAACCACACGAACGATATCTTCGCTTGTGAGTACCGTCACATAATCAGGCACATGCATAGAGAGCTTGTGATTCATCTTCATACGACCTACGCGTGTCAAATCATATCGCTCAGGGTTAAAAAAGAGATCATGCACAAATGCGATTGCCGCATCTTTTGTTACTGGCTCGCCCGGTCGCATCACTTTGTAGATACGAATCGCTGCAAGATCGTTCTCATCTTCAATCTCTTCTGATTGCTTGAGGAGTTTGAGAGTTTCATTGTCAGCGATAAAGGCATTAATGATCGACTCATCAGTTCCAGGTGCAAGGTCGTTTGCGATCTCAATCTCTTTAAATCCAAGCTCTATAATTTTCGTCAATTTACTCTCATCGATTTTCGTCAAAGTCTCAAAAATAACCTCACCACTTTCGGGATCAATAATAGGTGATGCAAGATAACGCTCCATCAAAACTTCGGCAGGGTACTCAACATATTTCAGCCCCTCCTCTTTGAGCTTCTTGGCTTTGCGCGCTGTCAATCGTTTACCGGCAGCGATGATCAAATTGCCCTTTTCATCCTTGAGATCAAACTCTACCCGTTCCGTAAAAGAGTTTTCATCAAAATCTACTAGAAATTTATTTTTACGAATCTTGATCGTCTGGATAGGATAAAAAAGTTTTAAGATATCCTGTTTACTATATCCAAGTGCGCGGAAGAGGATCGTGACAGGAACTTTTCTTCGTTTGTTGATTCGTACAAAGAGTGTATCTTTTGCATCATACTCAAAATAGAGCCAACTACCACGATCAGGGATAATCTGTGCAGTATAGAGAAGCTTGTTTGCAACGGTTGTACTCTTCTCATTTTTGAAAATAACACCGGGACTTCTATGCAGCTGATTAACAACGACTCTTTCAACACCGTTGATGATGAATGAAGTACGATCAGTCATCAAAGGGATATCACGGATATAGAGATATTGCTCCTTAATATCTTTTACACCCTTTTTCTCACCGGTCTTTTCATCTTTGTCCCACAAGATAAGGCGGACTTTCATTTTCAAATAGACTGAATAGGTCAAACCGCGATCCATACACTCTCTTATGGTATATTTCGGTTTACCTATCTCACTCTCTACATACTCAAGCGTCAACCTATTTTGCGAATCGTGAATAGGGAAAATAGATTTAAAGACTTTTTCAATACCACTTTCACTATACTTTTTATCAGCATCTAAAAAATGGTCATAACTATTT
Organism: Campylobacterales bacterium; assembly: GCA_027023405.1. Taxonomy (GTDB): domain Bacteria; phylum Campylobacterota; class Campylobacteria; order Campylobacterales; family QNZT01; genus QNZU01. The sequence continues at coordinate 144,014 of JALVVN010000006.1, forward strand.
TGCTGAAGTTGTAAGAGGTTGGGAACATCAATATGTTTGAGATTTTTTGAAAAATCTACCCTGAGGCGATTTCCTGACTTTAAACTGTTTAACATAGGCCTACCTTGTAGAAGTTTTAATTTGCAAATTTTTTTAGTATTTGGAAAGAGCTATTCCATCCAATATCTTTTACTTATTTTATCATAAATAACAGATATTGGATTAATATCCCAAATCAACAAAGAGAGCAAAGCCTCTCTTTGTCATTATTTTAGCTAAGTTCGACAGTTGCACCCGCTTCTTCAAGTTGCTTTTTAGCCTCTTCAGCATCCTCTTTAGAGACACCCTCTTTAATAGTACTAGGACAACCTTCAACAGCCTCTTTTGCCTCTTTAAGACCAAGACCTGTAAGACCACGAACTGCTTTAATAACATTAATCTTTTTCGCACCTGGATCTTTGAGAATAACATTAAACTCTGTCTTCTCTTCTTCTGCTGCTCCACCACCTGCGGCTGCACCACCGGCTACAACAGTAGGCTGTGCAGATACACCAAACTTCTCTTCAAACTCTTTTACAAGCTCACTGAGCTCCAACACTGACATATTAGAGATAAACTCTAGAACATCTTCTTTTGTAACTGCCATTTCTTTTTCCTTATCTATGTAAATCTTTTAAAAATTCTTTTTTTAATCGTAAAAAGGTTCCCGCGCTTTTATGCGGACTCTTCTTCAAGCTTTGCTCTTAAATTGTCAAGACCTGTAGCCATATTTCTTGCCGGCGCAGTCCAGACAGAGAGCAACATACCCATAAGCTCTTCTCGTGAAGGTAATTTCGCAAATGCTTCAATTGTTGCCATATCAACAACTTTACCTTCGAGAAGACCGCTTTTGATTGAAAACTTCTCTTTGAACTGAGTTGCTGCATCATCAGCAAGTTTACAAACTGCTATTTGATCCTCACCCCAGACAAAGATATTGGTATTAACCAACTCTACTTCGTCAATCTCTGCATTTTTCATTGCAAGAGAAACGAGAGAGTTTTTACACACTCGTAGTTTACTATTGGACTCAAGTGCTTTTGCACGGATTGACTCCAATTCACCACAAGTCATGCCTTTATAGTCACACACCAAAAGCGCGTTGGCATTTTTGAACTCTTCAGTGAGTTCATTGACTATGTCAACTTTCTTGTCTCGTGTCATTTTTCCTCCTTTCTGGTTTCATCGACAGGGAAAATCCTCAAAAGGACAATGGAGTGAAGGAGTTCACCCTTTTTTTAAGCCGTAGCCCCTGTTTTCTTAAACCAAAGATAAAGCACTAAAATGGTGCTATTTAATTTCCAAAAGCTCCATAGGATCGAGCTTGATAGATGGACTCATTGTAAGTGAAAGTGATGCACTTTTAATATACCTACCTTTTGCAGCTGCCGGTTTTTGCTTATTTACACTTTGCATAAATGCGACAAAGTTTTTTATCAAATCCTCTTTTGAAAAACTCACTTTTCCAATTCCCGCCAATACATTACCGTGTTTATCCACACGATAATTGACTTGACCGCCTTTTGCATTTTTCACTGCTTGAGCAACATCCATAGTCACAGTTCCAGTTTTAGGATTTGGCATCAAACCTTTTGGTCCCAGTACTCGCCCAACTTTACCGATAAGTCCCATCATATCAGGTGTAGCGATCAACACATCAAAGTCGATTTTTCCGGCTTGAATATCATCAATAATCTCAGCACCTCCGGCCAAATCTGCACCGGCTGCTTTTGCTTCATCCGCTTTTGCATCTTTTGCAACAACTGCAACACGAACGGTTTTTCCTGTACCGGCAGGTAACACAACTGAACCTCTGACCATCTGATCTGCATGTCTTGGATCGACATTGAGCTTCAATGAAACTTCTACCGTTTCATCAAATTTCGCAGATTTCAACTCCTGCACCTTTGCGATCGCCTCTTCGTATGCTACTTGTGCATTCGGATCGATCTTTTTCAATAACTCTTGAAATCGTTTTGATACTTTTTTTGACATCTCATTCTCCGCTTATTTTGCTTCCACTTTTCTTGCTCCCGTGGTCAGGATATGATTAATCGACTATTTCGATACCCATACTTCTAGCACTACCTGCCAAGATTTTTGCCGCTTGCTCCGGATCGCTGGTATTGAGATCAGCAATCTTTTGATCGACTACCTGCATGAGCTGCTCTTTGGTTAATTTTCCGACTTTGTTCTTCAGTGGATTATCTGTACCTTTTTTGATACCTGCTGCTTTCATCAAAAGATCTGCCGCAGGTGGTTGTTTCATCGTAAATGTAAAACTTCTATCTGCATATACGGTAATAACAACAGGAATTTTAAAGCCCATTTTATCTTTTGTTTTTTCATTGAATGCTTTACAAAATTCCATAATATTCACACCCTGCTGACCTAATGCCGGACCTACCGGTGGCGATGGGTTAGCTTGACCAGCTGGTATATGTAACTTGATTTGACCGGTTACTTTCTTTGCCATAACTCTTCCTTTTTAGATTTTAATTTAAATAATTTTTTCGACTTGTGTATAGTTAATCTCTACCGGCGTGCTTCTTCCGAAAATTGATACATTCAGTTTGAGTGTACCGCTGACCATATCATACTCTTCAACGACACCTGTAAAGTTTGCAAATGATCCCTCTGTGATACGCACACTCTCATTCACTTCAAAGTAAACTTTTGGTTTTGGCGGTGCTTTTTTCTCAGCTTTTTCGATTATCACATTGATATCTTTTTCACTCAGCGGCACCGGTTTTTTTGATTCACCAATAAAGCGACTCACTTTCGGCAAAGATTGGATACGATGCCAAATATTGGTATCAAGATCAATATGCGCAAACACATAGCCAGGATACAAACTACGAGAAGTAATCTTTTGCTCGCCGTTTTTGACTTCGATTACATCTTCAGTCGGAACCAAGATTCGCTTAAGTCTCTCCTCTTGTCCAAGCTGATTAAAAATATTTTCAATAGCTGTTTTGACACTTTGCTCACTGCCAGCATGCGTCTGGATAGCGTACCACTTGTGATTTGAATTCTCTTCAGACATGTTATAACGCTCCTACAATACTGACGACAATGCAAACGACATGATTGCATCTATCAATGCTAAAAACAGTGAAATCACTGTCACAACTATGAATACAGATATAAAAGCATTTCTAATTTGCTCTTTCGTTGGAAAAATAACTTTAGTTAACTCAGCTCTTGAGTGACTAATGTAATCTAAAATCTTTTGCATTTTTATATCCTAATCTTTTGGCAGGGCAAGAGGGACTCGAACCCCCAACCATCGGATTTGGAATCCGGCGCTCTACCAATTGGAGCTATTGCCCTATAAATAAAAGCGCACAAAGATCTTTGGCTTTGTGCGCTTATCTCCTCTATTACGGAAAACAGAGTTAGCTTTTTAACTTGACCTCTTTATGAAGTGTTCTCTTTTTGAGTCTTGGAGAATATTTCATCAACTCCAACTTCTCGGTCATTGTCTTTGAATTTTTTGTAGTTGTATAGTTTATATCACCAGACTCACTACATTTCAAGCCTATTTTTACTGTCATATCTTATACCTTATTATATGCCATCTAAGAGATAAACTCTTAGATACAATTATTCGATGATGCTTGAAACAACACCGGCACCGACTGTTCTACCACCCTCACGGATCGCAAAACGAGTTCCCTCTTCCATTGCGATTGGCGCGATAAGCTCAACAGTGATTTTAACATTATCACCAGGCATAACCATCTCTGTACCCTCAGGGAGTGTGATAGAACCGGTGACATCTGTTGTTCGTACATAGAATTGAGGTCTATAGTTATTGAAGAAAGGAGTGTGTCGTCCACCTTCCTCTTTACTTAGTACATAGATCTCAGCTGTAAACTTAGTGTGAGGAGTGATTGAACCTGGTTTACAAAGAACCATACCTCTCTCGATCTCCTCTTTCTTTGTACCACGAAGCAAGATACCGCAGTTATCACCCGCTTCACCTTGATCCATCTCTTTTCTAAACATCTCAACACCAGTTACAGTTGTTTTTTGAGTATCTTTGATACCAACGATCTCGATCTCATCTCCAACTTTAACAACACCTCTCTCGATTCTACCAGTAGCAACTGTACCACGACCTGAGATTGAGAATACATCCTCTACAGGCATCAAGAAATCTTTGTCAGTATCTCTTTCCGGAGTAGGGATATACTCATCAACTGTCTTCATAAGTTCAAGAACTTTTTCTCCCCACTCACCGACTTTTCCCTCTTTTGCCTCTTCAAGTGCTTTAAGCGCTGAACCGGCTGTGATAGGAGTATCATCACCTGGGAATTCGTACTCGTCAAGCAATTCACGAATCTCCATCTCAACAAGTTCAAGAAGCTCTTCATCATCTACCATATCTTGTTTATTCATAAATACAACAATATAAGGTACACCGACTTGTCTTGAAAGTAGAATATGTTCTCGTGTTTGAGGCATTGGACCATCAGCTGCACTAACAACCAAGATTGCACCGTCCATTTGCGCCGCACCGGTAATCATGTTTTTTACATAGTCGGCGTGACCTGGACAATCCACATGCGCGTAGTGACGATTTTCAGTCTCATACTCAATATGAGATGTCGCGATGGTAATTCCTCTCTCTTTCTCTTCAGGAGCATTATCGATACCGTCGTAATCTTTAAGCTCTGCAAGACCTTTCGTCGCTAGAACCGCTGATATAGCCGCTGTAAGCGTAGTTTTACCGTGGTCAACATGACCGATGGTTCCAATGTTAACATGAGGTTTACTTCTGTCAAACTTTTCTTTTGCCATTGTTCTCTCCAATTTTAAAATTTATTCATAACTAATCTAGTCAAAGCTTCTATGCGTCATGACATAGAACATCAAAAAATCTCTCTTTATCTGATCTTCTATGCCATGGTCTCTTTGGCTAGAACCTAAATGGAGCTCATAGTGGGACTTGAACCCACGACCTCTTCCTTACCAAGGAAGTGCTCTACCCCTGAGCCATATGAGCAAAGAATTTCACTCATAGCATCAAACAAACAATATTTTAACTAAAAATGATTTAAACTCAAAAGTGTCTTAAAATACTATTTCATCACTCTCGCAAGTGCATAGAAGTGAACTCTATTTTAAAGTTTTTTATAGTAAGTAAAGACAGCTCCCAGTTTAAATGGAGCGGGAAACCGGACTCGAACCGGCGACCCTCAGCTTGGAAGGCTGACGCTCTAGCCAACTGAGCTATTCCCGCATCTAACTTCAAAAGAAGTCCGTGGTGGTGAGTGGAGGATTCGAACCTCCGAAGGCTAAGCCAGCAGATTTACAGTCTGCCCTCGTTGACCGCTTGAGTAACTCACCATGTTTTTCCACATATCATTTCTGGTCAAACACTGATTTCAAAAAATGGAGCTGGCAAAGGGACTTGAACCCCCGACCGCCTGATTACAAATCAGGTGCTCTACCAACTGAGCTACGCCAGCACACATTTTGTGAGCCGTGATTATACAGACATTTGTTTTAAAAGTCAAGGGTTTTTAGAAAAAATTTCAACTTTTCTCAAACTTTGGAAATTTTATCCTGTTCTTTTATAATTTCTTTCAATTATAATTGTACATTGATACTATTACTGACTACTATTTAATCTCTAAATGCCTAATAATTAATCAATATACTGGCTATTTTCAATGACTTCCTTGATCCGGATCAAGAGAATTTCTTTCCAATATATTACTATCTTCACTATATAAATTATTAAAGGAGTATCTATGTTTCAAACATCGTTGGAGCTACTCAAGTTCCACAATGTAGCCTATACAATCTATGCGCTTTTGATTATTTCGATCATCGCATGGTTCGGTATTAATCTCGTCCGAAAAGAGAAGGTCAAATCGATCGTTCGAATTCCCTTTTACGGATATATCGCCTTTTTAGTTGCAGGAGGTGTCGGGCACCATATCTTTACTTACAACACCATTCCATGGGTTGAGCAAGATATCAAACGCCACGATATCAAAGCCGATAAAAGCTTTCAGATAGAAGTGAACAACCATCAATGGAAGCTCCCCTCTCAAACTATGGTGATTAACCAAGGTGAAAAAGTCAAGTTTCATGTTAAAAGTGACGATCTCACCTACGGATTCGGGCTCTTTAGAAAAGATGGCACGATGGCATTTCAAATGCAGGTCGTACCAAAGCATGATAATATGATCCTATGGACTTTCAATGAGTGCGGTCATTTTGATCTTACCTCTACTGAATACTCAGGTCCGAGGCAATATGATGAAAAAACAGGCAAAGATTTGATGTTTGTCAAAGATGCCGTCGAAGTTAAATGCAATGACAAAATCGCAATGAACGATAAAGGAGTCAAACATGCAGAATAAAGGCTTTGTCAATACCCTCATCAATGGAACTAACTTTGATCCCGATCAACTTTCCGCACTTCAAAAAGTAACTCTCCGTGCCGTTGTGATGAGTTTTCTCTTTTTTGGTCTTGTTGCAATTGAAGGAATGATCATGCGTGTGGTACAAGCTGACGGTATTACCAATCATATCTTACCTAAAATGTTCGGAATACCTGAGCACTACTTCTCTATCATGACCGTGCACCCGATTGTCGGTATCTTCGGTTCAACCTATCAGCTGGTCTTTGCGGCATTTATGTTTTTGGTACCCTACTTGACCAAAAAACCGCTTTATAGTGTCAAACTTGCCAACTTTGTATGGTTGAGCATTACGATCGGTACCGCTTTGGCGTGGATCGCCGGATTTATTTGGCACTATGCCCCACTTTACACGCTCTACTGGCCACTACCGGCGGATGTTAGACAGTTTAGCATCGTCGGCGGGTTTGTTTTTATCATCGGTGTGGCACTCATCATGATCGGTACACTCGGTTTTATCTACAATATCTACGCGACCATCTTCGCACGCGTCGGTATACACAAAGATAAAACGATGAAGGAGCTTCTGATCTCCGGCTTTGGAATCGACGGTCTTTTGAATCTCATCTATAAACTCTTAGGCAAGCAACCCTACTCCAAAGAGCCTGCACTCTCTCTGCCCGTCGTCGCGATCTTTCGCGGTACGGTCGATACCTTCTTGGATGCGATTGTCATTTTGGGTGCGGGAATCTTGGTCTTGGTCTATCTCATCGCCCATGTCGGAGGTTTTGGATGGGATGTGCACGCGGTCGATTCGCTACTATATAAAAACTTCTTTTGGTGGGGACTTGATCTCGTTGCGGACGGTTTAGTACTCATCTATGTCGCGGGAAGTTGGTATCTACTCGCGACGATCATCACCGGTCAAAAGCTCTTTATGGAGAATGTCGCTAGAGCCGCTCTGCTCTTAGAACTCTTTGTTTCATGGATGGTATGGTCTCACCACCTCTTGGCGGATCAACCTCAACCTGAGATGATGAAACTCGTATCGGGTGAAATGGTCACGGCATTTGAGCTACTCACTCAAGGGTTGGCACTCTTTATCACACTTGTCACACTTTGGAAAGCACGACCGCTCAAAATGACACCGCCACTTGCTTATCTTTTAGGTGGATTGGTAGGATTCGGTCTTGCGGTACCTGCGGGGATCATTCAAGCCGATATGGGGCTCAACCGTGTCCTTCACAACACCCAATGGATCAGCTTCGCACACTTTCATATCGCACTCATCGTCGGTCTCTATATGACGCTTTATAGTGCCCTCTATGTCCTTTGGCCTCTTGTCACCAACAATACCAAACTCTTCAGTAAAAAACTGACTTGGATACACTTCTGGCTCTATCTAATCGGTGGTGTCGGTATGGGTGCATTTGCCGGAATGGCGGGTCTTGACGGTATGCTTCGACGACACCTCTATGTCAACGGTGAGTTTAACACTTGGATGGTACTAGCAGCGATTTTCGGTATGATGGTGCTGATTGCTTGGTTCATTTTTCTATTCAACATCATTATGAGTGTCGGGCTCAAAGGCTTGATCGGTATTTTCAAACCAGCTAAAAATGATATTGCCAGCTACGGTATCGAAGAGACACCGGCAGCAACAAAGGCATAAACCTTGATCTCCTTAGATCGGGTCGCCGGGGAGATAAAGCATATCGGCTTTTATGATATGCTTTATCAAGATATCAAAGATGCACTAGAGGATCAAGATCCCCCGCTTGACGCGATTAAAACACTCCTCCAAAAAGAGCCACACTTCTTAGAAGAGTACAAACAACTCAATGTCGAGTACAACATCAGCAACATTCACATCCGTGACATCGATCTGACAAAAGTTCCCCAAGAGTGCCATCAAGAGGCGACTCAGATCAACCAAAACCTCAAAACACTCCGAGAGATCGAAAAATATACACTTGATTTTGAAAAAAGCTCCTTTTTGGTGATCCTCTTTTCTGTTGAGTTCTTCGTCCTCTTCTCGGTGCAATATTTTATCGTACTCCTGAGCCTCAAAGCATACCAATGGTATATCTACGGACTCTTTCTCTCTTCAATTCTCATCGCATGGTGGTATGCGAAAAAAGAGCAGAAAAAATATTCAGAAGAGAAAAAACGATTTGATTCACTCTATCAAGATACTCGAAAATCTCTTCATGATTTAGCAAAAAAAGGGTGTATTGACTATGATGCGCTCATCATTCAGGAGTGCGAGGAGCATATCTAAGAGGTTATTTTATAATCTCTTAGATCTTATACTTCAAAACACTCTCCATCCTTGCCCTATTGAGGTCTAAAAATCTCCATATCCAATCCCTTGATCACCTTGTAGTGTTTATCATTTGCAGTAATGAGGGTCAAGCCATGATGGATTGCGGTCGCTCCTATGAGTGCATCTGCCAACTGCATCGAGTGACTCAAAAAATACTCCTCTACATAAAAGAGTGCTTTTGCAGAAATCTCTTCACTGACATAGAGTGTTTTTACATCCCAATTTTGGAGCGTATTTCGTAAAATTTTTAACTCATTCTTATTTCGCAACCCCTGAACAAGCTCCATATAAGTTACGGAAGAGATACAAAAACCGTTAAAAGCGTGTATCAGTTCATAAGCATTTTGATCGCCACGCATATACCAGATCAACACATCAGTATCGACAAGTCTCTCACAAATCAAATTTGCGCCCTTCTCGCAACTCTCTTATATGTGTATCAACATCATTATCCATATCGCTCCATATAGCAAAAAGCTGATCATTGCCACCTCTGTCACCTTTATCATCTTTTTCAGTATAAGGTATGAGCTTCGCCTTGGGTTTACCTCGATAGGTGATAATGATACTCTCTTTTTTACTAAGCACATCGAAGAGCATCGAGATCTTAAATCGTAAATCTTTTGCAGAGACAATCATAGAAGCTCCTTTTTAGAAGTTTATACTTGGATTGTATATTTAATTAATTTAAAGGCTACTGAAATAACTATTGCTACATCAATAAATATCCCCTTGCCCTTTGTTAATACCGCCTCCAAAAATCCCGTGCAAAGAGGAGTACAACCGTATAAAACTCCAACCTTCCGATAATCATCGCCAGGGAGAGAATATACTTATCGATCGGTGTAAAAAAAGCATAGTTTTGCGCCGGTCCCACCATCGAAAAACCCGGACCGATATTGCCGACACACGCAACCGATGTGGTAATAGCCGTCATCGGATCATACCCTCTCGCATAGAGATAGATCGTCACCGCCATATTGGTCACGGCAAAAAGTAGCATAAACCCGCTCACGCTCCCCAAAATCTTTCCATCGATTCTTCGCTTGTCGATATAGACACCTGTGACCGCATTGGGGTGAAGGATTTGTGCGATCTGGGTAAACATATTTTTGAACCAAACCATATGTCGAATCACCTTAATCCCACCCGCAGTCGATCCGGCATTGCCACCGATCAACATCGCGATAAAGATCACGGCGACAGCGACACTCCCCCACTTCTCATAATCAAGCGAAGCGAATCCCGTCGTCGTCATCACAGATGCGATCGTCAAAAAAGCGTGTGTCATACTAAATCCCAATGCATCTGAAGAGCTCATCAGATGTACGATCGTCAAGAGCGATGAGAGAATCAAAAAGATCGCAAAATACCACCGTACCTCTTCACTCTTATAACCGCTTATATCACGATTCCACAACCGCAAATGCGCCAAAAAGTTGATTCCCGAGAGCATCATAAAGAGGGTGCTCACCCACAATATAAAGGGACTATCTGACCAATACCCCAGTGATGCATTCTTGGTCGAGAAGCCTCCTGTCGAAATGGTCGAAAAGGCGTGGTTGATCGCATCAAAGAGGTTCATCCCGCCAAGTTCCAAAAAAACCGTATCCAAAAAGGTGAGGATCAGATAGATACTCCACAACCGCAACGCCGTATCCTTGATGCGTGGTGTCACCTTCTCCATCTTGATACCGGTTGATTCGGCTTTAAACATTGTCAATGACCCCGTCGGATTAATGAGAGAAAAGAGTCCCACACCCAAAACAACGATCCCCATACCTCCAAGCCAGTGCATCAAACTTCGCAACATCAAGATTGACTTAGGCAACGCTTCAATATTACTATACACCGTCGCACCTGTTGTGGTAAATCCACTAATTGCTTCAAAAAAAGCACTTGAAAAATCTACCTCAGTATAAAGCAACAGTGGTACAGAACCAGCTATTCCTAGCAATATCCAGATGAGATTGACCGCTAAGATCGAATCTTTGATACGCATCTTCAAACGATGTTGATACAATAACGCAAAAATTACCGCATTTACACCCAAAAAGAGTAGATCAAACCAGCCAAAACGCGCCATCGGCTCATGATAAATCACACCCGTCACAATCGGTAGCAGAAAAAAGAACGCTAGGGCAATCCCGATTGTCGAGAGAAATTTAAAAATATTTTTTAGAGTGAGTAGATCCACTGTTGTGCCTTCTCTTCTGCATGTTGGGTTGAAAATAGTGCGATCAAATCATTCTCCTGCAATGTAATCGGCGCATCCAATGCGACAAACACACCCTCTCGCTCCAATACAACGGTGATCTCTTTGTGCTTGGGAAGCTTCATCTTTTTTCCTATCAGGTGTGAGTTGGGGAAAATTTTACGCACATACAGTGTCGCATTCCCGCCACAATAGTGCCTCTCAACAATCACCGAGCTAGAGCTTATCTTTTCAATGATCGCATAAAAGGTGTGCATCTTCGGTCCTCTCGCCACCACAATCCCCAATTTGTGCATCAGATCATAATACTCTCTTTTATTGTTAATCGCAACCGTTTTAGGGACACCCCACTCCTGCGCCTCAAGCGATTGAATAATATTCAACTCATCTTTGGTATGCGTCGAGATCACCATATCCGCTTCACTAATCAATTCCTCTTCAAAGATCGTATGCTCAATATAGCGACTATTGATCACTCTTGCCCCATCTTGCAAAATTTCAGCCGCATGCAGTGCCCGATCGCTATCTTGTTCTATCAACTTGATCTCTAAATTACCCTCTTTACAAAATGTCCGCGCGATCTCCAACCCCAATGGATTAGCACCGAAAATTGCAATCTTTTTAATCGCATCCGGCATCGAACTGTTAATCTTCCGTCCAAGGAGACGCACTACCTCTTCATTACCGAAAAAATAGAGGAGATCTCCTTTTTGTAACCGCTCATCGCCATGAGGCAAAATAAAACATTTATTTCGTTCTATCCCAACGATCCGAATATATTCATTTTCCAACTCCCCTATCAAACTCCCCACAAATGCTTCCTCTTCAAGATAGATCGAAATGAGTTTCATCGGTGTAAAGGCAAAGGATTTGACATTGTTTGCATAGGGAAACTGTATGAGTGCCTTGATAGAATCAGCCGTATGTGAATAGGGAAAAACCGCATCGTCGATCCCCAACTTACCCGCAATCGAACTTTTGGCAAAATAGGCATTTCTTAGACGAATGATTTTGCGTTTGGCATCGATCACATCATCAGCAATCAATGTCGATAAAAGATTGGCTTCATCACTATCCGTCACAGCGATAAAGATATCATAACGCTTGTGCAGCAGTGTCGCATAAGTATCAGGATCTTCGATGTTCCCGACAATGGGCAAAAGATCAACACTCTCCTGAAGCACCTCCAGCACTTTGGCATCTTTGTCAATAATCGTCACATCGTGTTTGGCACTGAGCGTCTGCGCCAAGAGATGCCCGACACGCCCCGCACCGGCGATAATGATCTGCATCTGAACTCCTCTGATCCAAATAGCCCATTTTAGCGCAAAAGAGATAAGTACACCTTTTAGAAAAACGCGCTATGATCCAAAGAAAAAAGGTATAATGATGAGTTATTTCCCTGCATTTCTCAAGATGGATGATCGCCAAATACTTCTTGTCGGAGGTGGCAAGATCGCGCAAGAAAAGCTGGAAAAACTACTCCAGTTTACAGAACATATCAAGATCATTGCGACGGAGATCTCACAACCGATGCAAACACTCATTGATCATCACGCATTTGCTTATGAGAAGAGAGCATTTCAAGAGCAGGATTTAGAGGGAGTCGATCTCGTGATTGTCGCTATTGATGATCTCGATCTTCAAGCATCTATCTATCACCAAACACGAGGTACCCATATCTTATGCAATGCCGTCGATAATACCGACTACTGCGATTTTATCTTCGGCTCTTTTATCAAAGAGGGGGATTTGACGATCGCTATCTCCACTTCGGGCTCTTCTCCTGCCTTTGCCAAACATTTTCGTCGCTATCTCCAACAACGACTTCCAACAAATATCAATGATTTTCTCAAAGAGATGAAAAAACTTCGTTCCACCCTCCCAAAAGGAAAAGAGCGGATGGCACTTTTAGAAGAAAAAGCACAAGCGTTTATACAATCCTTTAAAGACTAAAGCACCTCTAAAGCTTGTGCTTGAGATCGCCGTTATAGACCACTTGCGTCGGATCGATATCTCTCTCATTTAACACCGGCGGTACCGAATCCGCTTCATTGAGTCGCTTGATCTCCTCATCCAACTCCTCTTGATAGCTCATCATCATATCCGCCGCGATGACATGCGGATGCTCTTGGATCTTCACTAACTTTTCAATCTCTTCACTCACACCCTCTCCCTCGATCGTTACGATGATTTTTCCCTTACTCTTGTCACCAAAGTGAAAATCACAAATATCACTCTTTTCACACCACTCTTTTACCTCATCATAATATTCACTCGTACACTGTACGACAATGCTTGATATATTCATTTTTGCTCCTTTGGTTTAAGATTCCACACCATCACGCGATCATCATCACTGGTACCCACTACACGATCTTCATCCAAAAAGAGGATCGTATTGAGGCGACTCTTTTGTCCTTTTAGTGTAGCTAGTTTCTCCTTACTCTGCGTATCGTAAATCACGATATCATTCTCTTCATTCATTGTAAAGGCGACCTGCTTACCGCTCGGGCTCAATGCCGTCGAATAGATAAAAAAGTGACTCGGGATAAAGTCACCCTTACCGCTTTTAAGGTCATAGAGTGCCCCTCGTTTATCTTTACCTGCCGCTGCGACAATGTCATGAGAGAGCGCTACTTTATAGACATTGTCACGATTGATTCCTTTGAGCTTTTTGAGTATTTTACCGGTTTTGGTATCGATCACATCCAATACCCCACTCTCACATCCAAAAACCGCCCGTGAGTGATCACGACTCAATGCAAAATCGGAAAACTTTGAGGGCTCTAACTGCTTGCGATAGCGTATTTTGTGCGCATTGAGATCATAAAGCACTGCTTCATTTCCCAATAATCCTAAAAGTGTGTGAGAGGGATCGATAAATTTTGCTTTAATAATGGAAAGCTTATCCTTTGCAGAGAGCACTTTTTTGGTTTGGTTATTTTCATAGAGCCACATATCGCTATATCCACCCTCTCCGCTGTCACTCACAAAGAGGATTTTGTCTCCCATCTTATCAATACTAAAAATTTTGGTATCGATAAGTTCACCCGTAAAATCTTTTACTTGAGGAATCTGAATCGTTTGTATCGCTTTGTTAGCGTTAAGATCATACACCAGCACTTCTGATCCACTGGTGGCTATGATGAGTTGATTTTGCGCATGAACCGCATCTTGTGCACTGTTTTTTACCTTGATCTCCAATGAGGGTTGAAGTGTTTGCGCCAAAAGATAAAACGGAAAAATAAGTATCCACAACCGTTTCATACAACCACCATCGACTCAATAATCTCTAAAATCTTATCCACCAACTTCTCCTCACTTAATTCTGAACGAATACCCCAATTATCAATCTCCCCTTCAATAAAATCCTCCACCTCATCTAGTGATCGGATCTGTTCAATCAAACTTCTCATCCCCTCTTCTCCCAAAATATTTTGGATGCGATCCTGAATATAAACCAAATAGTTAAAATCTTCCGGATTAAAAATATCAAACTCATCACTGTCGATATCATCATAATTTTCATCCACTATCACGAGATAACGCGTCTCATCATACTCCTGATCTAATTTCGAAAAAATCTTTGGATAACGCGCTTTGAGCTCCATCAACTTACCTCCTTGATTGCTTTTGTTTCATACGAAATTGCTTTGGTTGGGCATCGCGACAAGCAAAACCCACAGCCGGTACAACGATCCATATCGATAACGGGATTAAACATCCCGTTAAAGAGTATCGCATCATCGATACAAGGCTCTTTACACGCAAAACAGATCACCCCGCTGTGCGCGACGCATGCCTCAACTCCAATCTCAAATCGCGCATTAACCTGCTCCGGCACTTGATGATCCAGCGACAATACGCCGCTCTCACACGCCTTCGCACACGCCTCACAAAAGGTACAACCGCTTTTGGTAAAATTTAGGATCGGCGTACCGTCACTTTTGATGACAATAATCTCCTCTTCACAAGAGCTTTGACACGCTTTCGATTCACACGCCTCGCACCCCTTTTGAAAAAGAGACTCATCCAGAGCATAGGGTGGACGAACCACCCACTCCTCTTTAGACAACTCTTTCTCCAACGGCTTACGCCAAGCCGTTAGAAATTCTCGTCTTGTTGACATCTATTTGACACCGTCATCCATCATATCTATCAGTTTTGAGTGTGTCTTAAACTCACCTGTCAAACCATCAGGTTTGAAAGTATTAGCCACAGCAGTTTTGACTTTGGCTTGTGGTGCGTGACATTGAGAACAGTTGTATCGACCTTGATAAAGATGCCCTAGCTTTTTAGCTTTTGCTATCTTGATATCACCCACATTTCCGATATCCCCTTTGGGACCGACAACTTTACCCTCTTTAATCAACTCACCGTTTTTATAGACTGTGGTAGGGCGGTAGTTTGTGAAGTGTGTCGGCGGTATTGGTGTCGCACCCATACTTTTAGCAACATTCGGCATGTGGCATCCTAGACATTTGTTGTCTTTGCCGGTGATAGGCAAAAGACCGTCCACAGAGTGCGGGATCATCGGAGGCGCATTGACATAGGCTCTCTCGAAGCGATCTGCCACACCGGGAGCACCGCGACTATAATCAGCTTTGGCAGGCTCTACATTTTCATCAAAGAGTGTTGTTTTTCTTAATCCCAACATCTCTTCTGTTACCTCTTTTTTATTTCCTAAATCCTCTTTTGAGATACGATTAGGATCTACCGCGTCTTTATTGATATCGATCACTTTTGTAGCCGCTGTTGCCGTTGAAGCGGTTGCAGATGTAGTTGTCGCAGCAGTTGGTGCACTTTTTGTCTCAGCTTTTGCACTACCGCCACCTTTAATCGCATCTGCAAGTGCATTGATATCTGTACTGCTAAGTTTGCTTACTTGTCCTTGCATCACACTCTTCATTGCACCGCCGTAGGTTCCTTTTCGATACCCCTCAAGCGCTTTAACAATATCTTCTTTGCTCATATCCTTGACCACTTTAGATACCCCAAGAGCTTTCTTTTCAAAATTTTGCCCATGACATCCGAGACATGCAGCGGTACTTGCTGCATAAACACTCGAAGCCGTCAGCAATGAACCTAGCATGATCATTTTTACCATTTTCATACTTTACTCCTTTTCTATTTTATAAAACTTCTCAAATGAAAATCGAGCGCTTCATCATCACACACATCGACACACCGACCGCAGTTGGTGCACTCTGCCTGTGTAACAAATTCACTTCGCTTTCCTATCATATTCAAAACCTGCGTTTCGGGACAAACCTCTTTACACTTCATACACAAAGTGCAATTATCATGATTATGCTCTACCCGAACCATACTATATTTTCCGATGAGTGAATGAACACCGCCCAAGGGGCAGATATGTCCACACCATCCGTTTTTTACAACAAAGAGGTCAAAAATAAAGATCGCTACCAACAATCCAGCACCCGCACCAAATCCATAAATCACACCGCGATTTAAGATCGTAATCGGTGAAATTACTTCAAAGGCAGCAAGACCACTGACAAATGAAACCGCAAGTGCCAGTACGATCATATAGTAGCGCACATTTCTACTAATCCAAATCTTCTTTTCTATCTTATCGACATAGAGTTTTCGCCTCAGCCAATTAGCAAGATCTGTCACCATATTAACAGGACAAACCCATGAACAAAAGGCTCTCCCGCCAATCACACCGTAAAAGAGTGCGATAATCATCGCACCGATGAGTGCATTTGCACCCAGCAGAGCGCCGGTTGAGAGGATCTGCAACACCGCAAACGGATCACTAAGTGGCACCACACCAAACAGTGAAGAGCTGGAGAGATCCCCTCGAAGAATTTTCCACCCCCATACATTACCCGCAAAGTAGAGCGCCAACAAAGAGAGTTGCGTGATACGCCGCAAAATAAGATATTTATAATTACTCATCTTCATCTAACAATCCACCTTGGTTAAGATAATCTGTTGCCTCTTTGGCGCTTCGTTTGTCATGTGTTGTCACATCTTTTCCGACTCGGTTTTTAACGCGTTGTTGATCCTTTGTATCCCACCCTTTGACATAGTGATCACCCGGCTTACCGAGTGCCACTTCTCTAGGAAGGACATGAAT
Organism: Campylobacterales bacterium; assembly: GCA_027023405.1. Taxonomy (GTDB): domain Bacteria; phylum Campylobacterota; class Campylobacteria; order Campylobacterales; family QNZT01; genus QNZU01. The sequence goes on from JALVVN010000006.1 coordinate 161,062, forward strand.
CGCCGCTTTTTCCGTCACACACGCTTGTTCACACATACCGCATCCTGTACATGTCTGCATATCCACTTCCGGCTTTAAGAAAGCGTGTTTCCCGGTACGACTATTTCGGCTATACACTAGCTTGATCGCCGTATCCATTAAAGGGCACGCACGATAACAGGCATCACACTGAATCCCCCAATAGGCGATACAGGAGTTGATATCTACTACCGCCAACCCCATATCCATCATCGTCGGATCGAGTTTGCCCGCTTTATTCGTCACTTTTGTTACATCTAGTGCTTCAGTTGGACAAACCGGTACACACGGAATATCCTCACACATATAACAGGGAATATCTCTCGGTGTAAAAAAAGGTGTACCTATCGTTACATTATCTTCTGCTTTGGCAATTTTGAGCGTAGCCGGTCGCTGTTTGCCTGTCTCTTTATCAATATTTGAATCACGATTCAAACAGGCTTCAGAACACAATCCGCACTTGATGCAAGTCTTGAGAAAATCCTCTTCATCGAGTGCCGCAGGAGGTCTGAGTGTCAATGGAGAGCTTTTGGCTTTGGCACTATAACCCGCCCAAAGCAAGCCCCCCATCACACTCAATCCCACATTGTGTGCCACAGTGGTGAAAAACCTGCGTCTCTCACTGATCTGTGGCTTCTTCTTGACCTCTTTACTCACCTAAACTCCTTATACTTTACTCAATTTCACCGCACATTTTTTATAGTCGGTCTGCTTACTCATCGGACAAGTCGCATCGAGTGTAACTTTATTGATAAAGACTTTCTCATCAAACCACGGTACAAACACCAATCCTTGAGGCGGTCTATTTCTTCCGCGTGTCTCAACTCTCGCTTTAACTTTTCCTCTTCGAGACTCAACCCAAATCAACTCACCACGCTTGAAGCCTTTTTGTTTTGCATCCTTTGGATTCATGTAACAGAGTGCTTCAGGTACCGCACGATAGAGCTCAGGCACACGCATTGTCATCGTTCCACTATGCCAGTGCTCAAGCACCCTACCGGTACAGAGCCATGTATCATAAGTACTATCAGGCATCTCCGGTGGATCCATGTATGGTCTGGCAAATATCTTCGCTTTATTTGGTAGTTTAAACTTCCCTTTCTCTTTATGAGGACCTTTGAGATCACCTTGGAGAATATTTTTCGCCAACGGTCCATAGAACGCAAAGTCCCCACCTGGATTCGCTTTGGCTGCATACGGATCATATTTACAGTTATAGCGCCACTGTGTCTCTTTTCCATTTACAACCGGCCACTTGAGTCCTCGTACTTTATGATAGACTTCAAACGGTGCCAGATCGTGTCCATGTCCTCGACCAAATGATGCATACTCTTCCCAAAGGTATTGATGGAGCATAAATCCATACCCTTTAAACACTTTACCATCACTGCCGACTACATTTCTACTATCGCCAAGACACTCCGAGTTGTCATACCCTTTTTGAGGGAATGCGTTAAGATCGATCTTATATTTTTTCGCACGATCATTCGCATAGAGAATCTCATACATGGTGGTCTCAGGTTTATATCCCATTGCATATGCCGCTTTTCGGACATCAGGAAGTTGCTTACCGTTTCTAAGCGTATAAGGTCCCCATAAATCATCGACGGTAAATCGCTTAGAGAGTTCGACCCACTGCCATGTATCACTCATCGCTTGACCGACAGGCAATACTTGCTGACGCCAATGCTGTGTTCGTCTCTCAGCATTTCCGTAAGCACCCCACTTCTCATAGATCATCGCAGATGGAAGGACGAGGTCTGATACCATCGCTGAAATACCGGGATAACCGTCAGAAGTAACAATAAAGTTATCCATCTCTCTTGCCGCTTTGATCCAGTGTTTTGCATTGGCTGTATCTTGGTAAGCATTACAGACATTCACCCACGCAAATTTCACAACACCGTCCTCTATATCACGATGGATTTTTACGATATGCTGATTTCCGACCGGATTGAGTGTTCCTTCAGGAATATGCCACTTGTTCTCCGCAATCTTTCTATGTTTTGGATTTTTCACCATCAAATCTGCCGGCAATCTGTGGCAGAATGTACCTACCTCTCTTGCTGTACCACATGCACTTGGCTGACCGGTGAGTGAGAATGCACCGTTACCCGGTTTTGCTTGTTTATTAAGCATAAAGTGGACATTGTAGCTAAGTGTATTATCCCAACTTCCTCTGGTGTGCTGGTTCATACCCATCGTCCAGAATGAGACTACTTTACGATCTTTTTCTATATAGAGATCGGCTAACATTTTGAGCTTTTTCTTGAAGCTCTCTAAGCTCTCATTTGGATCACCTTTGGCGATCTTCGCTACATAATCGAGTGTATAGGGCTCAAGTGATTTTTTATAATCCTCAAAACTAATTTTCCAGTGCTTCAAGGTTCCGGGGATATTTTTCATCACATCACCCTCTTTGTAGCCGTATGGAGCGAGTGCCGGTGCCTCTTTGGCTGAAACTTTCTTCTCCATCTCTTTGTTGATGATCTCCATCTCTTTGGCGGAGTATTTACCCTCTTTGAGAGATTTTTCACCCGCGCGTCTCATACCGTAACCGATATTGACAGGACCTGCTGTAAAAATAATATGTTTTTTCAAAAACTCTTGATCGATCGCCTCAGGATGATTGTAAACAATCTCTCGTGCCAGATAGTTCCAAATGGCTAGATCGGTATTGGGCGAAAAGATGATATTAAAATCATTCAAATCACAGGTTCTATGTGTATAGGTCTGAATATTGACCACTTTGACTCTATCAGGATCAGAGAGCTTTCGATCTGTTACCCTTGACCAAAGAATCGGGTGCATCTCTGCCATGTTCGATCCCCAAGTAACGATCGTATCGGTAATCTCAATATCATCATAGCAACCACTCGGCTCATCCATACCGAATGTTTGATAAAATCCGACCACCGCACTCGCCATACAATGCCGAGCATTAGGATCAATTGCATTGGATCGAAATCCCGCTTTCATCATCTTTTGTGCGGCATATCCTTCCATAATGGTATATTGTCCTGACGCAAAAACGGCGACACCCTCTGGTCCCTTCTCCTTAAGCGCTTTTCTGATATGTTTCTCCATCTCATCAAAAGCGCGCTTCCAACTTACAGGCTTAAATTTACCCTTTTTGTCAAATTCACCCTTCTCATTCATACGAAGAAGTGGTACTTTGAGTCTATCCGCTCCATACATAATCTTGGCATTAAAATAACCTTTGATACAGTTGAGTCCGCGATTCACCGGTGCTGCAGGATCACCTTTGACCGCAACGATACGCCCCCCTTTTGTCGCGAGCATAATACCGCATCCGGTACCGCAAAATCGACAGGCTGCCTTGTCCCATCTCCACCCCTGTTCAGCTTGAGTTGCCGCTGCCTGTACCTCTTCGGGAACTGCAATCCCCACGGCACTGGCGGCCGCAACAGCTGCCGAACTTTTCAAAAAGTCTCTTCTGCTAATTGACATATAGCCTCCTTCTATTTTTGACATAACACCCCATTATAGTATGATTTGTGATGCAAAAGATTGATTTATATCAAGCCCAAATCTCGAAATAGAATTCTTTGAATTTGTATTATGCTCGTATTCGTGGGGTTTGCATCAAATTTGAGTCGCACCCGTAGGTTCGGCGATAATTTTATGTAAAGCCCGAGGATGCGATGATGATGCAAAGTCATGAATTTCTATTTCGAGATTTGGGTTAAGAGCTAATAAGACACTCTTACTCCGATTTATGCTACAATAGCACCTATGAAAGCAAATGAGATCACGCAAACACTCAAAACACTCTTCGCACAAAAGTTGCCACTCTTTTTGTGGGGAAGTCCCGGCATCGGAAAATCCTCTATTGTCAAACAAGTTGCTGATGATCTTGGGGTCGATTTTATCGATCTGCGACTCACACTCCTCGATCCGACCGATCTCAAAGGCATCCCCTTTTTTGACAAGGATCAACACCAAGCAGTCTGGGCACCTCCGAGCTTTCTCCCGCGCGATCCTGACTCTAGCGGTATTCTCTTTTTGGATGAGATCAACGCCGCACCTCCCTCCGTGCAAGCCTCCGCCTACCAACTCGTTCTTGATCGTCAAGTGGGTGAATATCGTCTCCCTGACAGCTGGAGTATCGTTGCAGCGGGAAATAATGAAAGCGATCGTGGGGTCGTCTATCGCATGCCCTCACCCCTAGCCAACCGTTTTGTGCATCTGGAGATGGAGGTCGATTTTGACGCATGGAAAGCGTGGGCTTATCGAACCGACATCGATCCGAGAATTATAGGATTTTTGGGCTATAAACCCGATCTACTCTTTCAATTTGATCCCAATGAAGCACAAAAAGCATTTGCCACACCGAGAAGTTGGGAGTATGTCGATAAGATCCTTCGTACTTCACCCGATCCGCATACCCTTTTTGAGACGATTTCAGGCGCTGTGAGCCCACAAGTCGCGACCGAATTTCTCTCCTTTCTCAAGGTACTCGATCAGCTCCCACCCATTGAGAAAATCTTAAATGGAGAGCTTAAAGAGGTTCCTCACGATAGCCAAATCCTCTTTGCACTTATCAGTTCACTCGCAAGCCGACTCAAACAAACTCTCGATACGGATGAGATCAACCATACCCTGCGTTTCTCCTACACCCTGCCGAGTGAATTTGCCGTGATGCTTCTCAAGGAGCTTCAACAAAACGGCGTACCCGTCGAGAAGTCTCAAGAGTGGGATCGATGGGTCGAAAAGTTTAGCTATCTGCTATGAGAGAGAGTGAACGCAAACGGCTTGAGCGCGCCAAAGCATCGCTAATGCTTACGCACCCCTTTTTCGGCGCATTGGCGACGACACTTCAACTGCAAACCGATGATGATATCCCCTCTTTCACAACCCAAGAAAACCGCCTACGACTCAACAGTGATTATCTTGCCGATCGAAACGATGAAGAGCTGATCTTTATCCTCGCAAACGCCGCTCTACACCAAGCCGAGCACTACCAAAAACGACGCGCCAATCGGCGTGAGTGGCTCTGGTACCTTGCCACCGACTACACTATCAACGCGATCTTGCTCCAAAACAACCTCACACCCCCTCCCGATATCAACTATGAAAAAGCATTTGAGGGAGCCTATGCCGAAGAGATCTACCAAACTCTCAAACAGCGCATCCAAAACCAAGAGGAGCGTGACGAGGATCAGGAGGAGGATCAGCGAGATGAACCGCAAGAGAACAGATCGCATCCCCTCAAGCAGGATCAAGGTAAGATCACTGAAAAGATCGATCCAGAGTGGATCGATACCCTCTTGATGCGTTACCAAGATCGCCTTCCCCAATCGCTAGATCATCTTCTCAAGCTCCCCTCCAAAAGTCGCATCGATTGGAAAGCCAAACTCTTTGCCTACATCAACGCCCACGCCATAAACGACTACCGTATGTTTCCCCCTAACAAAAAATTTCTTTATCAAGGAATCGCACTTCCTAGTCTCTACGGACAAAAACTTGAAATCGCCGTTGCTATCGACACTTCCGCATCTATTTCACCAACACTATTAGAGGCATTTTTAAATGAACTCTATACAATTATGCAAGCCTTCAATCACTATGAAATCCTCCTCATTGAGTGCGATGATAAGATCCGAAATATCCAACGACTCCACCCCTCCGATCCACTCAAAAGCCAGTTTCACACAGGGGGAGGTACCGATTTTCGTCCTGTCTTTGACTACCTTGCCAAAGAGGGATCGGATCTCAAATTTCTCATCTACTTCAGCGACGGCGAAGGCATCTTCCCAGACTACTTGCCACCAATTGAAACACTCTGGATTCTTCCAACCGAAAAACAACCTCCTTTTGGGGAAAGTATCACACTCTAACGCATCTACGCCGATATTTGTAAAACAACATATCTACAAATCCAACAAAAGGATACGCCCACACGATGCAGAGCTCACCGCTAACCAATCAAATCTCCAAAGATCTGAAAAAACTTCTGATGATCTCCGTATTGGGTATTTTTATCGTCGCAGGTATGGGGTATCTTTTTGATGCACTGATCGGTAAACTAGAAAAACGCACTAAAAATACACAACTAAAACTAGATATTCTAAAGCAGATTGAATCTCAAACATTAGCAGCCAAGTATGATTTTATCAAAGCACTGTCACTACTTGATCAAAAACATTATACCGAATATAAAAATGCATCTCTACAAAAAATTCATAGCTCAAAAAAGTATCTCAATACTCTCAAAAATGGGGGAGTTGTTACATTAGAACATAACCACCAAAAACGAAATTATAAAATATTAGACGATAGCAACATACAATATCATCTACTAGATAACCGACTCTATGACGCGATTAATAAATATTTTCCCATATTTGACCAAGAGCTTCAGGAGAGCATCAAAAGTCAAGATCCCAACACAATTATTGCCGCTCAACAACTCATCTCACTTCAATCAGAAGAGGTAGTTAAACTTTTCAATGAACGCCTTGAAATTTTACATAAAATATCTGATGATGCAAATCAAGCACTCCAAAAAATTGAAAAAGATATCCTCAAACAGAAACAATTCTATTTCTACGCACAACTCTTCACGATCGCATTAATAATTTTAACCTTGATCCTCGCAAGTCAACCTATTATGCGTCATATTCTTCAAGCCAACATACAACTACATGAGGCGAGTAAAGCTAAAAGTGAATTTTTGGCCAATATGTCACATGAGATTCGTACGCCGCTTAATGCTATTTTAGGATTTATCGATCTACTGCGCGAAAAAGAGCATGACAAGAATAAACTCAACTATCTCCAAACCATCCACAGCTCCAGTCAAACACTTCTAGGAATCATCAACGATATTTTGGATTTTTCCAAGATTGAGAGTGGAAATCTTGCCATTGACAAAGTAGATTTCAATGTCGATAGTGAATTTCGATCACTGCTTAAACTCTTTCAGGCTAGAGCAAAAGAGAAAAATATCAAACTGACACTCCATATGCACCCACATATTCCCGCTGCACTTCACTCCGATCCGCTCCGCATCAAACAGATCATCGCCAATCTCCTCTCCAATGCAATTAAATTTACCCCTCAAAACGGTAGTGTCGATCTCTATATCGGTTATAAAAACCAATATCTCCAAGTTGCCGTCAAAGATAGCGGTATCGGTATTCCCAAGGATAAACAAAACAGTATTTTTGATGCCTTTAAACAAGCGGAAAATTCGACAACAAGAAAATTTGGCGGTACTGGGCTGGGGCTCTCAATCTCTGCGAAACTTGTCTCGATGCTCGGCGGAGAACTGAAAGTCAAAAGTGTTGTGGGACGAGGAAGTATCTTCTACTTTGACATCTACGCCGAAGCAGGGACATATCAACACGCACACACACGCTCCTCCACATCCACACAACTCAAAGATAAAAAGATTCTTCTTGTTGAAGATAATAAAGCCAATCAAATGTTCATGAGTATCGTACTCAAAAAATTACAAATTAGCTTTGATATCGCCAATGACGGCTTCGAAGCGATTACCGCTTTTAATAAAAACCGATACGATCTCATCCTCATGGATGAAAATATGCCCAATCTCAACGGTATTGAAGCTACAAAACGCATCTTGCAGATTGAGAGAGAACAACTCAAACCGCACACACCGATCGTTGCACTCACAGCCAATGCTCTAAAAGGGGATCGGGAACGATTTTTAGCCGCGGGTATGGATGACTATCTCACCAAACCGGTCGATCAAACCACTTTGGCAGAAACTATTGAAAAACTTACCAATCAAACAGAGGAGGAAACAGTATGTTAAATGTAGAAGCGTTAGCTCAAGAGATGGGATTTGAAGTGGAAGATGTCATGATGCTTGTCACCATGTTTGTAGAGAGTGCACAAACCTCACTGGAGGCGATCTTTGAAGCGATCCCTGCGGGTGATCTTGATACACTTGCACAAGAAGCACACTCCATCAAAGGGAGCGCCGCAAATCTGCAACTAGAGGCGATCTCCAAACTCGCCTTGATCATCGAGAGTGCCGCAAAAAACAATCTCGAATGCGATTATCAAAAAGTCGCCACGGCTCTAAAGACAAAGATCGACGCACTCAACGAACCGGCGATCTCTTAAGGCTTCAAAGCCGATTGGAGTAGTTCGGGATAGTGTTTCTCAAGCTCTTTTTGGGCGATGTAGTTGCTATACCCGATGAGCTTGGGCATCTTTAGAAGTATTCTCTGCCCTGTTTTGGTTGCAAAAAACTTCTCAAAGGCATTAATCTCATCATAGCTCAATGTTTTAGCATAGACGCGCGCGAGTCTCGGTTTGAGTTTCGAAAATGAGAGATATTTAAGCGCAAATGATCGCGCAAGTTTGGGATTGGTACTCAGAAGAGGATTTTGCGCGATCTGTTCATTGACACTTTGGGCGATCAGACGATCCACATAACCGTTTTTATTCATCGTATCCAACATGTGACGACAGCGTTCAAATTTGCTAGGAGATTTGGCAAATAGTGAGATTGCTATCAAGAAAAATAGCGTGTAGCGTATCATAAGAGTGCTCCTTATAGTTTAAATTCATTTTAACAATTTATCCTTTATTTGTAAAATGTTAAACTATCGGTAGATTAATCTCAAGGAGTTTGTCATGGTCAAACGGCTTCTTCCACTTGCGCTCTTTGCATTTTCACTACATGCCCAAGAGAGTTTTATCGCGCTCAAATATGGTCTTACCTCCCTCAATAATGACGGTGTAGATTTTAATAATAACTCCTTTGAAGCCGATCTTACTGTTAACGGTAACTATAACATCCTTCCCCGCCTGGGACTTGCCTATGTCAGTATTGATGAGAAAGGGGAGAGCGTCTCATCCCTTCTTCAACTCACCGCCGAAGGGCTCTATGATGTGGAGATTGAATCACCGCTTACCCCTTATCTATTTGGTGGAGGTGGTTATGAGCATGTCTCCAATGCACGGAAAGATTTTGACAGCCAATTTTTCATCGATGCGGGTGCCGGTGTGCGCTATCCGCTCAATGACCAGCTCAAACTCGTCAGTGAACTCAAAACACTCTATATGCTTGGTGGAAACAATCAAGACAGTGAACTGGTTTGGTATATCGGTCTGGGTATGCCGATTGGAAGCAGTGAGGTAGCGTATCGCGATAGTGACGGTGACGGTGTACTTGATAGTGCTGATGCTTGCCCGAATACTCCTTATAATACAAGTGTCGATAGTCGAGGTTGCCCCATCAAAGCCTATGAGATCACCGCTGATAGCGACCATGACGCTGTGCCGGACAATCTTGACAGTTGCCCCCATACACCCGTAGATACACCGGTCGATATCAACGGTTGTCCTATCGCCCCCCAACACACTGCTCACAACGAAGCAAAAATCAAGAAAACAGTTGTCAAAGATAGTGATGGTGACGGAATCGAAGATCGTCTTGACAAATGCCCAAACACTCCCAAAGGCTTTAGCGTCACCAGTAGCGGATGTCCCGTCAAAAAGAGACTTGAAGTCCATTTCGACGCAGATTCAGCAGTTGTGACTTTTGCCTCGCGCCCCAAAATCAGAGCCTTTGCCGACTATATCAAACACTACCCCAACGCCTATATCACTGTCGTCGGCTATACCGATACATCAGGTAGTCGTGAAAAAAACCGCATTCTCTCCCAAAAACGCGCTCAAAATGTAAGGCGACTTTTGATAGAGTTTGGGCTCAAACCTTCACATATCGATGCGATCGGCAAGGGTGAACTCAATCCTATTGCCCCTAACGATACCCCTGAAGGAAGAGAAAAAAATAGAAGAATCGAGGTCATCATACACTAATGCAAGCCAAATCACTCAGCCCCAATCTACTCGTCGAAGATGTCAGCCAAAGCGTCGCTTTTTATACCCAGAAGCTCAACTTTAACTATATAATGGGAGTCGATACCGATAAACAACTCTATCTACAACATGATCCCAAACAACCCCTTGCTTTTGCAATCGTGGGAAACGGTGCCGTTCAAATCATGTTTCAACAACTCCAAAGCGCTTCCGAAGATCTCAATCTCTCGTTGATGCGAGATAGTAAGATCGACAATCAAATGCTCTACATCGAGATTGACGGCTTTGATGCTTTTTATGATGCTATCAAAGATCAGGTCGAGATCGTAAACGAACCGCGACACACTTTTTATGGAATGAAAGAGTTTTATATCAGAGACAATGACCAAAATATCGTGGGATTTGCGGAAAAGCTTGTTTAATCATAACTTAAAGCTTATCATTAACAAATAGTAAGGAATTTTGGGTATAATACTTAGTTCATTTAGAAATTAGATGAATTGATAAATGTAAATAATGAAAAAATATTAGGAGAAAATCAAATGGGAAAGTATGTAGAACTCACTAGTAGTAATTTTAACGACACGATTGCAAAAGGCGTAACACTTGTAGATTTTTGGGCACCATGGTGTGGACCTTGTCGAATGATCGCCCCTATTATCGAAGAGTTGGCGGAGGATTTTGACGGGAAAGCGACGATCGCAAAAGTCAATACTGATGAAGAGCAAGATATCGCTATCCAATACGGTATCCGCTCTATCCCTACGCTCCTCTTCTTCAAAGATGGAGAGTTGGTCGATCAGATGATTGGTGCAGCGGGTAAAGAGGTACTCGCTGACAAGCTTGACTCTCTACTTTAAAGAGCACTATCCGGCGGGCTTCTCGCCCGCGTAAATCCCATGCAAAAAAGAAAACTTTCTGCTTTTACTTATATTTTTGCCTCCTTTTTCGGTGCGGCTATGATCGCTCTTGCCTTTGCCTACTATAACTACACCTTTTCAAAATATAAATTTTTCGACTTCAACCGTCACCTCTTTTACCAAAAAAAGGATATCTTTCATCCGCAAGAAGCGATCTATACGGTTGTCATTTACAGCTCTAATATGCAAGATATTCACCAAATCATCAAAAAAATCAAAACACCGCATCCTATCCTCGCAATCGACCTTTATCAAAAGAGATTTAATAAAGAAGATAGTATGATTCCCATCACAACGGGTATGAATACACTGCTCAAATTTATTCAGCAGTTCAACATATACAGCGTACCCTCTTTTTTTGATATTAAGCAGATCAAAAAGGGATTGTATCAACAAAATTCAACCATCTACAAACTTGATGAAGGAGAGTTTTAATGCTTGATCTAGCGATTATCGGCGGTGGACCGGCAGGTTTGACAGCGGGCTTGTATGCGACACGAGGTGGATTAAAAAATGTCGTCATGTATGAGATGGGGCTACCCGGCGGACAGATCACCCAAAGTAGTGAGATCGAAAACTATCCGGGGATCAAAGAAGTCGTCACCGGTATGGAGCTGATGGAGCCGTGGCCGGAACAATGTATGCGCTTTGGGCTGAAACATGAGATGACGGAAGTCAAACGCGTCAGCAAGCATGAAGATCACTTCCATATCCAACTTGCCAACGGCGATGATGTCAAAGCGCACAATGTCATCGTCGCTACCGGCAGTACCCCAAAACGCGCCGGTATCAAAGGGGAAGATACCTACTACGGCAAAGGGGTGAGCAACTGTGCTACCTGCGACGGATTTTTCTACAAAGATAAAGAGGTCTGCGTCATCGGCGGAGGTGATACGGCACTCGAAGAGGCGCTCTACCTTGCCAATATCTGCTCCAAAGTCTATCTCATACACCGACGGGATAGCTTCCGCGCTTCACCCTACACAGTCGAAAAAGTGAAAGCCCAAGAAAAAATTGAATTGGTACTTGATAGCAGTGTCGAAGAGATTGTCGGCGATCAGTCAGGTGTTACCGGCGTCAAAGTAGTCAATAAATCTGGTGAAAAAAGAGAGATCAACGCTCCGGGCGTCTTTATCTTTGTCGGAATGCATGTCAATAACGGTGTCCTCAAACAAGAAGATGGAAGCTTTTTATGCAAAGTCAATGAGTGGGGAGAGGTGATCGTCGATCTGAGTATGCGTACCAATGTCGAGGGGCTCTTTGCCGCAGGAGATATTCGTATCCAAGCGCCCAAACAAGTGGTTTGCGCTGCCGGTGACGGTGCTACGGCGGCACTACAAGTCGTCGCAAGAATGCATTAAATTAAATTTTATACAAAAGAAGGAAGAAAACAAACGATGATACAGATAGGAATTTACGGTGCTACAGGACGAGTCGGAAAACTCCTGATTGAAAATCTTCAAGGGGATCCTGAAGCAAAGGTATCGGTCATTCATGCACACAAAGCGTTAGACTTTCCCGTCGATAGTAGTATCCTCATCACAAACGACATCGATACGATGCTCGAAAATTGCGATGTGGTAATCGACTTTACGCTACCTGACGGTACGGAAGCACTCCTTGAGAAAGCATTAGAGCACCCAAAACCGCTGGTCATCGGTACCACAGGCTTGAGCAAACATCAACTCAATCTCCTCACCGAAACTTCCAAAAAGATGCCGATCCTCTACGCGACCAATATGTCGCTAGGAGTCGCAATACTCAACCGTCTCGCCTCACTCGCTTCTAAAGCGCTGAGAGATTTTGATATCGAGATCGTCGAACAACACCACCGTCATAAAAAAGATGCCCCTAGCGGTACTGCTCTCACACTCGCCGAACATGCCGCTCAAGCAAGAGATCTTGATCTCGACAGTGTCAGAGTAAGTGGGAGAGACGGCAATATCGGTGCACGCACCAAAGATGAGATCGCCGTCATGGCACTCAGAGGTGGGGATATTGTCGGTCGCCATACGATTGGCTTTTACAACGATGGAGAGTTTGTCGAGATCAACCACACCGCCACTTCACGAAGCACCTTTGCCAAAGGCGCTATTCGTGCGGCAAAATGGATTGTCAACAAAGAGCCAAAACTCTATAACATTACTGATTGTTTAGGAATATAAGATGTGTGCAGTTGTCGGGGTATTTAATGTCAAAAACGCTTCAAAAGTAGCCTATTATGCACTCTTTGCGATGCAACATCGCGGTCAGGAAGCGACGGGAATCAGCTCAAGCGACGGCGTCAATATGTGGACCAAAAAGCGAAGAGGTCTTGTGACGGATGTCTTCTCTGATGAGGAGAACTTTACCTATCTAAAAGGATCAACCGCCGTCGGACACAACCGCTACTCGACTGCCGGTAGCGATTCTATCGCCGATGCACAACCCATCACCGCCAAATATAAACTCGGTGAGATCGCCGTCGTACACAACGGAAACCTCATCAATAAAGATGAAGTCAGACAAAAACTCATTAATGAGGGCGCTATTTTTCAATCTTATATGGATACCGAAAATCTCATCCACCTCATCGCACGAAGCCAAAAAGATAGCCTTGAAGATCGTATCATCGAAGCACTGGAGGATATTAAAGGTGCTTACTGCTTTATCATACAGAGCCGCAAAAAGATGTTTGCAATTCGCGATCGCTACGGAGTACGCCCTCTTTCACTAGGAAAATTTAAAAATGGTGGCTATATCGTCGCAAGTGAGACTTGTGCATTTGATCTTGTCGGTGCGGAGTTTGTCAGAGATGTCAAACCGGGGGAGATGCTGGTCTTTGAAAAGGAGCAGGAGCCACGATCCATCCAGCTTTATCCAAGTGATCCGCGACCTTGTGCCTTTGAGTATATCTACTTTGCGCGACCCGACTCCATCATCGACGGTAAAACCGTCTATGCCAAACGCCTAGAGATGGGTCGCATGCTCGCGCGCGAAAATCCGGTCGATGCCGATATTGTCCTGCCGGTTCCTGACAGTGGTGTAGCGGCGGCACTCGGCTACGCACAAGAGAGCGGTATTCCCTTTGAAAATGCCATCGTGAGAAATCACTATGTCGGTCGTACCTTTATCGAGCCGATCCAAGAGATGCGCGATCTCAAGGTACGACTCAAGCTCTCTCCTATCAAAAAGGTGATCGAGGGGAAGCGGGTCGTCATCATCGATGACTCATTGGTGCGGGGAACCACCTCCAAGCAGATCGTCAAGATGCTCAAAGAAGCAGGTGCAACCCAAGTACATATGAAACTCGCATCCCCGCCGATCAAGCACCCTTGTCGATATGGGATCGATACACCTAGCTATGAGGAGCTCATTAGTGCCAATATGTCAGAAGAGGAGATCTGTGAAACGATCGGTGCTGATTCACTCTCCTTCCTTTCGATAGAGGGTCTCAAAAAGAGTTTAGGGGAGGATCGAAACTACTCACTGGTAAGTTTTGACGGGAACTATTTTATCGCATAAATTTTCACGAAAAATACTTCATTTATTTCATCAAATACCGATATAGTTTAAAATATTTAATATAAGGTAGAAATAAATGAAGTGGATACTTATCTTAGTATGGATCTCTACAACACTCTTTGGGTACAGTGATTATTACAGCGATTATTTAGATAATAAGATTGTCAATTTTCCAAATGATAAAGAACCCGGTTCAATCGTCATCAAAACACACCAAAGACGGCTCTACTATATCTTAGATGATCAAACAGCCTATCAATTTCCAATCGCCGTAGGCAAACGCCCAAAAGATCGCTTTTACGGTGTATTTGAGATCTCCGCCAAAGCAAAGTGGCCCAACTGGAGACCGACACCCTCTATGCTTGAAAAAGATCCCTCATTACCTGAAGTTGTTAAAGGAGGCAGACGAAATCCACTCGGTGCACGAGCCATCTATTTAGGAGACTCCCCTTTCCGCATTCATGGCACCAACAATCCTCGATCCATCGGAAAATTTGCCTCTCACGGCTGTATCCGTATGTATAACCGCGATGTCAAAGAGCTCTACAAACTTGTTCATCGATGGGATCGTGTCTATGTGCAAAGATAAGGTATAATAGACACTTCAAATCAAGGAGTGTCGATGGATTATCAAGCCATACTCGAAGAGATCAGCCACGAAATTCAACCCGAACTTGGACGCGGGAAAGTAGCGGACTATATCCCCGCACTATCCAGCGTCGATCCGCATCAATTTGCCTTTTCGATTATCACAACAAAGGGAGATGCCTACCATATCGGTGCCTATGAGACATCCTTTTCGATCCAAAGTATTTCCAAACTGTTTGCTTTTACACTCGCACTCGATATTTATGGGAGTGATCTCTATCAGCGTGTAGGGGTTGAGCCCTCCGGCAATCCCTTTAACTCCCTCGTACAACTTGAATATGAACAAGGTATCCCCCGAAATCCCTTCATCAACGCCGGTGCCATCGTCATCACTGACTTACTGATCTCACACTATCGTGATGACTACAAAGCGTATGAACAGATTCTCTCCTTTGTGCGTGCCGTCAGTGACGATCTGGCAATCAGCTTTGATCCAATCGTCTCGAGCTCAGAGATGGATCACGGCTTCCGCAACCTCGCCCTTGCCAATCTCATGAAAAGCTTTGACAATCTCCAAAACGATCCCCGATCGGTCGTGCAAACCTACTTCAAACAATGCGCCATCAGTATGAGCACCCAAAAACTCGCCCGATCGATGCTCTACCTCGCCAATGCCGGCACCGATCCTATCACAAACAGACGCTACCTCACACCTCAACAAGCAAGGCGGATCAACGCCGTCATGCTCACCTGCGGACACTATGACGCATCAGGAGAGTTTGCCTTTCATGTCGGACTCCCAGGAAAGAGCGGTGTCGGAGGCGGTGTCGTCGCCGTCGTACCCAACAAAATGGGCATCTGCGTCTGGTCCCCCGCCCTCAACCGTTACGGCAACTCCCATGTCGGCACACTCGCGCTACAAAAGTTTGTGGAGAAGACGGGATTATCAATCTTTTGAGTGGAAAACCCTTTCAAGCTTCATAGAAGGTTTTAGATAAAATTTTTTCACGATGAAATTGCACTAAAAAAGAAAATCCGGGGTTTAATGCAAGTGGATACAATGACAAACAAACAACAAAAACTAATAGATATTTTAAAAGAGATGTTCCAGTTCCAACTTGATTAGAGTGATCAGGACTTTGGTATTTACCGCATCAAGAAAGATTGCGGTCTCAATCCCCTTAGATCGAGTCTTTGTTGTAACTGGGTATTGGAACGGGGAGAGAGGCGGCTCTGTGCGGTCTCAATCCCCTTAGATCGGGTCTTTGTTGTAACTTAGTATTTTAACCACCCTCTCAAGGACGCCTTTGTCTCAATCCCCTTAGATCGGGTCTTTGTTGTAACAAATTTTAGGGATTGAAGTGCTTGACCATGTGAGTCTCAATCCCCTTAGATCGGGTCTTTGTTGTAACAGAGCTAGATGCTCTTATATAAAAAATATTAGCCAGTCTCAATCCCCTGAGATCGGGTCTTTGTTGTAACACAATAGATGCTACTACTACTGTATCACTACTAGAGTCTCAATCCCCTTAGATCGGGTCTTTGTTGTAACTATACTCCCACGATTGCTTTAAGAGCTTAAAGTCTCAATCCCCTTAGATCGGGTCTTTGTTGTAACAGTGATTTAAAAATACAAAAATTGCAAAAATCACTCTGTCTCAATCCCCTTAGATCGGGTCTTTGTTGTAACAGTTGGAGCCCTAAAGATGTATTTGAAAGAGCTTAGTCTCAATCCCCTTAGATCGGGTCTTTGTTGTAACAAGTTCGCAGATATGAAGAGCTACGGTCAGATAAAGTCTCAATCCCCTTAGATCGGGTCTTTGTTGTAACGACACGCCACGATCTGGGCTGACCGAAACGGAAGTCTCAATCCCCTTAGATCGGGTCTTTGTTGTAACTAGAGTAGACTACAGAGTTATAAATAAATCGGTTATTATTGTCTCAATCCCCTTAGATCGGGTCTTTGTTGTAACGGCAACAATGGTGTGTTAAAGAGCGTTTTTATGGGGGTTTGCGTGATCGGTCGTTTTCTTAAAAGAAACTTTGATCTCAAAAAATGGACTTTTTCTCATTTTAAAACCCCTAAAAATCGGCATTTTAAGTTTCGTTTTATTCTTAAGCGAAACTTTGATGTTTTTGACACCTTGTGGGTGACTTCGTTTTATTATATAGTAGATATATTTAAAACTCTATTAATATTTTCTTATTGGTCGTATGAGATACTCCTCTAGTCGTTCTCGATTGTCATAGAGAAAGCGATAGACTTCAAACGCTTCATGCGCGGGGAGGTCTTCGGCTGTGGTTTTGTCGTAGATAAAGCCTTTGAGGTTGATGCCGAGTATGCGTCCTTTGTAAAGGATTTCGGGATAGATGTCATTGGCTATGTCGGCACGCATCTCTTGGCGCAAGCGATCAACAAATCGAAAATAGTCTCTATTCTTTTTATGTCGTGGATGGCGATTTTCTTTGAGGATATGCTTGATCTCCCGTAGCTCAAAGAGTATCTCATCCGCCCACGAAGGTCGTGTATCGCTCTCACTCAAAAGCTTCTCCATCTGATCATAAACTGTCATCGAACTTCCTCCTAAAAGAAATCATACGGATGCGCCAAATCCATCGCCGATCCCATGCGAATACCGTAGTGTTTGATACGATAGATACGGATATCATCCTGCTTCTCATTGTATATCGACAATATCCGATCTACCAGCGACATCACCTCATCGCGGGTCACATCCGTCACCAAAAAGAGCGAATATTGAAATCGAATCGCCTTTTTCTCCAAAACCTTTGCGATTTTGCGTAGGCGTTTTGGGTCAGAGATATCGTAAGCGACGACAAAATCATATTTGCGCATTGTTGATCTCCGTTATTGTTGCGAGTAGATATCCGTCATGATCAATCAAAATGAGATCAATCTTTTGACTCAAAGCATAGCAAACACCGATCGGGATATCTAGCGATTTGTTAAGATAGATGCGCTCAATATGAATAAATGCTACGCTGTAGCTATTGGTCGGTGAGATGATCTCCAAATACTCCTCATGCATTCGAAGCTTGATCATCGGATCTCTTAGTATTAGTGTCCGTTTTCTCATAGCATTCCCCTTATCTCAGTGATAGTAGCATCGATACGCGGTTCGAGAGAGGCGGAAAACTCACGAAAGTGTTGCCACAATTTTTTTCGCCCTTCATAGCGCAAATAGACACCGCTTTTTTTACTAAAATCTTGATGCGTGACGATCTTTTGAGAAAATATCTCATAGACAAATTGATTGATATCGGCACGATAGAGCTCCAAAATATCAGACGCCAAAGCCATATGAGATCGAAAAGGGCGATGCAAAAATCCGAGAGACGGCTCAAAACCAAATCCGATCAAACGCACCCCTATGAGGTGATAGATCAGTGTGTAGAACCACGAGAGCAGTGCATTGAGAGGATCGAGCGGTGGGCGTTTGGTTCGTCTTCCTTTGTGGAGTACTTTGGGGAAGAGCGAAAAGTAGTGCGTAAAATAGTGGCGTGAAAAACTCCCCTCGATACCAAGTAGTTCATCTAGTGTCTTAGCCCGATCCAGACGACAAAGTATCTCATGCGTCTGAAGCGAAATCTCATGTCTTTGAAGCTGTCCGGCGTGGGCGGTGATCTTGCGCGAGAGGATCGTCTTGGCGATGGGTAGCGTTTTTGTCGTGCAGGCTTGATATTGGGCGAGTTTGAGTTGGGCATTTTTGGATGAGGTCGTCGTGATATGCGCACTTTTTGTAAAGTCGGATGAAAAGAGCACGACATGGGTAGAATTTGAAGAGAGTTTTGTCAGATCGGCGGCTTGTAGCTTTTGATCTCCTACGATAAGGAGAGTGTCGATCAGGTGCAAAGGTATCTTTTGTGAGTCGATCTGTAGCAGTTCACTCTTGAGACTGATCTGCGCATCTTTTCTATCGACGATAATCACATTCATAGTATAATCACCCCCTTGTCATACGCTATAAAATCAGCCTTTCCAAAACAGATCGGCTCACCTTCGATCGCAATAATATTGATCTTGTCATTATCACGAATCAACTTTTCCAGCTTTGAAACAAGCTCTTTGAGCAATTTTTTATCAAGCGGTGCTTCGACTGCACTCTTTTGCCCACCCAGTGCATAGCTATGCGCCACCTTTCGCACCTTTTGCAAGCGCTTCTTATCGGCGATGTCATAGCAGACTAGGTAGTGGTTAGTGCTCAAAGCGTCCCCCTTTGTGCTTTGGATATCGCTTGTAGATTCGCTTGGACGGCACGACGCTTGTAAAGCCCTTTGCCTGACGACGAATAATTGCAAGTTTGTGATAGTCTCTATGCTGTTTCATCACCGACTCCTTTATGAATTTGAGGAGATTATAGAGGAGTGAAGCGACATTTTTTGTCGTTTTGGAACTTTTTGTCAGTCTTTAGAGAGATAAGTCTGCAGATCCTCTTTGAGACGATCTTGGAGCCATTTGGGTTTGAGGATGCGGATATGAGGAAGCCACTTTTTGACAAGCGGTAGTATCTCCATCTCGTTGGTGATTGTATATGTTGCGATGAGTGTTCCATCCTCTTTTTCTTGGGTGATTTGTTGAGATTTGAGATGATTTTTGACGCGAAAGTAGCGGGCGACAAAGCTGTCGATCTCCAGTGTGACCTCAATGTCGGGAGCTTGATAGTTTTGAAAGAGGGATTGAAACCGCCGGATAAACTCCTCCGCATCAATTTCACGGTGAAATGTCTCCGGCTCTAGTTCAAAACTCCGAATAAAATTGATACGCAAAAACTTAAATCCCCCATTCTGCTCTTCTTCCGTCATCGCCCCTAGATACCAATTTCCCTCGGCAAAGATGATCTTGATGGGCTTTATACTCCTAAAATGCTTGATCTTAGTATCTCGATCGATGTAGCGAATTGTCGCTTTTCGGTGCGCTTTGATCGCCTCTTTGATAGGATTTAGCTTCTCATCATCCAGGCGCTCTATGGGATTTTCGGCGATGTGGTAGAGTGTGGCAACATCCTTTTTGACTTGGTGAATGATCGGAAACTCCCGCACATCGAAGATAGACAAAAGCCTCGCGTCAAACAGCGCGATAAACTCGAAAAACTCCCTGATCTTCACACTATCTTTGAGATAAGAGAAGAGCTCTTGTCGATTTTGTAGCGCATAGCACCCCCGCGATGGCATCAAAAGCTTCTCCCCTAGAAACTCTTTGAGTATCTTGATATCTCTCTGTACGGTTCTCTTGTCCGTCTCAAAGATCTCGACAATCTTCTTTGTGCAAAGCTGATCACTCTCTCTTAGGAGCGTCAATAACCTGAGTATCCTTTGGGCTTGGTTCATCTCGCATCCTTTTGGGGTTAAAAGTAGTATTTGATCTTATTGAGACGACTCATCACAAATAGTTAATACTTGATCAATTAGTTTTTCTGATATATATATTTCAGATTTTTCTATCAGGTTTATTAGCGGTTTTACCTCTTTTATGTAGCCACTCTCCTTTGCCTTGATCAAAACTCCCAAACTACCTATGACCTTTATACCGTTTAGAACTGCAAATTTTTTACCTCTATTATCATCGATAAGAAGTAGATCCGCGTCCAATTCTCTATAGAGTGTTATAGCTTCCAATTCACCGGATCCCAACCCAAGCTTTTCGATTTTCAAATCTACTTTTTTAACTTTATTTTCTAAAAAATCCCCTAATCTAGCGCCATACGGCTTATCTACCTTTGTTACTTCATTATAAACCGCATAGGGAACAAACAATTCATCAAACAACTTCTCTAAAAGATCCAATTGATCAACAATCGCTAAAGTGATCAAAGCAGAACTATCGCCGATTATCACTATTAGTCCTTCAAATTATCTAATTCTGCTTTTATATCATAATCCTTGATCGCAGGTAGTCCGTTTTGACTTAACAATTTCATAAATGAGTAGAGATTCATATCCAGTATCTTAGCGCCTTGAGATGTAGAGATTTTCCCTTTTTCATAGAGCTCCAATACAAATTTTCTTTTAGCCATCTCCTTAAGATGGTCATCGCTTTCATTTATCGCCAAGTATATATCATCAGGTATTTCAAAGGATAAACGCATAACCAACCTCCTTTTGAATCATTATATCATAACTAATCAAGATGACTTGGTTCATCTCGCATCCTTTTGGGGTTAAAAGTAGTATTTGATCTTATTGAGACGACTCATCACGGGCTTGTACTCCCCGTCATTGAACTGTGTCAGCATGATATCCCAATAGCTCTGAACACTCATCCCCAGCAAGATTGCAATAGTTGTGGGCATAGAGTATGCCAAAGTGATATGTGGTGAGTGTTGTTGGAGAGTATTGATGACGCTGTATATCTCTTGGTTGGCACGGATAAACTCTTCAGGCTTATGCAGAGTCGCTCCTACTCTGCTTTCGAGGTGAATGATGGGCTTTTGGAGCTTGTTGAGCGCTACTTTGTGCGAAGCTAGATCGATGGCTATCGTCACATGTTCACTTTCTTCTACTTGACCGATATCCTCTCTTTTAAAGATTTCAAACGCATCGATCGGCTCTTTAAACTTTCGCGAATCGATTTCAAGGGCGATAGCATAACTATCGGTCGATTTGTTGTACTGATAGAGTGTGACTCCCTCCGTCCCGAAGATCGTACCCACTAAGATCGCATTTGCGATTGGTCCGATATAGACCATATGAAACTGCACATTTTTGGGAGTTTTCGCCTCTAGTCGCTTGATATCGTGTTTGGATATCTTGAGAAAATCGACAAAACGATCCTCATCAAATATATCACCGCTGTACTCAAAGATCAGATCATCAGGTGTGATATTGAAATACTTTTTAAGATTCTCTTGATGATGAGGATAGCTACCCTGAAAATTTTCAAAGAGTGAAGCAAGTGCTGATCGTGAGTCGGCGGGATTTGAGATATTGAAAACGATAGGGATAGGTACATTTGGCTGAGAGTAGAGCTTTTGCTTGCGCTTTTCATCGATATAAGCCAGTACAAAGAGAACTGCTACGATACCTGCTGCAATAGCATAGGCGATCGGCACACCGATATAATCAGCTACAAAAGCCACCGGTACGGCTAACAGCGACGCGGTAGTAGCAAAGCGATTTGAGAGAATATTTTCTATCATCTAAAGCCTTTTTAGAGTTATTTTAGCCTAATAGTAGTTGAATTTTACGACAATTTGTGTCGATTTTAGAGATATCCAATCAAAACCCCTCATATCTTCGTTAGTAGATTGTATTGATCTAAAATTATATCTCTTAGTATGTTATGTTGAACATAAAAAGCTAAGGGAGTTCTGACCGAAAATTATAACAAGCTTGTGAAAGTCTCTCTGTTTCATTGCTTCTTCTCGGGACTGTTTATTTGAAGGATTCTAACGGTTAATAACTAAAGGCGCTAAGTTTACCTATGTCGATGCCGACAGTGGAGCCTAGTATGCCAATGTCAAAGCTTACGATACCACCCGAAAAATGTTATCTTAATACCCGTGTATAGTGTATCCAATTTATCTCATTGACATCTTGATGCCAAAAACTCCTTCGGTTGCAGTGTCAAAATAGTAGAGTTTTTGAATCCTCTTTTATCTCGTGTGATGATGATATCAATATCGCAAAACTTTGCACTTGTGTATATCACACTATCTTCAAAATCTACACCGCTATTTTTAACAGCATCTATCAAAACCGGTTTGTTTATATCTGTTATCTCAAATAGCAATAGTAAATCATCTATGATCTCTTCCGCTTTTGCTTTATCAAAAGATTTAGAGACTAGATAGTGTATCGTTGTGATAGTTGAGGCAGATAGATAACCAACTATATCACGATTTTCAATAAGCGAAAATATCTCTTTTGCACTATTGCAAAACGGCTCTCTTTTTAGCATCAAGTCCAAAACGATGTTTGTATCAAGCAAGACCTTCACAGATACTTCTTCTCTAAAAACTCTTTATAATCAGACTCATCTATCTCTTTGTCTTTGAGTATTCCAAAAAGTTTATTGGTTATAGTTGCTTTAGTCTTTTTGTTAACTTGCTCTTCTAGTAACAAAGCTTTAAAAAAGTCATTGACTATCTGAGATACCGAGGTGCTATTTTTTTTTGCTAATGCCTTTATATCTCTTATCAACTCTTCATCAGAATATAAAGTTATCTTTTTAGTCATCAAAAACTCCTTCAAAGTGTCGTATATAATTTCTTTTATTATACGGCACAATGTGTTAATCTGTTATTAAAAGATAGTACTTTATCCCGTCCAAATGCTCACTTTATCCTTAATCTCTCCACCAAAGGCAGAAAAAATTAGGGCTATTTGGGTGTAGATGTTTGAAGTGTTGCTCTGAAAAGCTTATTTTTTTGATATCTTTTATATACTGTTTATGCCTTTCAACTCGGCTTCTTCTTTTAGCTTAGAATCTACTCTCGCTCTAACTGTCGCATCTAGTGCCATGAAACATCCTTTTTAGTTTTTTAACATTGTAGAATGATTGGGCTACAATGTTAACTTCTCGAAAATATTTTTAGTTTTTTCGATATATATTGGCAAGTTTTTTATATCCGATATGATGGCATTTTCTCTTTTTTCTAACTGATGACAGATATTGTTTCTGATTTTATTAACATTTCTATAAACCTCTCTATCAAGTCCTTTATCTATTTTGTGTATTTTTGCTTTTGCATCATTTCTACTTTTTTCATTATCAATCTTAAATCCATGGATTTCACATGATTTTGAGACTATCGCTTCTGCAAGCGTCATATAACTTAGTGCATAGTGTTTATGTTCACAGTACCAATCTGCAAGTGATAGTTGAAAGTCTGACATTTTTTCTTTGTCAAGCCTTTCAACAAAAGATTTCATCTCATCACTCATAAGTTGGATGATAGGATTTTGTGATTTTTCAAGAGTATTTAGTTTTTTGGCGATAGAGTTTATGTTCAGCTTGACTGCCGCCATATTGGCTATTCTCATGACATTTGTATAGTTGTTAAATATATTGTATTCGGATTTATATCCATCCATATTTTCAAGCAGACTTGCCATGTGGTCACCATTGGCATAGTTTTTAAAGTTGTTGATTGCTTTGATCCACTCCATAAGGTCATAGAGTATTTTTAAGTCAACAACAGGTGTTAAGGTCTTCCCATCACTTTCTCTTTTTTGAGGTGCTTCAAGCATTCCATAAAACACCCCTCCTATTTTGAATTTTTTATCTTTGATAGTTTGACCAAACTGTACCATCAAAAAGCTCATAAGCGAAAGTGAACGAAATGCATGGGTGATATCGATGTACACTGTGTCTTTGTCATCTATAAAATTTAAGATCTTTATATACTTTTCAAAGTTGCTCCAAAGTTGTGTATCGTCAAGACCATAGTCGATTAAAAAGCATTGTGAGCCTTTTGTACCTAAGTTTTTTTCGATGGTTTGGTTGACTAGCACGAGGTCTTTTTCTGTGATTTTTTTCTCATCTATTTTTTCATAAAGAGAGAGTTCTGCATCATCAGCGTACTCTTTTGTTGTGCTAAACTCTTTATAAGCACTATCCCAAATAGAGCCTTGTGTACCGACAAGAAAAAGTTTATCAATTTTCAACATTTTACACAAAGCTTTGGATATAAAAGTCGTTTCTATGTCTTCACCTTTATATGAATATATTGCTTTGCGATAGCCATTATCTTTTTTTTGACCTGTTCCAAGTGATGAGATGAGTATGTTTGCCATTAGTTACACTCCTTGAGCATTTTGATAACCTCTTGAGTTCGTTTATATTTTTTATCTTTTTCAGGTTTTTTGCTCTGTTCTACCCATTTTTTGAGTTTTTGCATCTCTTCTTTTAAAAGAGTAAGTGCATCACATCGAAACTCATCGAGTTGCCTATTTTTCAGAGCATTGAAAATAATGATATCAACGGTTTCATTAGGATTTGGATTTGCCTCTTTGAGCTCTTCGATCTTTCGCTCCAGTGGAGACATTGCCGCAAGTTTAGCTTCTCTCTCCTCTTTCTCTTTTTGTGCTTTTCGCTCCTCTTCCTCTTTTGCTTTTTGTTGTTCTATGATATCTTTCTCTTTTTCTTCAACCATTTTTTGTTTTTGTGTATTTAGTACATCTAGTGCAACAAATTTACCTTTTCTCATTTCTGCTTGTTTCTCTTTTATTGACAAAACAGACTTTTTAAAAGCATAGTCATCATTTTCAAGCTTTTCACACATTGCCCACCCAAAAGGAATCAAGCTATTTTCAAAGTAAACTTTATCATCTGTACTGCTTTCTAAAGCAAAAGTTCTTGCAGAAGTTACAGATTTGTCATTTGCTTTTGATGCTTTTATATATCTTATACTGTTAAGTGATTTTCTTTCGGCTCCACTAAATCTACCAACATTGATTATAAACATACCTTTATTAGCATTTTTGGCTTTGTTAACTGCATTTGTGTCTTTTGTAAAATACTGTTTTTCATCATCGGCAAAAAATGGTATATAAAACTTATTGCACATCATCGAAAGATTTTGAAAAATCTGTTTTTCGTGTAAATCTTTTATCTCAATTTCAAAAGATTGATTAGGCTTTATTGCCTCAACATAATTTGCTATCTCTTCAACTTTCTTTTCTCTATTTCCTTGATGATTTTTATCTTTTTTTACATTGATCGTCTTATATATTTGTGTTTCAAGTGGCAAAAGAGAGTCTGTTATCTTTAAATATTTAAAAATTTCAGCAAAATCTTTATCGTAAGGTACCCTACCTTTATCATCTGTAAGTCTCTCTTTTGTTAAATTTTTATTTTTCATAACTTTTTTTATTAATTCACTCTCTTTGCCATTATTATATAGATTATCTAGTATAGCGGTTCTGAGACTTCCTTTTATGCTGCTTCCTGTGATTATAGGATTGTTAGCAGTTGATATTTGTGCTAATAATGGTTTAGTCATCTTAGAAAAGTTACTCTTTACTTTTCTAAGATGTAGATTCGAGTTTATAATTTTATCACTATATTGTTCTATTGTTTTTTTTAATTCATTTAAATTTGATGGAACTTTAATATTGTTTGTAATAAAAAACTCAACAATTTTGAATTCATCATACAAATAAACATAGCCATCTTTTTCGAGCATATTATAGTAAAGTTCATACTCATCCCCACTAGAAATATGTATGGGGGTCAATATTGTTAGTTTGTATCTAGACATAACTTATCCTTAATATTAAAAGGGATAGCAATAGAGTATCCTTGTAAAAAAGAGGGTTTATCTTTAACTCCGTTGTTTAAGCAGCTACCAAAATATGGTTTGGTTTTATTTAGCTTAACTACAGCTCCGCTATCATCCATCAAAATAGGTTTTTTAAAAGCATTTGTATGTGCATTGTTAAGACCATATTTGCCAAATCTTGTAAAAGGTTCATACCAACTATTTATGATATTTTTATCTTTTGGTATTATAGGGGAGATACTCATAGCATACTTGCTATTTATCGATTCAATAGGTGTATCGATAAGTTCAATATCAAAGTTACCTTTTCCGAGATTTCCATCTTTGCCAAAACCATATATACCGATTTGTTTTATAGTAGAGAGAATTTTTTCTTTCATTGAAGTCTCAACCAAAACAAACATCCATAGTGTGTTGAAAAAAACTTTTTCATCCACTCCGTATGGTGCAAAGTCAGAACCATCTGTTGTAAAAGTTGTGCGATTTATAGAATTTTTTATGGTAACAAATTCATCTAAAAAATCAACTTTTTCACAAAGATATAAGTCTCCATTTTGAAGGTTTTCAAGCGAGATAAACTTTCTTTTTCTTATATCTTTTTTATCTATTTCATCTTCGCCATCCCCCTTAAAACAGTCCATAGGCAAGTTTGGTCTATAAACATACCCATAAGGCATCATATCTGATACTATGAGCCTTGGTTCTTCATTTAAATAGTTTTCAAATCTAGTATCTTTGTTTAAAAAAAGATAAGCTACTATTTGCCCAAATATAGTATCGCCTTTTGGAAGTGTGCCAAAATGGGATAGAGGTGTAACTTTTAGTGTTAAAAGTTCCATCATAGACTCTCTTCAATCTCTTTCATTAGGGTGCTTATCTCTTCAGATATATTTCTGTCTTCTTTTTGATAAATATCAAGCTCTATCTTGCCATTACCTCTACTTCCTCCGCCACCTAATGCATCGTTTTCAAGAAGCTTAAGACCAAGTTCGAGTGTTTTTGCTAACGGTAAATTTTTATCTTCATCAAATTCTCTTAAAATAACTTCAAAATAAAACTCTACTCCAGCAGGTACCCTTTCCATAAATCTTGGATTTGCAGTAACAGATACTCGGTTTATTGTATTTTCTGCTTTTTCTTCTGATAGAGCAATTTTACCTTCAAGATATAATTTTCTACTCTCTTTTGTTAAGAAGCAATCTCTAAAAATTGCTCTTGTTATTTTTGTGTTTTTAGTGTCGCCACTTCCTGCACTTTCACCAAAAAGAGTTATGATAAGATTTGCTTTTTTTTGTAGCATTCCATTTAGTTTATTTGCAAAGTTGCTATCAACCGGTTTTCCTGCTTTGTCTCCCAATAACTGTTTTTGTTCTCTTATGAGTCCAAAACTATGCTCAAGTAAACTTCTTACTTTCCCTTTTAAACTACTGCCAGGTATGTAAGGTTCGGTTATTTTTTTTCCTGTCCCATTATAATTGATTGTTCCGTCAGGATTGGCATAAATTTCTCTTTTTACTACAGAGCTATCTATCCCACCAATTTTCATAGTATCATCACTGCCACCTATATGAAGTCCTGTTATAACTCTTAATTTAGATTTAATCATTTTTTATTCCCCTTTTTTATTATTTCTTTGGATAAAAGCCAATTACAGCTTCAAAAAATAGTTTAAAATTTTGCATTTTGGCTACTGTAGTTGCCTCATCGACACATTGATTAATCATATTTGCAAATGTGTCACTTACTAAACCTCTAGTTTTTGCATAAGCCACTTTGGATTTAAGCATCACTACAAATGGAAAAATCTCTTGTTTGTATTTATCGTCACTTATGCCTTCTGATTTTTCTTGAAGCTCAATGACCTTGTCGTAAAAACTTCTTATTTGATTAATTTTATTTCGTGTCCTGTTACTTTCATTATTAATCTGTTTAGACCAATTCTCTGCAATTTTCCCAAAAAGCTGCTCGTTTTTAGTAAAATCAAGCTCAATTTTGTTTAATTGAATTTGTTCTTGTCTATTGTAATTACCCCTATTATTACCATATGCCATTAGTCTCTCCTTTTATAAATTTCTTCAAAAACTACCGTCTTAAAGGTAGCGCCGTATGTCTCAATATTTGATTCGATTTTTTTGATTACCTCATCAAAGTTCTCGTTTTTGTGTTTAGGTATAATATTTCTTTTAAACATATAAGCTACTTTTGACCTCCATAATGCATTTTTTATATCTACATCTTTACTATTAAGATTTTCTCTCATATCGCAAAAACTTAAAAGCCTATACCAAAAAGTAGTGTTAAATTCATCAGGATATTTTTTAGCCATGGATTCAATGACTTTAAAATCCTCTATCATATCGTGATAGTCTATCCAACTAGCAGTTTGATCAAAAAGTGTAAGTGCATTTTTCTCTTTTTCTTGTGGTTTTTGCTCCTTCTTATGATCCTTAGCCTCCTCCAAAGCCTTTTCGCTCACCTCTGCTACAAAGTTGATAGGTTTGTTCGCTTTTGTCATCACCATACCTACTGAAAAAGTGAGTTCACTTCCCGTTGCAAACTTCATAAACTCCTCTCTAAGCTCTTTGGCAAATGTGATCACCTCATCCCAAGCACCTAGAATAAAGATATCATCTCCACCGGCAA
>JALVVN010000007.1:0-29234 GCA_027023405.1 Campylobacterales bacterium
TCTACTTCCGCATCGATGACATCGTCGTCATCTTTTTTTGCTTCAGTTCCGCCGCTTTGGGCACCTTGTGCGCCACCCTCTTTTGCGTATGCCGCTTCAGCCAATTTATGACTCGCTTCTGTCAAGACTTTGACCTTCTCTTCGATCTGCTCTTTGGTAGCATTCTCATCTTTGAGCGTCTCTTGGAGATCTTTGATCGCACTCTCGATCTTCTCTTTTTCACCCGCATCGATCTTATCGCCTATCTCTTCGATCGATTTTTGGGTCTGATGCACGAGTGCGTCTGCTTGGTTTCTTGTCTCGACCAGTGCTTTGCGCTTCTCATCTTCGGCTTTGTGTGCTTCGGCATCTTGCACCATCTTTTGGATCTCCTCTTCGCTCAATCCTGAACTACCGGTGATCTTGATCTCTTGCTGTTTACCGCTCGCTTTATCTTGCGCCGAAACAGTCAAGATACCGTTCGCATCGATGTCGAAAGTGACTTCGATTTGCGGTACACCTCTTGGTGCAGGCGGGATTCCCTCTAAGTTGAATTGACCGAGAGATTTGTTATCTTTAGCAAACTCTCTCTCACCCTGTACGACATGGATCGTAACGGCAGGTTGGTTATCCTCCGCAGTTGAGAAGGTTTGTGTCTTTTTCGCCGGAATCGTGGTACCCTTCTCAATCACTTTGGTGGTCACACCTCCGAGTGTCTCGATTCCAAGGCTGAGTGGTGTTACATCCAGCAAGAGGACATCTTTCACATCACCTTTGATCACCGCGCCCTGAATCGCCGCACCGATTGCTACAACCTCATCAGGATTTACTGATTTGTTGAGATCTTTTCCGAAGAAGTTTTTCACCTTCTCTTGAACCATCGGCACTCTGGTCGATCCACCGACCATGACGATCTCTTTGATATCACCCTTGGTCACACCGGCATCTTTCAATACCTCTTCAATCGTCTTGATCGTCTTCTCTACCAAATCTTCTATCAATGACTCAAATTTTGCTCTGGTAATCTTTTTGACCAAGTGCTTTGGACCGCTGGCATCAGCGGTGATAAACGGCAAGTTGATCTCTGTCTCATTTGCGGTAGAGAGCTCTTTTTTGGCATTTTCCGCCGCCTCTTTGAGTCGTTGCATCGCCATCACATCATTTTTGAGATCGATGCCACTCTCACTCTTGAACTCATCAGCCAACCAATCGATCAAACGGTTGTCAAAGTCATCACCACCGAGAAATGCATCACCGCCTGTCGCCAAAACTTCGACCACATTATCGCCTGTCTCCAGTACGGTGACATCGAAGGTACCACCACCGAGATCATAGACGACAATCTTCTCCGCCTCTTTTTTATCGAGCCCATACGCCAATGCCGCCGCTGTCGGCTCATTGATAATTCTCAATACATTCAACCCAGCGATCGTACCCGCTTCTTGTGTCGCTTTTCTCTGAGAGTCATTGAAGTATGCCGGTACGGTAATGACTACATCCGTAACAGTATCTCCCAAGAAAGCCTCCGCATCTTCCTTGAGCTTCATCAATACTTTTGCACTGATCTCTTGCGGTGTATAAGTCTTGCCGTCCACCTCAATCGCACAAGCACCGTTTCTATCAACAACATGGTAAGGCAATCGCTTCTTCGCCTCTTCCGCTTTCTCCTCATTACACATCAACCCCATAATTCGCTTGATCGAGTAGATGGTTTTTTCAGGATTGGTTACCGCCTGTCTCTTTGCCGGATCACCGACGATCACTTCACCTTTATCGGTAAACGCCACGATAGACGGGGTCGTATTTTTTCCCTCTTTATTGGGGATAACTTTGCTCTCACCCTTTTCATAAGTCGCAACACATGAGTTGGTTGTTCCTAAATCGATTCCTATTACTTTTGCCATAACTGACTCCTTTTTCTTAATTTTTAAATTTTTTACTTCGCTACACTAACCATCGCTGATCGCAATAGCCGATCTTTGATCTTGTAACCCTTTTGCAACACTTGGACGATCTCGCCCTCTTTGTGCTGATCGCTATCTACTTGCATCACCGCTTCGTGGAAGTTGGGATCAAATCCTTCATCAAAGGTGACCAATTCAATTCCATGCTTCTCAAAAATCTTCGAGAATTGTGCCAGTGTCAAATCGATCCCCTCTTTGATCTGCTCTAACAGTTCGGGTGTCGTCTCATCTTTACCTTCCACAGCCTGCTTCGCTTGCTCCAGCGCATCAATCACACTAAGCAAATCTCTCGCAAACTGCTCATGCGCATAAGCAACGGCTTGTGCTTTTTCCTTCTCCATGCGTTTTTTTATATTTTGAAAATCCGCATGCTCACGGAGCAATTTATCTTCCAGTTCAGCCACCTTCTCTTCCAGTGCTTGAACCTCTGTCACCTCTTCAGGTTGTTCTTCGGCTTGCTCCTCTTCCGTCATCTGCTCTTCCAATGCTTCATCAGAAGGCTTCTGCTTGCCACTCTTTTTCTCCATCTCTCCTCCTTCTTTAGGAAAATCAGCTGTATTATACAACATTTAGTCACTACTTGTCAAGTGTTACTTATAAAAAGTGTATAAATAAAGTTGAGTCTTAATGACTAAAGTTCAAGAAAACAACCATAACTCGGGCTTTTGAGTATAAATAATTGAATAAAAATTTGAAAGATTATGTATGAATTAGAAGATAATCAAATTGCTAAGGGAGGACAACCCTTATGCAACCAACCGTCGAAATAGTGTTTGGACAGAATGTAATAAAGTAGAAAAAATAGAGTGATGATTTATCGACAAGGCGCCAAAAATATCCTCCAATGCCACGCGTTCAATGTCGCTGATGCTCTCCATGATTAAGTTCCTTTGAAATCTTCTTGATGACTCGTAAAGCGTCCTCTTCCTCCAGCGCTCCTAACATCTTGAAAATTACCATCGCGGCTTGTGGCTTTGAGTTGCCCAATTTCCAATCTTGATAGGTGCGCATCGAAACACCCAGCCTCTGAGCCATCTCCTTGAGGCTGATCTTTTTTCCATAATTTTGTGCTTCCACAGCATTATGCAATATATTAAACAAGTCATTCGATTCCATACATACATAGTACATAAGAGCGTATAAATAGGAGTTAAAAACTTATATTTAACACACTATTTAAACTCTGCATAATCTATAACGAATTTAATATACTGTAATTATACATTTACATCATTAAAAGATTATACAAAATACAATTTTTTTCAAGTTTTGTCACTTTTTCCGTATATTTTATTCTTATTCTTGTGTTTAACATAACAATAAAGAGTAAAGGAGCACTTCTAAAGAGAGGAACCAAAAATATTTCATTTTTTCTCAATAATTTTTAAATGTGGACGATATTATTAAGATGATATATAAAGAAAGGGGAGAACTCTATGGGAGGATTGCTGGCTCTGCACAAGCAAGACAAAATCACGCTGCATGATATTGATAAGATTGCACTCCACCATTTTATCTGCATCGATAGCGATATCTATCAAAACCACTATAACCATACTGCAACGCGTTATCACTTGGAGAGTCTACACAATCATCGTATCTATTTTTTGGATGTTCAAAAAAATTATGAAAACAATATCGTCATCACCTGCTACAGAGAACTTGAGAAGATGGCGTTTGACATCAACTTTTTCTCACTGATCGGCACTTCTCCATTGGGTTATAAACATCCCGATCTTAACCATTTGGAGTATATACTCTACAAGCATGAAAAAAAGGCACTACTCGACTATGTCACGATCAAATACTATCTTACAGAGGATGAGCTTCCGCAAGAGCCTCATCATCATGGATATTATCAAGATGGACAGGGATATTGGTACTTTCTCACCGACAAATATGAGGGTGAAGTCTTAAAATTTGAAAATGAGTATCGCACGGTATGGGAGTATTCTCAGGAGAAGAATGAAAAATTGATGATTGAAGTTGAACTACTTCCAAACTTGATGGCATACTTGAGAGAAAAACCAACGATGACCATCTACGAAGGAGAAAGAATCAGACGAAAAGAGATCATAAGATACCCACATTATCAACGAGAAGCCTCCTCAATCCATAGTGAAATATATGACAAGGTATAATATCGCCCATGAAAATAGAAAGCGTTAACAAAAAGAACAACAATCGTACCTCTCCTCTCATTGATAGGAGAAAAACACTCAAAACCAAAAATACATCACGAACCGTCGAAACACTCTTTCGAAATGCACTGCGTTCCAACTTAGAACTCACTTCGTTAGCCGATACCAAAGCGAGTATTCTCATCTCCGTCAACGGCTTTATCTTGACGGTACTCATTACCGCATCCGGATTTCAGACGAGTGATCCCGATATGGTTTATCCCTTTATTTCTATCATTTTGACAGCACTTATCTCTATCACTTTTGCCGTCATCGCTATCCGTCCTCGATTTAAAAAGCATCTACTCAAGCGCGTGCATAATGTCGACTACAACTCCGTCCTCTATTTCCAAGATATGGCAGATGTACCACCTGAAATCTATGTGAGAAATGTACATCGCGTCATTAGTGACAAAGGGTTGACTCAAGAGCATATCATCAAACATTTGCATATGCTCGGAACGGAAATCGATCTCAAGTATCGTTGGCTTCGTCGCGCTTATACTTCCTTTGCGATCGGATTAGTCTTGAGCGTCTTTTTTGCTATCTATACCATTGAAAAACCCAATGATACACTTCATCACATTCTTTATGAGATACTACTAAAGGAGCATAAATGAAAATGAAATTTGGATTACTCCTCCTCATCAGTTCAACGCTTTTGGCAAAACAGCATCCAAGCTACCCTAACATCCGTGCCGGAGCATCACTCTTCTTGGATGCGGGTGTGAGTGATGATGCACACGCCCAAGAGATACGACGCGCGCGTATCTACCTCAAAGGAAAAATCCAAAAACCTCTCTCCTATGAGATAGAGTATGATCTGAAAAACGGCGGTGTATTTAAAGATCTCTACCTCTCCTATAAACTGTCTAATTTCACTCTTTTTGCCGGTCAGCTCAAAGAGCCATTCGGATTTGAGGCGATGACAAGCTCCCGATACCATACCTTTATGGAACGATCGCTTAATAAACTCTTCTATGAAGATCGTCGTTTGGGTACACAACTCCTCTATCTGCATAAAGGTACAAACTACAATGACTACACCACACTGAGAACCGGTCTCTTCACCCAAAATATTGATCACTATGATAGTGCGCACAACATCTACAACTTCAGCCTCAAAGCGACCTATGCAAACCTCTTTGCAAAAGATAAGCTTTGGCATATCGGTGCATCCTATAGCCACACCGACTATGACGGTAAAAAACTCAAACTCTCCACCCGACCCGAGTCACATATGGCAGGTAAATATGTCAAAGCAAAAATCAAAGATCCAGACACGGTCAAGCGCTTTGGTGTAGAGCTCTACACCCAGTATCAAAGAGCTTCACTTCAAGCCGAATATATCACCCAATCGATCGACGACCTGCAAAATAGGAGCTACGATCTGAGCGGATGGTATCTGCAATTGGGCTACTTTTTGACCGATGATACCAAACACTACAAAGCTAAAAAAGCATTGCTCACGCGTGTCAAACCCAAACATCCCTTTGACTGGAAGCAAAATAGTTGGGGTGCCCTCGAAGCGGCATTTCGTATCAGTGATCTCGATGTTGATGAACTGCAATTGGGAATCGGAGACTACAAAGAGTACACGATGGGGCTTAACTGGTATCTCACCTCTCATGCACGCCTAAGTGCCAACTATATCATCAGTGATATCGAGCATCATGAGAGCTTTGATACGCCGAATATTGCACAGATAAGATTCGGTTATGATTTCTAAGCTTTTTTTAGCGTTCATACTCTTGATCACACTCATTCAAGGGTGTGAAGCCAAGAGTGCGCACCCCCACAAGATCGCTACCATTCCCGAAGCATCCGGTGCCTGTTACAATCCCCATACGCACTCCCTCTATATTGTGGGGGATGAGGGCAGACTCTATCGACTCAATCCACAAGGTAAAATTCTCTCAAAAAAATATCTCGGACACCACAACTTCGAGGGTGTTGCTTGTGACAATGCGCACCATCGACTCTATCTTGCGGTCGAAGGGAAAGATAATGTCCTACAAGTATCTCAAGCTCAGATGAACATACAACAAAAAATCAAGATAAAACGCACCTACAAAGATAAAATCATTCTCAAAAAAGATTGGAAAAAGCATGGTCTTGAGGGGATCACGCTCATCAACGGCACTCTCTATCTCACCAATCAATCGCACAAATTTCTTCCCAAAAAAGATCCCTCCGTGATCTTTGCTACACAATTTAAAAACCCGCATAAGCTCCATATCAACGGACTCATCGATCTGCACCAAAAAGATCTCTCCGGGCTTGATTATCACAATGGCTTTCTCTATGTCATCAGCGATAAGAATGATAAAATTTGGCGCTATGATCTCCAAAAAGAGCAAATCACCCAAACAATCAAACTCCCTAAAGGGGCATGGGAGGGTATCGCTTTTGGAGAAAATGCGGATCTTTTTTTGGCAGATGATAACGGTTATGTGTGGAAAATGCAACTGCCTAAGTGAGTTTTTGATAAAATAGATAAAATTTATTTTTAAATAGAAGGGAAAGTTATGAGGGGCTATAAAGTCTTTAGCGGAACAGCAAATCTTGAGTTTTCAAAATCGGTGGCAAAGTATCTCTCAATGCCACTCTCGGAGGCGACGATCAAACGCTTCTCGGACGGTGAGATCAGTATTCAGATCAGTGAAAGCGTACGGGGGCGCGATGTCTTTATCATCCAGTCCACCTGCGCACCGGCAAATGCCAACTTGATGGAACTACTCATCATGACCGATGCACTCAAACGCAGTTCAGCCAGTTCGATTACAGCGATCATTCCCTACTTTGGCTATGCACGACAAGATCGCAAGGCGGCACCGCGTGTGCCGATCTCGGCAAAACTGGTCGCCAATCTCTTGGAAACGGCAGGTGTCGATCGGGTCGTTACACTCGATCTACACGCAGGACAAATTCAAGGTTTCTTCGATATCCCTGTCGATAATCTCTACGGCTCGATCGTTTTTCGTGACTACCTTAGACGCAAAAATCTCAAAAATCCTATCATCGCTTCACCCGATATTGGCGGAGTGGCGAGAGCACGAAACTTTGCCAAAGAGATGGGACTGGATCTGGTCATCATCGACAAACGCAGAGAGAAGGCAAATGAAGCGGAAATTATGAATATCATCGGAAATGTTGAGGGCAAAGATGTGATCCTCATCGACGATATGATCGATACCGCCGGTACCATCGTCAAAGGTGCCAAAGCGCTCAAAGCCAACGGTGCCAGTTCCGTGATGGCATTTTGCACCCATCCGGTACTGAGTGGTCCCGCTCATGATCGTATCAGAGGAGAGGAACTCGATGAGCTAGTCGTCACCGATACCATTCCCCTTGCGCAAGAGAATGAGAAGATCACCGTCCTGTCCGTTGCACATCTCTTTGGTGAAGTGATTCGTCGTATCTATCATAACGAAAGCGTCAACGGACTCTTTGACTGATGCAAAAAAATATTCGCAACTTCTCTATCATCGCTCACATCGATCACGGTAAAAGCACACTTGCCGATCGCCTAATCCAAGAGTGCGGCGCCGTAGAGGATCGGGAAATGAGCTCTCAAATGATGGATACGATGGATATCGAGCAGGAGCGCGGTATCACCATCAAAGCACAGAGTGTGCGACTCAAATATGTCAGAGATGGCGAAACTTATGTACTCAACCTCATCGACACCCCCGGACATGTCGATTTCTCGTATGAGGTGAGTCGATCGCTGGCTTCGAGTGAGGGCGCGCTACTGATCGTCGATGCCTCCCAAGGCGTCGAAGCGCAAACGATCGCTAATGTCTATATCGCCGTTGAGAACGATCTCGAACTCATCCCTGTTATCAACAAGATCGACCTACCCGCCGCCGATCCCGATCGCGTCAAAGAGGAGATCGAACATACTATCGGCATCGATTGTAGTGATGCAATCGAGACAAGTGCCAAAACAGGTATCGGTATTACAGAGCTTTTGGATGCCATTATCGATCGTATCCCCGCACCACAAGGAGATCCTAATAAACCGACCAAAGCACTCATCTATGACAGTTGGTTTGACAACTATCTCGGCGCATTGGCGCTCGTGCGTGTTTATGACGGTGAGATCAAAACAGGACAAGAGATCTTGGTCATGGGAACCGACAAACGCCATGAAGTCCTCTCCCTCACCTACCCTCACCCGCTCAAACCGCAAAAGACCAAATCGATCAAAACCGGAGAGATCGGCATCGTCTCTTTGGGACTCAAAACGGTCAGTGATGTGCAGGTAGGTGATACCATTACCGATGCCAAACACCCCACAGAGGAGCCGATCGAGGGTTTTGAAGAGGCGAAGAGCTTTGTCTTTGCCGGACTCTACCCGATTGAGACAGATAAATTTGAGGATTTGCGAGATGCCCTCGACAAACTCAAACTCAATGACGCTTCGATCACTTATGAGCCTGAAACCTCCGCCGCTCTTGGATTTGGTTTTCGTGTAGGTTTTTTGGGGATGCTTCACATGGAGGTGGTCAAAGAGCGCCTTGAGAGAGAGTTTGGTCTCGATCTCATCGCCACGGCTCCAACGGTTATCTATAAAGTGATCCTCAGCGACGGCAGTGAGATCGAGATCCAAAACCCCAGTGAACTCCCGCCGGTCAATAAACGAGAAGCGATCCTAGAACCCTATGTCAAAGCGACCGTCATTACGCCCACAGAGTTTTTGGGAAATGTCATCACGCTTCTGAATGAAAAACGGGGTGTGCAGGATAAGATGGATTATCTCAGTCCGGAACGCGTCCTTTTGGAGTATTCGATCCCGATGAATGAGATCGTGATGGATTTTTATGACAAGCTCAAATCCGCCACCAAAGGATATGCGAGTTTTGATTATGAGCCGATCGGCTACCGTGAGGGGGATCTCGTACAGCTCGATATCCGAGTGGCAGGTGAAGTGGTCGATGCGCTCTCCATCATCGTCCCCCAATCCAAAGCCCAAAGCAAAGGAAGAGAGTTTGTCAAGACGATGAAAGAGCTTGTCCCGCGCCAGCTCTTTGAAGTCGCCATCCAAGCCAGTATCGGGAACAAGATCATCGCCAGAGAAACAGTCAAGTCAATGGGCAAAAATGTCACCGCCAAATGTTACGGCGGCGATATCACCCGAAAGAGAAAACTGCTAGAGAAACAAAAGGCGGGGAAAAAGAGAATGAAGTCAATCGGAAAAGTGCAACTTCCACAGGAGGCATTTTTGACGGTTTTGAAGATTGATTAGCCATTTTGGGACTAATCAATCGCTATTTTTTTACTTTTTGAAACATTCTTAACCTAAATTCACCCAAAAAAGAGTTTTTCCCTAAATTTTTTTACTAAAGTATTGATTTAAGAAAAAAATTAGCTATACTACTCCTACAACCAACAAGACAAGGAAGTAGCAATGAAAAAACAAAAAATAAAACTCCTTATTTTTTCCCTTCTTTTGACACTTACCTCATCGCAAGCTTCCTCATTGTTGTTTGAATCGTCCCTCCCTTTTAAAGAGGGTATCATTACCTATCAAATCACAGGAAACAAAATAGGATATGCCAAAGCCTATATTAGAAATTATGGTAAAGAGATAGCGCTCTTAAGTAACTATACAGAGCGGATTATGAGTGCAAAACAGATTCATCATACTCTCACACTCATTCGTAACGATGAGCGTTCTCAAATCGATCTTGATACCGGTGAAATTAGAAACTTGGAAAGTTTGCGTAAGCAACTCGACCGCTACTTTGCACTACTGACTCCCGATGCACAAGAGAGACTCTTAAAAGCGCCTATTGTTGATCAATATCCTCTCAAGTGTCAACCGATTGAGATCGACGAAACACAATACTGCCTCAACGGCAATATCATTGTCTCAAAAAAGAGACATTTTTTTGGATTTAATGAAAACTGGAAGATTGTGAATATGGAAGAGAGATCGGTCAATTCAAAATATTTTGAACTCTCCGATTTTAACGAAGCGACGATTGAATCACTTTCGCAAAATTCTTCAGTTTACTAGGCAAAATCGTCGCGATATTGCTTTTTGAATCGATCGAAAAATTAGTCGCTAAAGCAAAATCTTGCTGACTCGTTGTCACCACACTCCCTTTAACCACAAGGCGATAACTTCCCTTCGGTAGTGATTTTGCTACAATTTGCTCTACATTATCGACATGATTTTCACGATCTTGTCGCGCAAGATCAGTGGGGCTCATCGGATTGAGCGTATAGGGGTAGAAGCGTTTACCCTTCTCATCAATCAATACCATATCCAAATCATTTATCAAAGAGGTAGCGCTTTGTGGACTTCCCGCCGGATCAACCCACGCTAAAGTTGCCTTAAAATCGGTAGGCTTTTTGATATCAAACTGATATACTTTTGTCTTTGCGTTGGTAAGATGTCCACTATAAAGAAGCGGTTTTGGTGTCGTAATAGACTCAACCTCTTTGATCGCACCTTTGACATTGATCATACCAAAGCCGGTCTCATAATCGGGTCCCACTCTTCCTTTATCCACAGCACTATTGATAAGTGCAGCTTTAAGAATATCGTGACGAATGTCGTAACCGCCACTCACTCGCTTATAGGCTTCATCTACCAATAGCCCCATTCCCGTTGCCGCCGGTGTCGCCATCGAAGTACCGTTCATCCAGAGATAGTCTTGATCGCTATTCGCACCGCTCGAGTAGATCCCATCTCCTCGTACACAAAGATCAGGCTTGATCCGCCCATCTTTGACTGGCCCCGTTGAGCTAAACTTCGCATGACCGCTTACATTAAAGTTAAGCGCTCCGACGGTAATAATATTCTTGGCATTTGCGACACCCTTGATCTGACCATACTGCGGATAGTCCGGATTTGCACCGTCATTTCCCGCCGCTTGAAAGATATTGAGAAAAGGATTTTGCCACACCGCACGATCATACTTCACTGCTTCGAGATCATACTCTCCCAACTGAGACTTTTCATTGTAACCATAGGAGTGATTACTAAAAAGTATGTTATAGTTTTGATAAATATCAACAACCTTATCGGCAAAAGCTCCATCATAGAAGGAGAAGCTATAGATCTCCGCTCCATCCGCCATACCGTGTGCTTTGGTATCGATACCCGCCGCTCCGATTGTTCCCGCTACATGGGTCGCGTGATCCGCATAGCTGTAACCACCGACATCATGCACACGACTCTTGCCGTTATCCATAAACTCTTGATGTGTCGCACGCACCAAACCACCGTCAACCACGGCGACTCTCAATCCTTTGGCATGCAAGCCGTTAGAGATATCAGAGACACTATTCACCCCTTCATACGATCGCGTTTTACTGTTTTTCACTCCGAGTATCACACTCTTTTGAATATACTCGATAGCACCCCACGATTTGAGCTTCTCTACACCCTCTCTATCGATCCGCATCTTCATCGATCGCAAAGTTGGATTTGCTGAAGTGATCTCTGCATCGATACCTTGAGAGTGAAGATAGGCTTCGCACTCCTCCTTGCTGATCTCATCCAAAAAAAGTACACTAATCTCAAACTTCTCATCACTCGATAAACTACTGATATGCTTTGTTGTACTCTGATAGAGTTCAGTATCTAACCTATCTTTAGAATCTATCACTTCCACTTCACGAACCTGAGGCAAGAGTTCCGCCGCATCCTTTAAATGTCTCGCATCTCCATAAAGATAGTAGTAAAGACCACCGGCAGGACGAATCGTCGCCACACCGTGCCGATAGAGTTTCTCCTTATCCGCTGAACTGATAGGGCTATCGACTCTCACTTTAAGCGCTTGTGTCTTTTTTGAAAATTCAACACCACTCCAAAGCTGACTAGAGAGTGTCGCTACCAAGAGAGAAGATAAAAGCAATCGTTTTTTCATATTGATATAACTCCATAAATATTTTCTTATCTAAGGAGTAATTCGGCACAAAATCTAAGTAGAGTACAATTTATTTTTACTTTTATACTCTTTTTTATTTATAGTCACTATTTATTTACTTTTTGAAACATTATTTAACAAATATGCAAACTATTTGTGGTGCTTACTCTCAAAATTATGTGATATAATTTATCTATACACTAATAAACCAAGGAGTTTTTTTGACGCGTGTCTTAACCGGTATCCAATCCTCCGGTACCCTTCATATCGGCAACTATTTCGGTGCCATTAAACCGATGCTTGAGATGCAAGAGGAGAGTGATCTCTTCATCTTCATCGCCAATTATCATGCACTCTCTAGCCTGCAAGATGCCAAAGAGTTGGAGCAAAAGAGTCTTGAAGCCGCCATCGCCTTTTTGTCCTTAGGGATCGATCCGAACAAGAGTACCTTTTGGCTCCAATCCGATGTCAAAGAGGTACTAGAGCTCTACTGGATCCTCTCCGGCTACACCTCGATGGGACTTTTGGAGCGGGCACACAGCTACAAAGATAAAGTCGCCAAGGGGATCACCCCCAACCACGCCCTCTTCTCCTATCCGGTACTCATGGCAGCGGATATTCTCCTCTATGATGCGCAAATCATCCCCGTAGGTAAGGATCAGATCCAGCATGTCGAAATCACAAGGGATATCGCACTCAGATTCAACAATGCCCATGGCGATATCTTTACCCTGCCCGAATTTCGCGTCGATAAATCGGTCGCCACTGTCCCGGGAATTGACGGAGCAAAGATGAGCAAAAGCTACCACAATACCATCGATATCTTTAGCACGCAAAAACAGCTCAAAAAGCAGACCGGCAAAATCGTCACCGACTCGACACCGCTGGAAGAACCCAAGGAGTATGCCAACTGCAATGTCTATAAACTCTGCAAACTCTTTATGAACCAAGAGGAGTTAGCTGCGCTTCAAGCACGCTACCAAAGAGGGGGCGAAGGGTATGGACACTTCAAACTCACTCTCCAAGAGAAGATATGGGAGCACTTTGAACAAGCACGAGAGAGACGCGCGTACTATGAAGCACACATGGATGAAGTGCGAGATATTTTAAATGAAGGGGCGAAAAAAGCACGCGCCATCGCCCAACCCAAGATGGAAACTGTACGAAAAGCCGTCGGTATACTATAAAGAGAGGAAGAGATGATAGATTTAAAAGCACTAGAGAGTGATTTTGACACAGTCGCTCAAAAACTGAGCAAGAAAAAGATCGATGAAGCACTACTGGGTAAACTCAAAGAGCTCTTTGTCGTACTCAAAGAGAAGAAAAGAGTACTAGAAACACTACAAGCAGAGCAAAATGCCAAAAGCAAACTCTTTCCGATCTATCAAAAAGAGGGAAAAGATATCAACGCACTCAAAGAGGAGCTTGCCCAAAACAAACAGCAGATCGCCCAAGCTCAGGAGGAGGTGCGAAGTGTAGAACAATCCCTCCAAGAGATTGCCTACAATATCCCCAACATCCCCGATCCCGATGTCCCCGAAGGTGAAGATGAGGAGGATAATGTTGTACTCAAAGAGGTACTCACACCTCCGAAATTCTCCTTTAAACCCAAAGAGCATTGGGAGTTTGAGGAGTTGGATTGGATTGACTTTGAGAGAGGTGTTAAGCTGGCAAAGAGCCGTTTTAGCGTCCTCAAGCATGAAGCGGCAAAGTTAGAGCGTGCGCTTGTGAACTACATGCTCGACTTCAACGCCAAACGCGGCTTCCAAGAGACAAGTCTTCCCTATCTTGTCAACAGCACCTCACTACTGGGCACCGGTCAACTCCCAAAATTTGAAGAGGATCTCTTTAAAGTGGAAGATGAAGATCTCTATCTCATTCCTACCGCTGAAGTACCGCTGACCAATCTCTATCGCGATGAGATTCTCCCGGAGGAGAGTCTGCCTATCAAGATGACCGCTTACACCCAATGCTTCCGCAAAGAGGCAGGCAGTGCGGGTCGCGATACGAGGGGGATGATCCGCCAACACCAATTTGGCAAAGTCGAGCTTGTCGCACTCACCACACCCCAAGAGAGTGAGGCGATGCTTGAAGAGATGGCAACCTGCGCAAGCGATCTGCTCACCTCATTGGGATTGGCGCACCGTTGGGTGCTACTTTGTGGCGGTGATCTCGGTTTTGGTGCAGCGAAAACAATCGACTTGGAGGTGTGGCTACCGGGTCAAAACCGCTACCGTGAGATCAGCTCCATCTCCAATACTAGAGATTTTCAAGCCCGACGCGCGATGATCCGCTACAAAAAAGAGAAGAAAAACCAACTGCTCCATACTCTCAACGGATCGTCACTTGCGGTAGGGCGTACCCTCATTGCCCTCATTGAAAATTATCAGCAGGCTGACGGTACGATTGCCGTACCGGAAGTGCTACACCCCTATCTGACAAGAGAGTAAGATGGCAGAGCAACCGACACCTCAAGAGGAACTTCCTGAAAATGAAGCGTTTACTACGCTCGATGAGGAGTTTGAAGAGGTCTTGGATGCAATTCCTATCGGAGGGGATGGGGCTTCCACCCCTAAACAAAGTCCCAAAAAACTTTATATACTCATCGCTATTTTAAGTCTATTGGCTCTTGTGACACTCGGTCTACTTACGATGATCTACACAAAAAAGAAGAGTGAAAAAGAGGAACAAAATGCTACAAGAACCATCATAGAAGATCTCGATCAAGCACAAAAGAAACTCCAGAAAAAAGTCACTACACCACCTAACTATGAGACGCTGGCAAAAAAAGCCGATCAACTCTATCAAGAGGGGAAAAAGGAGGAGGCGCTCAAGATCCATCGCCAACTCGCGCAATTCAATGAAGCACTCTCACAATACAATCTCGGCGTGGTACAACTCAAAAAGGGCTCCTATCAAGAAGCACTCAAAACCTTTAGCCTTGCTTCCCGTGAGCCGAGACTCCGTTTTGAATCCTTTTTAAATAGTGCTATCTGCGCCTATAAAATCAGTGATCGCAAAGCTTTTGCACAAAATCTTGCAAAAGCAA
This sequence comes from Campylobacterales bacterium, assembly GCA_027023405.1. GTDB lineage: Bacteria > Campylobacterota > Campylobacteria > Campylobacterales > QNZT01 > QNZU01. The sequence goes on from JALVVN010000007.1 coordinate 15,059, forward strand.
AAGAGGTGCTCGTTGACAAATCCAAAACCCCTCTTTATAGTTACTATCATGCACTGCTAGACTACTACCAAGGCTTTTTTGCAGAAGCGCTTGTACCCCTCCAAAACCCCTCTTCACACTTTTATAAAAAACGCCAAGAGCAATTGAGCGCAAAACTCTTTACGCTCACCCAAAATAACCAAGCCGCCATCAATGCACTCGAAAGAGATCAAAAAGAGAACAACGCTTTTACACTCGGTCTGCTCTATGCAAAAGAAGCAAACTATGAGATCGCCAAACGATACCTCTTGCAAGCGCAACAAAATCACCCGGCAAAAAAGGCGGTCTCTCCGACTGTGGCACTGGCACTCGTTGATCTCAAAAGCCACTCTTTCAAAGAGGCTGCCATGCATCTGGACAGCGCCCGTAAACGCGCACCTGCTCTCAGTAAGAAACTCTATCCCATCAAAGCAGAACTCAAAGCCTCACTCTTTGACCCCGATCAAGCGCAAAAAGAGTTTGAAGAGAGTATCTTTATGGATGATCTGCACCGATTTAGTCTTCTCTTTACCTATGCACCCTATCAAATCATGCGGCCCTCAAATAGTGTCACATCGATTAAACAGGGTGTGAAATATATCTATATCGATGCGCTCCAACCGGCATACAAGCGTCTTGATCTCGCGCAAGAGAAATCCAACTCCAATCTCCAAGCCGTCTCGGGCATTAAAGCGCTGATCAAAGGGGATCTGTTTGAAGCGAGTCATATCTTTCAAGAGGGATTAAAACGCTACCCCAACTCTTCGGCGATCCACTTTGATCTCGCACTCAATGAAGCCAAACTCTATCATTTTCATAAAGCACTGAAACTCTTCCAAAAAAGTGCTCTACTCGATCATGAGAACTATTTGGCAGCAATTTTTGCCAAATATTGCGCAAAGCTTACCTATCAAAAGCAAACACACCACAGCGCTGATGAAAATTTAGAGGATAAAATTTCCAAAAGCACACTCACACAACAAACCAAAGATCGCCTTCTTGCGCTATTGGATCTCTATGAACCCACTATCAAAAAAGCGCAAGTCAAACAATCGGACAAAAATCTTTTTGACGGTATCATCGCCCTCACCCAAGCCTCAATCAACCAAGATCATGTCAACTATCGTACGATTTCTCAAGCGCTCAAGCAGCAATCTCCTCACGATCTGATCCTCTCTATTTTGGATTTGGATGCTCATCACGACAAAAAGCAAATCAAAGCTTATGCCAAAGCGATTCAAGAGCGATTTGGAAACTCTCCCATCACTGATCCGAAGCTCTATGACGGATCGGTACTCACGCGTGAGCTCTATACGCGCATCTTGGCTATTGCCGGTATTGTGCCGACTTGGGAAAAGATTGCATCTAAACAGGTTGCACAACATCCAAATAGTATCGGCGCACTTCAAGCACTCGCATTTGCAAAACTCTATACATCAGATATGGAGGGTGCCTACAAGCTCTACAATCATTTGATTGATGATTTGAAGATTCATGACTCCCATACCCTCTTTTTGGGAGCAGTTGCGGCTATCGGATCGCAGCATCATGCCAATGCGATTGCCCTCTTAGAGCTTGCAAAACTCAGCAACAAATCCAATATGGAGAGTCGCTATGCACTCGGGCTTCTCTACCATGAAAACCAAAACTTGGAAGCTGCCGCTATTGAATATAAAAAGATCGGCGATTTGGCATTTCAGTCACGATTTTTCGATTTTCACCTGCAACACCCTTAAGTTCTCCTAAACTTACTTCTTTAAAGAAAAAAATAATCTTTATATTTGCATCATTGCGATATATTTTATTTACCTTTTGGAAAGGCTCAGGGAGTAGAGAATGACACGCTTACAATGGCTATGGCTTCTGATATGGATCTTTATCTTTTTTGCACTCTTTTGCACATGGGATAAGACAAATAGACTCTATCCGATACTCAACGCAGTACAATCCGGCGAAGCTAAAACAGCACAACTAGCTCAAATCGATGCACAAAAGATCGAAAAGAAACCTACACAAATAGCAGTTCAAAAACGAGGCAATGTCATTGAGATTTGGGGTACAATAGCCCGTCAAAATGATAAGGATGAAATTGTCGATCTTTTTACCAGTGAGTATACCGATCTCAACGCTTCGAAACTACATGTCGATAAAGGGACGCAACGAGACCTCTTTATCGTTGACCTACTCTCTACACTGGCTGAGGATTTTTTACACTTTCGAAACGGTATCATCTACTATAACGGCAACCAAATCGACATCAATGGAACGACAGACAATAGTGTCACAAAAGGCTCCATCAGAAAAAAGGTGACGCTTCTTAAGCAAAAAGGTATCGAGGTCGAGGAATCAATCCGGCTCATTGATCTCGATGCAGAGGGAGAGCGTGCAAATATGAATGATATCAACCAAAGCGAGATAAACGCCTCCTTGACAGATCAAAATAGTTCGTGTAAAGATGCAACGCTGAAATCTCCCGCAGCACTTTTTCAAGCGTTACCTATCGCTTCCAATCATACTGCCGACCATAACCGTACACAAGCAACTTCTCCTGAAGAGAATATGACACAGATGAGAGGCGATATCAATACCTCAACCTCCAACAAGATTCAACAAAAACTCGACGCGATTATGCACAATCAGCGCATTGAGTTTCTCTACGCCAAAGATCAACTCAACAAAAAAAGTCGACAACTTCTTGACAAGATTGCAACCATCCTCCAACAAGCACCCCGGATCAAAATTGAAATAGGCGGTCATACCGATTCAGACGGAACAGCAAAACGCAATCTTGCCCTAAGCAAAAGACGCGCCGAAGCTGTCAAACGCTATCTTGTCAGACAGGGTATTGTGCCTGATCGTATCAAAGCGGTAGGTTACGGCGAGAGTAAACCGCTCTATCCAAACGATACCAAAGAGCATAAACAACGAAACAGGCGCGTAGAATTTAAAGTAATGGGAGAGAAAGAATGATTGAATTAGCAACGAAGATTTTCTTATGCCTACTGATAGCGGCACTCTTTGGTGCGATTATCGGCTATATTTTAGGGCGTATCGTCAAATGTGACAAAAATAATCAAAAAGAGCCGAGACCACTCTATGACTATGATGAACTTCATATGGACAATCATGAAACGGCTCCTCTACATAAAGAGGTACCCGTCTCTATTCCCGATGCTATCATCAAACCCAAAACCAAACACGGCATTCGCCCTATCTCCTATCCTGCTCCCAAAAATAATAAGGCGGATGATCTCAAAAAGATCCAAGGCATCGGTATCAAAGTAGAAAATGCCCTCTATGAGATAGGTATCTACCACTACTCTCAAATCGCTGATTGGAGTAATGAAAATATTGAATGGATCGAAGAGTATCTTGGAAGCAAAGGGCGTGTCAAGCGAGAAAATTGGATTTTTCAAGCGAAAGCCCTTTTAATCCAAAAAGAGCCTAATATATAACGGTGCATCTCAAATGGTAGGTCGCCTAAAGACGATTTTGCTATAATCACTCCCATGATATGCATATTTGATTGCGAAACGATACCTGATTTGGCACTCGCAAAAGCACACTTTCAACTCGACGGAACACCGCTTGAGATCAGCGAAAAAGCTTTTGAACTTCAGGAGGAGAGAAGCGGGAGCTCTTTTCTTCCCCTCCCCTTTCATCAAGTCGTTGCGATCAGCGCAGTGATTTGTGATGACTTCGGTCGCTATAAAAAGGTCAGTTCGATCGAGGGGGAGAATGAAGAGACGATGATCGCCAACTTTCTCAGCTTCATCGAAAAGCACAATCCCAAACTTGTCTCCTTTAACGGACGCAACTTCGATATGCCAATGCTACTCATTCGCGCGATGAAGTATAACCTCTCGTGTAGCGCCTACTTTGAGACAGACAATCGCGCACTCAACAAAAGCAAGTGGGACAACTACCGCTATCGATACTCCGATCGCTTTCATGTGGATCTCATGGATCATATCTCAGAGTTTGGCGCGGCACGAGGGCTCAATCTCAATCTACTCTGTGCCATGATGGGAATCCCCGGTAAGTTTGATGTGAGTGGCGATGAAGTCCACAGACTCTATTACGAAAATAAAATTGAAGAGATTCAAGAGTATTGTGAAAGCGATGTCCTCAATACCTATTGGCTCTATCTCAAATATGAACTCCTCAAAGGGAACCTCACTAGAGAGGACTATTTTAATAATTTAGAGTTGATGAGTGAAAAATTGGAGCAAGGTAAATCCTACACCTCCATCTTTTTAGAGAGTATTCAAGAGGAGTTAAAAAAAGTATGACAGCGATTATCGATTACAACATGGGCAACCTCCGATCAGTACACAACGCCTTTGAAAAAATTGGAGGTAAAGCGACTATTATCTCTGACCCCGACAAACTCCAATCCTTTGACCGCCTGATCCTGCCGGGGGTCGGTGCTTTCGGCGATGCAATGGAGCATCTAAAAGAGAGTGGACTGGATGAAGCGATCAAAGCATTTATCCAAACCGGTAAACCCTTTATGGGTGTCTGTCTCGGCATGCAACTACTCTTTGAGAAGAGTGAAGAGTTTGGCGCACATGAGGGACTCGGCTTGATCGAGGGAGAGGTGATCCGGTTCGACAAAAAGCGTTTTGATACACCACATAAAATCCCCCATATGGGTTGGAATGAGGTGTTCACAAAATCCTCCCCCATTTTCCAAAATCTGCCTGAACATTTTTATCTCTATTTTGTTCACTCTTATCATGTCAAAACAGCGGATCGCTATACGATTGCGATCACCCATTACGGATATGACTTTACTTCGGCAGTACAAAAAGAGAATATCTTCGGCATACAGCCTCACCCTGAAAAGTCCCACAAAAATGGACTCCAAATCATAGAAAATTTTTTGAAAGTGTAAAAATATGGAACTACTACCTGCAATCGATCTCAAAGACGGCAAAGCCGTACGACTCACCAAAGGCTTAATGGATAGCGCAAAGATTTACTCAGATGAACCGTGGCAACTCGCCAAACGCTTTGAGGAGATAGGGAGCCGATGGGTACATCTAGTCGATCTCAACGGTGCTTTTGCCGGTGAACCTAAAAATATGGAGCAGATCCAAAAGATCCGATCCGCGACCTCACTCAAACTTGAACTCGGTGGCGGTATTCGTGATGAGGCGACAATCGTTCGTTATCTCGATCTAGGAATTGATCGTATCATCCTAGGATCGATCGCACTCAAAGATCCCAATTTTGTCAAAAAGATGGCAAAAAAATATCCCATCGCCGTGGGGATCGATGCGATTGACGGTTTTGTCGCTGTCGAGGGATGGGCGCAAAAGTCTCAAATGAGGGCAACCGATCTCGCCAAATCCTTTGCCGATGCAGGTGTCGAAGCGATCATCTGTACCGATGTGGGAAGAGATGGAACACTCCAAGGTGTCAATGTCGAATTTACCAAAGAGATGGCGGAAGCAAGCGGTATCGATACTATCGCAAGCGGGGGTGTTAAAAATTTACAGGATATTGCCGATTTAGTAGAGATAGATGCCATTAGCGGGGTTATTATAGGTAAAGCCTTCTATGAAGGTACACTCGATCTCACAGAAGCATTTAAATATATTTTAGATAATAATTGATAAGATCAAGATATTAAATTAAAAGGAAAGAGATGAAAATATTGGTTGTGGATGATAGCTCCACCATGAGACGAATCATCAAAAATACGCTCATCAAAATCGGTCATACAGATATCCTCGAAGCAGAAGACGGTGCAAAAGCGTGGAAAATTATGCAAGAAACAGAGGGCATTGATATTTTAATCACTGACTGGAATATGCCTGAAATGAATGGACTAGAGCTCGTCAAGCATGTTAGAGCAGAGAGCAAATATGAAGATATGCCAATCATCATGGTCACCACAGAGGGAGGTAAAACAGAGGTGATTACCGCACTCAAAGCGGGTGTCAACAACTATATTGTCAAACCTTTTACTCCTGCTGTGCTTCAAGAGAAGCTAGAAGCTGTACTTTAAATGATGGAGGAGTTTTACTACGAACTCACCCTCACCCCTCCATCCGCACACTACCCTCTTCTCTTTGAACTCCTCTCCAATATGACCCCATTAGCCATCGAGGAGCGTAAGGGAAGCCTCATCCTCCGAAGCGATGAAGCGTTGGATGATATTGCGTGGGCGCTTCAAGCATTTGAACAAAAGAGCGGTATCCCTCTCAACATGGTCGTTGAAAAACGGGAGAATGAAGATTGGATCACCAAATACCAAAATGCGATTCAACCTATCGAAGTCGCCTCTTTCTATGTCCGACCGGAGTGGGAACCCCCAAAAGAGGAGAAGATCGATATTATTATCAATCCCGCACTCGCTTTTGGCTCGGGTCATCATGAGACCACTGCCTCCTGCCTTGAAGCACTCGACAAGCACCTCACCCCAAAGATGAGACTGCTTGATGTCGGATGTGGAAGTGGCATTCTTTCGATCGCATCAGCAAAATTAGGAGCGAGTGTGGATATCTGTGACACGGATCCCGTAGCAGTTGAAAGTGCCATAGAAAATTTTCGACTCAATACTGTTACATACCAAAAAAGCTGGGTCGGATCGGCAAACCAGAGTGAAGAGTCGTATGATTTCGTCATCGCCAATATTATTGCGGATATTATTCTAATGATAGAGTCCGATCTCAAGGCACGCGTCGCAACGAACGGAATTTTAACTCTTTCGGGTATAATAGAGCAACATATTTCAAAGGTCAAAGATTCATTTGACGACTTTGAAATATTAGAACATATAAAAAAAGGGGAGTGGCACACACTCGTGCTGCAAAAATGTTAAATGTCAAAGAAAAAAGATAATAAAAACAACAACTTTTTTAATCAAAATCCACTGGTGGTCTTTGCCATCTTTTCGATTTTGATTATTGTACTTTTTAAGGGGCTCATCGAACCAAACGGTGGTATGGGTAGCGCAGAAGGCGGTATACAAAGTAGTAGTGTCATGGGGGGACAGACACGCACTGAGCATATCAGCTACTATCAGCTCAAAGAGCTCATCAAAGAGAAAAAGCTCAAATATGTCGCCATCGGTCAAAGTACCATCAAAGCCATCGCCGACAATGACGGTATGAAAACAGTCTATTATGTCAAAAAAGTTTCAGGAGACAGTACGCTAGTGCCACTCTTGGACAAAGCGGGGATTCCCTACGGCGGATATAGTGAATCCAATTGGCTGAGTGAACTCTTCTTTTCATGGATACTACCTGTCTTTATCTTCTTTGGTATCTGGATGCTACTCACTTCACGCATGCAGAAAAATATGGGTGGCGGTATCCTCGGTATGGGTAATAGTAAAAAACTCGTCGATAGTGAACGACCCAAAGTGCGTTTTGATGATGTCGCCGGTGTCAAAGAGGCAAAAGAGGAGGTGAAGGAGATCGTTGATTTTCTCAAGTATCCTGAAAAGTATATCAATCTCGGTGCAAAAATCCCTAAAGGGGTTCTCCTCGTAGGTCCTCCGGGAACCGGTAAAACACTCCTGGCTAAAGCGGTAGCCGGTGAGGCGGATGTCCCCTTCTTCTCAGTTTCGGGATCAAGTTTTATCGAAATGTTTGTGGGTGTGGGTGCGAGTCGTGTACGCGATCTCTTTGAAAATGCCAAAAAAGATGCACCGGCAATCATCTTTATCGATGAGATTGACGCCATCGGAAAATCAAGAGCAGCAGGCGGAAACTTCGGCGGAAATGATGAGCGAGAGCAGACACTCAACCAACTCCTCGCCGAGATGGACGGCTTTAGCTCCGATCAATCTCCCGTCATCGTTCTTGCGGCAACCAACCGCCCTGAAGTTCTCGATGCCGCCCTGCTTCGTCCCGGACGATTTGACAGACAGGTCTTAGTCGATCAACCTGACTTCAAAGGACGGGTACAGATCCTCAAAGTGCATATCGAAAAGATCAAGATCGCTGACGATGTCGATCTCGAAGAGATCGCCAGACTCACCGCCGGTCTCGCCGGAGCCGATCTTGCCAATATCATCAATGAAGCCGCCCTTTTAGCGGGTCGTGCGGGCAAAGATGAAGTGGAGCAAAAAGATTTCTATGAAGCGGTTGAACGCGCAATAGCGGGACTGGAGAAGAAGAGCCGTCGCATCAACCCCAAAGAGAAGAAGATCGTCGCCTACCATGAAAGTGGTCATGCACTCATCGCCGAGACAACCAAAGGGGCGAAAAAGGTCTCCAAAGTCTCTATCGTCCCAAGAGGTTTGGCGGCACTCGGCTACACCCTCAACAAACCCGAAGAGAATAAATACCTCATGCAAAAACACGAGCTCATTGCCGAAATCGATACACTACTCGGCGGTCGTGCAGCGGAGGAGGTTTTCCTCGGTGAAATCTCCACGGGTGCGGGTAATGATCTCGAGAGAGCGACAGATATCATCAAGCGAATGGTGGGACTCTACGGTATGAGTGATATCGTCGGATTGATGGTCTTGGAGAAGCAGCAAAATACCTTCTTACAAGGGGGTACCGCAAGTAAAGGTTATAGTGAAAAGCTTGCCGAAGATATCGATCAATTTACCAAAGATCTACTCAATAAGCGCTACAAAATTGTTAAAGAGCGTCTCAAAACTTATGCGGAAGCGATCGAAGATATGGTCAAAGCACTCTATGAAAATGAGAACATTGAGGGCAAACATGTGGTAGAGATCATCAAAGCGTTTGAAACCAAACACAATCTCCCCTCACTGCTCACCACCCACGAAGATGAGAATGAAGATATCATCAAAGCCAAAGAGGAGAATGAGAAAAAAGAGGCAAAAAACGAGTCAGAAACAGCCGTTCAAGAGGACGATCAGACAAATAACGATAAAAATTCTCCACAAGATAGCTAAACTTCTACTTTTTTATACTATAATCCCTCCATTATTGAAGAGGAGATTATAGTATGTCTGACAAGATCGTCAAAATTTTCGACACAACGCTAAGAGATGGGGAGCAGAGCCCCGGTGCAAGTATGAATATGGAGGAGAAGATCCAGATCGCCCTTCAACTCGAAAAGTTGGGTGTCGATATCATCGAAGCAGGTTTTGCGGCGGCAAGCCCCGGTGACTTTGAAGCGATCGTCAATATCTCAAACACCGTTACTAACTCCACTATCTGCTCACTTGCAAGAGCACTAGAGAGGGATATCAAAGCGGCAGGTGAAGCGATAAAAAGTGCTAAGCATCAACGCATCCACACCTTTATCGCCACTTCACCGATCCATATGCAGTACAAACTCAAACTCACCCCTGATGAAGTGATCAAAAAGGCGGTCGATGCGGTGACCTATGCCAAAACCTTTACCCCTGATGTCGAATTTAGCTGTGAAGATGCCGGACGAAGTGAGATGCCGTTTCTCAAAGAGATCCTCGATGCTGTGATCCAAGCGGGAGCGACAACACTCAATATCCCTGATACCGTCGGCTACCGAATGCCCGAAGAGATGGGTGCGATGATCAGAGAGTTAAGCGAATTTGTGCAAGATCGTGCCATTATCTCAGTCCACTGTCACAACGATCTTGGACTTGCCGTCGCCAACTCCCTTGCATCAATCCAAAACGGTGCGCGCCAAGTAGAGTGTACCGTCAACGGATTAGGTGAACGAGCAGGAAATGCCGCGATGGAAGAGATCGTCATGGCGCTCAAGACGCGAAAAGATTTCTTCGATGGTCTTGATACCAACATCAATACCCAAGAGATCATCCCTAGCTCTAAAATGGTTGCCAATATCTCCGGTATCTACCCACAACCCAACAAAGCGATCGTCGGCAAAAATGCCTTTGCGCATGAGAGCGGTATCCATCAAGACGGCGTGCTCAAGCATCAAGAGACCTACGAGATCATCAAACCTGAAGATATCGGACTCCATGATGCCGATACCATCATCCTCGGCAAACTCTCCGGCAGACACGCATTTGCGCAAAAGATCACCGCACTCGGATTTCAGCTCATCGATGAGGAGATCGATAAGTCATTTGAGAGATTTAAACGCCTTGCCGATAAGAAGAAGGAGATTTTTGATGATGATCTTCGCGCCATCGTCACCGATGAGATCGTCAAAGTCAAAGAGGCATACACCCTTCTCAACCTTCAGATCAATGACTGTATGAACGGTATCCCAAGCTCCGCGATCTCCATCCAGCACAATGATGAGATCATCACTGATGCAGGAATCGGCAACGGGACGATGGATGCGATCTTTAAGACAATCGATAGGATTAGCACGATTGAGGGAGAGTTGGTCGATTATCGTGTCAATGCCGTTACAGAGGGGAAGGATGCCCTCGCCAAAGTGACGGTCAAGGTGATCTTTGACAACAGCAAACCCGCTGTCACCGGACACGGTCTCCATGTCGATACAATGTTAGCAAGCGCTAGAGCCTACATCTCTGCGCTCAACTCCTATCTTGCGACCAAAGATATACTGAGAAAAAAGAGCGGTGAAGGGGTGTAGTGCACTACTGAAAGAGTGCACAAAGATTGTCATCCTCTTGACACGCCAACTCTTTGATCCAGCCCGCTACTATCTCTGCGCCTTGCGGTTTAAAATGCGTGAGTTCAGAGACATATCCTCCTACTCCTTTGGTTTTGCAGTTCTCGGGGCTTTAGGAGTAGCCATCAATGCAACCGGTAGCAAACCCGCCAAAACTGATCTTTTAAACATTTCATACTCCTTATTACCTCCCCAATAAAACTACTTCGACGAAACCTCCGCTTTGTCTAAAATATAGTTTTTAAATCTCTTTTCAAACTCTATATGGTCATATTTTTCATTTGAATCATACTCTTTAACTGTACCGATATCTCGTACACTCACCGCATAGATATGAACTACATATTTGTGCGTTTTAGGATACTCAGGATCTCGATAAGCTTTGTGACCCTCCTCATTTGACAATACGGTAAAATAATTAGGCACACTTGATGCTCTCACTTGATGGATTTTACTGTCAATATTGACAACTATCCAATGAAGATAATTACCCTCACGATTGATACCGGGAGCATCATAATCATCAACGATAATAGCAAAACTCTTCGTCCCTTCAGGTGCACCACTCCAATAGAGTTGAGGTGAACCGTGAGCAGGAATAAATCCAGGTGCAGTCAAATGCAAATATGGAGCCTGTGGATCATCAGATGCCGGTAATGGATGGGTCGGATCACTATTGATACCAATCATAGCTATCGGTGTCCATGCTCCTTTGAAATATCGCTTATTCGCAAATCTTACAGAGGGTCTATCCCCGGCAGGATCATTGATAGATAGTGCTAAAATATACTCTCCATCATTGATAGATTCCGGTATCTTAAAGACTTGATCGACCGTATAGGTTTCTGCCGGTATTCGGTATCGGTTTGCATCCCTATCCCACTTATCTCCCGGCAACCAATTTCTTATATCTGTTCCAAAAGTACCGCTCCATACAGGCTTTTTATTCTGTGGATCAAGCAGATTGGCTTTTAATGGCCAGTGATAATAAAATGGTGCTGAACCGACATTTTTGACAGTAAATCTTATATGAAGTTTTCTATCCGAATCTACCCTTTTGGTATAGAGTGCCTTTTGAAGCACATAGCGGTAACCCAGCGCTTTCTGAAGCTCTCTAGCCGCGCTATTCTCTTTCGGATCTCGCTCATCATACTCAGATATCCAACTCAACGCCGTAGCATGAGTGATATAGATATAATCCTTAATATAATCTAATGACTTCTCATGTGTCAGTGTATTATGTATCGCTTCTCTAACTAATTTTTTATTACGCTCATCATCCTTTGTATGTTGGTAGTGATAATAATTTTTTGAATCTGCATTAAACGCGACTTCTCCAAGCATTGGTTCGCTTCTCCACGGAAAAGTGTCGATGATGCCTTGAGTATCTAATTCATTATTGAGCTCCTCCTCCCAGGCAAATGCATCCCAATACATTCCAAACTCATATCCACCGTCATAGTGTGCTCCTAAATATCGATGGTTATGTGCATTAAGATATGAGTCATTAAAATAACCGGGTAGCCGTACAAGTACCTTCTTATGAGGAAATGCTTTTTTAAAACTATCCCCCAAAACTTTTGACATCATAGGACTAACATGGGGTTTAAACTGCTCTCCCCATGTCCCAACAAGCCCCATATAGATAAAACCGATTCTTGGATCATTATCCCATGCCTCACCCAACTTTTTTACAAGGTTTTTTACACGATCCGCAAAAATTTGCGTTTGGTTATCATGTTCAGAGATATCCATATCATCGGGAGAATAGTCATCAGTTACTTTATCATGTTTAAGTACTACAAGGGGATTGACTTTGATATTCAAATTTTCAACATTTCCAACTGAATTGTTAAAAAGGTGATTTTCACTATATTGTCGAATTTTCTCGACACCATCTTGTCTAGTTTTCTCAATATCCCTCCACAAAATTGGACCTTTATAGAGGGAGACATAGCTACGAGGTGAAGTTGTATCATATGAGGCAATCATTAAACCTTTTAAGGGGTTTTTGAGTGGGGTATCCTTCTCTTCAAAAGTTGTTTCAGCAAGTTGCGTATCATCAGAAGTAAGAGAAAATATTGACATCTTTGAGTAGTGCACTATCTGAGAATAGTCATGTGTTCCTACCGCTGCACCTATACGAATTGTTGAACCGTGCAAAAGTAACTTTGCAGGAATACGAAAGGTTACAAGATCTTTAGTCTTTTGCGTTTTGACCGCTCCATCTACCTTTGTCCATTTCCAGCCGTTCGCTCCTTCCGGATAACGATAAATCTGACCATCCTCCACTAAATAGTCAGCACCCCGAATACTATCCTTGGAGTAACCGCTACCCTCATCATTGTCAGCATCTATAAAAAAATCGTAATGCGCATCTCCACTAAATCTACCTCTCATTGAGAGCGTCAAGTTATCATTGTCCAACTGGAGATCGATCTTCTCTATCTCTAAATCATCCGTAGCTTTAACAATATATCTATAGGTGGTATCTGGGGTTAATCCGCTATCTTTAAAATGGGTTTCATCTGCATTGGTTATGTGTATCAGCTTATCATTTCGAAAGATCTTAAACCCACTCTCATCATTGGAGTTATCCTGCCATGAGAGATCAACGGTTGTAGTACCCGGTGTCAAAGATAGATTGCTGGGGGCTTGAGGTGCTGCCAAGAGCGAAGATGCTCCAAGCAGCAGAAAAAATAATCCTTTTTTTACTAATATAATCCAATCCTTTTAGAAAACTTTTTTACAGTCTATCATAAAAGTATTATGAAAATGTTAGCGCTGTTTAAACTTCTTTACCTGCAATGTAGTAGTGATCTTGACTTTTTATCAATGCAACTTTATATTTTTGTGCCCAAGCCTCAATCTCCTTCTCTAGCTCAGCAGAGGAATGACTTGTTTTGATTTTTAGATAGTTTGAGGAGTTTGACAAACCGATAAAAGCACCGTACGGTCTTAACTTCTCATTGAGTGAGATGATATGTTTTTGAATCTCTTCAAAGCCGGGTGTTTTTGCAATAATTTGTTTTAAATTAGATAAAATTGAATTATTTGGATTGTATCCTAACTGCACTAAAAGTGCCTCCGCTGATATTTTACTCATAAAATCTCCTTAATTTTTAATTGAACCTAATTTTATTATTTTAATGATTAATATTAAGTTAAATCTATTGTTCATGAAGTGCATTTATTGAAATATCTTTTAAAGGTTTCAATAAGTAACGCATAATGGTTTTTTTCCCCGTCAAAATATTAATATTGGCAATCATACCCGGCAGGATCGGTTTATCTTTTGCAAAGTGTGTTTTATCGGCTTGAACCCGTACCTGATAGTAACTTCTTCCATTTTTATCGATAAAGCTATCGGGTGAGATTGAGAGCAGTTTCCCCTCTAAAAAACCATACTTCGTGTAGCTGTAAGCGGTGATAGCAATCGAAACCTTTTGTCCCTCTATCACTTGCCCACGATCACGACTCTTAATCTTCGCTTCAATAATCAATTTATCATCGATGGGAGTGATCTCCGCGATACGATCGCCGGGTTTCACTACACCACCGATGGTGTGAAAATAGAGCTTTTTGACGATCCCGTCCACCACCGAAACCACAATCTTTCGCTCCTCCC
>JALVVN010000007.1:29334-82206 GCA_027023405.1 Campylobacterales bacterium
AGACGATAGAGCGGATCACCCTTTTTGACCCGCTGCCCCTCTTTGACATAGATCTTTTCGATGATTCCACCCTCAAGATGCTGAATTATTTTGGTTTGCGAAGAGGGGATCACGCGCCCTTGACCGCGCACCATCTCATCCACTTCACTCACACTTGCCCAGACGATAAACGCCGTCACCATCGCCATGATCGGTACTGTCACCAATCGATGATTCCAACCGCTCTCCTCTCTCATGAGAGACTCCCTTGCAGCATCGCCAACACCTTCTCTTTGGTGTCATCCGCCACAACCCGACCGTTATTGAGGAGGATCACCCGATCTACCAGATCAAGCGCCGCGAAACGATGCGTGATCAAGATCAGCGTCTTATCCTCTAAACTTCGCCCAAGCTCTTTGACCAGTTGTCGCTCCAGTCCCACATCCAAGCCGGTTGTCGGCTCATCGAGGATCAACACCGGCGCATCACTCATCAAGGCTCTCGCCAGTGCCACAAGATGTCGCTGTCCGACTGAGAGGTGCGATCCCCGCTCTCCTACCTCAAAATCCTCCGCACCACCGACCTTTTTAACTAGATCGATAAGACCGCTTCGCTCCAAGATCTCCCCCATTTTCGCTTTGGAGATCGCTTCGCCCAGCTCCAGATTCTCCTTGAGCGTACCGGAGAAGATATAGGGCTCTTGAGGCATCAGGGCGATATTTTCACGAAGCTCCACCGGGTGAAGTGTCGCGATATTGTGATTATCAAGATAGATATTTCCACTTTGGGGCTTGATAATACCGGTGAGTAGCTTTTGGAGTGTCGATTTTCCCGCGCCTGTCTGTCCGATGATCGCCACCCGCTCACCCGCCTTGATCGAAAAGCTCACATCGGAGATCGCCGGATATTTTGTATTGGGGTAGGCAAACGAAACATTTTCAAACGCGACATCCCCTTTGACACGCCCTACACCCATCTCGATATGCTTCTGCGTCTCACTCGGCAGATGCCAGTAGTTGTTGAGCGAATCAAGTGCCTCTTTGATTTGCTTAAACCGAATCATCGAGCTAGAGAGTGCCATGATCGGCACCATCGCCCTCGCCGAAAGGATCGTAATGGCGATCAACCCACCCACCGAAAGCGCCCCGCTGTGGATCACAAAGACACCCACCACCACGCTCACCAGTGACACCGATTGCAAAATGGTATAGGAGACAAAGGAGGTCGAAGCACTCATCATCTGCATCTTGCTGCTAATTTGATTGTAAAAATCGACCATTCGCCCCCACTTTGCCGATCGCTTGGGCAGGGCATTGGCAAGCTTGATCGCATCTTGACCGTGCAACTGCTCCACGAGATACGCCTGCTTGCTCTGCGATCCTTTAAAGTGCTCTTTGTGAAGGCGAGAGATCGGATACTGCATCACAAAATTCACACCAAACAGAAGCGCCCCCGCCACAAGCGGAACCAACGCCATCACCGGAGAGATGATCGCAATCACCGCCGTCGCAATAAAGAAAAAGGGCAGATCTAAAAGCGCTACCGATTTGGTCGCAAAAAAGTCCTTGACCATCGCCAACTCTTTAAAGAGATTGATCTTCGTTCCCACCAAGTAGTGGTCGTGCTCACTCTGAATCGAAAGCGTCTTTTTAAAGAGCTCCTCCTCAAAGTAGTTCGCCAGCTTGTGCGTCACTCTCTCAAGCACCTTCATCCGTGCACTCTTGAGCACCACATCAAAGATGAGGATAAGCCCCACACCAAACGCCAACACCGCCAATGACTCGATGGCAAAGTTTGGGATCACACGATTATAGACATTCATCGTAAAGAGTGGCAACGCCAAACCGAAAAGATTGATAAACATAGTCAATAGCCCAATCTCAATATAGCTCCTGTACTCCTTCTTGAGCGGTTCATAAAACCACGATTTATCTTTTTTGTCTCCAATCTCAAGGTGCGCTATCTCTTTATCCGGCTTTATGACGAAGATCACCCGCTCAAAGCGTTTGAGTGAAGAGAGAGGCAGACTCTCGATCTTTGACTCTTTGGATCGGCGAATCTTTGCCATACTCCCCTCAATTCCCAATACCATCACCGCCTCTTTGGTATCCTCACGCAGTGCTATTACCGGAAATTGGTGTCTATCAAGCTTGGAGAGAGCTATCTTTTTCGATCGTGTTTTGAGACCCATCTCACGAGAGATCACCTTAATAGCACTCACATCCAACTTCTCAAGTGCCTTTGGAGACAAACGCGCAATCGTACTGCGATTCACCTCGCCAAAATGAAACGCCAAGATCGCCTCATACGCCTCTAATAGGCTCTGTGTCGCTATTTTACCAATCGGTGCTGTCATCTCTTTTTCAACTCCTCAATCTCCCTCATTAACTTTTCAAAAGCGCTCTCCCAATCCCCCTGCTCTCTTTGGCGAATCATCTTTGTATTTGGATACCACGGCGTCTGCTCCTCATCCAAGCCCCAACGCCACTCGGCATCTCTTTGAAGCATCACAAAGCATCGTTTCCTCAGTGCCCCCGCCAAATGTGCCACGGAGGTATCGGAGGTGATGATGAGATCCATCTCCCGCATCGCCAAAGCACTCTGCTTGAAATCACTCAGTCGCGGTTCAAGATCGATGATATCCTTCTGCTTATAGGCTTTGATCTCCCCGCTGTCACCCACTTGAAAGGAGTAGAGTCTCAGCGATTTATCACACATCAAGGGCTCAAAATATTTGAGATCAAACACCCGCCCCTCATAACTCTCACTCGTCACACTCGCACGCCACGCGACACCGATCTTGAGTTTTTTTTTCGGCTTTTTGATAAAAAACTTATCTCTTTTACGAAGTGTAAGATAGGGGGCGGTCGGGATCATCTCAACGCTAGTTCCAAACAGATGCGCCAAACTCATCAATGGAAGCTGATAGTCAAACGACCCCACATCTTCACCTCTCACAATCACCGCATCAAAATAGTTCTGATCCGCAAAAAGCTCCCTCAACGCTTCACGCACCTCAACCTTGATGGTGAGTTTGGGAAAGCGACTTTTAAGCTCTTTGGCAAATCGTGCAAACTGAATCATATCGCCATACCCCTGCTCCGACCAAAGCAGGAGCGTTTTCCCCTCTGTCGGCAGATCAAGACTAAAGCGCGGTTTGGAGACAATATCGCCTAAATTGTGCAAGATCGGTCGCATCTCCTCCTTTTTCAGACGCCACTCATACTCCCTAAACCCCGCCTCATACTCACCCAAAATCAGGTAAGTCGTCGCCAGATCAAAGTGGGCATTGATAAAGTTCGGATCGATTGCGATCGCCTTTTGAAGTGCCTCTTTCGCCTGCTCATACTGCGCTAAGTTTTTGTAAGTGATCCCGATATTGGCATGGTTGGAAGCGCTGTGAGGATCAAGCTCTAGCGCTTTGAGGTGCGCTTGGAGTGCGAGATCGTACGCTTTGGTTTTGTTGTAGATATTTCCTAGATTGCCGTATGCACCGCTATTGTTTGGATTCATCTCAATCGCGCGTTTGAGGTAGCCGATCCCCTCCGCATAACGCCCCGCACGGTGACACGCCGCACCGATATTGACATAGGTCGAGACAACACTCGGATCCTGCTTGAGTGAGAGTGCAAAAATCTCCACCGCCTCACGGTAGCGTTTTTGACGGTACATCACCGCACCGATATTGTTGTAGGCTTGAATAAAATCGGGATCGACTCTGATCGCCTGCTTGTACACCTCCAAAGCACTATCGATCTTACCGATCCGTTCATAGATGATCCCTAGCTGATTATAGAGTATCGGATTCGTTTTTGCGATCGCTATCCCTCGTTTTAAGAGATCGATCGCTTGGGTAAAACGGTGCTCTTTGGAGTAGATCAGCGCCAAATTGGCTAATGCGTGCAAATGTGTATGATCTTCATTTAAAATCTCACTATAGATCGCCTTTGCGACCACCAGATCGCCCTTTTTATGCGCCTCAAGCGCAACTTGAAAATGCTCAGACACTTCTATGGACAATGAAAGCTCCTTCTGTTATCAAGGGTTCCTCTAATAACCCTAGATGCTCATAATACAAAAGAAGCAATATTTATGCCAGTTTATCAAGTACTTTTAAATACTAAAACTCTCTATCCTTTTTTTCATCGTTTCGGTATAGTTTGGTGTTTCAATCAAAAAGCGATAGATCTCAAGATACTTTTGCTCTTTGACTATCTCCACCAAAATCTTTTTGTCAAACTTCATATAGTCATGTATCATGCTGTTTCGAAAGCCGATCGCCGAATTTAAAGCCTCAAATCTCTCATCATCAATTAATCCCATCTCATACATAAAAAAAATAGCATCTTTGCTTCGTGAGGGTGTTATCGGACAGTTGTAGTGTTTGAGTATCTTTTTCGCTTTGCCTATGGCATTTTCGATGAGTGTTTGCAGTGAACTCTTCGCCGCTCTAAACTCAATCTTGTTTAAAACTTCTCGAGATGACAACTCATCCAAGATTGCCTTCTCCTCATCAGCTATCTCAACCGTTTTAGCCAAGTAGTCTTGAAACTTCATCACTATCCCCTTTTAACACCACATACCCCTCTTTGATGCTATCAAGAATAATCTCATCAGCATTTGCCAAATCTACAATATCAATATCACAATCATCCAATCCAAGCAACGCACCGACGATATGATACGCCTTTGCCTTCACTCCCCACGGTTCATCGCCGGTTTTTTGCATTAACAGGGCAAAATCATAATCACTTTTACTATGCGCCTTATTGATAGCACGACTACCGAAAAGTAAGGCGATCGAGATAAAAGAGGCTCTCTCATTTTCGAAAGCCTCTTTTAGTTCATCGATATCTAGCTCTCTTGTTTTGCCGTAGATTCTATTTTTTTCAGTACTTAGCATATCAATCCTTTCGGATGATCATTATATCACACCTCTCGATAGAATCAGACTACATCCACGATCAGCTCCGTTCCGTCGCTAAAGGTATAGGTGGTATTATCAGTTACACTATCATGTACGGTTGAACTGTCATCACTGCTATCTTGATCACTATCAGCTGTGACTTGAATATTCTCCGCCTGATCCGCATTGATTTTGAGCGTAATTTTATCATCACCGTTATCCCAATTTTTGATCATATCGGAGGTGATAATCAACTCCTTATCATCCGCTCCATCGATCGTAAGTCCCGTTAGATCGAGTGTATCGATGTTTGTTACATTCTGCGCACCGTCAAAATCATTATCATCTGCTGTTACTGAACCCGTAAGCTTTGTTGTATTACTTCCGCCCTCTCCATCGATAGTACTCACATTACTAAAATCCAGTACTACCGTATCATCACCATCACCTAGATTTATGGTATCATTTCCATCTGAAACATTGACAATATCTGCATTTGCAGATCCGGTAATGGTATCATCAGAAGTTGTATCATTAATCGTTAATACCCCACTGATATTCACATTGCTAAGGTCACTATCGTGATCATCTGTAGAAACTGTCAAGTTACCGCTACCGTTCACACTTGTTGTACCTAAGATTGAGTCATTCACACTCATCGCCCCACTCGATACGGTGAGCTGATCAACACCGGTAAGATTACCACTATAGGTTCCATCTCCAGACCAATCCACATTCAGCGTCGTCGCACTATC
Source organism: Campylobacterales bacterium (assembly GCA_027023405.1). Lineage (GTDB taxonomy): Bacteria > Campylobacterota > Campylobacteria > Campylobacterales > QNZT01 > QNZU01. The sequence continues at coordinate 34,975 of JALVVN010000007.1, forward strand.
GATAGTGCTAAAGTCGGCATCTGTTTTAGCATCGAGATTTGTCACACTAATCGTTCCGCTTCCATCCATCGTTTGACCACTCACAATAGAGGCATCAGCCGTAAATGTTCCACTTGTAACATGTACGCTAGCACTACCTAAATTGCCTGTAAATGTCACATCACCGTCACTCGTCGCATCTACACTTCCTCCGGAAATATTGCCTAGATTAGCGCTTGGCGTTCCATCGAGGTTACTGATAGAGACTGTACCGTTATTGGTGATACCTTGATCCGGTACCAGCGAAGCATCCATAGAGAGTGTTACACCGTTATCAACCGTGATGTTACCGGTATTTCCGAAACTTCCCGTAAAGGTTGAGTCGCCTGTGAACTCCACACTCTCATCGCTGGCACCCACAGTAATGAGACCTAAATCGTAATCGCTATCGCTATCGATTGTAACCTTGATTTTTCCATCCCCTTTAATGGAGCCTCCACTTTGCAACCCTTTTAGGATATCATCACTAATCGTGAGTTCACCACTTGTGATATCGATGCTCTTAAAGCTAGATAACGATCCGCTAAAGGTATTTGTCGCACTAAATTGCGCGATATTGGTGCCGGTTGTTTGGATATTTGCAAAATCACTACTCGAATCACTATCAACCACCACTGTAGTACTACCCCCGCCGGTGATGTCGTGACCACTTGCGACATCATCACTCACCGTCAAGCGCTTAGAACTGTAAACTTGTATCTCATCCACACCGCTAAAAGTTCCCGTAAAATTACTATTAGCTCTAAACTCTAATCGCTCCGTCCCATCAAGACTCAGTGTTGAACCAAAATCTACTGCACTATCTCCAAAGATTTGCACCGTGATATCTCCGGCACCGCTTGCATTTTTAGTGCCTAAAATAGTATCTGTTACTGTCAGCTTCGCACCGCTGTTAATCTCGATATCATCGATACTGCCGAATGATCCGCTACTCATCGTATGAGAAGCATTAAAGATCGCCTTATTATCTGAACCGGTTGTCGTAATATTGGATAGATCTACATTATCGTTATCGATCACTACCTCAACACTTCCATCTCCACTGACACTCTTTGTATCAACCTGCGTATCATTAAAAGTTGCCGTTGCACCACTTGCAATCTCAAAAGACTCTACATTGCTTATCGTAATATCACTCAAATCCATACTGCTATTGACCACCACTTTATCCGTTCCGTCACCGCCGTCAATAGAGCTTGGTTTACTATCAAGTGTGATAGTATCATCTCCACTACTACCGCTAATCGCATCACTTCCGCCGTCAACTGCGATCGTGTCACCTGCGCTACTTCCCGTGATGCTGTCATTGTCACTACCGTCATTGATCGTCACACTACCGCTAAATCCACTCATATCGATACCACTAGCATCGAGTGTCGCACCGCCGTCGGCGATATTGAAGGTGACATTTCCACCGCCTGTAAATTTTAGATTGGAGAGATCTTGGTTGTTGATATTGTTGATGACGATATCCCCCGTCGTGTCAATTACAAGCGTTTTACCGTCAAGCTCTGAAGCGTCGATCGTAAAGTTTTTACCGCTTTGTATCTCCACTCTGTTTACGCCACCCAAATGATCACTACTTGCAAAGCTAAGGCTTGCGGCAACTACCATCACCAATCCACCCGCAAGTGAAGCAGAAACATTGGCATAGTTGTTATTACCTGCACTTCCGGCATTGAACCGCACCGATCCGTTACCCACAAGCGAGAGGGTTTGGTTATGCAACTGGCTACTACTCATCGTCAAATTTTTATCGCTCTGAATCTTCTCGATACTTGTGAGCGTGATATTCTCCAGCGCCAAATCAGCTCCTACGACGAGAGTATCGTTGCCGTTTCCGCCGTCGATCGTTCCCATATCACTATCGATAGTGATGATATTATCGGCGCTATTTCCGGTGATATCCATACTGTTTGCACTGCCACTGACATTCACATTCAGTTTTGCCGATCCGTCAAGTACGACCGACTCAAAGTTACTAAGCTTACTGCTTAGATCAAGGGTCTCACCGTCTGTTGTCGAAGCAAAGTGTAGCGAATCATTTCCACCTAGTGCATCGATAGAACTAATATTGGTAGCCGTACTCGCCGAATCAATTGTCACACTATCATCATTACCACTTAACTGATAATTCTCTATCGATTGAAGCGTATCAGTTGCAGAATCATTACTCACTGTTGAGGTGGCACCGTTCATCGTAACATTAAGTGCTGACTCACCGTTATAGTCGATGCTATCATCTCCACTGTTACCGTCAAGTACCAAGCCACTTACTCCTCCGGTAAAGCTATCCCCGTTTTGTGAACCGATAATCGTCTCAAATCCGCTAAAACTATCATTGCCGTCACCGGTAGATGTTCCACCTTTTGCATCGATGCTCACACTATTGGATGCGCCGTTAAAGGTGAGTGTATCGTTTCCGTCGCCGGCTTGTAGGGTGTTACTCGCGCTACTTCCCTCGATCACATCATCTTGGTTTGTACCGATGATATTTTCGATCGCTACAAGCGTATCGCTTCCCTCACCGGTTGCATTACCTGATCTCAAATTGACACTCACACCGTTACCGCTCACACCGCTATAATCGACCACATCGGTACCGTCACCGCCATCAAGCCTATCATCACCCGCACCACCAAAGAGGGTATCATCACCCCCACCGGCATAAAAGCTGTTGTTTTGCGCATCACCTCTGAGTGTATCGGCATCGGAGGTAGCGATGATATTTTCGATATTTTTAATGGTATCGTTACCGTTATAGCTTAGTGATACTTCATTGGCACCATCGAGTGCAACATCGATAGCACTACCTGCGCTACTTAGATCAATCGTATCACTACCGTCACCACCGTCCATCACATCATCACCCGCTTCAAGTACAAAGTGATCCGAACCGGCTCCGCCTATCAGCTCATCGTTACCATCAAGTCCGTAAAGTTCATCATCACCGCTATCACCCTTGATCGTATTCGCACCGCTTGTACCTGTTAAAGTATCATCATGCGTTGAACCGGTGAGATTTTCTACATTTGTGATAGTATCTGTTCCGGCACCGCCTGTATCTTGCGCATCACTTTTTGAGAGATCGACCGTTACACTGCTACTTGCACCCAGATACTGAACCGTATCCGCATCACTACCTCCGGTGATCACATCATCACCGTCACCACCCTCAAGGGTATTGGTACCGCTTGAGACGATCAGCGTGTCATTACCACCCAAACCGTAAATGGTATCATTCCCATCACCGCCGACGATACTGTTTGCCAAATCATTGGCTAAAATGGTATCGTCACCGCTAGTAGCGATAATATTCTCAAAATTTTTCACGACACTTGTATCGTTATTGCTATTGACAATTGCACTATTTTTATCAAAATCGACTCTTACACCGCTAAGATCACTAAGATCCAGCGTATCGATACCCCCTTCACCGTCGAGATAGTCTTGACCGCCGCCACCACGGATGCTATCATTACCACTACCTCCCATGATGGTATTATCCACACTATCACCGTAAAGGGTATCGTTGTGGCTTGAGCCTTGGATATTCTCTACATTGACAATACTCTCACTATTTCCAAAACCGTCATTGGTGACATTAGTATCAGTTTGACTAAAATCAACTGAAACATCCTCTGTTGCTAAGGAGTAGTTGATCCAATCCCCAGATGCGGCACTACTATCCTCGCTACCACCGTCAACGGTATCGACTCCATCTTCAGAGAAGATCACATCATCACCGTTATCTCCATGTAGGGTATCGTCACCTGATCCACCGTAGAGGGTATCATCATTATCACCGGCTGAGATATAGTCATTTCCGGCATCACCGTAGAGGATGTCATCATTCTCTCCACCATAAAGTGAGTCCGTTCCGTCACCGCCGTGGATGGTATCGTCACCTTGAGCACCGTAGAGTCTATCATTTCCACCCATACCGTAGATCGTATCAGCACCTTCAGCACCATAGATATAGTTATCATTGCCATCTGCTACAATCGTATCGTTTGAGGAACTAAGCGTAAAATTCTCTATATCAGCCGTACCGTCAGATTTTTGATAGATATAATCCGTTCGACCGCCCTCTGTTACCTGAAAAAAGGTGTATTTCCCATCCGACAAAGAGTGAATATGTGCGATATCTAAATCGGTTGTCTCTTTGGTAAACCCTGCAAAATCGGAGAGAATGATCTTTACATTGCTAGAGTTTGAGTACCAACGATAGTTTAACTGATCGACTCCATCACCACCGACAATCGTATCACTTCCTAAAGTAGCATCTACCACATCATTTCCGCTACCTAAATCATAAAGATCATCACCTTTGTTACCATAGACGCGATCATTGCCACCTTCCATCACAAAAATATTATTATCCTCTGTTCCGTGAAGATACTCACTGCTATCATTTCCTAAAAAGTTTTCAAAGTTAGATGTATTTTTACTTGAATTGAGTACAAATCTATCTGAATAACTACCACCGATATTCACATCGCCGGTAGCCAACCAATCTCCGACACTCTCCCCGCCTTCACCGGCATCCATACTATCTACGCCGTCACTGAGGTAGATCGTATCATCTCCCCCAAGTCCTGCAATGGTATTATCTCCATCATCACCTTTGATCGTATCACTATTTTTACTACCGATAATATTCTCTATCGCTGTTACCGCTGTCTCCGTATTGCCGTATCCATCATCTTTTATCTTCTCATTTCCGGCGCTGTTATCGGCACCCAAATCGATAAAGACACCGTTTGTTACATCCGCCAAATCAAAGCTAATCGTATCGACATCATTTCCACCGTCATAGCTATCAACCCCGGCACCGCCGTAGAGTGTATCGGAGCTGTCACCGCCGCTGAGGGTATCATTGCCGGCATCACCGTAGAGAGTATCGGCTCCCGTGCCGCCTTCTAAACTATCATCTCCACCATTTCCATGTAGCATATCATTACCGCCGTAACCGTAGATAGTATTCGTGTCATCATCACCACTTAATGTATCACCGTAGTTATCGCTACCGCCTATATCTTCGATATTTACAACATCTGTTTCCTTGTTACCGTAACCGTCGTCTTGTATCTTCTCATTTCCTGAACTATTGTCTCCATTGAGATTAACCACAACACTCTGAGTAGCATCCTTAAAATCTATCCTATCATTTGTACCGTCACCGCCGTCATAACTATCAACTCCATCTAATCCGGTTAGTATATCGTTACCACTACCGCCTATAAGCCTATTTGCAACACTATCGCCTATCACGGTATCATTACCGCTACCACCGGTCGCATTTTCTATCGAGTCAAAAAGTACACCATCAGTTGATGGTTTTGAGACTGAAAGATCAACAATAATATCTGTCGTATATTCCTCATAAGAGACAGTATCACTACCACCGTCGCCTATCAGTGAATCATTACCGGCTGTAACTAAAAAGGTATCATCTCCATCATTACCTTGTAGATAGTTATAATCACTTGAGCCCTTAATCGTATCATTCCCCTGTGAACCATCCACATTCTCTATCGACTCTAACAGATCTGTACCACCGTATCCATCACTTGTAACGGTATTATCCGCTAAAGAGACATTAATGCTCTTAGCGCTGTCAAGCTCACTAAAAGAGATCGTATCGACACCGGCACCACCTTTGATAGTATCGTTACCCGCCTGACCTTTGAGGATATCATTAGCATCTCCACCGTCAATGAGGTCATCACCGATTCCACCCCAAATGGTATCGTTTGCACCGCCTCCAAGCAGGGTATCCTTAAAGTCACCTCCGTTATCCGCACCGTCAAAACCTTTAAGCACATCTGTCTTATTGGTTCCGATTATTGTTTCGATATGATCATCTAATACATCTGTACCATCACTTGAACTAATCGTACCAAAATTTGTACCACCGTCACTAAGTGTTGCAGCGATGCCTACCGTTCTATCGCTATAATCAAGCGTATCACTTCCATCCCCTCCGATTACACTATCGTCACCGAGTCCGGTTTTGATGGTATCATCACCGCTTCCACCATCGATCGTATCACTACCGATACCGCCATCAAGAAAATCATTTTCACTGCCTCCTTGAAGGGTATCATCACCCTCATTTCCATAAAGCGTATCTGCTCCAGCATCACCTGAGAGGAGGTCATTACCGTCATTACCCTTGAGGGTATCCGCTTCAGCTCCTCCATAAAGAGTGTTTGCCCCCGAATCACCGTAGATTGTATCAGATTGATCAGAGCCGATAATCACCTCGATATTTCTAATAACATCCTCTGCTCCAAAGCCATCATTTGTCGCCTTTTGAAGACTCAGATCCACATTCACACTCTGCGTTGCTCCCGCAAATGTTAGCGTATCTTGGCTACCAGCCTCACCGTCGATCTCATCCGCCCCTTTGGTTGAGATGATGGTATCGTTTCCTTTGCCGGCTAGGATCGTATTGACGCCGTCATCACCCTTGAGGATATCATCCAGATCGGTCGCTTTGATATTCTCAATCCCGCTTAGGGTGTCAGCTTTGTTCGCGTCAGATCTATCTTCTACTTTGGATTGTGAGAGATCGGCATTGATTGCTTGGCTGTTTTGGTAGCTATAATCCGCCCAGTCACTTCCGCTATCAGCCGTATCGTCACCGCCGTAGAGTGTGTCGCCGTCAAGTCCGCCTTGAAGATAGTCATCTCCCGCTTCACCCATCAAGATATCGGCAGCTCCACCGCCTCGAAGGGTATCGTTACCACTGTTTCCTTTGAGGGTATTGACACCGTCGTCACCGATGATCGTATCATCAGAAGCGGAACCGAGGATATCTTGGATATGTGTGACACTATCTTTACCCTCTCCAATCACCGTACCTTCACCGACGGCACCCTGCGAGAGATCGGCATTGATCCCCACTGAAGATTGGGTATAGTCAAGCGTATTGTGATCACCGGCACCACCGTCAATCACATTGCTTCCCGTACCTCCTGAGAAGGTATCGTTACCGTCACCGCCGAGCAGTGTATCGGTACCGCCGAGTCCTATCAAGATATCATCATCACCGCCGCCGATGATTGTGTTATCCGCATTATCACCGGTTATCGTGTCTTTAAATGAGGTTCCGGTGATATTTTCAATCCCGTCGATAAACTCTTTGTTCCCATATCCGTCATTTTCCACACGATAGGTTGTATCATCCCCATCTGTTTGGGTTTTGCTTAGATCAACGACGATACCGTTATCAGACACGGAAAAATCCACCGTATCGCTACCCGCACCGCCAAGGAGTCGATCAACACCCTTACCGCCGATGAGGGTATCATTACCACCCATACCGCTTAAGGTATTAGCATTGTCATTTCCGATAAACTTATCATCATTATCAGATCCGATGAGGTTATCGATATTGATGAGTGTATCTTTGGTACCTTGCGTATCGGTCGCCGTTCCGGTTGCAGAGCTGATATCCGCCGTCACACCAAAGCTATATCCTTTATAGGTAGCAGTGTTGTTATCCGCTCCACCGTCAAGCGTATCTGCTCCGAGTCCGCCGTTTAGCAGATCATCACCCGCACCGCCTCGAAGGATATCATCCCCTTCCAAACCACTCAGCGTATCATCGCCTCCATTACCCTCGATAGTGTTGTTTGAGATATTACCGATGACTGTATCACTGCCTGAACCGCCGAGATAGTTTTCGACACTGCTAAGCGTATCTCTCTCACCACCCTCGATATCGACGCTTCCTTGCTTTAGATCCGCCGTAATTTGCGCATTTTGCGCGGTATAGTCGATCGTATCGGAACCCCCTCCTCCTTGGAGGTTGTCATTTCCGCTTCCGCCGATGAGCGTATCGTCTCCCAGACCACCGATGAGGGTATCATCATTTGCCCCACCGCTGAGGATATCGGCATCACCTTTACCTTCAAGGATATTTTTCGCATCGTCACCCGTAATCGTATCAGCCAAATCGGAACCGATAATATTCTCCACTTCAGAGATAGTATCATCTCCATATTCTGCATTGATCGTTTGTGCCGTTGTCTTAGTCAAATCAACCGTGATGCCGTGTGTCGTCTCATTGGAGTAGTCGATCGTATCGATGCCGTCACCGCCGACGATCACATCATTACCACGACCGGCGATGATCGTATCATCTCCCGTACCACCTGCAACGCTATCGTCGCCTTTTCCTGCTTCTAGTAGATCATCACCCGCATTTCCGACAAGCGTATTGGTACTATCGTTACCCGTGAGGGTATCGGCATTACTTCCACCGGTGATATTTTCGATCTCGTACAAAAAGTCGTTTCCGATACTACCGCCACTTGCCGTTCCCGCTTTGAGGTTTGCGCTCACGCTTGAGGACTCTTGCGAATAGTCCACCGTATCGGTATCATCTCCACCGTAGAGTCTATCGATACCTTTACCGCCCACGAGCGTATCGTCTCCAGCATCACCGTAGGCGTAGTTTTCACCCTCACCCGTCTCGATCCGATCATCTCCCGATCCACCGTGAATCGTATCATTCCCTGCTTCACCGTAAAGGATATCATCATCGGCGTTACCCTCAAGGATATCGACACCGTCGCCACCGTGAATCGTATCGGCTCCGGCACCACCCTCGATCTTGTCATCACCCGCTTGACCGTCGAGGATATCCGCACCCGCATTTGCGACGATGCTATTATCGAGTGCATCACCCGTAATCGTATCCGCTACCGTACCACCGATGATATTTTCGATATTTTTGATGGTGTGATCACCGCTGACACTGACACTATTTGCCCCGTCAAGGGTTACATTGATCGCCGTCGTACTATCATGATAATCCGCCGTATCGATACCCTCACCGCCGTCAAGAATGTCATCTTTTGTTGTGCCGTCAGTTTGGATAAAGAGATCATCACCCTTCCCACCATATAGTGTGTCGGCACCGCCTGCACCGGTAAGGGTATCGTTTGCATCTCCCGCTTCGATCTTATTGGCATTGGCATCACCGATGAGGGTATCGACATTCGCCGATCCGATGATATTTTCAAAGTTATTGATCGTATCGCTACCATCACCCGTCGCACTGCTATTGGCAAGATCAACACTCACACCGTTTTGTGCGTTCGCATAACTTACGGTATCAACTCCATCTGCACCGTCAAGAGTATTATCCCCGCTATCCCCTTCGATCGTATCGTTATGGGCAGAACCAAGCACATTCTCAAATCCGCTGATCGTATCGCTTCCCTCGCCTGTATTTTGCGCATCGCTATCTTTGAGATTGACTGTGATATCACCCTCTGCATGTTCAAAACTGAGTGTATCGGTTCCGGTTCCACCGATGAGCGTATCGTCACCGAGTCCACCCTCAACAGTATCGTCTCCCGCTTGGGCATCGAGGATATTGGCTTCACTGTTACCCCTAATTGTATCGTTACCTTGAGTCGCTATGATATTTTCAATACTAGTTAAGCTGTCACTATCGCTTCCATCGATTTTGATAGGGTTGGCAGTCGATAGATCAACCTCTAGTGCGTGGGTATTGTCTATGACGGAATAATCCACCCTGTCACTTCCCTCTCCACCGTCGATCGCATCTGTACCGTCGGTTACGGAGGTCGCCTTAAAGAGATCATCACCGCTTCCACCCTCTAAGGTATCATCGCCGTCATCTCCCCAGATGGTGTCACTACCCGCTTCACCTTGGATTAAGTCACTATCTTCACCGCCGTGAAGCTGATCCGCACCGTTTCCACCCTTGATCGTATCGGCACCTTTGCCACCGCTAATCACATCATCACCGCCACGACCCTCAAGGATGTTGGCATTGTCATCACCGGTGAGGGTATCGTTTTCAGTATTCGATCCGATGAGGTTTTCGATACCGTATAGCTGATCTTGCCCCTGATCATCACTAGAAGCTTTGTTTTGACTCAGATCCGCCGTGACTGATTTGAGCGCCTCTGAATAGTCCACCGTATCACTGCCACTATCTCCGTTCTCATCACCGCCGTAGAGGATATCATCGCCTCGCCCGCCACTGAGCGTATCATCACCCTCGTTACCTCGGATCGTATCATTTCCATCTTCACCTTTGAGAATATCGTTACCCGCACCGCCGTAGAGTTGATCATCATCACCGCCACCGCGGATCAGATCATCTCCCGCTTCACCGTAGAGCAGATCAGCACCGCTATCACCGCTGAGAAAGTCGTTATCATCTCCACCGTAGAGGGTATCTTCACCGATCTCACCTTTTAATGTATCTTGACCCGCACCGCCGACAAGAATATTTTTCGCATCATCACCGCTGATGGTATCATCACCGCTTCCGCCGGTCACTCGCTCGATATTGGCAATCGTATGATCTACCGTACCGTCAAGCTTCACATCCACACTCGTTGAACCATCCAGATCAAGCTCAATATTACCGGAGAGTTGAGAGTAGTCGATCATATCACCGCTACCGGCACCGCCGTCGATCACATCACCGCTAAATGCGCTACCGACAAAGGTATCACTTCCCTCTCCACCTTGGAGATTATCGGCTCCTGCACCACCGTCTATAACATCGTTTCCTTTGTCACCTTTGATGGTATTGGCACCCTCATCACCTGTGAGTGTATCGTTGTAGGTTGATCCGGTTAAGTTTTCAAAGTTGTTGAGTGTATCATCACCGTCACCGCTTGCCTTTTTTGTAAAGAGACTCGCAACCACACCGCTAAGTGCACCCAAAAAGCTAACGGTATCTCTACCGCCTCGACCATCAAGCACATTGTCACCGCTATCCCCCTCGATGGTATCGTCATAGTCCGAACCGCTGACATTCTCAAAGCCTGATATCGTATCGGTTCCCATTTTGGTATCTTGCGTACTCTTTTTGAGAGAGAGTTCGATACCGTTGTTTGCATGCTCAAAGCTAATAGTATCGCTACCTGTTCCACCTTTTAAGATATCATCACCGAGACCGCCCTCGATCGTGTCATCTCCCCCTTTTCCTTCAAGTATATTGGCTTGATCATCACCGATAAGGGTATCATTTTGATCGGTACCGATAATATTTTCGATATTTTTTAGGGTATCATCCGTACCGACAACATTGACTTCATTTGCTCCATCAAGTGTAACATCTATCGTACCGCCAAAACTTGAGTAATCAATCGTATCGCTATCATCACCGCCGTCATAGTGATCTGCTTTACCGCTTACAGGCGTAGCGATGATCTTATCGTCACCGCGTCCCGCTTCGATGCGGTTTGACTCACTATTTCCTTTGAGCGTATCATTGAGTCCCGAACCGATGATATTCTCCACACCGGATATAGTATCTTTCCCCTCGGTTACACCAATATCCTGCTGCGTTGTAACACTCAAATCGACATTTACACTACTCATCGAAGCGGAGTAATCAACCGTATCAACCCCGTCACCGCCGATGATCACATCATCTCCACCGTTGCCACTGAGGGTATCGTCACCTTTTCCACCCTCGATTTGGTCATTACCGTCTTGACCTTTGAGGATATCTTTTCCGTCGTTTCCGACAAAGGTGTTATCTTGACTATCACCGATGATCGTATCATCACCGCTTCCACCTGTGATATTTTCGATATTTTTGATGGTATCGCTGTAGTTTGGAGTGGTGACTGATACACTATTTTGTCCATCAAGTGTCACAGAGATATTACCGCTCTCAGCTGAGTAGTCTAGGGTATCTTTTCCGCCTGCACCGTCATAGATATCGTTCCCTTTAGTTGCGATGAGTAGATCGTCTCCGTCGCCCGCATCTATCTTGTTGTCGGTATCATTACCTTTAAGGGTATCTCTACTGTTTGATCCGATGATATTTTCAAAGTTTTTAAGGGTATCGCTTCCCTCTCCGGTTGCACTCTCATTTGAGAGATCAACATTCACTGCCGATGCGGCGCTGTAATCAATCGTATCTGTACCCTCTCCACCATCAAGAATATTATCTCCGCTATTACCGGAGATGGTATCGTTATGAGAGGAACCTAGTACATTTTCAAATCCGGATATCTTATCACTTCCCTCACCGGTGTTTTGAGCATTTGTCTGTTTGAGATCGACTTTGATATCACTCTGGGCATGTTCGAAGCTCACGGTATCGTTGCCTGTTCCACCAATCAGCGTGTCATCTCCCAAGCCACCCTCAACGGTATCGTTACCCGCTTGTCCGTCAAGGATATTGTTTTTATCATCTCCTCTTAGAGTATCATCTTGAGAGGTTGCGATGATATTTTCGATATTTCTAAGGGTATCTCCCGCTCCGCTGACGGTTGCGTCATTTGCTCCCTCAAGGGTGACGGAGATACTATTTCCAAAGCTTGTGTAATCGACTGTATCGCTATCAAATCCACCGTCAAGGGTATCGTTTCCACCGCTGTAAAGGAGGGTATCATCTCCGCTTCCGGCTTCTATGAGGTTAGTACTAGTGTCACCTTTGAGAGTGTCGCCTTTGGTTGATCCGATGATATTCTCCATATTTGTGATAGTATCACTTCCCTCACTCAAACCGATATTTTGTGACGAAGTTTGTGCCAGATCAACCGTTACAGAAGCAACGGAAGTAGAGTAATCAACCGTATCGATACCCTCTCCGCCGTCGATGATATCATCTCCGCTGTTTCCACTTAGAGTATCCGCTCCTTGACCTCCGATAAGCGTATCGTTACCCTCCTCACCTTTGAGCGTATCATCACCGAGTGATCCATCTAAGTAGTTGTTTTTTGCATCTGCGCTAATGCTATCATTGGCACTAGAACCGATGATATTTTCAATATTTTTGATCTTATCTCCCGTACCGCCGACGGTGATCTCATTCTCTCCGTCAAGATTGAGATCGATTGCGGTAGCGGTCGCGCTGTAATCTAGCGTATCGTTACCCGCTTCACCGTCAAGCGTATCACTGCCACCAGAAGCGATAATAGTATCATTACCCGCACCTGCTTTGATATCGTTTGCTTGATCATCACCTTTGAGACTGTCGTTATGATCTGAACCGATAATATTTTCAAAGTTCAAAAGGGTATCACTACCGTCACCGCTCGCTCGTTGAGCTAAGAGATCGACGACAACCGCACCGGCAGAGGCAAAGCTTACCGTATCGATCCCGTCACTACCGTCAAGGGTATTATCACCGCTATCTCCCGCTATCGTGTCATTTTGTTTAGAGCCGAGCACATTCTCAAATCCACTTATGGTGTCGCTTCCCTCACCGGTATTTTGCGCTGTACTTTTTGAGAGATCGACTGTGATATTGTGTGTCGCTGAAGCAAAGCTAAGGGTATCCCTACCGTCTCCACCCTCTAAGCTATCATCTCCCGCACCGCCATCAATCGTATCATCCCCCAGACCACCGATGAGAGTATTCCTGCCGCTATCACCGGTGATATTATCGGACGCTTTTGAACCTATCACATTTTCTATCTGAAAGATGGTATCTTCATCTTGACCATCAATCTTGACAACACTCTGATTCTCACCCTTTAGTGTCAGTTCTACCGACTGATCTGTTTGGGAGTAGTCGATCGTATCACTTCCCGCACCGCCGAAGATCCTATCTTTGCCATCACTATTAAGTGCGATAAAGGTATCATCTCCCAAATCACCTCTTAAGGTATCATCTCCACCCTTACCGGTAATCGTATCAGAGCCGTCTCTGCCTTCAATCACATTGGCACTATCACTTCCGGTTAGCGTATCATCAAAATTACTTCCCGCTATATTTTCCACATCAATAATCGTGTCATAATCCTCACTCACACCGATATACTGCTTATCACTCGTACTCAGATCGACTTTTACCGCACTGAGTGCTTGAGAGTAGTCAACCGTATCACTACCGTCTCCACCGACAATCAGATCATCACCGCTATTGCCACTTAGCGTATCATCACCGCTACCGCCCTCAAGATAGTCATTCCCGTTTGCACCCATCAGCTTATCTGCACCGTTACCGCCAAGTAGTGAGTTGTCGTTTGCGTCACCGCTTAGCGTATCATTGCCACTACCACCGATCACATCTTCGATATTTTGGATGCTATCTTCATCATTGCCCTCTATCTTAATCGTTGTCTTGTTTGAACCATCTAAAGTGACTGCTACATCTTTTGTCACATCAGAGAGATCGAGTCTGTCTCTTCGCCCCTCTCCACCATCGATTGTGTCGATTCCGTCACTATCGTGTGCGACAAAGGTATCATTTCCGTAACCGCCGATCAGGGTATCGTCACCGCTACTGCCGTCAATGCGATCATCACCTCTTTGACCGTCGATCTGATTGGCAAGATTGTTACCAATGATGGTATCGTCACCGCTGTCACTTCCAAGTACATTTTCGATATGGCTAATCTGATCTTTAACCGATCCGACTGATGCTTCACCCTGCACACCGTCCCTACCAAGTGTAACGGAGACGGAACTCTCAGAGCTAAAATCGACCGTATCGATTCCCTCACCACCGTCAATCAGATCGCTTCCGCCAAGCCCGATGATCGTATCATCGCCGTCGAGCCCCATGAGTGTATTGGCACCATCAGTTCCTCGCAGGGTGTCGTTGTGTAACGATCCTTCGATATTTTCAACATTTCTCAGGGTATCGACACCCCCGCCTTTGGTATCTTGCGCGACAATCTTTTGCAGATCAACCACCACCCCCGATGTTGCATCTTTATAAGTCGCCATATCACTACCACTACCGCCGTCGATAAAGTCATCACCCTCACCGCCCAAGAGTAAGTCATTATCGGCACCGCCTAAGAGTGTATCATCTCCCGCTTGAGCGCTGAGTGTATCGGCACCCTTACCGCCACTTAGGGTATTGACACCGCTATCGCCAGTGATTGTATCCTCTCCGCTACCGCCGACAATATTTTCTATTGATTGTAGTGTATCACTATCGCCGTTTGCTATCGATAGGGTTATCGGTGTATCGCCGTTTAGTACTACACTGATATTGTCACCGATTTGACTATAATCTGCCGTATCATTATCCGCACCGCCGATGAGGGTATCACTACCGTCTTTGGCATCTGTCGCGACAAATCTATCATCCCCGACACCACCGTCAAGTCTGTCACTTCCAACACCGCCAAGAAGGGTATCACTACCTGCACCGCCCAAAATCGTATCATCTCCGGCACGACCGTCTATCCAATCATCACCGTTTAATGCATCGATACGATTTGAACCCTCATCTCCCCAGACGGTATCATCATAATTGGAAGCGTTGATATTCTCGATATTGAGCAGTTGGTCACGGCTCTCACTCACACCGATATACTGCTTATCGTGATTTCCTAGATCAAGAGTAATACCG
Organism: Campylobacterales bacterium; assembly: GCA_027023405.1. GTDB lineage: Bacteria > Campylobacterota > Campylobacteria > Campylobacterales > QNZT01 > QNZU01. Next base: position 50,342 of record JALVVN010000007.1, read on the forward strand.
CTTCCGGCATCTTGATAATCGACCGTATCGATCCCATCGCCACCGTCGATGATATCGTCACCGCTATTACCGCTGAGTGTATCATCACCTTTGTCACCGTAGATCTTATCATCGCCCGCACCGCCTTTGAGCCTGTCATCTCCGTCACTTCCGTGGATGATATTGGCATTATCATCTCCTGTGATCGTATCTGAAGTGCTAGAACCGGTCACATTTTCGATATTGACCAAGGTATCAGCAATTTGACCGTCAATCTGTACTTTGGTTTGGGTTGAACCTTTGAGAATAAGGTCGATCGCCTTGTCGGTTTGAGAGTAGTCGATCGTATCGCTATCGGCACCGCCGTCGATAAAATCTTGACCGCTACCGGCAATAAAGAGATCATCACCCACTGAACCGAGCAAAGTATCATCTCCAGCACCGCCGTCAATGGTATCGTTTCCGTCTCGACCTTCGATTCTGTTGGCTTTCTCATTTCCGGTTAGAGCATCATTGTAGTTTGATCCGATCAAATCCTCAAAATTGAGAAGCGTATCTTTTCCGTCCCCCGTATCTTGCGCTGTCGTTTTTGAGAGATCGACCGTGACCGCCTGTTTGGCAGAGAGATAACTCACCTGATCAACTCCCGCACCGCCGTCAAGGATATTATCACCGCTATCACCCTCGATCGTATCGTTATAGGAGGATCCGAGCACATTCTCCACACCGCTGATCTTATCGGTTCCCACACCTGTATCTTGCGGGTTTTTATCTTTGAGATCGACACGGATCGCATTTCCGGCATGTTCAAAACTCACCGTATCGCTACCGGCACCGCCTATGATCGTATCGTCACCGACTCCACCCTCTAGCGTATCATCTCCGGCTCCACCCTCTAGCGTGTCTTTGCCTTCACCGCCAAGTAGTGTATCGTTACCGTCTTCTCCTTTGATGAGATCATCTCCACCCTTACCGTCGATGGTATCATCACCGATATTTCCGATGAGGGTATTGTTTCGGCTATCACCGATGATGGTGTTGGCGGCTTGTGAACCGATGATATTTTCGATGCTCACGAGCGTATCCGTATCTCCACCCTCAACCGCTACTGATCCGTCATTAGTATCATTGAGATTGACCGTGATCTTCTCAGTCAGCTTGGAGTAGTCCGCCGTATCAAAGCCGTCACCACCCTCCAAGCGATCGGCACCGTCATCTTGGCTTGTTGCGACAAAGGTATCATCCCCCGCACCGCCGATGAGCAGATCATCCCCTTTACCACCGCTGAGTCGATCGTTTCCGACATTTCCATCGATCGTATTGACACTATCATTACCCCAAAGGGTATCATCATATTTACTCCCTTTGATATCTTCGATATTTCGGATGGTATCCTCACCCTCAAGGAGTGAGACAAGCTGTTTTTCGCTTTTGGAGAGATCAACACTCACCGCACCTTGGGCATCATTGTAGTCAAGTTGATCATGCGCTCCTTCACCACCGTCAATAAAGTCATTTCCGCTTCCGCCGTAGAGACTATCATCTCCCTTGCCACCGAGCAAACTATCATCTCCGCTACCACCACCAAGCAGATCATTACCGCTACCGCCCTCGATACTATTTGCCAAGCTATCGCCGTAGATCGTATCGTTACCGCTTCCGGCAATGACATTTTCGATATTTCTCACGGTATCGTTGTCACCGTTTTCTATCTCGACGGTCGCGTCACTATCCTCTTGGAGTGTGAGTCTAATCGTGTTACTGCTACTACTGTAATCGACCGTATCGCCGTTACCCGTGCCACCGTCAAAGAGATCACTCCCATCACTCTCACCCGCAACAAAGCGATCATTTCCGCCGTCACCGTAGAGTTCATCGCTTCCACCACTGGAGATGAGCGTATCATCCCCCCTATCGGCGTGGATCATATTGTTACCGTCGTCACCTTTGAGTGTATCGGCTTTGATAGTTCCGAGCAGATTCTCAAATCCGCTAATCGTATCGACACCGTCACCCGTATCTTGTGGATTTGTGTTACCCAGATCAACATTGACTCCGGCAAGAGCAGTCGCATAAGAGAGGGTATCCTCCCCATCGCCACCGACCAAAATATTATCGGCGCTATTTCCCTCGATGGTATCGTTTTGAGAAGATCCGATAAGATTTTCGATATTGCTGAGGGTATCTTTACCCGTGGACGATCCGGTATCCTGTTCCCCTTTGGCTCTGAGGCTCACGACCACATCGCTTGTCGCTTGGTTGTAGTAGACGGTATCGACACCCTCACCACCGTCGATACTATCATCTCCCTCACCACCTGTGAGCGTATCGCTTCCAACACCGCCAAAGAGATAGTCATTGCCCTTACCACCGGTCAGCGAATCATCACCCGCATCGCCGAGTAGCGAATCGTTACCCAAACCGCCGTCAAGTGTATCGTTACCGATCCCACCGTCGATAAGGTTATCGTTGTCATCACCCGTAATGGTATCGTCACCCTTACCTGCGATGATATTTTCGATATTGACAATCGTATCGTCATTCACACCATCGATCGAGATGAGCGTCGGTTTGGTGCTATCCATCGTCAGATTCATCGCCGTGTCAAGATCGGAAAAATCGACCGTATCGAGTCCGGAACCGCCATCCAAAGTATCGAGCCCTTGACTGTGGATCAGCGTATCCGCACCGGCACCACCCATCACACTGTCGCTTCCCGAACCACCATCAAGCTTATCATCTCCCAAACCGCCAAATAGCGTATCATCTCCCGATTCACCAAAGAGGGTATCATCGCCGAGATCACCGCTCAGGGTGTCTGCACCGGCACCGCCTCGGATGCTATCGTCACCGCCGAGTCCGCTGATCTCATTTGCCTTCTCATCACCGCTTAAACTATCGGCAAAATTAGACCCAATGAGATTTTCAAATCCGCTAATGGTATCTTTACCGTCGGCGGAGGTATCCTGTTGTGCCGTGTTACTGAGATCGACACTCACACCACCTTGTGCCCCTTTGTAACTAAGCGTATCGATACCCGCACCGCCGACAAGCACATTATCCGCACTACTACCCTCGATCGTATCATCACCGCTAGAGGCGATCACATCTTCGATCTCTTCAAGGGTATCGCTTCCCTCGCTACCGACGGCGTTACCGCTTCGAAGATCGACATCGACTTGACTCGCATCGCTAAAATCGACCACATCCTCACCGACACCACCGACCATGCGATCATCACCGAGTCCGCCTTTCAAGGTATCATTACCGACATCGCCTAAGAGTTGATCATTCCCTTTACCACCGAGCAAGTTATCGTCTCCGCTACCGCCTTCAAGTGTGTCATCACCTTGAGCGCCCTCTAGGGTATCATTACCGCCGTGCCCCTCTATATGATTTGCACCGCTATCGCCTATCAGGTAGTCATCATAGTTTGATCCCGAGAGATTCTCAATCGAGCTGAGTTGATCACGACCCGCACCCGCTGTATCTTGCACACCTGTTTGGGTCAAATCCACACGCACACCGCTTTGCGCATCAAGATAGTCCGCCGTATCGCTTCCCTCACCGCCGAGTAGCAGATCATCACCCGCACCACCACGCAAGGTATCGTCACCGCTACCGGCATCGATGCGATCATCTCCCGCTTTGGCATCCAAAAAATCATCTCCCTCGCCGCCGATGAGGGTATTGCTCTCTTTATCCGCAATAATGCGATCTCGCTGTTTGGTACCGACAACATCTTCGATTCCGCTTAGGGTATCATCCCCCTCACCGCTGGCTAAACCGTTACTCAAATCGACATTTACCGCACTCTTAGAGGCGCTAAAATCGATACGATCGTGCGCACCGTCACCGCCGATAATGAGATCATCACCCTCGCCGCCGACAAAGGTATCGTCACCCGCACCGCCGTAGAGTTTATCATCACCCTCGCCGCCGTCAATCTGATCTTGACCCTCACCGCCGTAGATCTTGTCGTTACCCGCCAAGCCTGTGAGCAGATCATCCCCCTCGGCACCTTTGAGGATATTGTCACTCTCATTTCCCTCGATAGTATCGTTGAGCTTCGAGCCGTTCACATTCTCGATCGATTGGAGTGTATCACGACCGCTCTGCGTTGCCGTAGCGACACCCGCAGCCAAACTGGCGACGACACCGCCTAGTGTTAGCGTACTAAAGTCGATCGTATCGCTTCCCTCATCACCTTGGAGTAGATCATCACCCGCACTCGCCAAGAAGGTATCATCACCTTTTCCACCCGAAACGGTATCATCTCCACCGCGATCATCGATGAAATCATCTCCTTCCAAACCTTGCAGTTTGTTGCTGTTTGCATCACCGATAAGGGTATCGTTTCCACTTGATCCCAATACATTTTCGACAGACTCGAAGCGATCTTGGGTGCCGAAACCGTCATTGTCCGCCACTTGTCGCTCAAGATCAACCTTCACACTTCCCGAAGCTCTGGAGTAATCGACGCTATCATCACCCTCACCGCCGATTAGCAGATCGTTTCCCAATCCGCCCATGAGGGTATCATCCCCTTTGGCACCGTCGATAGTATTGTTCGAAGCGTTTCCGATCAAATAATCATCATAGTCACTTCCGAGTAGATTCTCAATCTCCCGAAAAGTATCAACACCCGCACCTTTGGTATCTTGCGCCTCATTTTTGGAGAGATCAACCTCTACGCGTGATTTGGCGTTTGTGAAATCGACCGTATCAATCCCCTCACCGCCGTCAAGCAGATCATCACCCTCTCGCCCCTCAAGGTAGTCATCGCCTTTTCCACCCATGAGGATATTGTTTTGATCATTACCACGAAGGGTATCGTCAAAATCACTTCCGATCACACCCTCGATACTCTCAAAGCTATCTTTGCCCTGCCCCGCACCGATATCTTTGAGACCGCTATTTTGAAGATCGACATCGATACCGGCACTCGCACCCGAATAGTCGGCGACATCCAATCCCTCGCCACCTTTGAGGATATCATCACCCTCACCGCCTTGAAGCGTATCGTTACCGCTACCGCCATCGAGTGTATCATCACCGCTACCGCCGAGTAGACGATCATCACCGGCACCGCCCTCAAGTAGATCGACACCGCCTCGACCATCGAGTGTATCGTTACCGACACCCCCTTTAAGGGTATTATCGACCGCATTTCCGACGATATGATCATCAAAGTTTGATCCCTCTACATTCTCTACCGAGATGAGAGAGTCCACCCCCTCACCTGTGGCGACACCGCTTTGGAGATCGACGACCACTTTGGCATGCGCATTTTTGTAGGTAACGCTATCGATCCCCTCACCGCCGTCGAGGATATCATCACCCTCGCCGCCACTTAGGGTATCGTTACCTCCGAAACCTTCGATTTTATTGTTTCCAAGATCACCAAAGAGCGTATCATCCGCCGATCCACCCTTAATATTTTCAATATTTTTGAGCAGATCACTCCCGTCGCCCTCAGCGATTCCACGGGTGAGATCAACCGTCATCGAAGTGGTTTTGGCACTAAAATCGACCTCATCGACACCTTTGCCACCGTCAATAAAATCATCACCCGCTCCGCCGTAAAGCGTATCATCGCCAAACTCACCAAAGAGGCTGTCATCGCCCGCTCCGCCCACAAGCCGATCGCCACCTTCATCGCCGTAGAGTTTGTTGCTGTTCTCATCACCGATAAGGGTATCGCTTAGTTTCGATCCTCTGATATTTTCGATATTGACTAGCGTATCTTTTCCACCGCCTTTGGTATCTTGCGCCCCTTTGATTCTCAGATCGACCTCTACTGCGCTACTCGCATCCAGATAGTCAACCTCATCACCCTTTTCGCCGTTTGCACCGCCGTCCAGATAGTCGTCGCCCAAACCGCCCTCAAGGGTATCGTCACCCGCTTCACCAAAGAGGCTATCATTTCCTTTGGCACCTTTGATCTCATCATCACCCTCTCGTCCGTAGAGTGTATTGGATCCGCTATCGCCTAGGATCAGGTCATTGGCTTTTGAACCGATGGCATTTTCAATCGAACTGAGCGTATCGACACCGTCACTCCCTACTGCGCTCTTGTGAAAGAGATCGATCTTGACGCTATTGGTCGAGCTTGAAAAATCAACAAAATCGTTACCGACTCCGCCGTCGAGTAGATCATCGCCCTTTCCGCCACTGAGTGTATCATCTCCCTCTCCACCCTGGAGACGGTTCTTTTTATCATCACCGATCAGGTAGTCATCATAGTGCGATCCGATCAGGTTTTCGATATTGACTAGTTTATCGTTACCCTCACCTGAAGCGACACCGCTCTTGAGATTTGCCTCAATCGCCTGTTTCGCGTCACTAAAATCGACCACATCTCCCGAGAGTGATTCTCTCCCTCCATCGAGAATATCATCTCCCTCTCCACCTTTGAGCGTATCATCTCCCTCACCGGCTCTAAGCGTATCGTTCCCCCCTTGACCGTCAAGATAGTCATCTCCGCTATCGGCAAGAAAGATATTATCCGCATCATCACCGACCAATTTATCGGACTGTTTGGTTGCGATAATCTTCTCCACATTGTGCACGCTATCATATCCGTCACCACTGATATAGTGTTCTGCCAAATTGGCATCGATACCGTTGTAGGCGAGAGAAGAGTAGTCAAGCGTATCGACACCCTCGCCGCCGTCAATCACATCGTTCGCACCGCCACCGACGATATAGTCATCTCCGTCTAAACCTTTGATGGTATTGACCTCATCATTTCCAAAGATGGAGTCTTTGAAATGACTTCCGGTTGCATTTTCGATGCTCTCTAGCCGATCGACACCTTCGCCCTCCGCTTTACCGAAGTGTTTACCCGTTCCCTTTGAAGCTGGGTCAGTGAGATAGATCGAGACGCCGTTGCTACTCTTATCAAAAGTGACGGTATCATTACCGCTACCGCCGTCGATGAGATCGTTACCGCGACCGCCACCGACGGTGTCATTTCCTTCTCCACCTTGGAGCACATCTTCACCACCCAAACCGTAGATCAGATCATCACCGCTCTTACCTAAAATAGTATTATTCTCATCACTACCCTCGATCGTATCGTTGAAGCTACTACCGTACACATCTTCTATTCCTGAAACCGTATCGTGTCCCTGTCCGTCAGCGGTTCCAAGCTTGAGTGATATGGTGATCGGTGCATTTGCCACTTTGAAATCGAGCAGATCTTCCCCCTCACCGCCTTTGATGATATCATCACCCTCACCCGCTTGGATCGTATCGTCACCCTTACCGGCATCGATCGTATCATTCCCCTCAAACGCCGTTATGGTATCATTGACAATACCGCCGTAGATCTCACTATCACCGTGAGAAGAGAGAATAATATTTTCATTCGGGCTTCGAGAGAGCACAAACCCACTCTCCTCTTTCCCGTCATAGGTATAATCCTCAGCACTCTTAACATCTTTGACCTGCAATCCGATGGTTCCCTTCCCCTGAAGCTCCTGCACATCCGGGATCACAAAATCTTTCATCTCCTCATCGCTGAGATGGACATTGGCAATATCAAACTTTGATACAAGCGATACATCCACAGAGAAATCATTGTGAGTTGTATCACTTGGATATTTGAGAACGATCTCAATTCCTTTATCGGTTTTGATAAAACCGTCTCTGGGAGTGAGTGGGGGAAGTGAAGGATCTCGACCCGCCACATCTGCTTGGGTAATCTTACTGTAAATGACCCAACTATCTCCCTCTCTTTTTCCGTGAAGTATCTCAAACCCCTCAGGTAATCCCTTAAAGACGATCTTATCGACACTAAAACCGTCGGGTTGTTGCGGATTAATAGAGATGAGCTTTGAGAGATGATTATCATCAAACCACTCCGTATTGTCGGCGTGGATCACCATCCGCTCTTGTTTATTGGAGAAGTCAAACACCTCCGGCTCAATCTGCGCCTCACCGCTACCGTCATATCGGGCGCGCACACTACCGCCACCACCTTCGACATTGATCAATCCATCTTTTGTCGTCACCACTTTTTGCGTCTGAAACAACCCGATATCAAAATCGAGCGTCGCCGTTACATCGGCACTGCTATCTTTACTCGCCACCGCTGAACTATCGTCACTAGCTCTAAAGTTGGATGTATAGTCATTCTCCTCCGCTTCACTGACGGAGGTATCCTCTTCGATCTTCACCATCTTGAGCTGCTCTTGCGCTTTGGCGGCAGCTTCGTCAGATTGGTGCATCTGTTGCTCATGGAGCTTCTCTTGGGCTTGTTGAACATGTTGCTCTTTGGCTTGTAGCTCCTTCTCTTTATGCTGTAGATCTTGCATCTGCTTGTCAAGCTTCTCTTTGAGTTTGGCAAGCTCCTCCTTGCTATGCGCCTCATCATCGGTAATGATAGAATCGATCGAAGTCTCTTTTACTTCATCGACCTGCATCAAAATTCCCGAAAGCTCCAGTACCTGTCCTGAAGGGAGGATAATTTTTGGCGGATTCTCCTCAAACGCCATGATCACCATATTGACAAAAATATACTCACCGCCGTCAGGCATTCGAAGCACAATATCACTTCCCACCATCTTGAAGTGGGCTTGTGATATATCAAAATCGAAATGAATTTTATCCCCTGGTCTCGCATAGACACTAATGTGATCATGCGCTTTAGGAGCCTTCAAAAGCTCCACTTCTTGGGATTTGTAGCTAACATATCGACTGTTTTCTCTTGACATTATCCATCCTATAAACAATTATTCTAGGATGAATATCGACATATATTTAAGAATTTAAAGTTTTTTGATTATTTATTCATGACTTTAATCTTTACAAAACCAAATCGATGCGCTTTTGTATCTTTTTTAACTTTTGTCTTGATAATATTAAGCTTCATTTGGCTCACTTTTACACCCATCTTCTGCATCGCATTTTTAGTACTGAGCGCCCGTCCGATAGCGATCTGTTTAGGAATCGTCTCACCAACGATATTAGTAGGTCTAGCAATAGAGATTTCAAACTTCGCATGTGCATTTTTCGCTTTGGCTTTTTGAATAAAGGCTTTGAGCTTCTCTTTGGCACTTTTGGTCAAGAAGATCTCTTTGCTTTGGTAATCAACCAATAGTTCATCTCCTTTGGCTTCGATCTTTTGATCGACTTTGCCCTCCTGTTGCGGAATACCCATCGCGTTTCCTTCAGAGGTTCCACCGCTAAAAAGAGAGTCGTTTCCTTTGCTATCCATCGCCACCTTTTTCTCTTTTTTAAGAGCGATCATATCAGTGATATCCTGTCCCTTGTTGAGACTATCCACCTTTGCCGAACTCTTTTTGGCTTGGGTGTCGCTCTTGGAGTTAAACTGCATATAGTAGGCGACATTGACGATCGTCACCAAGATAAAGAGCAGTAGTACCAAGATCACGGATGAGAAAACATCCACAAACGGAGGCCAGGGATTAAACTCCTCTTCACACTTTTTAGTTCTAGCCATCCTGCTTCTCCTCTTGATGTTGAAAATGTCGCTTCATAAAAGCTCCGATCTCATCAATCTTCGTATGGCTGTGTGTCGTACTCTTGCGCTGAGCGATACTCTCGTGCAAGATTTTTTGGATGGTTTCATCTTTTTGTTTGAGATGGCTATTCATACTCTCGATAGCTTCAACAATATTAAAGAGTCCCACCTTGATCGCATCCTCACGATCCTCAAATTTTCGCATCATATTGGTGATGATATAGTCTCTTTTTTGAAGCTCCTCTGCACTCTTTTGCTGATCTGATTGCATCTTTCGTAAGATACCCGTAATCGCCTGATTGGTTTGGGTCTGTTCCTGATGGCTTTTTGCGAGTACCTCAAAAGATTGCGACACCTGCTCAAAAATAGTTTGATTGGATTTGGTATCGTGCGCAATTTTCGCAGATAGATGTTCAATCTGCTGTTGCGTACGGCTATTTTGCTCAGAGAAGTGGGCGATCTGTGATGAGAGCGTGCCGATCTGCTCCAAAAAGAGATCAAGCGTCGATCGATTTGCCTGCACAGTAGCTGTCTGAGACTCTTCCGACTTGGCTTCGTAACTCTCCTCTATGATGCGCGACTGTAGCCAGTTCTCCACCCCACCCAAAAGTGAGGCTTGGGATTTGTTCAAAAGATACCCCATGATACTCAAAAGTACCGCCGAGATAACACCAAATAGTGAGGAGCCAAAACCGACTGCCATACTCGAAAGCGGTGTGGCAAATCCCGCCATAATCTTTCCGATATCGACATCACTACCCGCAAGAGAGCTTACAATGCCTCCCATTGAGGCAATCGATCCCAATAGACCGGCAAAGGTACCCAAGAGTCCAATCATCAAAACAGTACCCGTAAAGAAATTGTTATATTTGTTTTGATTGGCGTAAGTCTCCTCTAGCCATGCCAAGATATCATCCGACTCTTGACGGGTAAAATAGAGCATCTGATTTTTGGCTCTTGAAGCAATCTTTTGCGCGATCGTTGAGGGAAAAATCTTTTCGATCCCTTGAAGATAAAAGGAGATATCCCCCTTTTTATACATAATCACTCCAAAGGTTCCCGCAACCATCGTCAAATCTTTTGCCGCTTTGAGTAGCATAAAAGTACCAATCGACAATATCGCTACAATCGCGATATTGAAAGTGAGTGTGGACATAAAATAGAGCTTGAAAGTCTCTAAATTGGTAATGGCGATAAAGTAGACAAAGAGCCACAGAACAAAATAGGCCTTAAATATTTTTAATCTTTTCATACTTTAGCCACCTAAAAGAGAAAGAGGATCATCGAAATGATCAAACCAAGTGCCACCATCGTCACCGAATTGACAAGATTTTTCACCAAATTTACAAAACTGTTGTCATTTTTGATCTCTTCCGCAACAACCGCAAATCCTGCCAAATCACCGTTAAAATCATACACCTTTTGATAAACGATAAAGTAGTGTGCACCTTTGATGTATCCATTCTCTTCCAACTTCTCTTCCATCTTCAAATTTTTCAGTGCAGAGAGAAAGTTGCTATCATACTTTTTTGGCTGAATAAAATAGTGATTATGATAAATTTCATAGTGACTCTTTTTATAATCTCTATCAATTTTATTGATACTGTTTTCACTCACAAAAAAGGCAAACTCTTTCCCCTCCCGCTTATAATCTTCCACAAGCGAAGCGATACACTTTTGCATATCCACATGTACAATTGTTCCATTTTTATCCGCCATCGGTATCAGTGCCTGAAAATAGGCACCGTGCTTGGTAACAACAACTCCTACCTCTTTGTGTTGTTTTTTGCGCTCAGTCAGTGCGAGTGAAATCGGTTTCTTTTGGTATTGGGCATTGAGCTTCTCTTGAATCAATGAAAGCTTTTGAAGAATTTTTTTCGATGCATTGGCATCATCCGCAAAAATGAGTTTACCGATCCCCTCATCTTTTGCCAATACCGTTCCCACACTCTCTACATAATTGTTTTGCTCTAAAATCTTATTTTTGAGTGCTGCTACATAGTGTGATTTTTGATTGACATAAGTCTTTTGCGCGACATCATTGACCAAAAAATTGACAAAATAGAGTGAAGCAAAAATACCTATCAACGAAATAACTGTCAGGAGCGTGAACCATAACCCCTTATTGCGCTTTAAATTTTGCATAGTACTACTAAACCATTTTATAAAACTAAACATTTACCTTAAAACCTCACAATTTTTTTCTAAGAGCACTATCGTCAATTAATAAAAAATCTTTATTTTATGGCAAGAAAAATCTTAAAGGACAGTTCTCCAAAAATGTAATGATGTGCAAAAATGTAAATAATTATTTAAACTTGTCGATATAAAAATGAAAGAAATTAAATTGGCAAGGTTATTGATGAGAAAAACTCTTTTAATATCATTCATACTCTTAAGTTTGAGTACCTCTTTGTATGCCTCCTTTTGGATTGTTTTAGGAGAGTATCAAAAGAAAAAAGAGGCTCAATCCTGTATGTACCGTTTTCCACAAACGGATGCCCATATCGAACAATATAAAGATCACTATCGCGTTATTATCGGCAATCTACACGATAAAGGTGACGCTAAAAAGCTTTTGAGGCAGATTAAAAGAAGAGAAAAAAATGCTTATATCATTTCGCATCACCCTCATCAGCGGTCAAAACTTCCAATCAAAGTAAAGAAACAGAAAAAAGTAGAAAAACCCCACACGCAAAAAATAGTACATAGAAAAAAGGTAAAAATCAAAAAAAGGGTCACCACTCCGACACATGCTTTAGTAAAATCCCCAAAAATCTCTAAACAAAAAAAAGAGCCTAGAAAAAAACACCCTATCACACCACACCAAAATGTAAAAAAAGGCTTTAGTCTCAAAGAAGCCATCACCTACGCACTTCAAAACTCCTATAAAATCCAAGCGGCAAAAGAGAAGGTAAAACAAGCCGAACACAAAGTGAGACAAAGACTCGCCGCATTTTACCCCAAACTTGATCTCTACGCCAACGGTGGTGGTCATTACCTCAAACCCTACCAAGCGCCGGAGGTGAAGTTTTGGAAGTCGGATGAATCGCTTATCTTGACGCAAAACCTCTACAATGGTGGTAAAGATAGCAATTTGGTCAAGCAAGAGCGCCAAAATCTCAAAGTGGCAATCGCAAAATATCGTGATAAGGTAGAGGAGCAGAGCCAAAAAGTGATCGAAGCCTATCTCGGCGTGCTCTTCGAGAAGCGATCGATCGCAAAAGCGCAAGCCAATATGCAATCACTCCAAAAGATTCTCAATATCGTCAAGATCAAAGCCAAAAACGGCGCAGCCACCAAAGGCGATCTCAACTATATCAAGAGTCAGGTCGATAACGCCCAAGCAGCACTCGTCAAGGTCAAATCAAAATATCAAAATGCCCTCTCCTACTATGAGTATTTTGTCGGTGATCTCAATGAGAGTAAAATGCCCGTCGAAGATCACTTTGATGTGAAGCTAGATAAACTGCAAAATGTCATTGAAAATGCTTACCTATTCAATGCCAAAATCCAAGAAGCAAAAGCAAAACTCAAGGCAAATGAGTATGCCATGCAAGCACAAAAGGCAAAATTTCGTCCCAAGCTTGATCTCACAATCACAGGTAAAGATAAACAGAGCGGATATCTCTCAGAACCTCAAGAGGATCGGGCAACCGCGATGCTCAATCTCAGCTACAATCTCTATAACGGCGGCAAAGATCAAGCAAAACTACTCGAAATCAAAAGTAAAAGTAGAGAACTTCACTTCATCCTCGTCGACGCGAAAAAGGGGCTCAAACATAATACCCAGCAACTCTATGAAAATGTCACTTCAACCCAAGAGACACTTCAACACACCCGTGACGAGGTAAAAGCCAACCAAAAGGTGATCGACTCTTACTGGAGCGCCTTCAAGTACGGCAAACAGGATCTTCAAGCGCTACTCTTGGCGCAACGATCACTCAACCGATCCCAACTTGACGAAATCAAGCAGGAGCAAGCCTACATCTTGAGCTACTTCAAACTCCTCAAAGAGACGGGAGAGCTACTCCAAAAACTAGGAATCGACGCGCTCTAACGCGACTCGAACCTCCTGATAACACGCCCCCTCACCCTCTTGCGACAAAAACGGGGGCGTGAGAAAATTGACCCCCGGCGTGCCCGAATAGATCAGCAGACAATCCTCCCGCAAACGATAATCATTTTTGACCTGAAAACGATAAGCCCCGAAATCACTTCTTGCCACGACCCAATCCCCATCATTAAATCCCGCCGATCGGGGTAGATAGAGATAGCGCGATCGTTTAAATTGGGAGTTGAGAGAGTGTTTGGCTTTGGCGGTAATGAGGTAGAAACGATCATCGGCTTCCTCCTCATCCCCCAAAGACTCCTCCTCCATCTCATCGATAAAGTAAAAAGTCTCATCATCGGTATCAAAGCGCTCTTTGTAGCTCTCCTCTTGATAGCTTCGCGATCGTAGATAGTCACCCTCAGCGTAGCTATTAGACGCGACGATCGCATCAAGAATCTCCGCTTCGCTCTGCAACGCAGGCATCCCAAATCGATCAAAGAGAAGTGATGCAAGCTCATACTCACTGATACCGATATCCTCAGCGATGAGTCGAGGCATCTTCAGCAGATAGTCATGTCCGTAGGAGAAGCGCAGATCGGACTTGGCTAAAAAGCGCTTCGCCGGAATGATCAGATCGGCTAACTCACTTGTCTCATTCTCATAGAGACCGAAATAGACCACAAATCCGCACGCTTTGAGGTGCTCCCGCACGCTTGAGGAGTGAGGCATCGACTGAGCGGGATTGGCGCCTTGGATAAAGGAGAGATCAAATCGGCTAAAGTCGGCATTGACGATGGGCACCGTTGATTTTGATTTTTGAAAAGGGAGCGAAAAATCCAAACGACTCTCCCCCAAATAGCTCACACCACACCCCTCTTTGCCGAAATTCCCCAACATCGCACTAAGCGAGTCGATCATGTGAAGCACCGAATGACCGTGGCGATACTTTTGCACCCCCACGCCCACCAAAAAGGCGACTTTTCGATCAGCGACAAGATCCAAAAAGCGGTTAATCTCCGTCGCACTGATCCCCAGATCCCGCATCAGATACTTCACCCGATAGCTGTTGATAAAGTCGATAAAGTAGTCGAAATTGTCCGTGCGATCTTCGATAAACGCCTCATCGACCATCTCCTGCATCACAATAAAACGCGCCAGCAAAATAGCCAACTTCATATCATCCTTGGGTTTGATCTGAAGATGTAGATCGGCGTGTTTTGCTGTCACGGTCTGAATCGGATCGATGACGATGAGATCTTTGCCCTCGATAAAGGGCATCAGGTGAGAGTTGGTTGTGTCAATATTGCGTCCCCAGACGACTACGGTGTCGCATTTGGCTATCTCTTGGGGTGTCATGATGCGCGAACGCCCCCTCCCACAGACAATACCATACTCCCCGGCGCTGTCACAGAGGCTACCACTTGTCGCCATCGCACCGTAACGGGCGAAAAAATCCCCCACGATCTCCCCCATCACACCAAAATTTCCATGCCCTTTAAAGTAGAGCGCCTTTGCGGGATCGACCTCTTGAAGTTTTTGCACCAGTATCTCCAGTGCCCTATCCATCGGTATTTTCTCACCGTGGAGTTTCGCCTCTTCGATGCGTGGTGTCTTTAAAAAGGCATTGAGATTGGGGCAGAGATGCCCTCTTGTAATTTTATGATTAGGATCACCCTTTAGCTTTCCATCCTCCCACACCACACTACACGCATCGTAGCAATCCAGCGGACATGCCGTCAAGTTTGATTTCATCAACTCCCCTCCTCATACTCCCTATCGAAATGAAACCTTAAAAAGCTTCGAAAAGTTTTCGGGTGCTTTGATGATGATCTCCACACGATAGGAGAGCGGATGTTTAGGATCATCGACTCGCCATAGCTTGTCGATCTTGTAGTCCGTCGGCTTCTCATCGAGATAGATCCGCTTTTTGAGAATACCCTCACGATCACTCTCAGAGAGGAAAAGCACCAGCTTCGCTTTGCGCAAATCGCTCTCTCGCACTAACGGACGCCCCATCGTCACCACATCCCCTTTGCGCACATAGATCTTGTCTATCCACTCCCCTTTGGGAATATGAATCTCCTTCTTGCGCAAACGATCCGCGATCTGTGCCTTTTGCAACTGAAGATCATCTATGAGTGAAGCTTGCCGAATACGACTCTCCTGCGCACGCAAATAGCCGCTCTTTGCCGAGATATAGGCACTCTTCTTGGCATCCTTTTGCACCTTCGTATAGCTTTGAAGCCCTTTGATGCGCCGATAACTATCCTGCGCGATCTGCATCGCTTCCAAACTATTTTGCTCAATCTTTTTGAGCGTTTCAAGAAGCTCTTTCGCTAGCGCAATCTTTTGAGTCGTTTGCTCAAGGTTGATTTTATCAAGGTTGCTATCGAGTGTGACGACAACGCTACCGTCACTCACGCGCCCCTCCTTCTGCAGATCCACGCGCGTCACCTGCGCACTCACTGACGCCTTGATCTCCCGAGAAACAAACGGCACCGCCTTGGCATAGTAGATATCGGCTTGCAATGCCGTCACACAGAATATGAGAAATAGTGATTTTTTCATAGTGAGGATTATAGCGTAGTAAGATAAACTTCGTAAGGAATATCTTTGTAAGATAAACCAAACTTGACATGAGGAGTTTTTTGTGCTACTACTGGGCATCGGAAATGTTTTACAACGCGATGACGGCATCGGTGTCTATGCCGCGGAGTATCTGCGCTACAACTACACCTTCTCCCCCGCGATTGAGATTGTCAACGGCGGTGTAGAGGGGATCAAACTTTACGATCTCTTCACGCAAAATCAAGAGATCACGATCTTGGATACCGTCGCACTCGATGATGCTCCCGGTAGCATCTACAATATCCCCACCGAAGAGTTGGGCGGATATGGGCTCAATAGCGGTAGCGCGCATGAGATCGGGGTATTGCAGTGTCTGGATATGCTCGAACTTCAGGGTAAACCGAAACCTACATCAAATATCATCGCTATTGTACCGGCTGAGATCACCTTTGCCTTTGGTTTGAGCCCCAAACTATCTGAAGTTTTTGAGCACTATATCCGCGTCATACTCTCCGATCTACGCACAAAGGGAATAGAGACGAAGCAGAAGGATCATACCCTCTCGCTTGAGACAATCATCATGAAGTTTAAAGACCCCTCCTCTTTTGAGTCTTAAGCCTTCACAAGACTCGTCTCCCAACCGTCATACTGCCCCTCAAACGCTTCCGCTGTTTTGATCAAATAGAGTGTCACTTCATCGATATCGTAGTAAAAAGGTTTGTCGATTCGATAGATCTTTAGCCCCTCAAATCCCTCTTCGTGTACGACATCCTCCATATATTTAAACCCCTCTTTGGCAACGGTTTCCAAAAAGGGGGATTTTTGCTCACTATCGGTAAAAAAGATTTTATGCTCGATCGCACGCGCTTGTTGTAGAGAGTCACCCTGCTCTTTGAGTGCGTTGCACACTTTGTGATTTTGGATGATCTGCCACTCGACGGCACTGGGGTAGAGAAGGTTTTTGTAGTAGTTCCACTGGGGATCATCTTGAAATCCGTTGGTGATTGCATACCCCTCAAACTCATCCAGTGCAAAGGCAAGAAAATCCTGCCAATTGTAAGTAAACTGCAGATAGAAGAGAAATGTCACCGTTCCTTGCGTGATCACCTTCCCTACATATTTTCCGATACGAAATTTCAACATCGCCGCTTCGAGTTTATCCTCCATATAGAGGATCTCCGGCTCTTCTGAAGGGTGCAAAAGCCCCTTTTCATTCGGCTCTTGGAGTGCCACCTTGACAAATCCCACAATCGGAAAGATAGTTTGATTCTCCTCAATATCCATCGAAATACCGGCATTAAACTGAATCGTAGCGGGATGCCCCTCCAGATGTTTCATATATATTTCCCAATACTCTTGCATTATTCACCTATCATTTTGAGCTCTTTGTATAGGGATTTTTGGAGAGGCTCAGACCGTAGGGAGGATTTGCCCTCGGAAAAAAGCCCTATACAAAGAGCTCACTCCATCTCCAAACTCATCAAATACATCTCTTCCCCATCGATCACCTTTACATCCAAACTCTCACACACACGACACTGATAGCGAAACGCATCGATCTCAAACTCCTCACCACATCCGTTACAATGCAACTTCAACTTCTGTATATTCATCACAAATTCCGCCCCCTCACACATCGTCCCCTCTTTGAAAGTATCAAAGGCGATCTGCAACAAATGGGGCTCTACCCCGCTCATCACTCCGATCTTTGTCACCACTTTGGTAATCTTCTGCGCTTCATTTTGTTCAGCAATCTCTTCACATTGATTTAAAAGCGCTTGAACGATACTATATTCGTGCATTCTCTCCCAATTCCCCTGAGATGAATAATTATTCACCTATTATAACTTCTCAAACCTTGCTTTAAACGGATATTCAATCTAAAATGATGAACGCAATGTGAACTATACAATCCCAGAGAGAAGTTTCTATTGATAGTGCACAACCACTTTTTCAACAAAAGGCATCTGCTCTTTGATATGATCTTCAATAGTATGAGCGAGTTGATGTGCCTCCTTTAGAGAATCTGTATTTAATGCTAGATCAAGTTGTACAAATTTAAAACTACCTGCATTTCTTCCTGTTATTGAAATAACATCTTTTATATTTGTTTCATTTTCCAAAATCGCTTTTATCCTTTCAATGCTCTCAATATCTAGTGAAGCATCCAGTAGCACTTTAATCGCCTCTTTAAGAATTTCAAAACCACTGTGGAAGATAAAGTAAACAACCACAATCACCGCTATTTTTTCGATAATTGGATATCCAAAATATTGACCAAATACACCGACAAGTACGACTAGTGCTGTATAGAAGTCTGTTTTGATATGTTCTGCATCTGCTAAAAGACTCGGAGAGTTTAACTCTATGGCTTTTTGCTTTTCCCAGCGAGAGTAAAGAAAAGTAATCAAAACTGTTAAGCCAATAACCACTATGGCAACAGTAAGGTTCTTAATGGGTTCAGACTCTCCAAAGAGCACATCTTTTGCTATCTCATAGCCAGCAAAGAAGATAGCAAAGGCACTTACTAATGCGACAAGATTTTCTACTTTATAGAGTCCATGAGGGAAAAGGTCTGATTTTTTATTGGAGATAATGATTCCCACATAAACACTAAGTGATGCAGCTAAGTCTGAAAGAGAGTGAACACCGTCAGCTGTTAGTGCAGCACTTCCTGAAATCATACCTCCGACAATTTTAATGATAGAGAGTAGTAAATTGACCCCTATTGAGTAGAATGAAATCTTTTTCTTCTCATCATGGTTGAGCTGTTTTGTATTTTCTGTTATTGTTTTTTGCATTTTTTTCCTTTTATGTGTTTTGATGAATCAATGCTATGATTTTCTCTATTTCTTTGGATGAAAGTTTACCTACTTTTCTATAAATTATTCTTAGGTTTTTATCCACAATCAAAATATTTGATGCATCATCTTTCATCTTCCATTTTTTAACCAAATATTTTTTCCTATCAAAAACAAAAGAGGTATTTTTGAGCTCTTTCTCTTTTTTACTCAATAATCCTTCCAATATCGCATCAGGCATCCATGTGGCAGCCAAATTGACAATAGCTACTGTGGAGTAATCTTTACTATTTGCATCCAATGCTTTCAGAGCATCAAGCAGTTCCTGACTCTCTTTTCTTTTATCTGGATCCATATATAAAATGAGATGCACTTTACCTTTAAGGCTTGTTGAGTGCCAAGGTTTGTCATTACTCGTTGCGCCATTCTCTTTTTCTAATGTTACTGGAGAAAGTGTATCTCCTATGTTTAGAGCTTGCATCACCGTCACTAAACAAATCAAAGTCATTGTAATCTTTTTCATTGATATCCTTAAAATTTTAACTCAATATCTTCTGCCTCGTATATTTGTACATGTCCGGGATAATAAATTTTACAGAGCTTAAAAAACTCTGTAAAATGACTATTGTTTAGTTGCCTCCATGCCCGTGTCCCTTTTCATTTTTAGGATATATACCCTCTTTATTGGTTAAAAGTGCATCGCCTTCAAAATAACAGCCATTTGCCACTCCACTATTTTTAAGTGCTTTATCAAATGCCCAGTAGTGATTGTAGCTTCCATTTCTAAGTACTTTAAATGCTTCCACGATATCCGTGGCATTTGACGCTTCAGCTTGTGCGATATACTTATCTAAATCATTCACATCTGTTACTTCTACCATACATCCCACTTTAAGTGCATTTACTTTAGAAGTTTTTCCAAGAGAATAAAGATCATCATAAAGGTCTTGGATCTTTTGGATATCATACACACCACTCACCATATGTGAAGCAGATAGACCGTTTTTATTTACTATTGACTCATTTACATTTGTGAAGTCTGATGCACTTAAATCATACCTTTTCACGAGGTCTTGTACAGTTTTGATATGTTTTACCTCTGCGTTATGAGATATATTATAAAACTGCTTTATCTCCTCTCCCTTCTCTTTATGATAACTATAAAGATTCGTATAGAGATCATATGCAAGTCTCTCCTCATTGCCCATATGCGACAATGAGTCTTTAAGCTCTTGAGTTAAGCTTTCTGACTTCTCATGATCATCTAAATTAAACGCTTTACCATGATCCTGTTCTTCGCCAGTTCCCCCTTGACCATTGCCATTTCCTTGACCATCTCCCACATTTTTATCTGGTCTGTTTCCATTATCAAACTCTTGTTCACTTTTTTCAAAGTGCAATTTTGCTCGCTGTGCATCAACATCGATCCGCCCATCATAATCTGTATCTAAAGTCTCACTATCTAACTTAATAAGTTCTGACTCGTTTATGTCTAAAAAAGCGATCTCTTTGCTGAGTGTATTAAATTTTTCAATCGTTGATCGAGGGATTGTAATACCATTTGAAGCGTCACCGTCACTGTCAAGTGCCTGTAGAAACTGAAGCATCAATGTGATAGATGCCTCTTGACCATCCTGCGCAGCCTGTCTCTGCGCTATTAATGTTTTTGGTGTTACTTTACCATCATTTTCCGGTTCACACTCACCTAAAACAACTTTTCCTAAAGAAAACTCTACTTTGTCCCCTTTTCTATATGAAAATCTACCATACCGATCTGTATCACCTTCTAATCCTGAAGTGGTCTTATAGTGTGCACCTTTTACTGCTGCATCAATAAAATACCCTGTATAGGTATCGCTTGTAGCCTCATTATCTGTACTATCACCTCCACATCCGACTAGCAATATCCCAGCTGTTGCGATTGATAAAATGATTCCTTTACTTTGCTTATTTAACATGATTAACTCCTTTCAATTTTTTCATCTGAATTATAATAGTTCAATATGAACGCTATATCAATTTTTCAACCTCTTTTGCAGATCAAAATAGTTTAAATATGCTTCAATACTCTCCTCTAAAAGTGTATCATTTAAATTTAGCGCCTCTTTTTTTGGAAACTTTAAAAAGAATTGCTTAGGCATAATAGAGTTTTCAATCTGCGGATCTTTCAGATATGTCATAAGGTACTTTTTTATCCTCTCTTTTGTGCTAAATTTGAGTAGATAGCGACGGTAGATCAGCTCACTCGGTATCTTTTGCCGTTTGTGGCATTTTAAGCAGTTTTGCTCTAGAAGAGTAGTCGCTTCATGAGCGTGCGCAAGTGTAGCAAGGAGTATGAGTATAAGAAACCTATTTACCATGATAGAATTACCTTTGTCGGTTGATTTTCATCAGAGAGAATATCAAATCTAAAGTGGTATCGTTTTGCGATCTGTTCGATGATATCCAGACCGATACCAAAGCCCCCTTCACTACTATCAGCTCGTTTGAAGCGATTTCGCACAAACTCTATATGCTCTTTTTTGATCCCGTTCCCCTCATTTTGTATCTCCAAGGTTCGGGCAGTGAGGAGTACCTCTATCTGACCTGATTTGTAGTTGTATTTGATAGCATTGGAGAGGATATTGTCAAGTAGGCGAATCGCATCATTCTTATCCATCTCAACAAAAACATCAGGCTCTATCTTTGTGATGACGCTTATCATCTTTGCCTCTATCAAGGTGTGATAGAACTCTATTCGCTCATTTAAAAGATTTGAGAGGTTGAGTCTCTCTACCTTTCGATGATAGTTGTGGTTGAGCTTCAAGAAGGTGAGATCTTCATAGAGACGACTCAATGTCTTGGATGCCATCTCGATTCGTTTCATCTCTGTTTTACCCTCACACTCATAGAGCGTATCTATCAGTTCGATATTGCTCAAGATCGTGCTAATAGGCGTATTGAGTTCATGAGTGGTATCCTCTATAAATCTATCCATCAACTCAATAGACTCTCTCATAGGTGCGGTAAACAGACGCCCCAAAAAGAGCCCCAAAAGTGTAAAGAGCACACCGGCACCAAGCAGAAACAGCACCAACATCTTGACCAACTCTTCTAACGGCTTTTTATCCAAAGATTGAGAAACCAAAAGATAGGCGGCACCGAGATAGTAGGGTTGCATCCGATAGAGATAGAAAAGTTTATCCCCTTTCTGATAATACTCCCTCCCCCACTCGATATTTTCGGGTTGAAATGTCCCAAATATATACTTTTTATCTAAATTATAAATCGCCGAATCAAATGTCGGATCGTTTGGATAGAAAAGTGGCTTATCGAATGTCCGATGAAGCACTCTGAGCTTTTGTACAAGATGTTCCGATTTTAGTTTTAATTTGTCGTTTTGGCTATCGATAATTTGATGCTTTTGAAAGTTGTAAAAGATATAGGCTCCCAATGCAAAAAGCGCAAAAGTAGAGCCAAGATAGATCACTAAAAATCGAACTAAAGATCGCCTTTCACTGCTTAACATAGCGATAGCCTATCTGCTTAATCGTCTCTATCTGATCTTTTCCCAAGATATTTCTGAGTGTATTGACATAAGATCGCAAACTCCCTTGACTGGGGGTCTCACCAAAATCCCATAATGCCTCATAAATTCTCTCATAAGTGATCAGTTCATTGGGATATTTGAGAAAGAGTACAAGCAGTTTTCTCTCTTTTGCCATTAGCGAGATCATCTCTCCCTCTTTTTCTAAAAACATCCCTTTTAGATCAAAGGCATAGCCGTTTCCCAGCTCAACTCTATTATCTTTTGCACCAAAACGGCGTTTGATGAGGGATTCAATACGAACCAAGAGCTCTTTAAGTGCAAACGGCTTACGAATATAGTCATCACATCCGGCATCAAACCCCTGTGTCACATCATCGACGGCATTTAATGAAGTGATAAAAATAGCAGGGGTTGTATCCCCGCTCTCTCGTTGTTCTTTTAAGAAGTCAAAACCGCTCTGATTGGGCACTTTGACATCCAGAAGCATCAAGTCAATACTCTTTTCATAAAGGGTATCTTTTGCTCCAAAAGCATCATAAGTGGGATATACTCTATACCCCGAATGCTCCAAAAACTGCTTGATGGTGTCACTAAGCTGAACATCATCCTCCAGAAGTAAGATATTTATCGACAAGTGACTATCCTTCACCCTACTACTCCTCCATCACACTCTTCTCATCCACCAACCAAATAAAGCCGATCGGAATAAAGATCAGCGTCATCAATGTTCCCACTATCAATCCACCGATCGCCACAGCTCCAAGCGGGGCAAGTCTCTCCAGACCGATAGCCGATCCTTGCGCTACAGGCAGCATACCCACCGATACGGCAAACGCCGTCATCAATACAGGGCGAGTTCTGATCTTGATCGATTCAAGCATCGCATCTTTTTTACTCATCCCCACTTTTATCTGCTCTAACGCAAAGTGGATGAGCAAAATAGCATTGTTTACAATAATACCCGAAAGCAACATAAAACCCATCATCGCAGGCATAGAGACATGATACCCGATCGCCAACATCGTCCATGAGGCACCGATGATCGTCAAAGGAATGGAGAAGAGTATCATCAGCGATATCTTAATCGACTGAAACATACCGATGAGCGTAAAGAGTATCAGCAAAACCGCAACAATGATCGCACCAACCATACGACCAGCCGAAGCTTTGAACTGCTTCTCCTCTCCGATCTGCTCCATCTCGACATGGGGATTGAGTTGAACTTTCTCAAGTTGCTCTCTCAGATTTGCCATGATATGCGAAATCGCCGCTTTTTCACGGTTTCCGTAAACCTCCAGCGTATAGTCCAATCCCTCTCTTGTAATGGTACTTGGCTCTTTACTTGAGCTTAATTTGGCAATTTTACTTAACGGAATTTTCCCTTTTGGCGTATCGATGAGAGTATTTAATAGCGTACTAAAATCATCGATCTGCTTTTGCGGCAACCACACTCTCACCAGATAATCCATCGAGTTCTCTTTGGGGAATGTGGCTACCGGTGCACCTCTAAGCATCATCTGAAGCTGCGTAGAGAGCTCGGCACGATTGAGTCCATACTCCAACGCCTGTTGCTCATCGATCTGCAGATCATAGACCACTTTGTCCATATCCCAAGTTTTCAAGACGGAAACGATACCTTTGGTTTTACCCATCGCCTTTGCAACCTTCTCACCCTCTTGTTGAAGCAGTCGGTAGTCTGATGAGCTGAGCATTGTATCCACCGAAGCTCTGATACTCGCCATCGCCGTTGAACCACTTGGGGAGACTTCGAGATATTTGACATGAGGAATCTTGGCGATCTCCTTTCGTAAATAGCCGGCAATATCCCAAATAGTCTCTTTTCTCTCATGACGATTGACATAGGTAGCCATGATCAAGATATGGTCGATCCCGCTTCCGCTACCGATACTCATCACCCCCGCTTCGCTTCCGATGGAGCCTGAAACTCTCAAGAGTTTTTCACCCCCCTTTTTATACATCAGTTGATTGACTCTCTCCATCACCTCTTGGGTCTTTTCGATGGGCAGATTTGCATCGGTCGTAATTTTAACGGCGATTGCCCCGGTATCCATAGGAGGCATCAACTCCTGCCCGACTGTCGGCATCACCAGTTTGACCGAGATCACAAAAAGAGCAATCAGCGCCACTACCAACAAAACAGCAACCGACTTAAAAGTGGTAGCGGTTTTGACAATCGTGGCAAAAAAGGCTTGAATAGCATCGTTAATTTTTGAAATGATCGCATTAAATCCCTTTTCAATCTTCAATAGCAGAGGATTTTTGATTCTCAAAAAGAGGAGTGAAAGCAGTGGCACCGCCGTAATGGAGATAAAATAGGAGGCGACCAGTGCCAACAGTAGTGTAGAGATCAGAGGACCGAAAACCGTTTGAGGATAACCGCCCACAAAGAGCATCGGAGACAAAGCGATCATCGTAGTAAGCGTTCCGCTCAAATCAGCAAACATGATCTCTTTTGTCCCTCCAAATACAGCTTTGTGAATATCCTTTCTCAGCTCCGAGTAGTGCCTCTCAATATTTTCCATCACCACCACCGTATCATCCAGTAGAAGTCCCAGAGCCAAAATGATAGCCGTCAGCGTTACGACATTGAACTCAATACCAAAGAGCCACATCAAGGCGATCGTCGAGGCATAGACCATAGGAATGGTAACCAGTACGACCAGGATTTGACGAAAACTCGCCAAAAACAAAAAGACAATAATCGTCGACATCACGATTGCATCTCGCAGAGATTCAAACATATTTTCCGTACTTTGCGCAATCGTCTCCTCTTGTGTGTCGGTGAGTTCAAAGTTGATATTGGGGTACTCTTTTTCAAACGCCTTAAGCACCTCTTGTGCATGTTTTATCGTTTGGATCACATCCGCCGTTTCGGCTCTTTGAATGGAGAGGGCGATCGCTTTTTTGCCGTTTCCGTAGTAGGCGGATCGGTTTTTGTAGTGACCGAAATAGACCTTGGCGACATCGGAGAGTTTCAACGACGGTGTCAGAGGTAGATTTTTGATCTCGCTTACCTTGTCTCTTTGTCCGTTTGATTTGAGTAGATAAGATTTTTCGCTATTCTCCACAAATCCGACGGCATACTCTTTATTATTTTTTTTCAGTGTTGCGATCACTTGTCCCAAACTCAAACCATACTGCTCCAGCTTATCTTTATCGACAATGATCTGCAACTCTTTTTCATACCCGCCAAAGATATCGACATTGGCTACCCCTTTGGTCTTGATCAGCTTATGCTTGATATCCGTAGAGGCGATATCACGGATCTCCTCAAGACTCATTGTCGTATCTTTGGGGCTCAGCGCATAGACACAAACCGGTGCCGTGGCGGCTGTGATTTTGATGATTTGAGGCTCTTTGATATCGTTTGGTAGTTTGGCACGAATCTTGGAGAGAGCGTTGGTGACATCATTGACCGCCGTATCGATATTTTTGGCATACTCAAACTCCGCACGAATGACGGTCACTTCATCGATCGTACTGGAGTAGGCACGGCGAATATTGTCAAGTGTATAGAGCTCCTCCTCAATCGGCACGGCGATATTGGAAGCCATACTCTTGGCGCTTGCACCCGGTTCGACCACCACAACGGCTACTTCGGGATAGTTTGAGTCGGGAAAAAGATTTTTATGAATCTTGCCGTACCCTGCCATACCCGCAATAATAAAAAGTGCCAAGATCGAGATGATAAAGTGTGGCTTTTTCAGTACTCTTTCTATGAGAGAGCGTTCATTTTTCTTTGACATATTTTCCCTTTTACTTTCTAATATCTACACTTCCGAATACCGGTAATTTTGCCAACAACACTTCACTTCCTTGTGCGATGGGATCGATGATACAGGGGGTGATCATCGTTTTGTTCTCCTGCTCCATCACCTTTTGCACTTTTTTTGCTTGAAAAGATTTATCTTTATAGCGCATCACATAAAGCCCATCTTCTTTGTGCAAAAGTGCATCATTTGGAACCACGCACCCCTTTTTGGTTTGTGTCACCACTCTAACTGTCAGAGTCGAACCCAGAGGCAGAGACAACTTTTTATCCAATTTCACCTCCGCCTGTACCAATCCCTGCTTGGCAAGCGTCAAAATTTTGTTCACTTTTCCGATAGGCTCTTGATCAAGATAGACAGATTGCCCCTCCACGATAGAGGCACTGTTTTTTGAAAAGGCAAAACGAAGCTTTTGATCACCGTCACTCATACGCAGGATCGGCTTACCCGTAACCGCCAAATCTCCCTGATGCATCACGAGGGTATCGATCACACCCGAAAAGGGAGCCTTGATCTTGAGATAACTTTTTTGCTCTTGAAGTTGTGATATCTTTTGCTCTGTCGCCTTCACTGCCGTGCTTTTTCCCAGCATCATCACCTTTGAAGTCTCCAACTGCTCCTTTGCCAAACCACCCACCTGATAGAGTTTTCTATTTCGCTGATAGATACGCTGAGCCAATGCAAGATCACTCTTTTGTTGTGCTAAAGTTGTGCGCAGTAGTTCGATATTGGTATTGATATCTCTCTCATCGATCGTCGCCAAAAGTGTACCCTTGGCAACATGCTGAGACTCTTTGACATAAATTTTCTCGATATACCCTGCCATCTTGGTAGAGATTTGAATACTCTTTTCAGATAGGAGCGTCGCCAAATAACTTTGACTCTCCTGCATCTTCTCTTGCGTCGCATGTGTGAGTGAAACACTCAAGCTTCGTGTCTGTGGAGTCGGTTCATCGGTTATCTCCTGTTTTCTCGTCTCCATCAACGCTTTTCCCTTCAAGAGAATCCCTACCACAACGGCAATACTCACTATCGCAATCACTATCTTTTTCATCTATTTCTCCCCTCTTTCTAGTAAATAATCGAGATAAAACATGCCGTTTTGATACGCATATTTGCTTTGGATCATTTGGGCACGAGCCAACTCAGTTTTGGACTTTGCCAAAAGCAGATCATTGAGTGTCGCCACTCCCGCATCATACCTCGCCTCTTCGATTTTTTGACTCTTTTTGAGCAAACGGTATTGAGAGAGTGCTGTTTTATAGTCGGCATAACCTCTCTCGATCTCATTTTTTGCCTTGGCGAAGAGTTTTTGAAACCCTTCATCGGTAGATTTTTTTTGCACCAAAGCCTGAAGTTCAGCGATCTTCGCCTGCTCTATCTTCGCCGATGATGTACCAAAATCAAAGATGTTCCATTTGAAATTGAGAGCGATTTGCCACAGATCTTCATTTTCAAACGGATCCCTTTGATCAAGATCGTAGTTGTACCCTCCATAAGCGGAGAGTGCCACTTGCGGTTTATGAGAAGCTTCTGCTTTGTGCACTAGCCTTTTGCCCTTCTCGATCTCCATGTCTTGAAGCTTAAACCTCTCCAGCTTTTTCAGCTCTGCCTCTTCTATCGCGAGATCTTTTGCTTTGGGTTTTACTACCAGGGATTCAAGGTGACCGATATGCCCATAATGCGTGATCGCTCTTAGATTGCTTTTGAGCATCGCCAAGGTACTTCGCGTTTTGGCAACACTACCTTGGGCTTGAACGAGATCGTTATTGACTTTTAGGAGATCTATCGTTGCTTTTTTGCCTAATGTGACTGCGGATTGGATCTTGTTTTTTAACTTTTTCATCGCTTTGACGAACTCTCTTTGTGCGACTACCGACTCCTGCAAAGAGAGTGCGGATAGATAGAGCGATCGGATATTGTAGATCAGCTCTTCACGACTCAATCTGTTTTTGCTCTTGCTCATCCGCTTCGCAATCTCATCGATCTTGATCTGCTGCTCCAAAGCCCCTCCTGTAAAGAGCGGTACCGAGTAGTTTATCCCCGTCGTAAAAAGATCTTTGGTCGTATCGACGGAGGAGCCGGGAGAGAGTGCAGAGGGAACGATCGGCGCTAAAGTTCGGGGCATATTGTAGTGCGTATAGGAACCCACCACGGCCACCTCACCAAACCGCTTGCTAGAACTCTCCTTTTGCTTGGCTTTCATCAGCTCAGTTTGAAGTCTATTTTTTTCAATTGTCGAGTTGTGTTTGAGTCCACTCTCAACCAGCTCTGAGAGCGAAGTCGCCCCCAGAGAGCTATGCAGCAGGAGAAGGGTCACTAGAGATAGGTACTTTTTTTGCAAACGAATACTCCCATAAAATTTAATATTTTAAAGAAGAGGATGACATAGTGATATGAACTGTATGTGAATTATGAGCACCTCTAAATTTAATTTTTTGATTTTGTCTATACTTTATGCTAGAATAGTAAAAAGATTGTCATTCAGGAAGTCTTATGCCAACGATATTTAGAAAAGATGGTTACCGTTTTTTCTTTTTTAGTGATGAGCATCTTCCTAAACATGTTCACATTGAAAAGGGTGATAGCTATGTTCGCATAGAACTTATGAGTTTAAAAGTGACGGATAGTTATAAAATCTCTTCAAAAGAGATATCTAAGTTAAAGAAGATGACCGAAGAGAACAGAGAGATATTTATAGGAGTGTGGAATGAGTACTTTAAGTAGTGAGACTTTGATAGTGAAACTTACACTAGATGATAAGATTTATATCTCCCTTAGTAGTGGGGATATTTTGACGATTCCTTATGATTATACACAAAGATTAAAAAATGCCAATAAAGCTCAACTTGAAAACTATCGCCTGATAGGTGGGGGGAGAGGTATACATTTTCTTGATATAGATGAAGATATCTCGCTTAACGGTATTATCCGGTATAAACTCTCACATGAGCTTTTAGCATCTTAGCATCTCTATATCTCAGAATGCGAATGATCTTTAGGTATGCCATGTTGCAGGATGCCACTCAAAGATGCTTGGAATTAAAATAAGTATGGATAATAATCTTATATCCATACCCATTCACTGGTTATTCTGCTCATCATAAAACTCAGTAAGAGCCTTGTCCATCTCCTTTTTGGGGATAGTGAACCAATCACCCTTCTTTAAAGTACCGCAATCCATGTTTGAAAGTGGATAGATGCAGATGTCTCCTTTTGAGAAATTGTGTCCATCTAATAAATTTTTACTTTTTAACTTGCTTGGTATTAAAATAACAGCCGTATTGTAAGAAACATTTTTTGGAAGATTTGAAGCGCTTGAGTTTCCGTGAATTGCCAAAGCTTCAAAATATGAATCACTAACGACATCTTTCTCTGTAGGCATTTTTTGCGAGCATTGTCCTACTAGTACAGGCGCACCTATCGGAGACCCGCCACACATAAGACCTTCTTTATGGAAGTATTGTACAATTACTTTTGAATCATTTGTTAGATTTTGTATGCTTTCGTCTTTTTTGTCTTGACCGAGAGTATTGTAAGATATACTGTATCCACAATCTCTTATATTTTTGACATCATATTGTGAGGAATTGAGATCAAGATAATAACTATCATCATAACCTAGCTTTTTTATAACTTGTGATATAGTTTCTACTTGAGGGGTTCCCTCTTTTGAAAAAACCTGATGCCCCTTAATCCCATAATGACAACCTGTAAAAAATAAAGTAAAAATTGATAGTGCAAATACTATTTTAATTTTCATGGTAAAATTCTCCTTAGTTATTTAAACCTATGAGATTTAGATAACATAAAAAAGAAGGGAGCTTTGTGCTCTCCTTTAAATGTGATCATATGTTTTTAAATATAGTGAAAAAAAGTGTCCAAAAAGTGTCATATGCGAAAAAATTTTAAAAAATGAATGCGCTTTGCATGTTCTAATTAATAATACTCCCATAAAATTTAATATTTTAACCCAAATCTTGAAATAGAAATTCATGACTTTGCATCATCATCGCATCCTTGGGCTTTACATAAAATTAACTATATATTTTAGAAAAACCTTTTCGGCGTACTTCGCGGACAGACTTTGTAAACAAACTCCCGCCTGAGTCGGTGAAATGCACTCTCCTCTTCCCAAAACTGCGGGTACATAATGCGTATCTCCTCCTCTTTGAGTGATTCGATCATGTGAGCATTTTCTTCCAAAAAATCTTGCTTCTCCCAGAGAAAATCCTCATCATACTTTTCCAGAGCAAAGGTATGCAACATCTCATCATATGCTTCATCCTCAAACAGCGCATCGATCATTCCGATCGTTTGTGCTTGTGTTGCCGATATAGGTAGGCAAGATTCCAAAAGCTCATTCGCTTTTTGCTCGCCGACTCGTTTTGGCAGGGTGTAGGTGTGGTATTCGCTTCCGGTGAGTCCGAGTGTTTTGTAGTGGGGATTGAGCACCACTCCCTCTCGTGCTACGACAAAGTCACACGCCAAAGCGAGAAAGACCCCTCCGGCTCCGGCATTTCGCGACAGACTCGCCACCGTGACAATCTCATCGGCAAAGAGAATGGAGCGAATGAGATCGTTCATCGCATTGATATTTGCCCAGCCGTCCTCTCCCTGTTTTTGGCTATCTTCAAGGATATTGAGATGGATTCCGTTGCTAAAAAAATCCTCTCCACCCATCAGCACAAGCACCTTGCACTGCTCCTTGAGATACTCGACCGCATATTTGAGTCGGATAGACTGCGCACTGCTCATCGCGCCGTTGTGAAAATTGAAGTATAGATAGGCGACTTCATCTCGCATCTCGACACGCGTTTCATAAAATGTCGCATATGACTTGTCAAAAAGAAGTGGCAGTCGATCCTCTCTAATCCCTTTGAGCCGATCTTTGAGCAGATAGGTAGCGGGAAGCTTAAAACCCTCCGGTGCTTTGAGATGGCTGATCCAAACCGCACCATCCACGGTTCCCAAGCAGATCGCTCCGTCTCGCTTTGCCACTATCTCTTTGGGACGACCTTTGAGCCGCTCCTCTCTCCACGCACCGAAGAGGTAGCACTCTACCCCCAAGATCTCATCTTTGACTCCGGGAAAGGAGTCCGCTTGATAGATCTTCTTGACAATCTCCTGTGTACCGTCTCTCTCCCAATCAATCTTTCGCCTCTCTTGGGTAAATCGTTCATGCATCAGATGTACCCATTGGGGTTGTGATCGATCATTTGTAATATTTTCAAAGAGTTGTTCAAGCCCTTGCAGCGCCGCCTTAGTGATCTCCTGTCGATAGAGTGAAGCTTTGTAAGTGTTCCGCACCGTAAATCTAACCTCGGCATAGATATCTCCACCGTCATACACTTCATTCGCCCTCAACCACACACCGCCCCACTCTTTATGCTCCAAACCGTGCTCCACACCGTTTGGACCACGATCGCCTCTGGGACCGGGATGAAAGATAAAAGTCGGATAGTTTTGCCAAATCGTTTCAGGCAGATAGCTTTTGAGAAAAGGGGCGAGAATGAGATCAAACGAAAATTCAGGAATCCTCTCCATATCCACCGCATAAAGCACCTGCACGCGATGCCCCATATCTTTGAGACAAACATAGACGGCTTGGGAGAGGGAGTTGAAAGTAGTGCAGAGTAGGAGGATAGTCATC
>JALVVN010000007.1:82306-189675 GCA_027023405.1 Campylobacterales bacterium
AAATTCAGGAATCCTCTCCATATCCACCGCATAAAGCACCTGCACGCGATGCCCCATATCTTTGAGACAAACATAGACGGCTTGGGAGAGGGAGTTGAAAGTAGTGCAGAGTAGGAGGATAGTCATCGCTTCCCTTCAAGACCGAATAAAAACTTCCATTTTGTTTTTCTCTTATACTTTATCGAGAAAAGTTCGTTTGTAGAGAATACAAATACCACTCTATAAAGCCATATCCGCACATAAAGAGCTACAATTTTCGGAGGAACAATAAACTTTTGAATGCGATGCTCTCTTCTACCCTTTTCAATTTCCGTTGAAAAAAAAGTCTCGTTGCCAAATCCTATTTCTGAGAATATTTTCATACCGATTAATATTAGCAAATCCGCGGTAATAACTCCCCTGTCGGCAGATCCAAAAAGCGTTTTGTACCCCATGTGGAGTTGAGGATCACCCGTCCGGGGTGTGCAGTGGTGACTTTCCCGATGATTTGAGCGCTTTGGTGACTTTTTCGCATCACTTCCAGCGCCTTGTGGGCATCTTTTTGGGGGAGTGCTAGCACAAAAGTTCCCTCATTTGCCAGCATCGTCGCCTCAAATCCCAACAGTTCGCAAATACCCTGCACCTGCTCCCGCACCGGTATCTTCTCCTCCTCTATCTCGATACAGATATCCGATGCACTCGCCCACTCATTGAGTACCGCTGCTACACCGCCCCGTGTCGCATCTCGCATCGCTACGATCTCCACACCCGCATCGATGAGCGCCTCTACTTCCGGATAGAGAGATTTGCAGTCGGTCTCTAGTGAACTCTCCAAGGCGATCCCCTCTCGCGTCGCAAAGATCGTCGCACCGTGCGCCCCCACATCTCGACTCACGATGATCGCCGTCTCCTCTTTGAGGTTGTGCGATGAGATCCCCTCATAGATCACCTCTCCGATACCGGTTGTATTGATAAAGATTTGATCGACACTCCCTTTGGGTACCACTTTTGTATCACCGCTGACGATAAGCGCGCCGTTGAGCTCTAGCTCCTTTTTCATGCTCCGCACAATCTTCTCAAGCTCTCTTGTACCAAACCCCTCCTCGATGATCACCGAACAGGTGAGAAATCTCGGTTTTGCGCCCATCATCGCCAGATCGTTGCAGGTACCGCATACCGCCAGTTTACCGATATCTCCACCGGGGAAAAAGATTGGTGAAACGGTGAAACTATCGGTGGTCATTGCACTCTTAGCGCCTAGTTCCAACACTGCCGCATCTTCACTTTGCTCCAGTAGATCATTTTTAAAGTGCTTATAAAATATCTTGCGAATGAGCTCTTGATTTTCCGCTCCGCCGTTGCCGTGGGCGATGGTGATAGTCTTATTCATAGTAGATTTCCATATTTGTAGTACGCCGCGCAAGCACCCTCGCTACTCACCATGCAGGAGCCCACCGGTGAGGTCGGCTTGCAGGCGGTACCGAAGATCGTACACTCGGTCGGCTTGGCGATACCTCGCAGGATATCCCCGCAGATGCAGAGCTTGTGATCCTCGATCTCTTTGATAGGCAAGATATCCCGATACGCCACCTCCGCATCATACGCACTAAATGTCGATTTGAGTTTGAGACCACTTTGAGGGATATTTCCCAATCCGCGCCACTTAAAGAGATCGACCTTATCAAAATAGTGCGCTATGAGTTTCTGTGCGTTGAGATTTCCCTCATGCGTCACGACCCGCTTGTACTGAATCTCCAGATCACACCGTCTCTCGACAAACTGCTTGAGTATCATACTAATCCCCTCCATCACATCCACCGGCTCAAATCCGCTCACCACCACCGGTCGTCCGTAATCCCTGGGAAACTCCTCATAGATCTTACTTCCCGCGATGACACTCACATGACTCGGTCCCAAAAAAGCGTCGATGCGGTTATTGTAACTATCGACATGCACATCTCTACTGTCGATCAACTCCTTCATCACTTCGGGAACGGTAACATGGTTGATGTGGAAAAGGATGTTAGGGATCTCTTGTTTGATCACTTGATCGAGCAAGACGGCGGTCATCGGCGTCGTCGTCTCAAAACCGATCGCAAAGAAAATCACCTTTTTATCCCGATTCTCCTGCGCGATCTTCAAACACTCCATCGGCGAATAGACAAAGCGCACATCCG
Organism: Campylobacterales bacterium; assembly: GCA_027023405.1. GTDB lineage: Bacteria > Campylobacterota > Campylobacteria > Campylobacterales > QNZT01 > QNZU01. Next base: position 84,463 of record JALVVN010000007.1, read on the forward strand.
CACCCCTACTCCGCGCATCCTGCAACGATCCGTGCGAACCAGGTACTTTGATCATATCGCCCAGCGTCACAAGGATCACACCCTCTTGCATCGCCAAGATATAGGCATGATCAATCCGCTCTTTGGGCATGATGCAGACAGGACAACCCGGTCCATGGATAAACTGAATATTTTCAGGCATAAGTTGCGGTAAACCATACTTCATAATGGTATGCGTATGTCCGCCACACACCTCCATGATATTGATAGTGCGATCGAGTTTTGAGGCATCTTCGGCGATCATCTTTGCGTAGGCTTTGATAGTCTCGCCGTCGCGAAAATCATCATAGAGATTTTTGAGCTCAAGCGCCATCTAATCCCCGATTTTCGCAGTTCTCATCATCCAAGATCGCCTGCCGACGCTCCTCCTCATCCATCACTTCGAGTATCTCTTTATAGGTCTCGATCGACTTGAGTGCTTCGGCTTCATCGATCTTATTCATCACAAAGCCGATATGAAGCAGGACATAATCTCCCACCTGCACCTCATCATCGCCCATCATCATCAAGTTTGCCTCTCGTTGCACACCCATCGTATCGACTTTGCAGAGAGTCTTATCTTCGCTGATCTCGACCACTTTACTTGGAATAGAGAGACACATTAGCGCATCCCCTTCTTAAACTTGATCCAATCCGCGACGCGTTTGATACTCTCGATATCATTGATATTGACTTCGAGGATATCGACATTGGGTTTGATCTTGCGCGCTTGGGCTTTTTCCGCTTCGATATCGTACTTGAAGTAAGGCAAGAGATCGGTTTTGGTAATGAGTACCAGATCTGCTTGGCGAAACATCACCGGATATTTGGCGATCTTATCTTCACCTTCGGGAACAGAGACAAGAACGATATTTAGATGCGTACCGACATCATAACTGGCAGGGCAGACAAGGTTTCCGACATTTTCGACAAAGAGCACATCGATCTCATCGAGCGGAATATGATGTAGCCCTTTATGCACCATAAAGGCATCCAAATGGCAGGCACTACCCGTCTGTATCTGCTCTGCGGGAATGCCTTTGGCACTGAGCCGATCGGCATCTTTGTTTGTCTCCAAATCTCCCTCAACCACACCAAATCGAAAATCCGCCACATCCGCCAAATACTCTAGTAGCGTCGTCTTACCGCTTCCGGGACTGCTCATGAGATTGATCCCCAGCACGCCCGCTCTATCAAGATGAGCGCGATTGTGCCCCGCTTCATGATCATTTTTATCTAAGATCTTTTGAATAACCGAGATCGTCTTGGTATCGTTGAGCTGTGGATTGTGATGCAAATGCTCATGCGCCTTTTGGTGATCGTGACTATGATCATGATCGTGTGAATGCCCCTCTCCTGTGATGGAACAACCGCAATCTTTACACATACTAATTCTCCTCCCCTATCCTAATAATATATTTGTACCCACTACCAGTGAGATAAGCCCCGCAACGGCAAAAGTTCGCCTGACATTTTGAATATTGTCCAAGAGGTGCTCGTTGATGTAGAGTATCACAAAACCAAATGTCAAAAAGATCAACATCACACCCGCCGTAAACGCACCGACCATACTCAGATCGACATGCCCGCCATGCACCGCACCCAGCGTCACCAACATCCCGCGCACTCCGCCGATCCCCATCAAAAGCCCCATCGTAAAGGATGAAGCGCTATCGACATTATCATGCGTATGCGCCTTGCCAAACCAGATATGCACATGCTCCACACCCTCATGCAAGTGCTTTGAGAGGTGAATACGATCGGCAAAAACCATATAGAGCAGATAGACTCCCATCCCGATGATCACCGAAGCACTGATGAGATCCCCATACGCCAAAATCTCAGGAGAGATCTCCACGCGCTCCAAAATCTTCGCAAAGACAAAGAGACTCAACCCATGCCCGATCGCAAAAAGCATCGTAATCAACAAAGTCTTTCGCTTCTCCTTACCGATCGAAAAGTCAGCGATCGCCGTCAAATGATCCGGACCAAACGCATGCAAAATACCATACCAAAAAATCACCGTAAGTGAAAGTTCCATCTCCTCTCCTGAATAATCATTCATTCATTATACAATTTTTATCATTTAAGTTCGACTATTCAATCAAGCTCTCTTATCAATTCATCCATTGAAGTTTCAAAGTCATAGGTGGGCATTTTCCCACTCTTAATATCATCTCTAATCTGTTGCAGTTTTTTCTGTCGTTCATAAAAATAGGGATCGATCTCAAGATTTTTATCTCTTTTTACAACCACATGCTCTTTTACACTATCAATCATTTTCATAAACTCAGCCATGAAGTCATCTTGTACTTCGATCGTAACTATTTGTATAGTCAACTCCTATTGCATTTTTCTTATACGATTATATCAACAAATTTTCCATTTTTTATCCAACTCATTTTATATCGCCCCCGCAACCTGCCCCAGTGCAACTCTCCCGTCATTGGACGGTATCTCAAAGTTCTTTTAAGGTCAAGGCTTTACTTTTAACTTTAAAACTCGAAAATTTTGACAATAATTATTGACTCTGATATAATGGCTCTATGAGTAAAAAAGATAGTTTACAAAAAGAGTTTGAGCGTCTCATGGAAAAGTTGAGATTTATACATAACTTGCTTATAGCACTATTCTCTGGGTTGGGTGGTATCATATTTGGTCTTGCAATTGAGCGGGTACCGGCAACTGTTAAAGTATATACTATTTTATCTGCTATTATAGTTTTGATTGTATTCTTTTTTACACTTAAAAACAGCATTTTAAAAGAACAAGAGTTGATCATAAAGAAATTGGAAAAGGAAGAGTGATGGTAGTTGAAAATATTCTTTTTGCATTGTTGATCATTGTATTTATAGGTTTTGGTGTTGTTTTATTGATCGAAGAGAGAAGAAACTTTAAAAGGTTAAAAGATAGTTATTGACATTTATAAAATTTAGAGTCTTTGGATGTTCAGGGGTTTACTTTTAAGTATTGCACGGGGAGTTAGATTTTAGATAGCACCCCCGCAACCTGCCCCAGCGCAATGCCCCCGTCATTGGGCGGTATCTCATTGGGGATGAGCGCATCGGGAAATCTCTCCAGAAGCAGTTCCAGCAAAACACGATTTTGAAAGACACCGCCGCTCAGTACGAGAGGTAGATCATAGGGGCGTGTGATCTGCACTACGATCTCGACAAGTGTATTGAAAAACTTTGAAACAGCGACACGAGAATCGCCCTCCTGCACAATCGCGTCAATCATCGGCAGAATATCGATCACCCCCTCCTCTACCAAAAAGGGATAGTATTCCATGATCGTAGGATCATAAAGCTCCTCCATTAGCATGCCACTCTCCCCCTCAAAGCTCATCACTTGAATCACATCCGTCAGCGAAGCTACCGCGTCGAAGATGCGTCCGCATGAGGAGCTAAGCGGTGCGTTGAGACCCTTTTGCCAAGCAAGGTAGAGTGTTTTGAGTTGCGTCTGTGAAAAACTCTCCACCGTAGGATGCGACAGACCCAATGCCTCTTCACCGTAGAGATCAAAGAGCAGGCTAAGCGCTACTCTTCTGGGCTCCTTGATCGCTTTGGCTCCGCCAAGTAGCTTAAAGTAGCCAAAATGCGCCACTCTCTCAAACCCCTCATCATCCGCTACCAAAAACTCCCCACCCCAAAGATTGCCGTCATCTCCATATCCCGTTCCGTCAAAGGCTACACCGATCACTTTTCCACTCACACCCCTCTCAGCCATGACCGCTAAGATATGAGCATAGTGGTGCTGTATCTGCTTTATTGTGGAGAAAGTGGCTTTGGCATATTTGGTCGATTCATAGTTTGGATGTTTGTCACACACAACGAGATCGGGGCTAAAGTCATAGACCCGTCGCAGGGTTTGGATATTTTTCTCAAAATAGCTTAGCGACTCAAGGCTCTCCAGATCACCGATATGCGGAGAGAGGATCACCTCTTTGTCAAAGCCGATCGCGACGGTACTCTTTTGGTTGGCACCGAGTGCGAGTACCTTTTGAGGAAGCGGTTTTGGAAGCTTGATAGAGACCGGTGCATATCCTCTGGCACGGCGGATCATCACCATCTCACCCCTGACAACCATCGCTACACTATCGTCACATCCGTTTACAATCGGGCGATCATGATCCAAGATAGCATCATAGACCCCATGCAGTTTTTCCAAACTCTCCCGTGTTGTGGCGATCGGCTCATCACTGAGATTGGCACTGGTTGCCACGATCGGCTTTTGTAACTTCTCTAGCAACAAAATATGCAACGGTGTATAGGCAAGAAAGAGTCCGATCTTCGATATCCTCGGCGCCACAAGAGCGGGCAATCTTCCCTTTGATCGCACAAGCACGATAGGACGCTCTTTGGAGCACAGAAGCGCCTCCTCTTTTGCATCGATCTGCGCCAACTCCCTTGCCGACGCTATATCACGCACCATCACCGCAAAAGGCTTGGCGGGGCGCCGTTTGCGATCGCGTAACCTTCTTAGCGCCTCCTCATCGGTCGCATCACACACAAGATGGTACCCACCCACCCCTTTGATAGCGAGAATCTCTCCCGACTGAAGTCGCTTTAGCGCTTCATCGATCGAGATATTGAGCTTCGGACCGCACGCATGACATCCGATAGGCTGTGCGTGATAGCGACGATTGGTCGGATCGTGATACTCTTTTTTGCACGCTTGACACATCTTAAATTTACGCATTGATGTATTGTGACGATCATAGGGTAGCTTTTCGATGATCGAGTAGCGCACACCGCAATCGGTACAGGTGATAAAGGGATGCAAATAGCGGCGATTTTGGGGGTCGAAGAGCTCTCTTTCACACGCCTTGCAGATCGAGATATCCGGAGGAATCAGCGCCGAAGCAGTCGCTACTTCCTCACTCTCCACGATCGAAAAGCGATCAAACTCCCGCTCTTCACACACACAAATCTCCAAACTATCGATTTGCGCCAAAGGCGGTAGATCACGCGTGATTGAATCGCGAAACCGCTCAATCTTTTCTTCTGTCGCATTGACGACAATCGCCACACCCGCCGAATCATTACACACCTCGCCCTTAAGATCATATTGTTGAGCAAGACGATAGATAAAGGGACGAAAACCGACACCTTGCACGGTACCGCTGATGCGGATGAGATAGGTATGAATTTTGTTCATAACAGAAATCTATATTCTGTTGTTTAATTGTTTGACATGATGTAAAGGGTTGGCTCGTAAATCTAAAACCGCATACACAAGCACCCTACTATCTTCGATATCATAGTAGATAGCGTATGGAAACCGTTTTGCCAGCATACGATAAAAACCATACTGCTTTTTATGAATTCCTGCAAAAAATGTCAATGATTCTATATCTGTCAAAAGTGAACTCATAAAATATTTGCCTAGATTCATTGTCTGCCTTTCATAAAATTTTTTGGCAGTAAACAAGTCTTCATATCCAAAAGATAAAATCTCAATTGAGTAATTTCTCATCCTAGCTTTTGCTTCACTTCATCTATTGTGTAGCATTCAACCTTACCTTCAGAAAATAGCTTTTTACGCTCTTTTAAAATATCTTGATGCCAGGAGGGTGAATCGGCTTCAGATACTTCCACTTTTAAACTATCCCAAAGTTGCTCCATAAGTTGTACTTTTTCTCCCAATGACAACTGCTCTATATCTATTAATGACATCAGTTCTCCTTTTCTGTAAAATTATAGCATATCCTATAATCTATTTGTTATATCCAAAGGCACCTCACCCATAAGATGAAATTTTTAAGCAAGACGATAGATAAAGGGACGAAAACCGACACCTTGAACGGTACCGGTAATGCGGATGAGAAAATCTTTGATATATAGCGTATCATCTCGTTTTTTAGACATGGATAATCTCTTTTTCTATATACTCTTTTATCGGTTCTTTGAGATTACTTTCAATTCCTAGTTCTACCTTTTTATGCAGGTTATCTTCCAAAAAATGCAACAATCCAAAGTAGTTATCAACTCTATTTTGGCTATCTAACTCTACAGCTATATCGATATCAGATCCATCACGATTTTCAGCTCTCGCATAGCTTCCAAAGAGTCCTATCTTTTGCACCCCATATTTTACTTTCATGAACTCTTTGTGTGAGGATAAAAAATCGATAATCTCTTCTCTTGTCATAAAGCATCTCCATCAATCAGTTTCCCTATTATACCACATCACAAAAACTGCGCCCCATACACACTACTCTCCCTCCCAATCGGATAGTTTTTATTGAGGATCGGTTTTTGGAGTGCGAGGTTTCTCTGAATTCTGCCCCAGAGCGATTGGTTGGCGAAGGCTCTTCCGCTAAGCGTAAGTGTCTGGGTTTTGGTTTTGCCCAGTAACTGTGTAGCGATATCGGCGATATAATCTCCAAAACTCTCAAAGATACTATAGCAGAGAATCGGCTGCTGGGCACCGCTGAGTTTGTAGCTCATCAGTGAAGCCAAAAAGGCGTAATCATTAAAGCGATTGTCGGTCACTTTTGTATCGATCTGCATACCGCCCTTACCCAAAAAGCTAAGCGCACTCTCCGATATCCCCTCAAAACTCTCATCCTCCAGCTCCAAGAGAATCGCCGTTACCCGAAAGAGATCGACCTCACCGCTCAAGTGATCGATACGCGCATACAGATCGGGAAATTTTGCGCGAAAATTCTCGACCAAGCGATCCGAACCCTCACGAAGTTCCCGAATATGTGCGAAAAGATTATCCGCTTCAAAGGCTCTTGGAGGCACGACATCGATCACTGACTTTTTGTTATAGTAGAGGAAGTGGAGACGATCATCAAAATGGACTCCAATCGCCCCCTCCCCCAACTTCTCATGCTCCGCCAAAACACTAAGCATCGACGCTTCGGCTACGCTAAACGAAACGGCATCTTTTACCCTACTCCGCTCTCCTTGCGCGACATAGACCTCTTTGGCGGGAATCTGCGCAAAGAGCTCCGCACGATCAATGATCTTACCCATATCTGTATCCGCACAGACCAAGCCGGATGCGATACTCACACGATCGCGCTTACCTCCCTGCACCGCTTTAGGAAAGATTGTTCGCTCACCGTCAATCAAAAGAAAAGTATCTTGATTGATAAAGAGTCGAAAATCCTTCTGTGGTGTAATAGGCAAATCAAAATCGACCAAAAAATCCCCCTCTTCGCCCTCTTCACACGCTTCATAGACGATATACTCCAATCCCGCATTGATGAGCTCTCTGGCTAAGAGCATACTCATCCCCTCATCGGGGTATTTCGTCCAGACACTGCTACCGAAATGCGATTTGGCTTCATCGCTCTTAGTCGCGATGCGAAGCAGAGGGCGCTCGATCGATAGCAGGGCGTTAAACTCCTGAACGACCAACATCAAATGTCGATTGAGCGCATTGACATCGGCGATAAAGAGAATCGCTTTGGGGTTAACCTTGCCTTCGGGTTTGTAAAATTTTCGATATCCGTGCAAGGTTTTCATGACGACGCTTTTGCCTTTGGCGATCGCCCTCGCACTCACTTCAAAAAGCTGGCGATAAGTACCTTTGTCATTGGCATATCGTTCACTCTTTTTATCGACCATGCGCAGGGCAACCCCGCAATCGATACATGAGATGAGCGGATAGGATTTTCGTAGCGGATTCATCTGCATCTCCTTCTTGCACGCTTCACACGGCACCAAAAACTTCATCACACTATTTGCACGAGAAAGGGGGTGCTGTGTCAAAAAGGCGTGATGCGCACCGCAAGCATTACAGGAGGTAAAGGGGTAGTAGTAACGACGACTAGAGACATCAAACATCTCCTTTTGACAACTCGGACACAAAGAGAGATCAAGAGGGAGATCATCGATCGCAATCGCTTTGATCTGAGGCTTCTCTTCACTCACAAAGTGACGACTCCCTTTGAGATAGATCGAAGCGGGTAGCGTCTCTTCGACCTGCTTCAAAAACGATTCTAATTTTGGCTCATCCTTTTGGGAGATCAGCACGATCTTCTCTTTCTCAAAGCCGATCTCCAGATCGATATCACTCGCATCGATCAACGCTTTGATGAGTGCATAGAGATAACTTTTATTACTACGAAAGTTTAGTTCAACGATAAAGTACATAGAAGCCTCTTTTTAGTGATAGAATGATTGTTGCGGATTTGCGTAATGTTCGATAACCGTATCGAGCGAAACGGGGGAAGATGTCTGCTGAAGTTCGATGTGATGTCGGCGCAATACCGCTAAAGCCTTCTCAACCATGGATGCGAATGATTTTCGAACGATCGGCGTCACATTTGTCTCAACCGGTACAATATCCCCCGGATGCATCGCAACAATCTCGATCTCTGCCATCTCATCATCATCCAAGATCGAGCAGATCTCCAGCATCTGTGCTACTTCCACCTCATTGGCGCTTTGGCGGATACTCCCCTGCTCCAAGAGTTCAGCTTTGCAGAAGTGAAAAATCTCACCGCTTTTACCCTCGGAAGTCGTACTCAAAATGAGAATCAAATCATACTCCCTAAAGAGCGTCATCAATCCAAATCCAAGCGCACCGCCGTCGATAATATCTACACCAAAGGGTATATGGTAGTTTCGCTTAAGGTATTCAGCGGCAAAAACACCCAAACCGTCATCGCAAAACATAATGTTCCCGATGCCAATGATCGCGCACCGCTTCATCATTTAATTCTTGTCTCTGGGTACAAATTTATTACCGCCGAATGCGATCGAGATATCACCCTCTTGCCAAAAAATCGTTCTCCACACTTGGTAGTAGATATGAAACACTACCCAAACAATAATAACCCACATCAGCATATGATGCACAATTCTCACATCCATTATCGATGCTACCGGTCCACCTCCTAACACTGAATGTGTCGCAGGTATCGTCCAATCCGTCACCAAGTGCAACATCCACGGCCACCATCTCCCGATACTGCTCTCTCCCGATTCCAAACCATGCACATAAAGCTGAAGTCCTGTAAAAAGCATCAATGCCAACAGGATATGGAAGATCGTAAAATAAACCGTATTGAAGCTATCGCTATGCGACGAATCAAAACTCTTTTTACGATTAAAGGTGAGTAGATTGACCAGTACAGCAAAAAACTCTTTGATATTGGTAGGCGTGGGCAAAAGCTTGAGGATCGGCTTCTCAAATCTCGAAAAGAAGAAGAGATACGCCACGATGATCGAAGTCACATCGAAAATAATCGCAACGATAAAGTGCCCCCATCGATTCCACGCCATCACATACTTATCGACTGCCGATTCGGCGATGAGTGTCTGATAATAGGGCTCAGCGATATAGAACCCCGTAATAATCGCCACCACCATTGAAATGGCATTGACCCAGTGGATGATCCGCATCGCACCGGTCATTCGCTTGACATTTTTATAGGCTATCTGTTTCATTTTGGCTCCTTAGAAGGTGCAAGTCGGATCGACTTTATAGACGGCTAACTCTTTGCCTTTGGTGTCGAGTACATGCACGGCACAGGCGATACAGGGATCAAAGCTATGGATTGTTCGAATAATCTCCAATGGCTCCTCCGGATTGGCAACTTTTGTACCGATGAGACTCGCTTCATAGGCACCCAACTGTCCTTTATGATCTCGTGGTCCTGCATTCCAAGTCGATGGAACTACTGCCTGATAGTTGATGATCCTTCCATCTTTGATTCTGACCCAGTGTCCCAACGCACCTCGTGGTGCTTCGGCAAGTCCCGCTCCTTTTGAATCCGCCGCAACTTCATCAAAATCAAACTCCGTCCAAGTCGAGAGATCACCGCTTGCAGCATTTTTCGCCAGCTCATCGACCCACTCCATCATAACATCGCCCATCAACTCTGTTTCGATAGCCCTCGCCGCGGTTCGACCGACAGTCGAGAAGAGTACCGTGATAGGTAAGCCTGATCGCTTGAGGAAATTTCCGACATACTTTTTGATTCGCTCATCGCCCTTTACATAACCGACTACCATTCGCGCAAGTGGCCCCACTTCGACAGGCTTACCGTCATAGCGAGGAGATTTGATCCATGAATACTTCTCATCTGTTTTGAGATAGGCATATCCATCCTCTCTCTTCTCAAGACCGGTATAGTGCGGTACCGTTTGCCCCTCATAGGGATGAAGCGGTTTATCGCCCTCATACCATGAGTGTGTCACATCCTCCGTGATCTTTGAGGGATCGAGTTCATAAGCTTTGGAGATATCACCATCTAGGACAAGACCTGAAGGAAAGAGATTTTTAGCTTTATAAAAACCGCTATCATCCAATTTAAAATCTCCGTAACTCATATAGCTCAACAATCCTCCGCCGGTTCCACCGACACCTTTATAAGTCGCATCTTTATCCGTCGCCTCTTTGGCATAGGCGGTTCCCGCCATATAAACATCCGGAAGATAAGCACCTTTGACAAACTCCACACCATCTTTGAGGAGTTGCTTAAAGAGAGCAATTCTTGCCGGGTTTTGGATATCCTGCACACATGTCACGCCACCCACGACGATCGATTGCGGATGCGGATTTTTTCCGCCGAAGATCGCTTGCATCTTTGCCAAATCTCTTTGGATGTCAAGCGCTTTGAGATAGTGCGCGACACCGATGAGATTTTGTTCAGGGGTGAGCTGATAGTGTTTATTCCCCCAATATCCGTTACCGAAAATTCCCAATCTTCCCTGCTTTGCAAACTTCACAACACGATCTTGCACCGCTTTAAAGTCCGCCTCTGCAGAGATATAGGGTTTATGTCCCGCGACTTCTGCCCATTTGACCGCCTCTTGGGCAGTTTTGGCAGGATCGGCTTTGGTAGCAGAAAGTACATCGACAAAGTCGAGTGCGTGTAGATGATAAAAGTGCACCAAGTGATCATGCACATAGAGCGCTCCTTGGATCAAGTTTCTCACAAGTCGCGCATTTTTAGGGATCGTAATCTTAAAGGCATCCTCTACCGCTTCGATACTTCGCTGATAGTGCGTACCGGTACAGACACCGCAAATTCGCATCGCTAAAAGCCCGGCATCTCTAGGGTCTCTTCCCTTCAAGATCGTCTCGATGCCTCTAAACATCGTAGAGGAGCTGTAAGCATCTACGATCTTATTGTTCTCATCAATGATCGCTTCGATTCGCAAATGCCCCTCGATTCGCGTAATAGGATCGACAATGATATGTTTTTTACCACCCTTTGAGCTACCCTTTTTCTCACTATTTTCATTACTCTGTGTCGCTTTAATTTCACTCTCTTTTGTCTTGCTCCCACTCTCTTGACTCTTTGCCGTTGCATTGATATCGCTTTTCATCGCCTCTTGTGTCGTATTGTTCTCACTCATCTTACGCCTCCTCTTCTACTTTACTCTTTTTGCCAAATATTGCACTTCCCGCCGCATGCAGTCCGATACCGATACCCGCAGCCGTCAACAATCCTAAACCAAACTCATCCACCGTCTTCTCGACACCGCCCGTAGGCGCTTTGATATTGGCATTTGCCATCGGTCGCTCATAGGCATATTTATCCCAAAAGTCTGGTTCAGAACAGCCGATACACCCACGACCGACACCCACCGGCCAGTTAACTCCTTCGTTATAACGGATAATCGAGCAGTTGTTGAAAGTCATTGGTCCTTTACAACCCATCTTATAGAGGCAGAAGTTATTTTTCGCACCCTCATCGCCCCACTCTTCGACAAATTCGCCCGCATCAAAATGCGCGCGTCGCTCACAGTTGTCATGAATACGATACCCAAACGCAAACTTCGGTCTTAGGAGTGAATCGAGCTCTGGCACTTGACCTGTCAAGACATAGTGGAGAATCACACCGACCATATTGGAAGGATTTGCGGGACAAGCGGGAATATTGATGATAGGCTTTCCTTTGACCATATCCATCACACCCACCGCATCGGTAGGGTTAGGAGCTGCAGCAGGCACACCGCCGAATGTCGCACAACTTCCTACCGCCACCACCGCAGCAGCATCTTTGGAGAGTCGTAATAGATGATCTTGAAAAGTCTCCGCTTTCGCACCGATAGTACCGTAATGACCGTCAATACCTCGTGGAACAGAACCCTCTACAAAAAGTAGATATTTCCCTTTAAAAGTCTCAATCGCATCCTCAAGCTGCTTCTCCGCCTGATGACCTGACGGTGCCATCAAGGTTTCGTGAAACTCCAAGGAGATAATATCAAGCACAATCTCGTCGATCTTAGGTCCGTCACTTCGCAAAAGCGCCTCCGAGTTACCCGCACAATCCTGAAGCTCGATCCATACCACCGGCACACGGTTCATCAACTCCGCCGCTTCAGCGACAAGCGGGGTAAATGACGCCGGCAACATCAGCATCGCCGTCGTAGCGGAAGCCCACTTTAAAAAATCTCGACGATCGAACCCCTCATCAAAAATCGCATTTTTAAAATCGATACGATTGCTTACCGGAGGTAGCGCTCTCAAAGCATCCAATCTCGCTCGACACTTCTCAAAAAGCGCCTCATAGTACGCTTCACCTCTATTTGTCTCAACTTTTGCACTCTGGGAAGTGAAAAGCCTCTTTACCGACTCGATCCGCTTATCGCTCATACCGTCTCCTTTATAAATGAATAATCATTCAGTATTGTAGGGTAGTTATACTTAGATCGGGGTTAAATTTTAGAGAGTAATATAAATGATAGTTATAATTAGGAGTGAATTTATCTGAATATACTACCTAAAATCAATTCAATTCACATTCAATTCATATTGAGTTGTTAGTATAAGATTCCATAAAAATTAAATTAAGGATAATTTATGATAACAAAAAAGATACTAACTATCGCAGGAGCCGCACTCCTTCTAAGCGCAAACGCAATCGCAGATGCCAACTTAAAGAAAAATCCGGACAATGTCAAAAAAATACAGCAAGCTGCCGGAGAGAAAAGTCCCTACTATCGCACAAAAAAAGAGGCTTTTCCAAAAGACTACTTCCTCGTAAGTCAAAACCTCCCGTTTTTGGTCGGTGTTGCGCTTTTTCACCCCAACAGTGACACACTTAAACTCGATAAAAAACAGCTCGAAGCAATCGTAGAGATCAAGAAAACAACCGTGCCCGTCTCTGTAAAAATGGCAAAAGAGATTAAGGCGATGGAGTTAAAATTGGCAAAAGCGATCTTGGAGGAGAAAAAAGATCCCAAAAGCCTCTATGAATTGGTCGATAAAATTTCTAAAGCACGCACGGATCTTACCAAAGCACATCTAAATTGCATCCATAAAATCCAAAACATTCTCTCAGATGCGCAGTATAAGGTACTATTAAAACTAGCTGCGACACCTGCCAACCCTAGCACAAAATAGTGCTGGGGCTTACATCATTGCACACTAACAAATCTTCACTAGCATTAAACACAAACGCACTTTAATGTGTCGTACACACCGAACAGACATCAAATGTCTTAAAAATAAACTCCGCCAACGCTCTATCATCTGTACCGATCATCGCCTGCTGTGAGACTCCAGGCATTTCGCGTGTACCTTGGCTGAGATTCCACTGAGTCGGGGTAATGATCTGCCATTTTTGAATTTGCCCCTCTTGGAGCTTCACACGATGGATGAGCGATCCGCGTGCCGCTTCCACCGCGCCGACTCCCTCGGCGCTCGCTCTTTTGATACTTTGCGGCGGTTCGATCCATGAGGGTTGGCGCAAATCGATTTGAGAGAGGAGAAGGAGTGAGTGGTGCAGGAGCTGAATCGTTTCGCAACTTCGTGCGAGAATACGACTAAAGAGACTATCGCCGTAGCGCCTGTGGGCATCTTTGATGAGCGGTGTCTTGAGGAGCATCGCACGGCTGAGCGGTCCTACTTCATAATACTTCTGTTTGTAGGTGACATTTTGCGCAAGAGAGTCACTGTTTGGCGACACTTCAACAAAGCGCTCCGAGATGTGGGGCTGAATACGCGTCTTGATTGACTTACCCCGCTGAAAGTAGCGACTCTCACCAAAGACGATAAAGCGATCAAAACTCCTCCCCTCACTCTGCCACCCCTTTTCCAAAAGGAGGTTGAGCAGTTGGGGCAGATCGCCCTGATGCGAGAGAAGCGTCTGCGTCTTTTCACACCCAAGCAGTCGGGTTGTATCCGCTACTACCATATGTTTTTCGAAAAAGGCGATCACCTCCTTAAGGAGATTTCGCACCGAGAGGATCTCGATAGAGGTCGGTTCAGAGGTGATACCGCCCACAATAGCATAGGAGTTGTGCGGATACTGCCCCGCCAGATATGCGATTGCCTGTGAGATGAGACGGGAAACCTCAGAAGCAAATAATACTTTTTGATCTAGCTTCAGTTGTGGTAACAGTGTCAAATAGAACCATTTGAAGTGGTTTTGAATCAGCTCCAGATTGAGTGTCAGCTCACGGATAATCGAAGCTTTGGGGCTAATCTCCAACCCTTCGATGCAACTCTCCAGCGCCTTGACGGTTGCGATCAAGTGCGCATGTCCACAAATACCGCATACTCGGGGATTGATCACCAGCGCATCTTCAGCCGGTCGCCCCTCTAAAATCTGTTCGATCCCCCGTTGTGAACCAAAGAGGATATCGACAAACTCGATTCGCTCCTGATCAAAATGAAACTTTAGCGTCGCTTCACCCTCGATCTTTTCGATCAACTTCGCAACCGTAATCTTTCTACTCATCAAACAACCTCTTTTCAAGTCGCCTAATCTTAAACGCTTTGGTCACACCCGAGAGCGTCAGATAGGCGCGCTTGGGTACATCCAAAGGGAGATACTGAGGGATGCCCATATTTTTTTTGGTGGTATAGAAGTTTCGGCGTGGAAATGTGGGCTCGGTACATCCGTGGCACGGCTCTCCCGATCGTGTCTTGGAGTTTACGCCGTTCCAGAGAATCTTATTACAACTGCCGCGGGTATAGGGCGCTTGACAGCCGTGATCATAAAACATACACCCCTCTTTTTCACCGAAGCGATGGTTATCGACCTTATACTCAAAATACTCATTTCGCGTGCAACCGTTATGCACCGTCCACGCAAAAAATGAGCTTGGTCGATGAAATGTATCAAGAGGAATCTTCAGCTTCTCTTTGATCATATAGAGCGTATCCGCCAAGAGATCGGGGTGCACCGGACAACCGGAGAGGCTCACCACTTTGTCGGCATAAGCTTCAAATCTCCCACTTCTCTCCTCTTGCCTGAAGAGCAAACCGCCGGCACCGTAACCGGGACTTTCGCGAAAGATACCGCCAAATGTCGCACAAGTGCCGAGTGTGACGATCTTTTTTACCCGTGGGGCGTAGCGCATCAAAATCTCCACAAAGGGATAACCGCCACGCGAAAAATGCTCAGAAATAGCCCCCTCGATGATCAAGATATCGGTCTCGATATATCTAGCGCAAACCTCCTCCAGAGTATAAGGTGTCTCGATCGCAGGATGGTGTACAAAGCAAAACTCCTCCAAAAAGCGCTCCATCGAAGCGTAGTTGAGAAACGAGTGTGTGTTACCGTTGCAAGTGAGTCCTTGGATCCAAAGTAGTTTACACTTGGTCATTTTTGAGCGCCTGATAGATATTTCGCGAAATATCATCAATATAGTAGGTCAATTCCTCAGGCAAAATCTCCTCTCCGTGAAGAAAAACCATACCTCCCAAATATCCCATAAAGAGTCCAAATGCCGAAAAGAAGTCTTGATCGCGCAACTCCCCCTTCCTGACACCCTCTTCAAAGAAGATCATGATCTCTGTGATAAAGTCACTCACGCAGATCATCCCCTCACACCCCTCTTTAAAGACTTCACGATTTGCCAAATAAACACGCAGGAAATACTCGATCATCTCCGGTCGATCCTTGGCGGTGTGAAAGTAGATAGTGACTATTTTATGAATCTTCTCTGCTGATGAAATATCTTCATTATTGATTTTTTGAAGCTCTTTTCCCAAATAGGAGGAGATATATTTGATGATCTCTTGCGCGAGCATATCTTTGGATTTGAAGTAGTTGTAGAGATTTCCCACACTCATACCGATCGCCTTTGCGATATCGGGGATCGTCGTAGTGTAAAACCCCTCTTTGGAGAAGAGTTTGAGCGCTTGGAGCATGATCGCCTCTCGCTTTTGCTCTCCTTTGAGTTTTGAAAACTTTGACATACCCTACCCTCCAAATCCGTAAAATTTCGGAAAGATCACTACTGAAGCCAAGATCAGCATCTGAATCACGATAAAAGGGACCACGCCTCTGTAAATATCGGTCGTCTTGACGCTCGCGGGTGCCACCCCTTTGAGGTAAAAGAGACTAAAGCCGAAGGGTGGTGTGAGAAAGGAGCTTTGGAGATTGAGCGCGATGAGGATCGCAAACCAGAGCGGATCGATCCCGATATCCTGCGCAATAGGAAGCAGGATCGGCACAACGATATAAGAGATCTCGATAAAGTCGATAAAAAACCCCAAAAACATAATAATCGCCATCGAAAGCAGGATAAATCCCCACTTCTCACCCGGTAGATGCATCATAAACTCCGAAACGATATCATCCGCACCGCTATAAACAAAGACCATCGAAAATGCCGTCGCCCCCACCAAAATAGCAAAGATCATCGCCGTCGTTTTGACGGTCTGCAAACTCGCATCTTTGACCAGCTTAAAGTCTAACTTTCGATACATCAGTGCCAACAGAAGCGATCCGAGTGCGCCAAGTGAAGCCGATTCGGTCGGTGTCGCAATCCCCGCAAAGATCGATCCCAAGACCAAAACGATCAAGAGCAACGGCGGAATAATTGAGAGCAATAACCCCTTGATATCTCCTTTTGTTCGTTGTGTCTGCATTGCCGGCGCCACATCCTTATCCAAAAAAGCGACAATCAAAATATAAATGATATACGCCCCTACCAGCATCAAGCCGGGCATCAACGCTTTGGCAAAGAGATCGCCCACCGGTAGCGAAAAGACATCTGCTAGTACAATCAATACAATCGAAGGAGGGATAATCTGCCCCAGCGTTCCCGCTGCACAAATTGTCCCGCTACTGAGACTCTTTTTGTAGCCGTTTTCCAGCATCACAGGCAAGGAGATCACACCCATCGCTACGACCGAAGCCCCCACGACACCCGTCGATGCCGCCAAAAGCGCCCCGATCAGCACCGTCGAGACCGCCAAACCGCCCCGAACCTTTCCAAAGAGCGTTCCCATAGAGCTGAGCATCCGATTTGCCAGCTCCGATTTTTGAAGTACAATTCCCATAAAGATAAAGAGTGGTACCGCCATCAAAATTTTATTGGTCATGATGGAGTAGATACGAAAGGGCATCATCGAAAACATCGACAAAAACTCATCGTAAAAATCCGCCAATACACCACCGTCTGGCATCACCTCAAACCACGCTGCTATCGCACCAAAGAGGATCGAGACCGCACCGAAACTAAAGGCGACAGGGTAGCCTATCACCAGCATCAAAAGTGCCGCACCAAACATATAGATACCAATCATAATATCTCCTCCTCTTCCGCTAATACAGAGGGATTAAGCACCCCTCTCAAAACGGCAATCTGACGCAAAATATAGGCAAAGGCACTAAAGATGAGAAAGAGAAACGAGATCGGGATCATCGCTTTGATAATCCAGCGATGGGTCAATCCTCCCGGATCGTCACTAATCTCATGACTCGTATAGGCATCCATCACAAACTCATACGATCCGTAGATCACCAAAATCGCCAAAGGAATGAGAAAGAGAATGGTACCGATGATATTGATCCACGCCTTGGTCTTGGGCGAGAAGCGCTCATAGAGAAAATCGACCCGCACATGCGCATCATCCTTGAGCGCCACTCCCACACCAAAGAGCATCATCACTCCAAAGATATGCCACTCCATCTCCTGCATCGCGATTGAAGAGTCGTGAAAGATATAACGCATCGCCACATCATAAGCGACATTGAAAATAAGCAGGATCATCAGCACCGCCGTCACATATCCGACCCAATCGATCACTCGCTCCATTGCGCGTAGTAGCTTTAGCATTATCCCCTACTTCTTTAACAGATTGAGATAGCTTCCCTGCATCATCTGCGACCACGCCCGCGCTTTTTTCATATAGGAGAAGTAATCGTCATGAATCTCTTTAAATTTCGGGTTCTTTTTGGCATACGCCGCATAGACTTCATCGCTTGCTTTTTTGAGTGCCTCAATGACCGGTTTGGGAAAGGTTTCGACTTTGATCTTGGGATACTCTTTTTTCATCTTCTCCCACGCATCGACACTCATCGCGAAGTTTTGGATATACATATCGAATGTTGCCGCTTTCATCGCAGTCACTAGCATCGCTTTGAAGTTGTCAGGAAGCTTTTTCCATGCGCGTTTATTGATCAAAAACTGCATCTCACTTCCGGGTTCATGCCAACCGGTATAGTAGTAAGGCGCCACCTTGTGAAATCCCATCTTGATATCCATACCAGGTCCTACCCACTCGAGTGCATCGATCGCACCGCGATCCAGAGAGGTGTAGAGCTCACCGGCAGGGATATTGACCACATTCACGCCCAATTTCGCCATCACTTCACCCGCAAGACCTGGAATACGCATCTTCAGCCCCTTGAGATCGGCGACACTCTTGATCTCTTTTCGAAACCATCCACCCATCTGATTTCCGGTATTTCCTCCCGGGAAGCTTAAGACTTTGAACTTGTCATACACCTCTTTCATATACTTCATACCGTTTCCGTAGTAGAACCACGCATACTGCTCACTCGGTGTCATTCCAAACGGCACACTCGTAAACCAAACGGTATTGATATCTTTACCCTTCCAGTAGTAGGAGGAGCTGTGCCCCATCTGATACTGACCACCTTTGACCATATCCAAGATCCCCAGCGGTGCTTTATGCTTCTCTTTGCCCTGAACTTTGATGATGAACTTTCCTTTGCTCATCTCTTTGACCATCTCCGCAACCTTCATCGGCGGGGTGATGAGCGGTGTCAATGTCGAAGGCCAAGTCGCCGCCAAACGCCACTTCACCTTTTTCGCACTCAAGGGAGAGATTAGCACTGAAACTGTTAGACCTAGCAACAAAAACTTCTTCATAGAACCCATTTTATGAAACTCCTAATATTTGTATAGATTCTTGATTGTAGCTTAGATCGGCTTATGAGCGTATCTAAGAAAAAAGTGTGTAAATTCGTAACACTTAAAGAAAATATAAAATATATTCAAATTTTAATATTTAATTAAATAATTTGAATTTATGAATTATTAAATTAAATATATTTCATTTTAAATCTAGTACAATACTTTTAAAACCCTATTTTTTGATAATTTAAGCTCGTTTATATATATTTATATGCTAATATTAATCAAAAATCTTAACTTGGAATAGTAAATGAAAAAACTCAATTATGTTTTAGTTTTACTCTTTTTGAGTAGCTACGCTTACGCATTGGAATTAAGCGAAGTACTTGTTGCAAATACACATACCAATCTAGATCCCCAATATAATGAATTTTCTAGCTGGATTGAACTCTACAATGAGAGCGCGCAAACGGTTCATGTCGGCGGATACTATTTAAGCGATGACAGCAACAATCCAAAAAAATGGAAAATTCCCGGGAATCCCTCCATCGGAGCACATCGTTATCTACTCATTTGGGCTGACGGTAAAAATAGCGGTTTACATACCAACTTCAAACTCAAAACTTCAGGAGAGAGTATTGTTCTCTCAGATAATGATGGTAACATCATAGAGAGCGTCGATTATCCCGAGCAAAAGAGTGACATCTCTTTTGGTGTTCAAAACGGTCAAATCAATTATATGTACCCCACACCAAACGCAAAGAATGGACAATCCTATCCCGATTTAATCCTCTCAAAAAAACCGAAATTTTCACTTGATAGTGGATTTTACAACGGTTCTCAAACAGTTGAACTCACACAAAAAAACGGAGCGACGATCTATTACACAACCGATGGTTCAATTCCGACAAAACAGTCGCATAAATATACTGATCCAATCATTATCAATAAAACAACTCTCATTCGTGCGAGAGCCTATGAAGATGGAAAATTCCCTAGTGGCATCAAAAATCGAACCTATTTAATCGATGAAGATATCTCTTTGCCGGTTATGTCCATCGCTATCAATCAGGAGTATCTTGATGATGACAAGATCGGCATCTATAAAAATTACAAAGAGGATTGGATGCGTCCTGGAAGTGTCGAGTATATTAAAGATGGAAAATCACAATTTTCTGCAAATGTCGGCATTCGAATCAATGGCAATCGAAGCAGAAGAAAACCTCAAAAATCTTTGGCATTTTATGCAAAGAGTAAGTATGGTACCAAATCGATAGATTATCCACTCTTCCAATATAAGCCGTTTATCAAAAAAGTGAAGAGTTTTGTATTGAGAAATGCAGGTAATGATTGGGAGTATAGTCATATGCGTGACGGCTTATTTCACACTCTAGTAAAAGATACTATGGATATCGACTACCTCTCATATCAACCAGTGATTGCCTTTATTAACGGTCAATATTGGGGAATTCTAAATCTTCGTGAAAAACCGAATGAAGATTATATCGAAGCAAATCACGGTGTTGATGCTCACAATATCGATCTCCTAGCCTTCCATAAAATCGAAATTAAATCGGGTGATGATAAGGATTATAGACAACTTTTATCCTACCTAGATACGCACCCTCTGACAAATAGCAATAATTATCAATATGTTAAAAGTCAAGTGGATATTGATGAACTCATCAATTATGAAATCACCGAAATCTATATTGGAAATACCGATTGGCCAGGTGGGAATATCAAATACTGGAAGGAAAAATCTCCAAAGGGAAAATGGAGATGGATACTTTATGATACAGATTTTGGATTTGGTTATATGGAGAGAGACGATGTTACAAAGGATACCTTTGAATACGCTTTAAAAACTGATAAAACGACAACAAAAATCTTTAGAAAACTCCTTGAAAACAGTGATTTCAAAAATAGATTTATATCACGATTCTTTACCCATTTAAACAGCACATTTAGACCTGATAGAGTCATTGACATTATGGAAAAATTAAAGGACAAAATCGCACCGGAAATGCCTCGACATAACGATTTTTGGAAACATTACCAATCTTGGATGGGACCGGGACTCGATAATGAGGTCAATAAAATGGAAGATTATGCCAAAAAGAGAAACGCTATCGTACGATCGCAATTAAAACAGCGTTTTGGCTTAGGCAATGATCTTCAACTCTCAATCAACAAATCTCCACATGGAATCGTCAAAATAGACGGCGTAGCTTTAGAAAACAATTACACAGGTACATATTTTGAAAATGCAACTGTCGCACTAGAAGCCAAAGCGGATGCCGGATACCAATTTGTAAAATGGAGCGACGGTAGCACTGCCAAACAACGAGAGGTGACCTTAGTTCACAATCTCAAACTCTCTCCTATTTTTGAGAAGAAGCAAGCAGAACAAGCTCCCAAAATCGTTATCACCCAAATCAACTACAAATCCGCTAAAGATTTTGATGTGGGAGATTGGGTAGAGATTTACAATAATGACACAAAAGATATCGATCTCTCCGGCTTCATCCTTAAAGATGCTCAAGATACCTCCCCTTTTGTATTCCCAAACGGCACTATTTTAAAACAAGGAGCGTCTCTCATTATCACACATAAAAAATCTGATTTCCAAGCACTCTACCCTTCAGTCAAAAATGTGATCGGCGACTTCTCATTTGGATTGGGCACAGAGGACTCCGTCAGACTCTTTAACACCAATCAAACGCTTGTGGATAGTGTCACTTACGACAAATCATGGCCCGATGCCAAAGGTAACGGCAAAACACTTAGTTTAAAAGACCCGAATAGTGACAACGCAAAAGCTGAAAATTGGATAGCTTCCGAGAATCACGGCACACCCGGTGAAGGAGATAGTAACGCACCC
This sequence comes from Campylobacterales bacterium, assembly GCA_027023405.1. Lineage (GTDB taxonomy): Bacteria > Campylobacterota > Campylobacteria > Campylobacterales > QNZT01 > QNZU01. The sequence continues at coordinate 106,402 of JALVVN010000007.1, forward strand.
AATCCACCTTCTAATTTAGTTTTGACACCGCTCTCCTTCTCCTCCGTCAGAGTTCAGTGGAAAGATAACTCCGATGATGAAATAGGTTTTAAGATCTTTCGAGACGGCGTCTTGATTGATACAACAGCATCGAATGCCACCTCCTTTGTTGATACCGGCTTAAAAGCTCAAACCACCTATACTTATACGGTTAAAGCAACCAAATAGTACTTTAGGAGCACACCCCTGTGCTCCTTTACTCTTTTTGTGTATAATACCTCCATGTTTGATAGAATCATCGCCTTTTTTGCACACAATAGCCGTATCAACTACTTTCTCTTTGTACTCACATTTCTCGTCGGCATTTGGGCCTATCAAAAGACTCCCAAAGAGATCTTCCCCTCATTCGCTCTTGATATGATCTCGATCAACGGCGCTTATGCGGGCAGTTCAATCGATATGCTCGATAAGATGGCGGTGAGCAAGATCGAAGATGCCGTCAAAGGGATCGACGGAATCAAATCGATGACAACCGTCATCAATCCGGGACGATTCAATATCATTTTAGAGTTGGAAAAGCGAGTCGATAAGTATGCTACCAGTGATCTGGTCAAAGATGCCATCGCGCGTTCGAGTCAAAATCTACCTAGCGATATGAACACCCCTACCGTTAATGTTTTAGAGATAGAAAAGGAGCTTCTGAGTATCGCCGTCGCTTCCAAAACACTGAATCATGAAGCGCTCCTCGATCGTGCCAAAAAACTCAAAGATGAGATTATGACCATCCCCAATATCTCCGGCGTCAATATCTACGGCGATTCGGATCGTTACTGGGATATCGTCATCGATAGTAAAAAGATTGCCGCACTCGGGCTCAATACCGACGCCGTCATCCAAGCTATCTCCAAACTCTCCTACATCTATCCAATCGGCAAACTCGAAGATCGTAAAAAGGGTTTCTACTACCTCTCCACCTACAACGGTCCCAAAAAAGTTGAGCAGATGCTTCAGAGCCGTCTCCATATCCAAAATAAAGTACTCACACTCAAAGATATCGCCCAAGCCAAGAAACGCTACATCGACGCTTCCACACTCTTTATGCTCCAAGATAAGGATGCAATCGATCTGAGCATCAAACAGAGCCCCAAAGGCAATGCTATCACCCTCGCCAAAAAACTTGCCGTTCTTGTCCAAAAGGTACAAAAAGAGGATCCCGAAGCTATCTACAAAATCCACAACGATCGATCCATTATTATCAAAGATCGGCTCAATATCATCATCTCCAATATCCTCTTCGGGATTCTGCTCATCACCCTCTTAATGACGCTGCTTATCAACTTTCGCCTAGCCTTTATCATCGCGATCGGTATTCCGACCGCCTTTGTAATGGGTGTCTACATCCTCTATGTGATGGGCTACTCGATCAATATGATTTCACTTGTAGGTGTACTCATCGCCCTGGGGATCATTGTAGATGACGCAATCGTCGTGAGTGAAAATATCCAACAATATATCGAAAAGGGTTATCCCGCCAAAGAGGCGGCGATTTTGGGCGCCAAAGAGATGGCAAAGCCTGTGACGATCGCCTCCCTGACAACGGTCTTTGCTCTCTTGCCGATGCTGATGATGAGCGGTGTCATGGGATTGGTGATCCGCCTGATTCCTATCACGATTACCGTCTTGATCCTCACTTCGTTGATCGAAGCATTTATCTTTTTGCCGATACACGCTTCACACACACTCAGTCCCAATGCCAAAGTACGCTCATGGAGTCGTGCCAATGCGATGTATAGCAAGTTGATCCACTTGGCGATTCGTTACAAAAAGAGCTTTTTAACCATTTTTGTCATTATTGTCCCTCTCTTGACACTCTTGGCACTCAAAAGCAGTAAGTTTCAAATGTTTCCCAACTTCGATGCCTCCACTCTCACCCTCACGCTCAAACTCTCTCCAAATCATGATGTCAAAGATACCCAAAAGGTACTCGAAACAATCGAGCAGAAGCTCAATGCCAAAAAAGATGACTTCTCTATTAAGCTCATCGGTAGCGTCGCAGGCTATCGTCGCAACAGCCTAGGTGTAGTAGAGCGCTACCCCTATGTCGGGATGATGGTCATCGAACTACACAAACTCAACCCCCAAAACTTTGTCGATCGTTTCATCACCCCCTACCTCAGCTTCTATTATGACAAAAGCGATCGCATCCGTACACAAAAATCACACCAAATCGCCCAAAAATTACGAGCATTTATCCAAAAAGAGCATTTTAAAGAGCAGTTTCATCTCCATGAGATTGATATCGGTGAAGTGAAAGCGGGTGACGGTAAATCGGATCTGAAGATTGGTCTGCAAAGCAACAATGAGCAGAAGGTGATCCAAGCCATCACGAAAATTGAGTCCAAACTACACACACTCAAAGGGGTCACAAGCGTAAGTGACTCCATCAACTTCGGTATCGATGAGATCAAACTCAAACCCAATGCTTATGGAGAATCACTCGGCATTACAGAACGAGACCTAGGACAACTCTTAGCGGGAAGCTATCTGGAAAATCGTCTCTCACTCGCCTTTGATACCCATGAACTGCTCGAAATTCGCGTCCACGACAAGTACAAAGATTCACTCCAAGATCTCAAAGATTTTCGCATCACCACACCGAGCGGTGATCGTGTCACGCTCAGTAGCGTCTGCGACTTTGTCGTGCGTAAAAACTTTGAAAAGGTGATCAAGGATTTCGGTGTCAAAAACTTCTACATTTACGCCAATGTGGACGGCAAACAGATCACCGCCTCCGAAGCACTGCAAAAACTCCAACCTCAACTCGATGCTGTTCGAAAATCGGGTATCAAGATTAATCTCAAAGGAGAAAGCGAAAAACGAAAAGATTTACGCAGTGATATGATCGCCGCAAGCGCTTTGGCGATGATGCTCATCACTCTCTCCCTACTCTATCTCTTCAACTCTTTTCGAGAGAGTATGATGCTCCTCTCCGTTATCCCCTTCTCAATACTCGGTGTACTAATCGGGCATATGCTTTTGGGGCTCAACCTCTCTATGCCTTCGATTATCGGTATCCTCGGTCTAAGTGGCATCGTGATCAATGACGGTATTATCATGATTATGACACTAAAGGCGGCAAAAAGCCAAGAGGAGATCTATCAACTTGCTGCCAAACGACTCCGCCCTATTGTCCTCACCTCAATTACGACCCTGATCGGTTTGATGACACTGATCTTTTTTCCGACGGGACAGGCGGCTATTTTTCAACCCATGGCAGTCGCTTTGGGATTTGGGTTGGCGTGGGGAACGATCCTTAATCTTCTCTATCTACCGGCTCTTTATGCCGTGATCAATGCAAAGAAAATAAGAAAAAAGCTTTAAAGCTTCAAAAACTTTAAAACTTTTTTGTTAAAATGATTGTATGAAACTACTAATTCCTTTAACTATTTTAGTCATATCCTATATTATCTACTATCTCTTTTATGAACCTCAACAGTTAAAAAAGGGTGATTTTGTCGAGGTAGAGGATATCACGCCACTTCAAAAGCCCACCACATACAAAAACCCTTATAAAAAGCAAAATCAATATGCACCCTATATCCCTCCTGTTACCCAAGAACCGACACCTATCGTTCCACCGTCCATCAAGCAGGTTGAACCGGAGAAAAAAGTCATTCAAAAAGATTATCTCACCCTTGAAGATCTTAAGAGAAAAACCCCGACAACACCCAAAGAGCCAATGGCAAAACCCTTCAATTATGAAATATTTTTACAAGTCAAAAAACTTTTACAACAATCAAGCAATACCTACTACTCCAAGCACTCAATCGTACTGAACTCCTACATCAGCTCAATTCTTCCGACGCAAGAGTCAAGAGAGAAGTTCAAAGCACTCTTGATGAGCGATTTTGGACTCGATAATCAGACTATTGAAGAGCAGTTTCTCAAAAACCGTACCGTTTGGGATTGGGTGACTTTTCTTGCACCCTAGTCAATATGTCTCCCCCAGCGAAATGCGCGTCTATAAAATCCATGGTTGAGATTGGATATCGTGACACAATGGTGCCTGCCGCTACTCGCGTGAATAAATTTTCCATCGCCTAGATAGATACCGCTATGGTTAATATGCCCACGATGCGCCGTATCGAAAAAGAGCAAATCCCCTTTTTGCAACTCCTCTCTTCCTACTAATCGTCCTACTTTTGCCTGATCGCGTGCCATACGAGGCAATTTGATACCAAGCGCCTTACGATAGACATACTGGACAAACCCGGAGCAGTCAAACCCTCCCGGGCGATCTCCTCCATATATATAGCAGGTACCGAGTTGCGCTCTGGCAATCTCATTGATGCGTCCAAATTTTCCTCCATATGCTACATGTGTCACTCGATGCTGTGCAGATGGTGGTGGTGTAAAGATACACCCTTGTATAGCAAGCACACTACCCACCAACAAAAGTGTCGTCTTTTTTTTCATAAAATCGTTTCCTTACATTCGTTTGGTCATTAAATTGTTACAAAAATATGCTTTATTTACAAACTCATAACAAAAAAACTCTATAATAGTGTGATAGCGTATCGATGTGCCGATACTAACTAACAAGAATACTATCAAAAAGGGTTTATATATTATGAAAAAACAATTCATTGCTTCAGCAATTCTCCTTGTCACACTCATCGGATGCGGAAGTAGTCCAACGACTAGAACCGATGCGGGAAGCGGTGTCGGAGGGACAGATACACATGATTACAAATCCGGAACCTATAATTTATGGAGTTATATGACACCGGCTTCAAATCATACCAATACCTATACACTCCTCAACAATGGCAAACAGAGCAAATACCAAACTACTTATAGTGTCAAACGAAATCGCGTTGTTGAGAGTAGCTCCTACGCCTCAGATGAAAAAACTATTTATGAAAAGCTCAATGATACCATCCGTGTCAAATTTGAAAAAAATGGTCAGCCTAACGGCATGTATGAACTCAAACTTACCGTTAACGAAGGTGATCGCATCACCGTCAGAGACTCAACCTGTAAACTCTACAAACACTACAATAGTATCGATCTAAATAATCGTCACTTTAACGATGTCTTAGAGATCCGTTGCGACGGTAAACCGGGATACTACCAAAAAGGAGTCGGTGAAATTGCACAAACAAGTAGCACCAATCCTAAACAAGCTGTGAGGGTTTTAGCAAACTAACCCTCCTCCCTCGATTTTTCTCCTTCATCTTCATCTTTTGTATAAAAATTTATTTCTTTTTGTCGATATATGAACATATAACTTTTCTTTTTATAGAAAGTTTTACTTTAAAATTGAGTAATTTGAACTAAAAAAAGAAAAAAATAAATTATTGGAAGCTTAAGATGAATGTCCTCAAACAGAACAATAACATTTACGACGATCTAAAGTCACTGTTACGGCTCTCGATTGCCGGAATTTTTATTGTAGCAAGTCTCAACTATCTCTTTGATACACTGTTTACCAACTTAGAGAAACAGACCGAAAATCGACAACTGGAGATCAATATCCTTAAAAAGGTCAAACAGGATACACTCGAAGCGCGTTACGACTTTAGCAAACTTTCATCCTTCTTGCCGGAAAATCTTTTTCAATACTATCAGACGCAAGCGCTTGAAAAGATACAAATTTCGGATCAAGATATTCAGACACTCAAATTTGGCGGTAAGATTCGCCTGGGATATTATGATAGCGCACACCAATACACAGTCTCGCCCGATACAACCAACCTACCGATCCTCTCTGAAGATTTACTCTACCCTACCCTTCAACAGAGTATTCAAACACTCAAAGAGGCAGTACAAAAACGCAATCACAGCACCCATGACCTACGCAAAATCCAAGAATCCATCGAAGCAGAGATCAACCGTGTTTCACGCTTGCTCAACAGTCGTATTGAAAAGGTTGATCGTACACTCAATATCTCCAGAGGAAAGCTGATTGAGATTACCAATGAGATTCACTACAAAAAACTCCTCTACTTTTATCTACAAATCTTTACCTATCTCTTTATCATTTTCTCTTTGATTATGATTAGTAAACCCATCAGCCGACATATCATCCAAACCAACCAAGAGCTTGAAGAGATGAACAAAGAGGCAAAAAAGATGGCGGTTCGCGCCAAACAAGCCAGCAAATCAAAGTCGGAGTTTCTCGCCAATATGTCACACGAAATTCGCACACCGCTCAATGCTATTTTAGGTTTTATCGATCTACTCAAAGAGAAGGAGACAGATAGCGAAAAGATACAGTACATCAAAACGATCCAAAGCTCAAGTGTAGCGCTTTTGGGCATCATTAACGATATCCTAGACTTCTCCAAAATCGAAAGTGGCAATCTTGAGATCGATAAAATCGACTTCAATGTCCATGACGAGTTTCAAACACTGGTCGAACTCTTCAAATCGAAAGCCTCTGAAAAAAGTATCTCTTTGGTACTTAATATGGATCCCCACATGCCTTCAGCGCTCCATAGTGATCCGCTTCGTATTAAACAAGTCATGGCAAATCTCATCTCAAATGCATTGAAGTTTACACCACGAAACGGGAAGGTCGTACTCAATATCCGCTACGATAACCAACACCAAAAACTCCTTGTAAGTATTAGTGATAATGGTATCGGAATTCCAGAAGAGAAACAAAAGCATATCTTCAAACCTTTCTCTCAAGCTGAGAGTTCAACCACACGAAAATATGGGGGAACCGGACTGGGGCTTACCATCTCATCAAGACTTGTTTCTATGCTCGGCGGTACACTCAAACTCAAAAGCAAAGAGGGAGAGGGAAGTACCTTTAGTTTTGAAGTGGATGCAAAAGTGGGAGAATACAAATCAGAACTTAGAGAAAAAGCGGTCGATCTCAGTGAAGCAAAAGGGAGTAAAATTCTCTTGGTCGAAGACAATAAAGCCAATCAAATGTTTATGTCTCTTATTTTGAAAAAGTTCGGCTTCGAGTATGAGATAGCCAATGATGGACTTGAGGCGATTAAAGCGTTTGAAAACCATCACTATGATCTGATTTTAATGGATGAAAATATGCCTAATTTGAATGGTATAGAGGCAACAAAAACGATTTTGAAACTGGAAAAAGAGCGCGGACTCACCCATACACCTATTGTCGCTCTTACTGCCAACGCACTCAAGGGAGATAGAGAGAAGTTTATCGAAGCCGGTATGGATGAATATCTTACCAAACCTGTTTCCAAGGAGAAGCTTGCCAAAGTGTTTGAACAATTTTTACTTAATCAGGAGACGGCATGAGAGGCGAAATCGATATTGAAATATTGAGTCAAAAATTAGGATTTGAAACAGAAGATGTCATGATGTTACTTGAACTTTTTACTGAAGCATCACAAAGCTCTCTTGCACAAATTGAGGATGCGATTGAAGCAAATGACTATGAAACCATCGCTAAAGAGGCACACTCTATCAAAGGGAGTTCAGCAAATTTGGCACTTGCCGATATAGTAGATATTGCTAGAGAACTTGAGATGTATGCCCAAAGACATAAAGAGAATCAAGTACGAGCACTGTTTCAAGATTTAGAAGCAATGGTTGAAAAAGTTATAGAATCAGGATTTTGTTATGCCTAAAAAAGAACATACGATTTTAATTGTCGATGATGTCAGCGTCAACCGTATGACCATCAAGCTTTCACTCCGTGAGGATCATTATACCTTTTTAGAAGCGGATAACGGGGAGGAGGCGATAGCACTTGCACTTGAGCATCATCCCGATGTGATTTTGATGGATGCGATGATGCCTGTGATGGATGGCTTTGAAGCGACCAAGCGCATTCGAGAAATTGAAGAGATTTGGCGTATTCCTATTTTGATGATCACAGCCTTAGAGGCAAAAGATGACAAGATTAAGGCACTCCAATGCGGTGTCAGCGACTTTATCTCCAAGCCTTTCGACAAAACGGAATTGCAAGCGCGATGCCGATCCTATGTTCAAATATCTACACTCAACAGTCGCTATACACTCGCCACACAAAATCCCATCACTCATCTTCCAAATAAACTAGCACTTCAACAAGAGATCGATCTCTATTTTGAAAATCGAGGGCTCTATCTAATAAAAATCGATAACTTTAATGAGATTGAAAACTTCTATGGTAATCAAATTGTACCGGCGATCGAAAACAACTTTATTGAAATGCTCAGAGAACATTTTCAGATTCAATCACTCAAAATATACCATATCGGAAGTGGGAAATATGGACTCTTAATTGATAATACTCATCATATTACACAAGAGAAGATAGATGGATATGCACTCGATTTTATCGAAAAGATCAAACACAATGAGATGAAAGCTGGCTCTAATCGTCTCAACCTAAGTCTCACCATCAGCTTTGCGTCACACTCTCCCACACTTTATGAAGATGCCAATGAGGTACTCACCCATGCCTTGATCAACAAAAAAGAGTATCTTGTTGCTTCACAAGTGATTAAAACACTTCGAGAGTCACTTAAAATGAACCTTGAAATGCTTGACATGATCAAATACGCACTCAAGCATGATGGTTTTGTACCTCATTTCCAACCTATCTTTGATAATAAAACAAAGACAATTTATAAATATGAGACACTCATTCGAATGAAAGATAACGAAGGAAATCTTGTCTATCCCGGCCCCTACCTTATGGATGTCGCTAAAAAGGGAAGACTCTACCCACAAGTGACAAAACTCATTATGAATCATGTTGTGGATATGATACGCACACATCATAAAGAGTTTTCGATCAATCTCTCTTCGCTAGATATTGAAAACCCTCAAATGGGCGCCTTTTTACTTGATTTAATCAAAAAAAATAGTGACATTACCCAATACCTAATCTTTGAACTTTTAGAGGATAAGGATACGGAAGATTACAGTGTAGTGAAGCAATTCATAGACATTGCAAAGGGCTACGGTGCGCAAATCGCCATTGACGATTTTGGTAGCGGATACTCCAATTTTATGCGTATTTTAGAGTTTGAACCCGATATTATCAAGATCGACGGTTCACTTATTCAAGATATCGCGACAAACAAATATGCACGAAATACTGTTGAGATGATCAAAGTATTTGCCGATCGCATCGGAGCCAAAACGGTAGCTGAATATGTCGAAAATGAGGAGATCTACAATATCATTAATGAGATTGGAATTGATTACTCCCAAGGATATTATATTGCAAAAGCAACCGTAGATCTTTTAGATGAAAAAAGATTTGAGGAAGTATCAGTCTAATTTAAGAGAAAATATCATAGAATAGACCTATGAAAAAGTTATTATTATTTCTTATGGTTATTTTAGTTGCAATACAGTTTATCCCCTTTAATGTTCCGGCGGATATACCTGATAAAGAGGGGGAGGCGTTAAAAGCGCCGCAAGAAGTAGAGGCGATCTTGAAACGCTCTTGCTATGACTGCCACTCCAATCACACGCGCTTTCCATGGTACAGTTCTATTGCTCCGGCTTCATTCTTTACAAAGATGCATGTCAAAGAGGGTCGAGAACATTTAAACTTTTCCAGATGGAACAGTTACGATGATGAGAAAAAACTTAAATACCTGCAAAAGATTCCAAAAGCGATCAAGAGCAAAATGCCACTTCCTAGCTATCTACTCATTCATAAAGATGCAAAATTGAGCGAGGATGACAAAAAGGTTCTTAGCAACTGGGCGAGTGAAGCCGCTTTCGACATGGAATAAGCTCCTTAACGGAGCTTAGCTCTTTCGAAAGATCACCCCTTTAAATCGCTCCCCCATAAAGGCGGGATCGATCAAAACCTTCAATCGATTCATCTCCGCATTGTAGGTATCTTCACTGCTGTTTTTATGCAACATCTCCAAGAGCTCAATCACACCAAAATGCACCAACATTGACATCTGCGTACGATATGCTTCACACGCTACTCCCGCCTCCTCAAAAGCATCGATAAGATGGGTAAAGTGTACATCATAGGTGATATCACTCTTTTTATAAAGCTCTTGAAGCGTCACCCCCTTGGGTTTCTCCTCCTCATCTGTTACAAACGGCGTCAATGAGAAGAAGGGATAGGTATGGTGTTTATGATAGATACGAATCGAATAATCGACCCGCGCCTCCTTCTCTCCATAGTCAAAGGTTACAAACTCAAAGCGACCGATCTGCTCTGCCAACAGAGAGGCAAACGCCTCATACCCTACCCCTACTTCACCCTTTTGGAGTCCATAGCGTTTGACGATCTGAGCGGTTTTCTCATCCTGCTTATCAAAAGTGAGCCGATCACCCTCGATATAGAGCATCTCCTCCCCTCGAATCACTTCACAGGCAAAAGCATCAAAGAGTTCATTGGCTACAATAAAGGCACTCTCCAGTTGCACCTGCGCAAATGAGGAGTAGTGTCGTAGCGAGATCACATCCCCAAACGCCTCTTTGAAATAGCGCTTTTGCGCTTCAACATTCTCTTTTTGGGGCTCGATAATCACAAACGAGAGCGTTTCGAGCAATTGGGGTCGAAGGGTATAGATAAATTGAATCATATCGGCAAGCATATATCCCTGATGCGCCCCTATCTCCACAACAGTTGTCTCTTTAGGTAAAAATCCCTCATCAATCACCGCTATCAAGCGCTTGGCGATACTTCCCCCGAAAAAGATACTCGAACTCACCGCCGTATAGAAGTCACCACCCTTTCCAATGGTGCGAAACTTGGCGTAGTAGCCATCCTCATCATAGAGCCACTGTTGCATATAGTCACTAAATTTCATCATTCATCTTTGTATAGAGTTCTAGGTAGAGCAGTGCTCTTTGTTTATCCAATATCTGCATCTCAATCTTTTTCGAAGCAAATGAATTTCTTAAATTGGCAAGATCAAGCTTTGTCTTTTCACCTGCCTTGAGTCCGTCACGCGTAACGCGGATCAAACGGCGATAGGTCTTTAACTCTCTGCGAAGGATACTCTCTTTTTTATTCAAAAGATCAAGCTTGGATTGAAAGAGTGAAAAGTATTGCTTAAGCGCACGGCGTTTATTGGCAACCTCAATCTTCGCTTTGATATATTTGAGTTTATCGATTTCGATTTTGCGAAAGGTATTGATATCGAGTAGAGGCATCGAAATACGCACACCGTAACTCTTATAGCTATTTTTTTGCTGTTTATACATCTTGAAATCATCTTTTCGATTGCTATACTCGCCAAAAAGCGAAACAGTAGGGAGAAAACTTGAAACGGTAATGTTTTTCAACTCCCTCTGCACCTCTTTTTGGTGTTGAAGCTGTTGGAGTTCAAGGTTTTTGGCGATAAACTCCTTTTGCGTGATCGTACGAAAGTGCGGAAGTGAAATCTCTCTATACGGTCGATCGCTTAGTGTCCGAAAAGTGCTCAAAAACTGCTCCTTTTGCGTCAGTAAATCGACTTTGCGCCCCTCCAGTCCACTGAGTGACAACACCGCCCGATCGACAAAAGAGCTATCGAGTAAACCCGCCCTAAACTGCTCCTCTTTTCGCTTCACATCAATCTTCGCACTCTTGATATCATAGGAGAGTTTTTCCAACTCTAGATCAACCTTCTGAAGATTAAGCAGACTCTCATAGAGCGTTCCGATTCGCTTCTGATCACCCAATTTTCGCGCGACATCTTTAAAGGCGCGATTTGCCTTCGCATACTCTATCGCAAAGTAGATTCCACCGCTTTTAAAGATAGGCTGATCGAGCGACACACGAAAGTAGCGACTCGAACTCCAAAAACCGAATTGGTTATTTTTGGAGTAGCTGTAACTCGCTACAAGCGGTTTGATCCAGCTATATTTGAGATTTGTCGAAGCTTTGTCGTCGATCTGCGCTTGCACCTCCATCTCCTGCTGATAGAGGTGGTTCAAGTCACTTTTTTCGGCAAGGAGCGTCGCACTAAGACAAAGCAACAAAAACGCGGTTGATCTTCTCAAACCCTTCCTCCATCTCCGCATCACTAATGGTTAGCGGTGGTAAAAAGCGCAGTGTATTTCGCCCCGCCTTGAGTACCAACACCCCCGCCTCAAATGCACGATCTACGATACGACTCAGCATATCGGCATCACAGATACGAAGCCCCAGCATCAAACCGATACCGACACGCTTTTGAATAAGTTGGGGATAATCCTCCGCCAATCTGTCGAGCTTGGCTTGAAAAGCGTTGATGCGCTTCTCCAGTGCCCCGCTCTGCTCCTCACCCTCCAAAATCGCCAACACCTCCAGCGACGCCCGTGTCACCAAGTAGTTACCGCCGTAGGTCGATCCGTGATCACCGGGACTAAAGATATCTTTGAGGCGTGTCATCACCGCACCGATCGGCACCCCGCCACCAAGCCCCTTGGCACTGGTAATGATATCGGGAGAGATCTCGTAGAGATTGGAGGCGAAGCAACGACCCGTACGATAGATCCCCGTCTGCACCTCATCGACGATGAGCAAAATATCTCGCGCTTTGAGCACCCTCTCAAGCGCTTGCACCTGCGCCTTTTGCATCGGTTCAACGCCCCCCTCACCCTGTACCAATTCTATCATCACGGCAACGGTTTTCTCATCCAAAAGCGATTCGATCTCATTGATACTCTCAGCATAAACAAAACCGTCAGGAAAAGGTCCAAAATAGTTGTGCATCTTCTCTTGACCGGTAGCTTTAAGCGTCGAAATCGTACGCCCATGAAAAGAGTTTTTGAGTGTGATGATCTTATATCGCTTGATCTCACCGTTCTCTTCGCCGTATTTTCGCGCAATCTTAATCGCCCCCTCATTCGCCTCGGCTCCCGAATTGGCAAAAAAGGTACGCATATCGTATCCGCTCAACTCCGCCAACCGTTTTGCCAATTTAGCCTGAGGTTCGATCAGATAGAGATTGGAGATATGGGTAATTCGTGAAATTTGATCACAGATAGCACCATTGACCCGATCGTTGCTATGCCCTACACTCACCACACCGATACCGGAGGTAAAATCGATATACTCTTTCCCCTCACTATCGTAGATCCGCGCCCCTTTGGCACGCACAAAATTAACATAGTTTCGTCCGTAAGTCGGCAATACAAACGCTTTATCTATCGCTTCAAACACTCTTTATCCTTATCTAAAACTTAATTCACTGTAATTTTCATACAAGTTTATCTCTATTTTTATTAATAAGTGATATAGTATGGTAAAATACACGAACAAGGGAGAAGAGATGCAAAAGAGAAAAACAGAATCGCTCTTGGGATTATTACTACTCTTTCTCAGTGTCGGATTAGTCAGTTTTCAAGCACTCTTTCATCTTCTCTAAAGGGAGCCTATGTCAAAAGTCAAACGCTACAATCCTGATAAACAGACAATCACACCGCTTACCGGATTGCTTCTCTATCTACTACCTACACCGTTGCTCTTTGCGATTATCTTCTCATTTTTTAGTGCAAACGGTGTTGGCGTGATCAAGTATGCCGTCGCCTACGCCCTCTTTCTCTTTGCCGCATCAATCGCTAAAAAGGGATTTGCATTTGAACGGCGCTATCGCAACAGTGCTTTAGCGAAAGCGCCTCGTTTCCCTTACAAAACGGCGGGCGCGATTTTTTTGGCAGGGGCTACCTTTTACACTTCACTCTTTTGTACGAGCAACTCACTCTTGATGAGTCTGGTCGCGGGTGCTAGTGCCCTCATCGGTTTCTACCTCTTTTACGGTTTTGATCCACGAAAAGATAAGGTGGGAAATCTACGAGTGGGTGTACGAGCCGAAGATGTGATCGCCATCACCGATGATGCCAAAAAGCGAATCAAAGCACTACAAGAGTTCAAAAAGGATGTCCCCTCCAAAGCGACACGAAACCATTTGGATGAGATTATCCAATCGACCGAAGAGATCATCCACAATATCGAAACCGATCCCAACGATCTCGACAAAGCGCGAAAGTTTTTCAAGATCTATCTCGATCGAACCTATAAGATAAGTGATGAATTTGTCACCCATATCAAGAAAAAGAATCTTACTGAGGAGATTCAAAAAAATTACGACAATCTGCTCATCGCACTCAAAAAGACCATCGTTGAGCAGAAAGAGAAGCTTGAGAGTGAAGATCTCACCGCACTCGATATCCAGATAGAGGCATTGACAAAACAACTAAATCAAGAAGGAGTATGACTATGGATAAACAGTATCAAACAAACCAAGAAAGCATCGCCAAAGAGGCAAGCAAACTCAAAGAGGAGACCAAAGCGGTCTTTGAAAAAGTGAGTGATGACCTCACCAAAGATCTCATCGTCTATGATGATGCACCCAGTGATGAAAAAGCAAAAATCGAAGAATTGACAAAAGAGATCAAAGATGATGATCCGCGAACCGTCCTCTTCTTTGGCTCCAAAGCCCAAGAGAAGATTAATACCGTCTCAGACAGTATGCTTGAGGGGGTAAAGAATAAGGATATTGGAACAAGCGGGGAAGCGCTTAATCGTCTTGTCACTGTTATCAAAGGATTTGATGTCGATGAACTCAATCCCAATGCAAAACAGGGATTTTTCGCCAAACTATTCGGTTTTGCTTCACCGGCTGTAAAATTTTTGGGTAAATATGAGGAGGTTAAAAGTCAAATCGATCGCATTACCGACGAATTAGAGTCTCACAAAACCCAACTTCTCACCGACATCACGGCACTCGATCGTCTCTATGATGTTAATTTGGAGTACTTTAATGATCTCGAACTCTATATCGCCGCAGGTGTCAAAAAACTTAAAGAGTTTGATGAAGAGATCATCCCCAAACTCAAAGCACAAGCCCAAGAGAGCGATAAAATGACTAAAACACTTAACCTTCAAGATGTCATCACCACTCGTAACGATCTAGAGCGTCGTATCCACGATTTGCGCCTTACTCGACAAGTGGCAATGCAAGCGCTTCCAAGCATCCGAATGGTGCAGGAAAATGACAAAAACCTCGTCGCCAAAATCGACTCTACACTTGTCAATACTGTACCGCTTTGGAAAAACCAACTCGCCCAGACGATCACTATCTATCGTAGCGGTGAAGCGGCGAAATCGGTCAAAAATGCTACCGATCTTACCAATGAACTACTCGAGGAGAATGCCAAAAACCTCAAAGCCGCCAACAAAGCGATCCGAGAAGAGGTGGAGCGCGGTGTCTATGATATTGAAACCATTAAAAAAGCCAACAATACGCTCATCGAAGCAATCAATGAGAGTTTAGAGATTACCCAAAAAGGGAAGATCGCCAGAGAGAAGGCACAAAAAGAGCTTGAACTCCTTGAAAGTCAACTCAAACAGAGCCTTGTCAAAGCGGCTTCAAACTAAGCATATAGAGGAGAAACGATGGGATTTTGGGATAAGATATTTGGAGAGTTTATCGATGTTATCGACTGGATCGATGAGAGCAACGACACGATGGTCTATCGCTTTGAGCGATACAACAATGAGATCAAATACGGCGCCAAACTCACCGTTCGGGAATCTCAAGCCGCCGTCTTTGTCAATGAGGGAGAGATTGCCGATGTGTTGGGACCGGGTATCTATGAACTAGAGACCAAAAACCTTCCGATCCTCACGACACTGCAACACTGGGATCACGGCTTTAACTCCCCTTTCAAAGCGGAGATCTACTTTGTCAATCTTCGCAAATTTACCGATCTTAAATGGGGTACGAAAAACCCGATTATCATCCGCGATAAAGAGTTTGGTGTCGTAAGACTTCGTGCGTTTGGTACCTATGAGATGCGTATCAGCGACCCGGCACTCTTTCTCAAAGATATTGTCGGCACCAACGGCAACTTCAATGTCGAAGATATCAGCAATCAACTACGAAATATCATCGTCTCTCGCTTCTCCAATATCGTTGCCGATTCAGGTATTCCTGTCCTGGATCTCGCTAGTCGCTACGATCAACTCAGCGAATATATCACCCAAAAACTTGCAAAAGAGTTTGAAAACTACGGTATCGAACTCACCAAATTCCTCATCGAAAATATCTCCGTACCACCTGCGGTCGAAGAGGCGATTGATAAGCGAAGTAGTATGGGCGTTGTAGCTGATTTGGGCAAATATCTCGAATTTCAAACCGCTGAGTCGATGACTCAAGGAGGCGAAGGCAATATGGCGAGTATGGGTGCCGGTATGGGAATCGGTATGGCGATGGCGGATAAGATGAGTGAGCGCTTTCAAAAGAGTAAAGATCACGGTTATATCCCCGATCCGTTTGAGAAAATGTACTACTATGCTAACGGTAAAGAGCCTATCGGACCGCTTAATATTGATGAAGTGGGTGATCTCATTAAAGAGAGAAAGATCACTTCTGACACACTGATGTGGTCAAGCGGTATGGAAAATTGGCAGAAAGCCAGTCGCTTTGATGAGTTGGAGTCGCTCTTTAACCTGCTCACACCACCGCCTCTCTCTTAAAAGCGATGGAGCAAAAACCTAAAATCAAAGAGCAGTCGCTCTTTACCCAAAGGCGCTTCCCCTGTAAAGCGTGCGGTGCAAACCTCATCTTTTGCGCCGATGTCGATGCACTCAAATGCTCCTACTGCGGTGCAATCAACCAGATTAAACCCCCGCCGCTTCCCATTCGGGAGCTCGATCTCAAAAATGCCCTACAACAGATTGACTCCAAACCGTGGCATATTGAAGAGAAGCGCAATTTCAAGTGTCCCTCCTGTGCAGCAAGCTTCAAAGTTGACGACTACATTCGAAGTACCCGTTGCCCCTACTGCAACACACCGATCGTCACCAATGCCGATATCTTTATGCCTCTCGCACCAAAATCGCTTCTGCCGTTTGATATCAACCAAAAGGAGGCAAAAGAGATCTTCAAAAAGTGGGTCGGTTCTCTCTGGCTTGCTCCCTCCAGCCTCAAACGCATCTACGATACCGACTCTACACTCAAGGGAATCTACCTTCCCTACTGGACCTATGATAGTAAAACGCATACCCAATATATGGGAAGACGGGGTATTGTCTATTATGATCGTGTCACACGACGCGTCTATATCGACGGAAGAGAGGAGTTGGTCGAGGATGTTGTGGAGCGGATCGAGTGGACACCGGTGAGCGGTGAAGTTTATGATGACTTTGACGATGTGCTCATCGGTGCCACTAAAACCATTCCTCGAAAACTCGCCGACGCACTGGAGCCGTGGGATTTGGAGCATTTGGTTCCCTTTGATCCGCGCTATCTAAGCGGTTTTGAGAGTGAAACCTATCAAGTCGCACTGGATGAGGGGTTTGACTATGCCAAAGAGGTGATGCGCTACCAAATCCAAAACCATGTGCGCCACGATATCGGCGGAGATCGTCAAGTCATAGAGGATATGCGTGTCTATCATCGCGATAGCACCTTCAAATATATTCTACTACCTATTTGGACGGCACACTTTGAGCATAGCGGGAAATCCTATCGATTTGCCATCAACGCAAGAAACGGCAAGATCGTCGGTGAACGCCCCTATTCCAAACTCAAAATCTTTTTTCTTGTGCTTGCCGTTCTTGCCATTGTCGGAGCATTTTTCTATTTCGGCTCTCAAGATCAGGTTGGCACTTCCACTATGCCACATATCCAAGTCCAACCTCACGGCACAATTATTCATCTAAGGTTCTAAATGACAATACACCGGCACTATCTCTTCTCCCAACCCCATCAGCCTTTCTTCTCCCTCTCAGTCATCAATGCCCTCATCTTTATGGTGCTTTTTGCACTCAGTTACAACGGTACGATCTCCACAGCGATCTCGCCTATCGATCTGCACACTTACAGCTTTGTCTATCTGATTTTTACCCCTGCTTTTTTGGGCTTTTTACTCACCACCTATCCCCGTTTTTCCCAAATGCCCGCTATCTTACAAAAAGATTACCTCATTATCTTTTATCCACTGCTTTTTGCATCGATCCTTTACATCCTAAGCGCTCTTTTTCTCCCCGCTCTCACACTTCTTACCAAGATAGCGATACTCTTTGCCCAGCTCTACACCGCTAAACTCTTCTTAAACCTTTTTCGCAACTCTCCCTTACCCGATCAGCATGACACCTTTTGGATTCTTGTTGCGTGGATCAGCAGTATCGTCACCAATCTCATCGCCCTTATCGCGCCAATTTACTTCCCCAAGTTTGCCCTTTATCTATACCTTATCTTCATGGGACTCAGCGTTGCGCAGAGAATGGTGCCCTTTTTTAGCCACAGGATGGTAGAACGCGATCAAACACTACTTAGAGATATCTATCTCCTCTTTCTCATCGGGGTCATTTTGAATAGTTTTGACTTTGGAAAATGGATAGCACCAATCACTTTCTTGTTAGCAGGCGTTCGATTGGTGCACCGTTTTATGGCATGGAAACTCCCTTTTCCAAAAGAGGAGCCGCTTATTTGGATCTTACAAATCGCACTCTACTGGCTCGCACTTGGATTGATCCTCGGAAGTATCGCGCAGTTTGCCTCACTTTTGCTCGGTAGCTCTCTCCTTGCACTACCGATCCATCTGCTTGCACTTGGATTTTTAACGACGATCTTGATTGGATTTGGCACCCGTGTCACTCTCGGACACTCCGGCAATTTAATGCAGATCGATAAAAGCACCAAAATTCTCTTCTATCTCACACAGATCTTACTCTACTTTCGCATCCTCTATTCGCTCATGCCAAACCTCATGCTCTTTAATATCAGCACCTTTGTGTGGTTGCTCCTCTTTGGATGGTGGGGTCTGAAATATTTGCCGGTGCTCCTCTTTGGCAAAAGGCTCTAAATCTGATGTCGCCGTATATGGCGCCGGTTGATAATCCAAATCGATCCATGACCCCATCTTTAGAGCCCACTCATGTGAGTTAAATCTCTCCCATCCACTCCCATGAAAAAAGGTCATCTCGCCAAAGATCAACTGATCTCGAAAAATATACCAATCCACCCGCACATGTACAAATGGCCTGGCTAAAATTTCTGTCAATTTCAACATCTCATCCAACTGCTTCGGCTTAGGAGGATTCAACTCACTTGAGGGATACTCGATCTCGAGATCGATACGCTCCCATTCAGGCGTATAAAAGTTTCGTTTATGCTCACCAAAACGATCCATATCCACCTGTATCATCTTCACCTCTGAGCCGAAACAAAAGAGCTTATAGTCATATAATCCCTCTTTCCCACCGTCCATATAACGCTCTACAATAATACGAGGTTTCAGTTTGGCATAGACCCACTCTTTGGTTCGATGTGCATAATTGATATGCATATTACAAAAGATGGATTGCAGTTGCTTATACGCCACCTCATCAAATTGACGCTTATCCTCAATCACCAATACTGAACCGGAATCATGTGTCGCTTTGATCACGCACTGATTAGGTAACGACGCAAAATCAAAAGCTTGCGCATCATCATAAACAGTAATTAATTCATTTAAATATTTTGTGCCTATCTTCTCTTTGATATAGGAACGCACCGCATATTTATCAGAACAGAGTCGTGCAAGTTCACTGTCACCATACACTTTAAGATATTGTAATTTTTCATTATATGTTTTTGGTTCTTTGATATTAAGTGGTTTATGAAATTTTTTGTACCACATATAACGAAGCCAAAACTTCGTAGGTATCAATGCATACAGCACACTTCTTGTCTGCCTATAGAGACATTTAAATCCTACATAATACTTTTGAAACAGAGATGGATAAAAACTTCCATAATACGACATAAAATTCCTTGTTAATTAAATTATTTGAATAATACCTTATTGATCCTAATAACAAATCGGCATACGCTATAATTAATAAATAGCATTTCTAAGGAAATTCATGAAACAACAAAACTTTTATCTATTGATTGAAAATATTCTCACGACGCCTCAACCCGATCAAAAAATAGAAAAATTTCAATCGATGTACAAAAACTACAAATGTGATAAACTCTCGTTTGAAAGTAAGCATTCCATACAAATCTTTCAAACTCCCTCCTTTGAAGCGATCTGCAAAGTCAAGCCCGCCACATCGATGCCAAAGCGAACCGCTCTCACCACCCCCAAAGGACAAGCCAATCTACTGCATGCCATCGCCCATATCGAATATAGTGCAATCGATCTGGCACTCGATCACTGCTATCGTTTTCGTGATCTTCCACGCGAATACTACAGTGATTGGCTCAAAGTAGCCGAAGATGAGATACGACACTTTCAAATGCTTCACTCACTTTTGGAGGAGTTAGGTTATCGATACGGCGATTTTAGTGTGCATCGCTTTTTGTTTGATGTCTCTCAAAAGACGCTGACACTTGTCGAGCGCATGGCGGTAATCCCCCGCTACCTCGAAGCCGCCGGTCTCGATTCCAATCCTCAAATCATCGAGAAACTGCGTCGCATCGATGATCCCCTTTGCGAAAAGATTATCGATGCGCTTGAGATCATCTTAGAGGAGGAGGTCGATCATGTCCACAAAGGGGATCGCTGGTTTCGCTACGCATGCCAAAAAGAGGGTATCGATCCCGACACCTACTTCGATCTCGTTGAAGCGGTGCTCCCCGGTGCCAAACGCCCCAAACCCTTTGTCAATGTTAAAGCACGAAAACGCGCCGGATTTAGCTGTGTGGAACTCAAACAGCTTGGTAGCGAGGAGTGCTAGATTAATCTTTTTAGAATATAATTCTTTTTTTTAGAGGAGAAATATTTGCAATTAAAAAACAAACAGGTGATCTTCTTCGATCTTGACGGTACGCTCATCGATTCTCTGCCCGATCTTGCTACCTCACTCAATGCCACGCTGACACACTTTGGCTTTGAGCCCTTTGCAATCGAGACGATTCGCTCGTGGATCGGAGGCGGTGCGATTCTGCTTGTGCAGAGGGCTTTTGAGCGAGCGACAAATCGTGCGATCGATCCCGATCTTCAAGCCCAAGCCCTCTCCTTTTTTCTTCAACACTATGAAAAACACCATTTACGCGCGACCACGCTCTATCCACACTGTCACTCTACGCTTGAGGCACTCAAAGAGCACTACACACTCGGACTCATCACCAACAAGCCCGTGCGTTTTGTGCCCTCGATCTTAGAGACACTTCAGATTGATCGCTACTTCAGTATCGTGCTCGGTGGTGATTCGTTAGAGGAGAAGAAACCCCATCCACTCCCTCTATGCCACGCCATCAAAACGCTTCACACAAGTGCGGAAAAATCTCTGATGATCGGCGACACCCCCAACGATCTCCTCTGCGCCCGTTCAGCTGGTGTTGACGCTATCGCCATCACTCACGGTTATGCGACACACGAGATGCTTTGCGCGCACAATCCCGACTATCTTGTCGAAAATTTAAAACAATTACAAGAAAGGTTATGCCCATGAGTTCTACGATACAAAAGATTGCTATCATCGGAGGAGGTGTTGCCGGTGCATCCACAGCGCTGATACTAGCACGATACGGATACGATGTCACACTCTATGAAGCACGCGACTCACTCGTGAGCGGCCCACCCTTTTGTCATCTGCATGCCGGAGGAAATCTCTATCCCGATATCTCGGATGAACAGTGCCTTGATCTACTCAAACAATCGATCGACTTTGCCAAACTCTACCCCTTTATCGTCGATTACCGCCCGACACTCATCGCCCTTCCCGACACTTGTGAGCGATCGGTTAGCGATCTACTCCCTCGCCTCAAACGGCTTCAATCACGCTACCGTGAACTGATCGAAGCCGATCCCGCTAATGCACTACTGGGCGATCCCAAACACTATTTTCGTCTCTATGATCGTAAGAGATTAGAAGCCCTCTCCGCACTCCCCACACCCGACCAACCTCACACCTTTGATGAGTGGCTCATCGCTCCTGCAAAAATGCTTGATCTTGACAAACTCCAACTGCCACTTATTTTAGTGCAAGAGTATGGGCTCAACCTCTTTTTGCTCGCATCGGCTCTCGAACTCTCACTCAAACAATTTCCTAATCTCGCACTCCATCTCAAGACCCGTGCCAAAGAGGTCAAACAAGAAGATGGTTCATGGTCACTCACAAGCGACGATGGAGTCGCACACTACGACTACCTCATCAATGCTTGTGGTTATCAAACCGGTGAGATCGACGATATGATCGGTATCAAAGATAGGCGACTTGTCGAATTTAAAGCCGCGTATGTCACCCAATGCCCAGAGCTAACCGCCTTCCCGGAGATCATCTTTCACGGCAAGCGGGGCACCCCGCAGGGAATGGGACAATTTACCCCCTACCCCCAAGGACACTTTCAACTCCACGGCATGACCAAGGAGATCACCCTCTTTGAAGAGGGACTCGCCCAAAGCAGTAGCACCAGTGCCCAACCCCGACTCAAACCGCATCTCCTACACAAACTTAATCGTGGTTGGCGGTGGAAAACCGTCGAAGAAAGAAGCAAGAGAGCCATCTCTCATCTTGCCCGTTTTATCCCGGCATTTCAATCTGCAAAACCTGCCGCAAAACCGCTCTACGGTGCCCAGCAAATCCCCGGAGACAATCCTGATCTTAGGGTGGCGGAAGTGAGCTTTCCTACCGATAACTATGCGCGTTGCGAAATCGTCAAAGTTTCATCGGTATTAGATATGATCAAAGCGATTCTTGCTGATCTTGGAGTGGAGCAAAGTGATTTGTTAAAACCTTTGAAGGTTGATGAAAAAGAGGTAGAAGCCTATGCAAAAGAGATAGCACAACAGCGCGGTTATCCCCCACAGATGGCATCTCTCCTTATTCCAAAACAACTACAGTGCAAAGAGTAATAGATACACCACCCATCCCGTTATGAGTGTCAAGACAAGATCGACAAAGAGAATCCGCCCCCATAACGCATGATGAAAATGCTCAAAAGGTTGGGGATAGCGTAGTGATGACTTGAGCACCAACCACACCCAGATAAAGAAGGTACTTAACGCCAAAAAGAGATGCGCACCAAACACCCAAGCAAGTATCGCACTCCCCCAATAGTTACTCTGATGCACCCGAGTCGTTACATCGCCCAAGCGAATATCAACCTCTAACACCATCACTACAACGGTCATCAAAAGCAGTAGCAATATCTGTAAATTTTTATGCCATACAATTTTACCTTTAGAAACAAATGCAATCGCAAACATCATGCCTAGCGGTATCAACCCCGAAGCAATCATAATTGTATCGATGAGGAGATCCGCGCGTGTCCCTAAAAACCCCTCTGCTATCATCTTGAGCACTGCTTATCGAAAAACCACATAAACGCAAAAAGCAAGCCTGGCGTCTTGATCTTGGACTCATCATACATAAAGTCACGCGCTTGAGAAAGGGGTAGATAGATCACTTCGATCTGTTCATCATCGATCCCACCCCCTTCACTCACCTGCATCGATGCATCTACTTCGGCATAAAAAAGTGTCTGGCGTCCACCGGCAAAACCCACAGCAGCGTTATATGCGGTAATGCGTTTAATCACATTGAGCGTAACCTCATACCCACACTCTTCTAAAATCTCCTCTTTGGCGATCTGCTCTAAAGACTTCTGCTTATCAACCAATCCGGCACACAGCTCATAAGTAAGCCCATCATTTTTATACTTCAAATAGATAGCGGGACGAAACTGTTTGACCAAGACAAAGGCATCACGATCACGATGATAGAGGAGTATCGCCACGCTGTCAAAGGTCTCTGCCACTTCCCAATCTCTAAGCACTCCATTGTGCCGAAATGTCATCAACTGCGGTTTGATATATTGGGGGTTTGTAAGGGGTTCGAGTTTAAGTATCTCTATTTTATCAGTAGCCATTTTGCCAATCCTAAAAAACTAAAAAAACCGAGCACATCGGTGACGGTCGTCAAAATCACTGTGCTTCCCACCGCCGGATCGATATTGAGTCGTTTCAAGATCAGTGGAATCACAGCACCAAAAAAACCTGCTGCCAACAGATTGATAATCATCGCCAATCCAATCACTACACCCAGCATCGGCTTGTGAAACCAGAGTGATGCAATCAGCCCCAAAATCAGCGCAAAGAGCAATCCATTAAGCACCGACATCAATATCTCCCGCTTAATCGCCTCTTTGGAGTTATTGAGTTCTATGTCCCCTAGTGCCAATTTCCGCACCGTAACGGTGAGTGTCTGCGTACCGGCATTGCCCCCCATCGATGCGACAATCGGCATCAACACCGCCAATGCGACATAGGCTTGGATCGTATCATCAAAGAGTTGGATCACCGCCGATGCCAATATAGCAGTCAAAAGATTGATAAAGAGCCACCATGCCCTCTTTTTACCGGCGACGAAAAAATCTTCGTCCTCCTCCGCTTCATCATCGACTCCGGCGAGGTTATAGATCTGCTCTGTCGCACTCTCTTGGATGACATCATAGATATCGTCGGAGGTGATTCGCCCTGTCAACTCTCCATGATAATTGACTACCGGTACAACCGCCAAATCGTGTTCTTTGAAGAATTTTGCTACCTCTTTAATATCATCATCATCTTTGACATAAAGGCTCTTGTATTGCTCCTCTTTCCCCTCTAAAAATTCTCGATAGGTTTGACTAAAATCGGCAATGATCAAATCCTCAAAAGGAATCGTAAACATCAAGTTGTTGTAACTGCCGACCACAAAAACATTGTGCGTATCATCCAACTCTTCACTCTCTTTGAGCGCTTTAAGTCTTTGAATAGAGGAGGCGATGCTCTCATCCAACTTCGCACTAAAGAGCTCTGTTTGCATATAAGCACCTGCCTGAGACTCATCATAGCGCTTGAGCTTTTTGATCTCCTCCTGATCCTCTTCATCCATCGAGGAGAGGATTTGATCCGCTTTCTCTTTATCAATATCCTCGATATCTTGGAGTAGATCGGTCGCATCATCACTATCGAGCTCTTCGATCACCTCGACCAAATCCTGCTTCGGAAGCTCCTCGATGATATCTTTGAGGTGCTTTTCCGGAAGTTCCAGAGCGATATCTCCCAAGCAATCATTTGGAATCTTTTGAAGATACTCATGAAACTTCTCCTCATCACTCGCATAGATTTGCTTGAGTGCTTTGGCAATATCTGTCGCTGAACAACTGGAAGCTTGGGGATCTTCGACATAGGAATCAAGCAGTTCTATTTGCGTACTCAAATCTTTCTCTTTAGACATCATACCCCTCCTTTGTCTGAACTATCAGAGATATTACGATCTTCAATCGTCTCGAGCGAAACTTGATCTTTCTCCCTTTTGTTTTGAGATTGTAGCAGATTTTTAATCTTTTGGAGATAGATTTTCACACTTTGTAAAAAAGCGCGTCGTTTTTCTCCTCTTAAGCCACCTTGAAAAGTGATCTGCAAGGCTGGATTGATCCATCTACCGTTTCGACTCAAGCCAAAATGCAGATGCGGTCCCGTACTCATACCTGTATTTCCTGAAAGGGCAATCAATTCACCGGTTTTTACCTGTTTGCCCACATGCGTTTTAAAACGACTCAAATGGGCATAAAAAGTTTTATATCCTCCCGGATGGCGAATGATCACTACATTTCCATACCCGCCCTTTTTACCGGCAAAGATCACCTTACCGTTATAGGCCGCTTTGATAGGCGTACCGACTGGCGTTGCATAATCGATCCCGTGATGCGCGCGATAGCGATGCAAAATAGGATGCCATCGTTTATTGGTAAAGACAGAAGAAATATGATTGTAATGACAAGGTACAATAAAAGAGGATTTTTTTGCGTTTTTACCGTTTTGATCATAATAACGCCCATCCAGTGCCAAAAAGCGATAATAGGGTTTACCACGCACTTCTATCATAGCCGCTTCGATAATCGGATCACCAAAGGGTTTACCCAATCGCATCTTCTCATCATAAAGCACCACCAAGTGATCTCCTTTGCGAATCTTGCGAAAATCGATCACCTTTTTAAAGAGCTGCTCCACCTCAATCGCCACATCAAAATTACCACATCGTTTTGTAATATCTTTGGAGGGAATCCCCGCAAACGCCATTACCAAATGTTTGCGAATTGTTTTGTAAATGATGGGAATCACCTCAAATTGATACTTACCGCTCAAATCTCGTGAAATATGAAGTTGTAACTCTTCAGAAAGTGGCAAAAGTACCTGTAAAACCTGTCCATTTTCATCTCGGACGATATAGTAAGTTGTCGCCATACGAATATCCATCAAGAGCTTCTCATCTTCAGGATCAAGCTTGTAGTAGAGTTTGAGTGGCATCTTGTTTTGATGTAAAAAGGAGAGAAAAGTCTCCCCTGCTCTCCACACCTGCTCCTGTACAATGTGCCCTTTGAGTGTATACGCCTGTAAAAGATAAGGAGTGAGTAAAATTATCCATAGTAACTGTCGAATCACGCGTCGCTTCCCTTATAAGGGCACATCTAAAAACCCTAGATGTGCCCTAAAATCAATCGCCAAAGTATACTAAAAGTAAATAAAGATTGTTGTATAATCACTCTAAAAACATCAAAGGTAATACTAAAATGTTCAAAAAGATACTGATACTCTTTACAATCGCAGTGCACGCACTTTATGCAGGCTCTGCCATTACGACCCATATAGAAAAGTTCAATAAAGGTTACGCCGTTGTCACTGCCCCCAAAGCACTTCCTATAGGCGTCAGTGGCATTGTTCTACGCAATTTTGACAATACCCACGAGGCAATCATCGCCAATGCCCTTGTCGTACAGGCAGCCGGTTCACATCTCGCACTCAAACTCACGCCCTACCGTGATCTCCAACAAGATGTGCTACCCACTTACAATATCGCACCCAAAGTCGGTGATCGTGTCGTTCTGCAACATCACTACTCCCGTATTCTTCCAATCGTACCAGATAAGGCAAGTTTCGATGCACTCGTTTCCCGATACCCCAATCTTACTTGGGTACACCCTGACCTCTATGCATCGGCACTAGAGAGCTCCTTTCATTCTAAACCCAATCGTGAAAATCTCCAAGCAGAGTGCAGAGACGACAGTATCGGACTGCTTCTGTTTCAAATCAATGATAAAGATTACTTTGTCGATTGTAAAAGCTTTCATGTGATCGATACGCAACCTGCAACACCCGCCACCACCTTTCTCACCCCGTTTTACAATCGTCTAGGCAAGATTAAGGGGCGTTTTATGGGGCTCTTTGGAGGCGGTACGATCACAGATTTCAATCGCTACTATTCACAACTGCTCTTTCAAAAGTAGGCTAAGATGTTAGAAAAAAGAGATAAAAAAGCGTTTGAACAAATTGTCGGTGCTGAGAATATCTACGATGATAAAGCACACATGCTCGCCTATGCCTACGATGCAACCAGAGAACACTATGAACCCGATGCGGTGATCTTCCCTAGAAACGAAGCCGATGTGAGTGCTATTTTGAGTTACTGCAACACACACGGCATCGTCATCACGCCTCGCGGTGCGGGTAGTGGATTTACCGGTGGGGCACTCCCCAAAAACGGCGGTATCATCTTGGCGTTTGAGAAACATATGAACAAAATTCTCGAAATCGATCTTGAAAATATGCTTGCCGTCGTACAACCCGCTGTGGTCAATATGGATCTTCAAAAGGCGGTCGAAGCCAAAGGGCTCTTCTATCCGCCCGATCCCGCCAGTGAACAGTATTCGACGATCGGCGGAAATGTCAGTGAAAATGCGGGCGGTATGCGCGCGGCGAAATACGGCATCACCAAGGATTTTGTCATGGCACTCCGCGCGGTTAGAGCCAACGGCGATATCATCCGTGCGGGTAAGCGCACCATCAAGGATGTGGCAGGTTACAATATTGCCGGTATTTTGACGGCGAGTGAGGGGACATTGGCGGTCATCACCGAAATCACGCTCAAACTCCTCCCTAAACCCAAATTTGCCGCCTCCTATATGGCGATCTTTCCCAATGTCGAAGCGGCGATGAATGCGGTCTTTAAGTCACTCGCAAGCGGTGCCAATCCTGTTGCGATGGAGTTTTTGGATGCGCTCTCGGTGAGAGCTATCAAAGAGAAACTCGGTGTAGAGCTCCCTGAAGATGCAGGTGCGCTCCTCATCGGCGATGTGGACGGCAATGTCAAGGAGGAGATCGATTTTCAACTCCAAACACTCCAAGACTCTTTTGCGCAAAACGGTTGTAGCGCCTTTGAAGTCGCGACCCAAAGCGACGATCGAGCAAAGATTTGGTACGCGCGACGCAATGTCTCGCAATGTGTCACCATCTACGGCTCAAAAAAGCTCAATGAAGATATCTCTGTCCCTCGAAGCAAACTCCCCCAAGCACTCAACGAAATTTATAAAATAGGCGCAAAGTACGGCTTTAGCGTCCCCTGTTTCGGTCATGCGGGTGACGGTAATATCCATGTCAATGTGATGGTGGACGGCTCCAAAGAGGAGGAGCTACATAAGGGGCACCAAGCGATCGAAGAGATCTTCCAGCTCGTCGTCGATATGGGCGGAACACTGAGTGGTGAACACGGGATCGGGCTCTCCAAAGCCCCCTTTATGGATATCGCCTTCACCCCGCAAGAGCGAAAACTCTTTGAGGATATCAAACGGGCTTTTGATCCTAACAATATCCTCAATCCCGGCAAGATGGGGCTCTAGCCCTTGCGATCACGATTAAAAAGTCTTAAGCGCTTTTTTCTCGATCACGATCTGCTCCACTACGCCTCTAGTCTCAGTTTTCATACCATTCTCGCGCTGATCCCGATTCTACTCATCTCGCTCTTTATCTTCTCACAACTCCCCCTCTTCAATGAGAGTATCACATCGATCAAATCCTTCATCTTCTCCTCCATTATGCCGGTACACGCGGAGAAGTTTAGTCGTTATCTCGATACCTTTATGGCAAACACCAAAGAGTTGGGACTGTTGGGTGTGGCTTTTGTCCTCTATGTCTCCATTATGTTTTTTGATGATTATGAGTATGTGGTCAATAAAATCTTTCACAAAGCACCACGAAAATTTTTCCACTCAATCTCCATTTATCTAACAATCACACTCCTTGTCCCTATCGGTCTTGCGATCAGCCTCTTTCTCTCATTTAAAGCAAACCTTCTTCTTCATAGTTACGCCTATACCAAAGATATCAATATCCTTACACTCAGCTCCTACCTCATCGCGTGGCTTCTCTTTTTCATGCTTTATAAAATCTCCGCCAACACGACCATCCACACCAAAAGTGCCCTCACCGCCTCTCTCGTCGCTTCCGCCGTCTGGTTCGCTTCCAAAGGGCTCTTCTTCTACTATGTCACCTACAACAAAACTTACAGCACCATCTACGGCTCTTTCTCGATCGTGATGTTTTTTGTGATCTGGATCTACCTCTCGTGGATCATCTTCCTCTACGGTATCAAACTCTGCGCACTTTTAGAGCGAAAACGACAAAAGCAGTAGTCGCACCCAAAACCCCAACCCCGTCAGGATCAGCATCCCAAATGCCCAGCGCCAAAAGATCGAAGCAATCATTAGCGCGACATAGATCGCCAAAAACCACAACGGCGTGTGATACTCGAAGGTCGGCATCTCAACTGCGAGTAACTTCAGCATCACACCATCGAGCAAATCGCCCATGCCCAGCAGGTGCAACACCCACACCAGCGGGTAGAAGATCGCAAACAACAGTGAGAGGATCGGTGAGAGAAGTTGAGAGACACTAAATCGCGCAAAGATAAAGTGAACGATCGGATGCATCATTACATAGACCCAAAAGTTGATCCCCAATGCAATCTGCCACTTTTTCAACCCATCAAAATAGTGCAAAAATAGATAGATAAAGAAGATCCCACTCACCGAAAACCAAAATGCCACACTCCAAAAGAGTGAGATATCCATCGCAATCAAAAAGAGTACACTCACCGCCAAGACCTCAAAACTGACGATTTTGAAGTGACGCGTATAGAGGAAAAATCCAAAGATCAGCATCGTCAGTGATCGCACGATCGAAGGGGTCATCCCGATCAAGATCGCGTATCCGCTCAAGGCGAGCATGATCGTCACACCCAGATCAAAGGTCCGGTTTCGGTAGGGAAAGTAGCGATCTTGAAAAAAGTGATAGATCGGTGTGAGTATCAACAGTAAAAGACCATACAAAAAGCCCAAATGATACCCTGATATGGCGATGAGGTGGCTAATTCCAAGCCCTGCAATGTGCTCCCGTAAATCTTTAGAAATAGGCTTTGCCAAAAAGAGCGCACCGTAGAGTTCACGCATCCACCTGTTCGTGTGCTGTTTGGCGATCCACTCCTTAATCTGCGATGAGATCGAGGGGCGCTCGGGAAGCAAAAAGAGATCAAACGACGGCGCGAAAAACCCGCGCATATAGTCCCAAAAGGTGATCTTGGAGGTGATGATCCCAATCTCCATCCGTCTTCCGCGCAAATCTCTCAAATCCTCAAAGCGCGTCGTCACAAAGCGATACCCCTCATCACTCTTGAGGCGCAATACAAAATAGGGTTTGCCCCGTTTGCTCGTTTTGGGGTATTGATTGAGTACCGTGACGATGGTGTGGTGAAATTTTGAAGCGGTCAATTCCCGATAGGATCGATAGGAGAGGTAGAGTTGAAA
The DNA here is from genome assembly GCA_027023405.1 of Campylobacterales bacterium. Taxonomy (GTDB): domain Bacteria; phylum Campylobacterota; class Campylobacteria; order Campylobacterales; family QNZT01; genus QNZU01. The sequence goes on from JALVVN010000007.1 coordinate 136,875, forward strand.
GAGCGCTAAACTGACAAAGATGCTCACAAAGCTCATCCACTCTCGACGAGACTCAAAGAGCTTGAGCCGTTCGACCTTATTCATCTGTTAAATGTCGGGAATATCGATCGTCGAGTGACTTGCATCGTAGTCAGCACTCTCATAGACGATCTCCATGCCTCCTTTTCTACTCTCTACAAACCGGGTAAAATCCTTTTGGAAGATGAGATCAGCTTTACCGATAGGACCGTTTCTGTTTTTGCCGATAATGATCTCCGCATCCTCCTCTTTGCGCTCTTTAAATTCACTCTTGTACTCGACACCCTCTGCTTTGGCACGCTTCTCTTTCTCCGCCTCTTCACGCATTCGATAGACATCGTCACGATAGACAAAGAGGATCATATCGGCATCCTGCTCGATCGACCCCGACTCCCGAATATCACTCAACATCGGTCGCTTATCATTTCGACTCTCAAGCCCACGATTGAGCTGTGAGAGCGCGATGATGGGTATCTCCAACTCTCTTGCAAGCAGCTTCAATCCTCTGGATATCTCACTCACCTCAAGGTGCCGATCTTTAGAACTGCTACCATTCATAAGCTGAAGATAGTCGATCACACAAAGCGAGATCTCTTGGTGTTGCGACTTGAGTTTGCGCAGTTTGGAACGGAGTTGATGGATATTAAGCATACCGTCATCATCGACAAAGAGCTTCTGTTTTGCCATCTCATCACTCGCACTCGTCAATCGGCTCCACTGATCATCATCGAGATCACCTACGCGAAGCTTTTGAAGCGGGATGGAAGTCTTGGCACTTAGCATCCGTAGCATCAGCTGCTCCGCCGGCATCTCCAGCGAAAAGATCGCCACACCCAAGCCGTCATCCAAAATATTTTGCGCGAGATTGAGTGTAAATGCGGTCTTTCCCATCGCCGGTCGCGCCGCAATGATAATGAGATCACCTTTTCCAAATCCCGCCGTCAAGTCATTGATCTGCCCAAAGCCGGTATCGACTCCGACCACCCCTTTGTTGCCCCGTTTTTTGAGCTCATGAATATAAGCGATGGTCGATTCGACCATTTCGGGGGAGTCTCGAAACTCTTTGGTATCATTATCCATCGAAATTTCATAGAGCTTCTTCTGTACCAGATCCAGTACATCCTCACTCGGCAAATCCTGCTCGATCGCCACACTCTTGATCTCGCTTGTGAGGGTTATGAGCTCCCGCTTGATCGAGCGCTCCTTGATCTCTTTGAGGTAGGCTTGAGTGTTTGTGATAGGATTGGTGACGAGGACTTCTGAAAAGCTCTCTTCGTTGTAGCGCTCCTGACGCACCAACTCCTGCTTCAAAAACTCCTCATCAATCGGACTTCCCTCCTGCTCTAGCTTGATCATCGCTTCAAAGATCGCTTGATGATCGGGCAGATAGAAATCAGAGGGTTTTAACACTGCCACAATATCCTCAAAGATAGAGGGTTCAAAGATGATCGAGCTTAAAACGGCGCGTTCGATATTGATATTGTGTAGGGCGTTACTCATCTAACTATCACTCTCTTTCGCCGCCGCTTCAACCTCTTGTAAAAAGCGCTCCACAAGATTTTTCTCATCCAGCTTTGCCACCACTTCACCCTTTCGCATGATCAGACCGCTCCCTTTGCCGTAGGCGATCGCCACATCCGCCCCCTTTGCCTCTCCGATGGCATTGACGACGCACCCCATTACTGAGACATTGAGTGGCGCTTTGATGTGCTTTGTCGCCTCCTCCACCTCTGCCACCGCCTTGACAAGATCGGCTTCGATGCGTCCGCAGGTCGGGCAGGAGATGATATTGAGCCCCTCTTGACTCGCCCCCGCATCTTTAAGGATCGCGCGCCCTACTTCGATCTCCTTCTCCAACTCACCGGTGATCGACACCCGCATTGTATCGCCGATCCCCTCTAGCAGAAGTGTACCGAGTCCGATACTCGACTTGATCGTCGCGTGAAAGAGCGTCCCCGCTTCGGTCACACCCAGATGAAAAGGATACTCTACAAGCGGACGAAGCGTACGATACGCCTCAACCGTTCGCTGTACATCACTCGCCTTGAGAGAGATTTTGATATCGGTAAAGTCGAGATCTTCGAGATATTTGATATTGTAAAGCGCCGATTCGACCATCCCTTTGGCACTCTGTCCATACTTTTTTTCAAACTGATCTTCGAGCGAACCGCAATTGACCCCGATCCGCACGGGAAGATTTCGCTCTTTACACGCTTTGACGATCTCTTTGATACGGCTCTTTTCTCCAATATTTCCGGGATTAAACCGGATACAATCGACCCACTTCGCCGCCTCTAGTGCCAAGCGATAGTTGAAGTGAATATCCGCAACAATCGGAAGCGAACTCTGCTCCTTGATCGCCTTGAGCGCCAAGGCATCCTCCATCTCCGGCACTGCCACACGGACGATATCTGCACCGGCAAAATGGAGCCGTTTGATCTGCTCAAGCGTCGCCTCTACATCACGGGTTTTGGTAAAGGTCATCGACTGTACTGAGATCGGCGCATCACCGCCGACAGCGACATCGCCTACAAAAATCTGTTTGGTTGGGTATCGTTTTATCATAGTGGGATTATAGCTAGATTAGATAAAAAAGAGTTCTGAAGCACTAGAGGTGCCCTAGAATATTTTACGGGAAATTACGAAGCATTATCCGCAATTAAAAAATCTAACACATTTACTATCTCAATTTCACACCCGTTATACTCAACAACTTCAGAGTTATCAAAAGTAATAAGTAGGGCTCTTATCTCCCCTCTTAGCTCTCTCTCAGCTTCAGAAAATACCCTTAATTCCCTATGCCGTGTCTCTTTATTTTCAAGCGTTGCAGAGACTTGTATCAGTTCAATACGATTCTCCTCTTGTACAAAAAAATCTACCTCTCTACCTTTTTCTGTTTTGTAATAGAAGATCTCTTTGCCTCTTCTTTTTAACTCCAAAAAAACGATATTTTCCAGATTAGCTCCGACTTTTCGGGAGATATTAAACGAAACAACATTTGAAAAACCTGTATCTATGGCATAAAATTTTTGAGGATTGGCAATCTGTTTTTTTAATGAGTAGTCAAACTTCGGTATGCTCAAAACTATATAGGAATTTTTAAGATACTCAACATAATCTCGTATGGTATCAAAGGAACTTGAAAAGTTATTTTTTAGCTTATTGTAGGCGTTGATAGTCGCATTGTGAGAGAGTAAAAAGAGAGCCAAATCATTCAGCACTTGATAGTTTTTTAACTGATATCTTGCCACGATATCTTTGAGCAATATTGAATCATAGTAACTCTTTATCGTCTCTATTTTTAAAGCTTCATCCTCTTGTAGCACTATTTTTGGAAAGCCTCCATACTTTATGTAGTTGTTCAACTGCTGTTGTAGAAGTATTTTATTGTGTAAGCGTTGAGCTTTGGAATTAACGCAGATACCGTTAAAAGTTAAGTATTCATTAAAAGAGAGAGGGAAAACCTCTATATCCAAATATCTACCGCTTAAAGCTGTACCAAATTCGGCACTTAAAAGATGTGAGTTTGAACCTGTCACATAGAGACGATTATGATACAACTCATACTCTTTGCGCACCCACTGTTCCCATCCGGATACATTTTGTACTTCATCGAGCATAATGACCAAATCACCTGTAGGTTTAATGTACTCCAAATATATATTTTTTATATCCTCTAACAGCGTTTGTGTTTCAAACATTCTAAAACGCTGATCTTCAAAATTGACAAAGAGTATATTATGTACATCTATACCTTCTGCAACAAGTCTCTTTATCTCATTAATTAAGAGTGTAGATTTTCCGCTTCGTCTTACTCCCTTAATGACGATTACTTCTCCGGACTTAGACTTTTTAGCTATTTCTGCTTCATAGCGTTCTCTTGCATGTGTGTGAGGTAGAGGTTTAAACCAAAAGTTCCAATCACTTATAATTTCAAATATTTTATCTTTATTCATCTCTCATCTTGTCAGTTTACTGACTGAATTATAATAAAATCACCCTTTATAACGACTAATTTCAAAATTTAACTAAAATTTACCGGATCAATATCGATCTCACATACTTGACATTGACATCGTCTCGCTGCTTCTAAGAGCGGTTTGCGTTTGTGGGATCGTAGAAGAACGACAAAGCGGAATTTGCCGGCAATTCTAGCGATGGGTGCCTCTCCTGCTCCGATCACTTCAACATCTTTGTGCGCTTCACAGCAGTTTCCAACCTCCAAAAGCATATCTTTAGCTTTGAGTTGATCTTTGTGTGAGATGAGAATGCGCATCAGGTAGGTGAAGGGAGGATAGAGATCTCGGCGCATCTGTAGATCCTCTCGGATAAATCGCTCATAATCCTCCAGATAGGGCTCGAAAAAATCGTGGTTTTTGCTCTGAATCACCACACGCCCCTCACCGCTTCGCCCACTTCTGCCCGCGATCTGAAGCAGGAGACTCACCGCCCGCTCCCTTGCACGAAAATCGGGCTGACTCAAAAGGGTATCGATCCCAAGCACCACGGCAAGATCGACATTGAGATAGTTGTGCCCCTTTGAGAGCATCTGCGTACCGACAAGGATATCGATCTGATGATCGTTAAAGGCTTTGATGCGGGCATTGAGCTGGCGTTGGCTCTTGATCTCATCGCGATCAAACTTTTCGATACTCGCCTTGGGGAAGTGCTCTTGGAGCTCTTTGAGTACTTGCGCTGTGCCGATTCGTTGCGTTCGCATCGCTGATGCACTACATTTGGGACAGAGTTGCGGAATCGGTTCGACGAAGTGGCAGTAGTGGCACATCAGGGCACGGCGATCCAGATGCAGACTCATCCCCACACTACAGTAGGGACACTCCACAAAGGCACCGCAGTCACGGCACTGGAGATATTTAAAGTTCGCCCGCGTGGGGACAAAGACGATCACTTGGCGCTTGGCATCAAGCGACTGGGTGATCTGCGTCAAAATCGTCTCACTCAACCCCTCCGAACTATCAAAGAGAAACTGTTTTTGACTCGTATGATAGGTGCCTTTGAGACGAAAGTGCGGGTATTTGTGGTAGCTCGTCACCGAAGGGGTCGCACTTCCGAGTAGTACCTGCGCACCCAATGCTTTTCCCATATAGATAGCTAGATCTCTTGCATGGTAGCGCGGTCTCTGCGCCGATTTGTAACTGTCATCATGCTCCTCATCTACGACAATGAGCCCCAATTTGGGCATCGTCACAAAGAGCGCCGATCGTGCACCGGCGAGGATGCGGATCGTGCCCTCAGAGATCCCCTCCAAAATATCCCGCTTCTTTTTGGGGGTGATCTTGGAGTGCCAAATAGCAACGCTATCGCCAAAGTGAGAGGTGAGGCGCTTGGACATTTGAGGTGTGAGGGAGATTTCAGGTAACAAAAAGATCGCCCGTTTACCAGCATTGAGCGTCTGTTCAAACCACTTCATATAGATCTCACTCTTACCGCTTCCCGTGTCACCAAAGAGAAGTGAAACGGGGTGAGACTTGGCAAACGCCAACGCCTCCTCCTGCGCAGGGCTGAGTTGAATATCCACCGCACACGAAAACGCCCGCTCCTCTTGAGGAGAGATCAGATGAAAAAGCGCCGCCGATTCGCCGATCTCGCAAGAGTAGTATTGGGAGATAAAGGAGAGGATCTGGAGGTAGACGGAATCAAATCGCTTGGTTTCAACCTCATCGATCTCCAGACACTTAAAGTCGGGCTTATCAACCGCTTCGATCACCACTCCCCGAACGCTCCGTCGTTGCAACTTACACGACACAATCGTGCCGTTTTCGATCTGATGAGGGCTTTGGTAGGTCAAAGGAGAGAGGTTTTGCGCCAAAACGGCGACACGATAGTAGTAGATAGCGCTCCTCCCAATGTAACATTGAGAATATTATAGAGACTATTCGGTTAAACTTTTACAATACTCTTGCACTTTTGCATTAGCATCAGTGTGAGTACAATCAAAAACACCTCTACTGTAAGTAAAATTAATATCTGTCTTTAGTGCTCTAAAAGTGTAGGTATCAACGGCAACTTTACGCCAATTCCCATCACTAGTTTGAGAGTAGATCGGATAATCAAGCAACTTTTTACTCGGATCACTGTTATTGCTGTCATAATCGAAAAGCGGATCACCGTCATTTGATGTCGCGGTAGAGAGCGCATCCAAATGTATCGGATTGCCCCCTTTGCCCGTCATCATATTTTTGCTCCGAAGCAGTGAGATTGCCGATCGGATCGATGCGACTTGCGATCGCCCCTTGGTCAAGATCGCATCATCTCGCGTCACTGCCATCTTTGAGACAGCGATCGAGGAGAGTATCCCCAATACAACGATCACCATTACCAACTCTATCATTGTGAATGCTTTTTTCATTCTGTGCTCCTCTATTTTGTATAGATATGGCTTCCACCTATCTCATATTTTTTGATAGTATTATCAAGTTGCGAAATCAGTGCATCACAATAATCTGAACCATCACTATGTTTTGCAATTGTAATCGTCCCATTACTATCATCTACGCTTACCTTTAGACATATTTTTGTCCGTGCCGAATTTGCAATATAGGCAGGCGTAGTCAAAAAATTTCCAATATATGTTGCGCCTGAACTATCAACAAGATTTTCATGTGTCATTTTGCTTACATTTTTTTCAAATGCCCCATGTGCTGTATAGTATGATGAAAGCTCTGCGATGAGATTAGTAACACTTTTTTGTTTAATTACAATCTCTGCATCATCTCTAGTTGCTGAGAGTTTCGGAATCGCCACTAATGCTAAAATACCCAGGACAACAATCACAAAAACAAGTTCTATCATTGTAAATGCATTTTTCATGATAACCCCAAAACTTCTTTACTATTTACTTTTAAATAGATATTATTACACTTAATAGCCATTTAAAAATAAACCTGGAGCTAAATATTAACTCCAGATTATATAATTATGCTTTTCAAAGACAACTTAGTAGATAGAAGAACCACCAAAAGAGTACTCTCTCAACATTTTGTTTTGACTAAGTGCATTCGCTAAACCTTTGCAGTAAATACTCTTGTCAGCATCAGAATCTTTACTTATTGTCACAGTACCATTAACATCATTGAATGTTACATCAAGACATTTAACCGCTCTTTTTTTATCAAAATAATAAGCTTTAGCAATTTTACCTTTAAGTGGTAAATTCTCCGCAGGTGTATTAGTCGTATCATCTGTATAGCTTGTATACAAAGAAACATTTGTCATTTTGGATACATTGTTATCCATATTCCCTCTTGATGTATAATACGAACCAATATCCTGTACCAATGATGAAACTTCACTTGTTGCCTTTGCAATCTGCGCATCATCTCTTGTCGCCGCCAATTTTGGAATCGCTACCGATGCCAAAATACCTAAAATAACAATCACGAATACCAACTCGATCATAGTAAAACCACTTCTTTTCATAAAAGAACTCCTTCAAAAAATTAAATTTTCCCGACTCTTTTGACTTGGTCGTTGTACCTAAATCGGAGCGGTTCAATAAAACTTTAGAAAAATTATTATTTTTTGTATAAGAAGGTGTAAGAGAAGTGTTATATTATTAATGAAAAGTATTTTTTGTTACAAAGAGCCTCTATTTTGTGCTATAATAAATCAAAAAGTGAGGAGGCTTTGTGTCCGCAGATCTGAGTAATCCGGCATTTTATACCAACCGTGAGCTCTCATGGCTCAAATTCAACTCCCGCGTCCTCGCCCAAAGCGCGAAACCGACCAATCCGCTTTTGGAGAAGTTAAAGTTTATCGCTATCTACTCAACCAATCTTGATGAGTTTTATATGATCCGCGTTGCGGGGCTCAAGCAACTCTACTCCGCGCGTATCACCTCCTCCGGGATTGATGAGATGAGTCCGCTCGATCAGCTCAAAGCGATCACCGCCTATCTACACAACGAGAAAAAGGAGTTAGAGGAGCGCTACAAGGCGATCGTCTCTGATCTCAAAGATGAGGGGCTAATCATCACCGACTATCGTGATCTAGATGCCGATCTTCGTGCGAGTGCGGATGATTTTTTCATCCAAAATATCCTGCCCGTGATCATTCCGATCGCCGTGGATGCGACACACCCCTTTCCACCACTCAACAACCTCTCCCTCTCACTCGCCGTAACACTCGTAGATGAGCAGGCGGATACCGACGCGATGGAGGAGAACAGTACCAAATACGCCATGATCCGCATTCCGCGATTGCTTCAGCGCTTTATCCCCGTCGATGAGCAGACCTATATCCCGATCGAGTCACTTGTTATTGAGCATATCGGCGATATCTTTCCCGGCTACAAAGTCACCTCCTACGCCACCTTTCGCGTCACAAGAAATGCCGATATCGTCATCGAAGAGGAGGAGGCGGATGACTTTATGGAGATTCTTGAACAGGGATTGAGACTGCGTAAAAAGGGGGCCTTTGTACGGCTTGAGATCGATCAGAACGCAAGTGAGGAGATCATTGAGTTTCTTCGAAGCCACATCAAGATCTATGAGGAGGATATCTTTACCTATACGATCCCGCTCAATCTCGGCGCATTGTGGGATATCGTCAACAACAAAAAGTTTTCACATCTTGCACTTCCAACCAATATCCCGAAGATTCTCGCCCCTTTTGATAAGAGTGAGTCGATCTTCAAGATTATCGATCGTGAAGATGTGATGGTCTTGCACCCCTATGAGAGCTTCGAACCGGTCGTGCGCTTCATCCAAGAGGCGGCAAAAGATCCTAAAGTCCTCTCGATCCGCATGACGCTTTATCGTATCGGTAAAAACTCCCCGATCGTCCAAGCCCTCATCGATGCGGCAAACAACGGCAAGCAAGTCACCGCAATGGTTGAACTCAAAGCGCGTTTCGATGAGGAGAATAATCTCATCTGGGCAAAGGCACTCGAAGAGGCAGGCGCACATGTGATCTACGGTATCCCCGGCTTCAAAGTCCACGCCAAGATCACCCAAGTAATCCGCCAATCCCGTGGAAAGCTCAAGATCTATCAGCACTACTCGACTGGAAACTACAACGGCACCACCGCCAAGATCTATACCGATGTCGGACTCTTTACCGCCAATGAGGCTTTTCGCGCCGACTCGATCACCTTTTTTCATATCCTCACCGGATTTTCCAAGAACAAAAAGCTAAGCCACCTCAAGATGTCCCCTTTTCAAATCAAAGAGACGCTTTTGACCCTCATCAAAAATGAAATGAAAGAGGGGAAAAAAGGGCATATCATAGCCAAAATGAACTCACTTGTCGATAAGGATGTCATCAAAGCACTCTACCGTGCTTCACAAGCCGGTGTCAAGATTGAACTCATTATACGAGGTATCTGTTGCCTTAAGCCCGGCATCAAAGGGGTAAGTGACACTATACGCGTCACATCGATTGTCGGAAAATATCTGGAGCATGCACGGGTCTTTTACTTCAAACATGCCAAGCATCGTGTCCAAATCTCGAGTGCCGATTGGATGCCAAGAAATCTTGAGAAGCGCTTTGAGCTGATGATCCCCATCTGCGATAAGGCGATCGAACAGAAGCTTATTGACTATCTCAATCTTCAACTCGCTGATAATGTTTTGGCATGGGAATTAGACAGTAATGAGAACTATAAACCACTCTTACCACAAAATGGAGAAGATGCGATCAATTCCCAAGAGGTACTTGAGCGCTACATCAATAAAATCTACAAAAAAAATACCAAAACCGCTTCAGCGGACACACTTTCAAATAAGGATAAAAAACGCATAAAATGATTTACGACTATCAAGGTATCCGACCCACAATCGGTAAAAACTGTTTCATCGCCCAAAGTGCTGATCTCATCGGCGATCTCTATCTTGGAGAGGATTGCTCTATCTGGTTTGGGTGCGTAGTGCGTGCCGATGTGCATGAGATCCGAATCGGTGATCGTGTCAATATACAGGATCTGAGCATGATCCATGTCACCCACTACAAAAACGGCAACAAATCGACGGGAAACCCAACGATCATCGAGGATGATGTTACCGTAGGACACAGAGTGATGCTACATGGCTGTACCATCAAAAAAGCATGTTTGATCGGAATGAGTGCAACCATTCTTGATGGGGCGATAATAGGTGAGGAGTCGATTGTCGGAGCCGGCTCACTCGTCACCAAAAATAAAAAATTTCCACCAAGAAGCCTTATTATGGGCTCTCCGGCAAAAGTGGTGAGAACACTGACCGATGAAGAGGTTGCGGAGCTCTATGCCTCTAGTGAACGCTATGTAAGCTTTAAAAATAATTATCTATAAGATAACTATAAATGATATTTATTAAAAACTTAAAGTCAAGCTCACTCAATAAATAACCAAAACTAATATTTCTTTAAACAGGTTTTGATTATAATAATAGACGATATCTAACATTTCATAAAGGAGCGCATATGGCAAGAGTTGTCGTAATGGGCGGTGGTGTCTCCGGACACACGGCTGCAACATTCGCAAAAGAGTGGCTTGGTAGTGCCCACGAAGTCGTCGTGGTTACACCCAACAGTCAATGGAACTGGATTCCCTCAAATATTTGGGTTGGAGTTGGACAGATGGAGAAGAAGGATGTCGTCTTTGATCTTGCACCTGTTTATGCTAAAGCCGGCATCGATTATCGCCAAGCTAAAGCAGTTTCTATCCATCCCGAAGGTGGAAGAGATGAGGAAAAGCCTTATATCACCATAGAGTATACAGGGCAAGGGAAAGAGGGACAGTCAGATACTGTTACCTATGACTACCTTATCAATGCCACCGGTCCCAAGCTCAACTTTGATGCTACTCCAGGACTTGGAAACGGTGAAGGACAATTAGGTCCAAACACAGTATCAGTTTGTACGGCGGATCATGCTACACACGCAAACCAAGAGCTTAGAGCAATTTTTGACAAAGCAAAAACCGAAAAGCAAAAGATTCTCGTTGGAACCGGACACGGTATGTGTACTTGCCAAGGTGCGGCATTTGAGTATATCTTCAATATTGAGCATGAAGCGCAAAAAGCAGGCGTTCGAGACAATCTTGAGATCAAGTGGATCTCCAATGAATCATTCTTAGGTGATTTTGGAATCGGTGGTCTTCATATCAAACGAGGTATGTATGCAGCTAGCTCTAAACTCTTCGCTGAGTCTCTCTTTGTTGAAAGAGGTGTCGAGTGGATGATCGGTGCGCATGTCAGCAAAGTAGAAAAAGGCAAGCTTGAGTATGAACTACTAGACGGTACAAAAGGTGAAGAGACTTTTGATTTTGCTATGTTAATCCCACCGTTTGCAGGTGTCGGTCTCAAAGCTTATAATAAAGCCGGTGAAGATATGACTGATGAGATCTTCGCACCAAACGGTTTCTTGAAAGTGGATGCCGACTATACACCAAAGCCCTATGAAGAGTGGAAGGCGGCTGACTGGCCTAGAACTTACCAAAACCCGAAATATGACAATATTTTTGCCTGTGGAATCGCTTTTGCACCACCACACCCTATAAGCAAGCCTATGAAATCATCCAACGGCACACCAATTACACCAACACCACCAAGAACCGGTATGCCTTCGGGAATCATTGGAAAAGCAGTTGCACAATCTATCTGTGATAAAATTCTAAAAGGGAAAGATGCACCGCTTCACGAGGCTTCTATGGCTGAGATGGGTGCTGCGTGTGTGGCGAGTGCCGGTAAAGGCTTGACAACCGGTACAGCTGCTGCATTGACGGTTTATCCTGTCGTACCTGACTTTGAGAAGTATCCGGGTATCGGTCGAGATTTGGATTATACCTTTGGTGAAGTTGGTCTTGCGGGTCACTGGATTAAGCATATCTTGCACTATCTATTCTTGCATAAAGCAAAGCTTAAGACAGGTTGGACACTTATTCCAGAATAGGAATTAATGAGAAAAAATTTAGAAGGAGAAAATATGGCAAGCGTAGATCATTCAATCGAAAAAAATATCAAAGCGTACGAAGAGAGCTTCAATGTAATGGTGCCGACACCATTTGTAAAGTTCATGAGAACTTGTATCATTTGGCAATTTATTCGATTTGTTATTATCAATATTAAAATGTTGCTAGTGGTTCGTAAAAGCCACCACTAACTCTAACATTGCGGGGTTTCATCCCCGCTTTAAACTCACCAAAACATAAAAAGGAAGTAGTATGGTCAAAGAGTTAGTTATTTATCCCGACGATAGAATCATGGCATGTGGTGATGTGCGTGGCTTCGACGAGAGTGTGGGAAAACTTTTTGATGATATTATTGATACGATGAAAGCGCATAATCTTGAAGCACTGAGTGCGATGCAGGTTGCACACCCCTTTAATATGTTTGTCGTCAAAAAAGATGGAGAGTATTTGGAGTTTGCCAATCCTCGTATCCTTATCAAAGAGGATCGCTTTGAAGCACCCGAAAGTAGTTCTTACTATCCTGAAAATATCTCAATCGTCGTACCCCGTTATGCAAAAATGAAGATTGTCTATGAAGATCGAAACGGACAAACAAAATATATGGACTCAGAAGGAGACAAGAAGTTTGCTGCCCTCTTTCAGCAAATGATGGACTTCTCTCTTGGCGGGACGATTTTAGATAGAGTCGACAAAAAACAGAAAGAACAATTTCTCGCAGCACTTGAAAATAAGGGAATTATGCCAGAAGTCGGTGATGTCTGCCCTACCTTCTCCAAAAAAGATTATTTTGTCAGTTTTGCGGATAAACTACTCTTTTTAATGGGAGCTTCTCTTTTTGCAGCACTTTTTCACTTCTCAAAAGAGACTCTCCAGAAAATATACACCATCGATAAATTTCTTTTTCCGTCTATTCTCATCTTGATGGTTGGGTTTTTTATCTATGCTTTTTATGAGTCCAAAAAGTATCGACAATGTAGCAGCTGTCAAGTGGGTAATAATATCGGCGTCGTCATCAAACGAAGCGTGCTTGCTCTCATTTTAGCGATCGCTACCTATTTCATTTATGAGCATGCACTACATTCTTAAGAGTGTACGCTCTGACTCTTCTTTCTCCTGCTTTTTGTTGCACCTTGTGAAAATTTGATAAGATCCTCCGTGCTTTTTACCTCTGGGGGGAGATTTTTGAGGCACTCTTCAAGTACTTTGGCCGCACTGAGGGCATCAGAATAAGCACGATGATGCTCACCGGTATTGATATTGAGATGCTCTCTCAAAAACGCCAAACCGTGTTTATCGGCAGTAATCGTCTTTTTGGAGAGGTTAACTGTGCAGAGTTTACGATTGAGTAGCTTCTCCTCGCCGACTGTTTCAAGAGATTTTGAGATAAAATTATAATCAAAATTGACATTATGCGCGACAAAGATACTATCACCCAAAAATGCCTTGAACTTTTTTAACACCTCTTTGAGTGAGGGAGCATCGGCGAGATCAGAGACTTCAATATTGGTCAAACGCACAATTGTATTGGGAATATAGTCAGCATAGACATACGATTCAAAACGATCAATAATTTGACCGTTTTGCATCTTTACCGCACCGATTTCAATGATCTGATTTTTAATCGGAGAGTTACCGTTTGTTTCGATGTCAACCACGCAATAGTTTTCATCTTTACAACTATTTTTAAAAGTCTTGAGCGCTATTTCATCTCCATCTTCAACGATACAGAGACCAAACTCTTTCAGTTTTTGTGGTGTAAGCTCATAATTGAAGTGCGATTTCAGACGATTCAAACAAGCTTGGAACTCATCAACTTTTAACGGACCGCTCTCTAGTTTACTGATTAATGCATCAAATCGAACCACTATCAATCGCCTTCATAAATTCATTTATTTTCATTTTATCTTTTTTGCCTTTAGATTTCTCTACAGAACTACTCAGATCGACTCCATAAAAGCCAAAAGGAAGCACTTTGGCGATATTTTGTGCACTTAATCCACCTGCTAAAATGATTTTGGAGCAATCTACACCTTTAAACCAATTTAGATCAATTCGCTTTCCCTCACCACCGTAACTCTCTACAAACGCATCAACAATGCGATAGTGATCTTTGTATTGAAAAATATCCTCTTGACTTCGAGCACGCACCACTCTTATGGTTGCAATCTCAACCTCTTCATAGAGTTTCGCCTCAGCTTCAAAGTGGATTTGCGCCAAAGAGATACCACTCTCTTGTGCGATTTGGTTGATCTGATCAGCGCTATGATTGACAAAGAGCCCTACCCGCTCTACAAACGGCGGGAGCTGTTCAATGATTGCTCGTGCTTCTAGGGGTGTAATATATCGCGGAGATTTTTTATAAAAAACAAAGCCCAACGCATCAGCACCCGCCTCTATCGCATCCAACGCATCAGTGAGATTGGTAATCCCGCAAATCTTTACCCGTGTTCGCATCACACTTTTAAACGCTCAATCGCTTTGGCATAATCGCTATTACCATAGACATAGCTTCCTGCTACCACCACATCAACACCGGCATCTTTGAGTGCGTGAATATTTTTATCACTCACACCGCCATCCACTTCAATCAGCGTCTTGGCACCTCTTTTATCGATGAGATCACGCAATCGCTTCGCCTTTTCCAAAACCGTAGGAATAAACTTTTGCCCGCCAAAACCGGGATTGACACTCATCAACAGCACCATATCCAAATCATCAATAATATACTCCAAATCCTCCAATCCACGATGCGGATTCAACACCACACAAGGAGAGATATCATATGAACGGATCTTTTGGATCAGCCGATGCACATGCTTCTCCTCTTCAATATGGAAGGAGAGATATTTGGGCTTCAATGGGGCAAAGAGATCGACAAAAAAGCTGTTATTTTGCACCATCAAGTGAATATCCAACGGTTTTGTTGCCGCCTTTGCCACCGCTTCTACAACTACAGGACCGATAGTGAGATTGGGTACAAAGTGACCATCCATCACATCCACATGCACCAAATCACACCCCGCATTACAAATCGCGCGCACCTCTTGATCTAAATGCCCAAAATCTGCTGAAAGAATACTCGGAGCTACTAACACATTTATCCTTTTTTGTGGGTTCTCTTATTATACTCTCTTGAAGATTATGATTAGAATTTTTGCCCTCGTTGCTTCGCTTCGCTCCGACTACTCGGCTTGGGACCCTAAAAACGACAAGAAATTGTCGTTTTCTTAACTCTCTCCCGCCCTCGTTGCTTCGCTTCGCTCCGACTACTCGGGTTGGGACCCTAAAAACGACAAGAAATTGTCGTTTTCTTAACTCTCTCCCGCCCTCGTTGCTTCGCTTCGCTCCGACTACTCGGGTTCCGACCCTAAAAACGACAAGAAATTGTCGTTTTCTTAACGGGTCTCACATATTAGCCATGTTCATGGAGAAGATGGGGAGGAGCATGGCAATAACGATGAAGCCGATGGTGGCACCGACAAAGAGGATCAACATCGGTTCCATTAGTGAGAGAAAGACATTGATCTTATCTCGGTTTTCGCTAAAGTAGAGATCAGCAAGGTTCTCCATGACCATTGGAACTTCACTAGTCTCCTCTCCTAGTGCAATCGCTTGAATAAAAGATTTATCGACATGTTTGCCGTGTTTAGCAAGTGATGAGGAGAACTTTTTGCCCTCGACCACATCTTTGCTAGCACTCTCAAACTCCTTTTTCATCACTTGGTTATCCAAGATACCGCTTGAGAGTTTCACCGCATGCACAAAGGTCACACCGCTTCGGGTCAAGACAGAGGTGATATAAGAGAAGCGCGCAAGCTCAAAAGTGCGGATAATCTTTCCAAAGAGAGGGAGTCGAAGCATCGTACTATCAAAGAGATAGCGAAATCTTGGGCTCTTTTTGAGAAAATAGCTAAAAAGAAGCGATCCGATTATAATCACAGCGACAATATGCAACCAATAGTGCCCCAAAAAATCACCGGATGCAATGACAAATTTGGTAATTCCCGGTAACTCTTGCTTGAGCTGTGCAAACATTTTGGTGATCTTGGGCACAACAGTCGTGAGCATAAAAGCGACCATAAAGATCGAGATGACGACGATCACCATCGGGTAAATAAGTGCCTGCTTCACCTGTCCGGAGACTTTATCCTGCTCCTCCACAAAACGCGCCATCTCAAAGAGTACCTCACTCATGCTCCCACTCTCTTCCGCTACCTTGATCGACTGCTTGTAAAAAGAGGGTAATGCAATAATATGTTGCGAATCGAGCGCGGCATAAAAGCTATTTCCCTCATTCATACTACTCTCAAGCGAATTGAGAAAATCGACCATTATGCCATCATCTTCATATTGAGACTTCGCAAGCTTGATAACATTGACAATCGGAATACCCGATCGCAAATAGATAGCAATATTTTTGGAGAATTGGGCGAGCTGTTTGGAGGTGAGTTTATGCGATCGTTTGAAACTCAAACGACTGAGCAATCCTTCACCGCTCTCAGTAATACTATCAAAGAGAATCCCTTTGGCTTTGAGTTTGCGTTTGGCTTCATCTAAATCATTCGCTTCGATTCTCGCCTTGACCCGCTTACCGTGCGAATCATATCCACTATACTTAAAAATCATACTAATCTTTCAATCCTACGCGAATCACCTCTTTGAGCGAAGTTTCACCTTCAAGTAGGAGCTCAAGCAGTTTTTCGGAGATCGTACGCATCCCTTTTTGGCGCATCTTTTCACGAATCTCAAAGTCGGTCATTTGATTTTTGAGCATCATCTTCACATCCTCATCCATCAAGAGCAGTTCACCCACAGCATGTCTGCCTTGATAACCGGTAAAGTTACACGCTTTACACCCCTTCTCTTTATAGATGAGATGATGTGGATCGATATGAAACTCTTCAGCAATCTCTTTTGGGAGGTGATCTTTTTCCTTGCACTCCGGACAAAGCTTTCGCACCAACCGTTGCGCCAACACACCCAAAAGCGACGAAGTGATCAAAAAGTCATCAATTCCCATCTCAACCAAACGCGTAATTGCCGCAGCAGCGTTATTGGTATGGAGTGTCGAGAGCATCAAGTGACCTGTGAGTGCGGCTTGAATCGCAATCTCCGCCGTCTCTTTGTCACGAATTTCACCCACCATCACGATATCAGGATCTTGCCGGAGGATTGAACGAAGTCCGGAGGAAAAAGTGAGCCCTGTTTTAGTATTGACTTGGATTTGGTTGATATTGTCCGCTTTATACTCGACCGGATCTTCGACAGTAATAATATTTTTATCCGGGGTCGCCACCAGTTGCAAAAAGGTGTGCAGTGTCGTTGACTTACCGCTTCCCGTAGGTCCCGTAACGAGGATCATCCCATGTGCGTGATCGAGTAGCTTTTTAAAGTGACGCGTCAAATCCTCTTTGAATCCAAGATTCTCCAATGTCGGGATGTGGCTTGACTCCATCAAGATACGCATCACCACCCGCTCACCGTAATAGGTCGGTAAAACCGAAACCCGCACATCCAGCCCCTTACCGGCGATCTTCACCTGCGTTCTTCCATCTTGCGGAATCCGTTTTTCGGAGATGTCAAGATTGGAGATAACCTTGATACGGGAAACAACAAGCGCAATAATATTTTTATCGAGATCGACATGCTTGATCAATACACCGTCGATACGAAAGCGCACCACACCACGATGCTCATGCATCTCGATATGGATATCACTTGCACCCTTCTTGATCGCTTGATAGAAGAGTGAATTAACAAATTTAATAATCGGTGCTGACTCTTCACTCGTCAAAATATCGGAACTGGTTTGCAAAAACTCCGCAAGAGAGATATCCTCCTCCAAAAGCTCACTCTCACTCTCTTCATTAATCGTCGAGGAGAGTTCATTGTCGGTTTTGATCTCCAAAAATCGATGATAGAGCCTCTCATACGACTCTTTGTCCAGCATCGCAATCGGAAAATCGACATCGATCTTACTGAGATAGTTGAAGCTATCACTCAAATGCTCTTTATCTATGATAGTATAGATTTGATCATCGATTTTGGTAAAGAGAAGTGAATTTTTGACCGCCAGATCGAGATCAACACCCTCCACTATTTCGGGGAAGAGATCGAGATCAAAAAATTCAGGAATATTACTTAACTGCATCTATTCCGCACCCTCATCAATCGCTTCACGAAATACCTCTTTGCCTGAAGCATCATAGTAAACCGCAGTTTTATTACCGTAATCATCGATCAAAATCTCTTTGGTCAAACCGGTTGTATCCAAGTGTGTATGCTCATCTAAGATCATCGACTCTTGTGCCGCCGCTTGTTGTGTATCAACCACTTCTCCCACTACCTCTTGCGGATCTTTCCCCTCTTTGAGTGTACGATTGAACCGCTTTGCCAAATCATACTCCAAACTTGAGAGTTGAGAGAGTGAATCTTTGAGCGTCGCTAAATCCTCACTTCGTTTGACAATATATGGCGTAATCATAATCACAAGATTTTTACGATCATAAGACTTGCTTCGATCTCGAAAAGGAATACCCAAAATAGGAATATCACCTAAAAATGGTATCTTACTTGTACTCTCATCACTCTTATCTTTGCTAAGTCCTCCTATGATCACCGTCTCACCGTTCATCACGATCGAGCTTGTCTTAACCTCTCGTTTCGTAGTTGTCGGTTGTGCGGTGTTCTGCTTATCATTTTTCTCCACATCTTCACTTTTTACCGTCACATCCAAAGAGACTTTATTATCTGCGGAGATGCGAGGCTTGACTTTGAGCGTGAGACCAATATCTTCTCGTGAATAGTTGTTGATCGGTACTGCTGTGACGGAGCTTGCCTGTGATGTCTGGGTCAAGATTGACTCTGTTTGCCCAACATAGATTGAAGACTCTTTGTTATTGATACAAAGAATCGAAGGCTCAGAGAGTATCTTTGTCGCACCGTTGATATCAAGCAGGTCAACGGTAATACCTGTCGCCAACGCCTTTTTAAAGGTGGGTAATTTTAAGTTTGCAAGTGTTTTGACCGTCGTAAGCGGACTCAAACTTCCACCTAGCAGTTTCATTCCCACACCATAGAGACCGCTATTACTCGAAATACCTGCCAATACTTCATATTTCGCTCCAAGCGCTTTCGCTTTCTTCTCACTGATCTCTAAAATCTTTGCCACTACATAGACCTGCTGTCTCTCGACATCAAGTGATTGAATGACATTACGAATCTCTTTGAGTTCACTCTCTGTCGCATAGACGATCACCGCATTAAGCTCAGCATCAACCGTAACAGTCGGCTTATCTTTATCACCGGTAATCGAAGGCTTGATGCGTTCAGTTTTGATAATAGGTGGTAGTCGTTTCCCTCTCACTCCTCTTTGAGGTATATGTGTCGTAACAATCTTCTCCTTCTCTTCAACTTTAGGCTTGGCAAAAGATTTGTCCGCAAGCAACTTTTCCAAAGTTTTGACAATCTCTGTCGCATCGGCATTTTTGATGTAGATGATCTCCATCTTTTTATCGACTGTCTCATCCGCCTTATCCATCTTTTTGATAAAGGGCATCACCCTTGCGATATTATTACTATTCCCGACAAGCACGATTGAGTTACTTGCATCATCTGAAAAAACCGTCACCCGTTGCGTCTGAATACGGTTATCAAACATGGCGTTGACAAGTTGTCTTGCTTTGGGATAGACGCTTTTTGCCTGGGCATTTTGTAGTGTGATAAACGAGACACGATTATCTCGATCTTTATCAAGATGGCGGATAATGTTTTTGATCGTTTTGATATTTTCAGGATAATCTGTCACGACAATAGAGTTGTTTTCATTTGAGAGTGAAATCTTCCCATAACGAGAAAGGAGAAAATTCACTTGTCTCAAAATGGTTCTCACATTGAGATTTTCAATTGGAATAATCGCCGTCTCTACTTCACCGATTTGGCTCTGTCCATACATTGGTGGCGCCGATTTGGAAGCGTCACTACTTTTGATCACCTTCAAAAAGCCGTTACCGGTATCTCGAAGCGTATACCCCTTAGAAACTAAAATATTTTTCAAAAGCGAAAAGACTTGTGACTTTTTAATAGGCTTGACTGAAATATAGTCAACCGTACCGGTCACCTTTTTGGAGATCAAGATATTTTTCCCTGTAATCTTCGCAACCATCTTGATAAAGTCGGTAATTTTCAAATCTTTGAAGTTAATATTGACTTCATCCCGATTGGTCTCTCTAAATTTCGTCTGAGCATTGAGTGTTCCATACAGTGTCGAAACCAATGCCAGTGACAATACAATTTTTCTCATCATAACCCCCTAATTTACACTAAAATCCAACTCTTTCTCTTGACCATTTCGAAGTACCGTCAAAGATAAAGACTCTAAATTATCTGCATTATTATAATATTTCATCACATCTCCAAGCGAGTGAATCTCATTACCGTCAATCGCTTTGATCACATCACCTGAACGAAGCCCTGCTTTATCAAAAAAACTCCCTCTCTTGACATAATTGACTCGAAACCCCACCAATTCACCCTCTCGTCGCATCTCCTGAATACGAATATTATTCCAAATTTTATCCGGGTTTCTCAGGTAACTCTTCATCTCCTCATGTGTTAACGAAACCGGTGTATCCTCATCCTCCTGCGAAGATGCACCACCACCGGAAAAAGATGATTGATGCTGACGCTGTCGCTTCTCCTCCTCTCCATCGAGAAGGACATAATAATTTTTACCGTTTTTCTCAAAAACTACCTTTCTTTCCCCCACACGATTGAGTTCATAACCGCGGAATTTCTCACCGATATAGATAAATTTGCTCTCACCTCCATCCTCAATGATGATAAAGCTGGCATCACCACCGAGATAGGTACCTTTGAGCTTGATATCTTCAAGTTTTTGACCATCATCCTCTGTTGGTTTCTCTTGCGGAATCTCTACTTTGTTACCGATGATTTTATTGGCAAGATAGAGCGAATAGTGGTAATTATATTGCGTGCTATGTTTCGCCCTCATCGGTGGTGCTTTTTGCAAAAAAATCTCTGAAACACTCCAAAGAAGCTTTGCCACAATCAAAGGCAAAGCGATAAAGAGAAGAAAAAAACGAAGCTTTTTGCTAAAAGTGTGATTCATAGAGATAGCCCTCCTTCGTTTTTCTAAAGTTCTCTCTGAGAATTTGATTGTGCCGAAAAGATTTACTTGGGTGCAGTATCAAATGCACCTTCCGATCCTGAAGATCAATCTCCCCCTCAAGCGTTCCAAAGGCACCCTCACCTTCAATCTTTGCAACATTATAGTGCAAGATAGAGTGTGTGATATGCAACGCTTTTGCACTGGTCTTGACCATATCCGCTACCGATGTACTAGGCTTCACCCCTGTCAAATCAATGCGATTATAGAAGATCCACGGTTTGATTGATGCGTGTTCAATCTTCAAAGAGTCGATCCCGTCGTAACCGATATGCACCTCTTTAAGCACTAGATCAACCCATCGATCTTGACTCTCTTTGGCATGGATTTGAATATGCTCCTTTTGGAGTAAAGATTCCAGAGTATAGAGTAAATTGAGCTTGGGCATAAAGAGGACTAAACCGATGAAAAAAAGTACACATGCTAACAACAATTTTTTCATTTGGCAATCTCCACCCGCAAATTGACTCCGGCATCTGAAACCCTAGTAATCTCAAGGTTTTTAATCTGGAGCGAAGAGTTCTCGATCTTCCGTAGCAATCGTGAAAGGGTTGATGCCGAAAGATTCTCATAGACAAAAATTTCCGCATTGGCTTTAGGGATACGATTTTGAACCGGTGCAATGCGACTCAAGGTTTCCATCGTTCGTTTGCTTGCATGCTTATCAAAGCGTTGTTTCAACTGCTTGAGTGCTTTGGCTTGGGTCTCAAACGCACTCAAGGCTTGCGCCGAGGCAAGATAGTCAGCTTTAGCTCGTTGTGCCATTGTATAGCTGATTCCCAACACTACCACTGCCAATAGTGCCACCAAGATCAATGTCCGTTTACTCATAGTGCAATCCTTGCAGAGAGGATATTCTCCTGCATCTGTGTACTTAGCACTTTACCAATACGCTTCAGCGCTTGCGTCATGCTGTTTTGACGAGTTGGATCTGCTAAATGTAACTTCACCGCCATCTCCTTCTCTCCTAACTCAATCGACTCAAAATAATCACCCTCTCTGAGATTGATTTTTGAAAGAGCATAAAGCGCTTTTCTAAGCTTCTTCTGCTTTGCAAACTTTTTCCCCAAAGATTTTTGAATACTGCGTATTTGAATCATCGTAGGAGGTAATTTGTTCTCTTTGATGATCTCACTGCGCTTCTGATCTAAATCATTTTGTGCCTTTTTATAGATGAAATACTCTCCCAAAAACGCAACCAATAAAAGCGCTACCAACACAGAAGCCAATATAATATCACGCTTCGGAAGTATCTCATCCCCACCAGGGGAGAGTCGAATCTTATGCCGTCCAAGTACGGCATCTTTGAGATGTTCCGCAATTTTCGAATCGGAGTTCACACAACTACGAGGTACCTGAATAATAATATCATCAATATTCATCAGTGCCGCTTTTTCGTTGATCGTCGTACACTCTTTGATACCTCCCAAAGCATCTTGCGCAAAGTAGATCTCTTTGATCTTGCTTTTGGCAGGGAAAATTTTCTCAAGCTCCTTCTGAATCTGCTCTTTATTGTACGCCATCACGATAAACTCGCCATCTCCCGCACGCCTGATCTCATAGCTATAACGCCCCTCAGGTAAATTCCCTTCAAAAACAGAGGGAGCCAAGTTTCTTGCTTTGGCAAGGCTCTTGACAGGTAGCTTCACCTTCTTGACCCAATAGAACTCTGGAGCCAAAATAACGGTAAAATCACCGTTTCGTATAAATTTATCTTTTTTGGTAATAAAGAGTGCTTCTCGTTTTTGTCTACCAAACGCGTTTCTCAATGTTGCTAATCCTCTTGGTGTTGACATCGTAGTCAAAAGAGATCTCCTCTCTTGAATCCGTGCGGTTTAAAATAACAGTACATCTTACTAAATATTTGCTTTTAGAACTATATTGTGAAATATTATATATTTTTTTTAATTTACCCATAGCTTCTGAATTGGCTTCTTGGCAGAGGTCCACTCCCTCTCCCAACTGCATCTCATCCTCAACAATTAGTGGCATTGTCACTATCGCATGTTCAGATGAACAATCAAACATTCCATACACCTTGGGATCACCGAAGTAGAAATATTTATCAAACTCTTCTTGGGTAATTTTATAGATGTTGCTATCACTATTTTGACGATAATAATAATCTTCCATCTTTTTTATCTCATCAAAATCATAGAGCCTTCCCTGTCGGATGTTGATGCTCTCCTTTGCCATTTCACTTTCACCGCTCCTCTCTAATAGATCAGGATCCATTGTATCCAGTAGTATGGCTTCAAAAAGATAGGGATCGCTCAAATCAAAACGGCGTAAAAATTTTTCGATCGCACGATTGTAAAGTGTCGCTGCCTCCATCTTACTACTATTGGTTTCACTCTCCACAATAGTTTGCAACATCGCATTGAGATTGAGACGATCCATGAGTGAATGCACACGAAACCCCGGCATTAAACCGCTTTTTGAATCAACTATGGGGGAATCAAAAGAGAAGCTCAAAAATGCTTGAAGCTTTTCACTGCTGTTAATATCAAATTTTTGCACCATCTTGGAAAAGTCGGCAAAAAGGAGATTAAATTGATTTTGGTTATGCAGATCTTCTACACGATCAAAACGCTCCTTGGTAATCGAAAGAGACCAGAGTATCAATGCTGTGATCACAGCGATAAATCCCAAGGTTATCAGTAAAACAATCCCTTTTTTCATGTAGAACCTACTTTCATTAATTTTATATAAAGCTAAATAAAGTAAAATATTTTATTAAATTAAGACTTAAAGGATAGCTATGAGAAAAGCGTTTTCATTGATTGAGATTATGATTGTTATCATTATCATCGGATTGTTAGCAGGTTTGGTACTTCCAAACCTCTTAGGGCAGGGAGAACAAGCAAAACGAAAGATTGTCTGTATTCAGATGAAGAGTATCAAAGATGCTCTCAAGAGCTTCAAGATGCAAAACGGTACTTATCCAACAACCGAAGAGGGCATCGCCGCATTGGTAACAAATCCTGATCCTGAAAAATATAAGAGCTTTCCGGATGGTGGCTTTTTAGACGGCAAAAAACCACTTGATCCGTGGAGCAATCCCTATATCTACACCAACGACGACGGTAAAATTGAAATTATTTCACTCGGTGCCGATGGTAAAGAGGGTGGTAGCAAGGAGAATGCAGATATCTCGATGAGCCAGTGTGAAGCGCATTAATCAAACGCTTCACAACCGGATAAGGTGCGGAAAACTTTCCGCTCCCCTACCCCTAAATATTCCCCTAATTCCTTACTTTTAAATCGCTTTTGTTTGATACATCAAAACCGGCACAAAGATAAGTGACACCACAACTGCTGCAACTGTTCCGGAAATCAATGCCACACCCAATCCTCCAAAGATAGGATCAGTCGCCAACAGCGCAGAACCAAGAATAATAGCTATTGCCGTTAGCATAATCGGTTTAGCTCTCGTTGCCGTTGCTACTGCTATCGCCTCTCTTTTGGACATTCCCTTCTCCTCGATCAGAGATTTGGTAAAGTCAATCAATAGCAATGAGTTTCTTGAACTAATTCCCATCAGGGAGATAAATCCAATTAGTGAAGTCGCCGTCAAGAAGAAAGTATCTCGCGTCACCATATCAGCTACCCAATGCCCGACAATCACACCGATAATCGACAAGAAACTGCCGCCAAGAATAATAGCTGAAATCGCAAATGATTTATAGTAGATTACCAACAATAAGAAAATAAGTACCAAGGCAGCAATAAATGCACCTCCCAAATCTCGGAATGTATCGAGTGTGACCTTCATCTCACCATCCCATCGAAGCAGTATCTTTTCACCGGTCTTCTTATCGGTCAAATGAAGATCAAACATATAGGTGGACATTCCCGGCTCTTTCGAGACATTGTACTCTTTGCTAAAATGCTCGATCATCTTCTCTCTTGCATCAAGCAATGGATAGACTTGCGAAACCATATCGGTTTCAGCAACGACATTGGTACTTCGTCGCAAATCTTTTGAAAAGATTGTAGGTGTATTTTTCACTTTCACAATGTCGACCAACTCACTCAACGGTACCATCATTCCCTTTTTATTCATCAATTTTAATGAAGAGAGTTTAGAATAAAGCGCATCATAGGATTGATCTGCAATGCGTTTTGTATCAGGACTCAAAACAAGGAAAATAGGAATTTGATCCGGAGAGTTTTGAGAATTTTTTACCGCTACAATCATTCCCTCAAATGCCAAATAGAGAATTTTATTGACCTGATCAAGTGAAATACCCGAACGACTAATCTTCTCAGTATTGGCAATCAATTCATATTTGTCGAAAAACTCATCTTGCATGATATCGACATCAACTAACCCTTTTGTCTTTCGAAAGATATCAGCAACCTCTTCGGAAATTTTCCGATTTGTATAGAGATTATCTGTTGTTACCTCCATGACGATTGATGCAAGCGTCGGAGGACCGGCAGGTTGTTCAATCATCTTGATGCTAGTACCCTCTTTGAGCGTTTGACACTTTTTGTCTATCTCAGGTCTGAGACGATGCACCATAAGATAGGAGGGCTCATCCCGTGTATGCTTATCGGTCAAATTGACAACAATTTCTGCCAAATTTTCACCCTGTTTCATTGATGAACCTTTGACCAAGCCGGCATAATCAAGTGGCGCACCCATCCCCAAAAAGACTTCCGTATTGACAATCTCCTCTTCATCTTTGAGCAGATTCACAACACAGTCAGTCGTACGACGCGTCTCATCCACAGAGCTTCCTGTAGGCATATCAACATAAATAGAGAAGGTATTGGCACTCTTGCCGGGTAGCATCTTTGCTTTGACCAACTTTGTCGGAATCATCATCACAGAAAGTACCAGTGCCAACATGACACCTGCAATCACTAACCATCTTGTTGTAAAATGCCCAATAATAAAATAGACAACTCCCTCTAACCACTTCATTACTTCTTTCCTTCCTGTTTCTCTTTCTGAAAATGATGATGGTGATGGTGCATTTTCGGTTTTTTCAAAAGCTTATTTGCCAAATAGGGAGTAAAGATATAGGCGATCACCAAGGATGCAAAGAGTGCAACCGGTACATTATAGGGAATCGGCTTCATAAACTCACCCATCATACCGCCTACAAATGCCATCGGTACCATCGTTAAGATAATTGCCAATGTCGCAATATTGGTCGGTGCACCAATCTCATCAGTCGCTTTAATCATAATCTCATCTTTTGGCGTATCGACAGCTTCATGCGAATGCATATGTCTATGAATATTTTCAATCACAAT
Source organism: Campylobacterales bacterium (assembly GCA_027023405.1). Lineage (GTDB taxonomy): Bacteria > Campylobacterota > Campylobacteria > Campylobacterales > QNZT01 > QNZU01. The sequence continues at coordinate 163,256 of JALVVN010000007.1, forward strand.
AATCGCCGCATCGACCAAAAGCCCCAATGAAAGTAAGAAAGCAAAGAGCGTAATACGGTTAATCGTCTGTCCTGTCAAATAGGCGATAAAAAGCGTAATCGCCAAAATTGCGGGAACGGTAAAAGTAACAATCAAAGACTCCCGCCAACCTAAAGCAAAGATTAATAAAACCGCAATAATAGCAATAGTAATCACCAAGTGATGAACCAGTTCATTGACCGCATCATCTGCTCTTACACCGTAATTTCGTGTAATGGTATAACCTATCTTATCCTTTTCAAGAGAGGGTTTATACTCATTAAGCTTTTTTAATACATCTTCTGCAACAAAAACCGCATTGGTACCTTTGAGTTTTGAGATAGAAAGTGTCACTTGTTCTCTAATAGGACTCATAAAATGATTTTTTCGCTGCATAATAAGTGCAAGTTTATGATTTTGAATATCATCCCCACGCTTGACTGTTGCTACATCTTTAAGATAGATTGGCGACCCCATATAGGAAGCAACAATAACATTCTTTACATCCTCTTCACTATTAATCGCATTTTTTACACCAAAAATAACCAATTTCTTTATCTTCTGATCTGTCCGAGTCTTGACATCAGGGACATTGACCGCCAAAGCTTGAATCGCTTTCATGATCTGCCCCATAGAGAGATGATAGCCGGAGAGTTTATGCAGATCGACTTCAACATTAAACTGCTCTTTATGCTCCCCTTTGAGTGAAGTTTTGGAAACATTTTTGATACGGTTCATATCATTTTGAATATCTCTAACCCGTTTAAAAAGCTCAAAACGAGAAATATTCGAACCCTTTTTTGTATAGAAGGCAATGGTGACAATCGGCACATCAATATCGATATCAAAAGGTTTAATCAACGGTTGCATTGCACCTTTTGGCAAAAGATCCATATTTTGCATCACTTTGTCGTAGAGTTTGAGGTTTGAATCTTCACGATTCTCCCCAATCTTATACATCACATTGACAATACCGACATTATTCATCGCCATACCGTAAATGTGCTTGATACCAGAAATCTCTCTTAATTTTCGTTGAAGTGGCTTCACGATAATATTCTCCACCTCTGTCGGCGTTGAGCCGGGAAGGGGCACAATCACCGTACCCCCACTAATAGAGATTTGCGGATCCTCTTCTCTTGGCATGATTACCAGTGACAAATAACCGATCGCCAATAAAAAAACAGCAAGGATCGGAGTGAGTGGATTATAGATAAAGGATTTCGCCAAACGCCCCGCATAGTCGGTGACGCGTATCTTTTCTATGCCCTCTTCCTCTTTGCTCATATGCTCTCCTAATTTTCAAATGTAATTTTTGAGTAAAGACCTGGATAGACGATCTTATCTCCTTTATCAAAGGTGATCTTAATTCTAAAGGTATGTGTCATAGGATTGGAACTTGGAATAATTGCGCTCACTTTTCCTTCCGACTTAATACCGGCAGATGGAATTTCCACCTGTACGCGTTTCCCAACTTTAATATGTTTCAAATCACTCTCTGCAACCTCTGTGGAGATATAGAGTTTACTCAAATCGGTCAAGATGATTGCCGGCATTCCGGGCATAGCCATCTCACCTTCATTAATATTCTTCTTAACAACAACACCGTCATTGGGCGCTTTGACTTTAAGATAGTTATACTGGTTATTGACCTCTTGAAGTCTGGCTTTGGCTTGTGCAACCTGAGCTTCAGCCACCTTGATCATATCCAAAAGATTTTTCTCTGCAAGCTCTAAGGTTTCAACTTTATATTTTGCAACCATATCTTTTCGATATAGTCTTTTATTACGCGAAAGATTCAATAGTAGATTTGTGTGCTGATTACGATACATCTGCAATGAAAGTTGCGCCTGCTGAATCGCTAACTCTACCTGCGCACGCATACTGTCTATCTCTTTAGAATCTATTTCATAAAGCAACTGTCCCTTTTTGACACGATCACCCTCACTTACATTGACACTTTTCACAAACCCCATAAAACGACTTGTCAACATCTTTTGATTGTCTGAAAAGACTGCACCTGAAAGCTCCACTTTACCAGCATAAAGAAGATTTCCCACCAATAGTAACCCTATCCATAAAATTTTTTTCATCGATTCTCTCCATATGTTAATCTTGCAAGCTCTAAAATCTTGTCATTTCGTTCATTTTGTGTTTTTTGAAGCTCCAATAGTTTTTGAATTTGGAGCGCCTCTTTGATCATCACATCGTTAATGGATGCCAAACCTTCATCATACTGCGCTAAGTAGGTTTCAAAAATATCTTTTGCCAGTTTTACTTCGCTCTTGAGTGACTTAATCTGAGCATTATATTTTTTAATCTCAGTCTTGATCTTCTTAAACTTCAAAGCAATACCTTTTTGCGCCAACTTCACTTGACGCATTACTTTGAGTCGTTTCAACTTCTCTTGTTCAAGTTTTGCCATATCACTGCCTCCATTAAAGAGGTTATAGTTTAACTGCACACCGACTGTATATCTGTCATGATCTAAAAACTGGTTAAAAGGTTTATCGTCACTGCTACCATACTCAGCAAAGGCACCTACTTTTGGTAAAAATGCCGATTTTGCCACACCAACCATTTTGGATTGAATTTCTAAACCCTTTTTCGCTTTTTTAATATCAAGATTTTGAGCGAGTGCCTCATCCAGTGAAATATGAAATTCAGGTGCATCTGAATGAACACTTCGTATCGATTTCACTTTTGCGTTGAGCAAAAAGCTTAAAAAATCATAACTCAACTCTAAATTGGCTTTTGTTTGAATGAGCATACGCACAACATTTGCCTTTTTGGATTGTACTTCCAAAACATCTGTTTTTTTCGCATACCCCTCTTTTTTCATCTCTTTTGTGGTACGCTCAAGTTCATCCATATTGATCTTAATAGATTGTAGTGACTTTTTAAAGCGCCTTAAAAGGGAGATATCATAAAAAGCCTTTTCAACCTGAAAAAGCTTTTCAGCAACCATTTTCTCTTTATCAAGCTGTGACATCTCTACCATCTTGTGGGCAATCGCTTTATAGTTAGTCAATTTATATCCCGTGTAAAGAGGAATCATATAGACCAATTTAGTATCAAAATGGTTACGCGCCTTAGGATTATTGAGATCATCAGGAGTTTGAGCAAGAAGCTGATCAGCCATTTGAGGGTTTGCCATCAGTTGAGAAAACTTCGAAAAATCCCCCTTGCTCATCTGCAACGCGCCACCGACACCACTAAGAAAATCACGAAAACCGAAATCTCCAAAATTTGCTTCACGGCTTTGAAGTTTAAAACCAAACACATTCCCAGCATCATTAGAGCGAAGCCCCATCAGAGTTGCATCAAGCTTACCGAAATTATAACCGTTAGCGATTTTCTCACCCAACGCATTAATCTCTCGATCAAGATCGGCAATCTCAATCTCAATATTTTGTTCTTTGGCTATTTCAATAGCTTGTTTTAGGGTCAAATGACGATAAACCTGTCCATCAGATGCATATAGCTCTATACCAAGAAAAAATAGCAGAGCTAATAACTTCAGACCTTTTGTAACCATTTTGTCTCCTCAATAATTCTTTTAACCAGGGATAAGATTAAGCAGTTTATTATTCTATATGAATACAACTTATATCATGGCTAAAATAATGAACTAATGAAAAAGTCAAAAAAATTCTATAGATTTGCAGTTTCTACCCAGTTGGAAGCATCTAGTGATCTCAACTCCTGAATTATATCTTTCGAAACAATATCATCAATCAACACAACCGCTAATGCATTACCGCTCTCATCTCGTCCTAATCTAAAGTCTGCAATATTTATTCCATTATTACTCATAATACGACTAATATCTGCAATGACTCCAGGTTTATCCTTATTTGAGAAGAAAATCATCTTCCCTTTAGGCTTGAAGTCTAATTTAATTTTATCAATATTAACAATTTTTTCAATATTATCTGAGAAGACAGTTCCACCAATCGCAATGGTACGCACATCTGTTGTCAATTTCAATAAAATTTTATTTTTATACTCACTCACATTTGAAACCACTTTTGTATCCAAATCAATTCCTCGCTCCTTGGCTACAAACTCCGCATTGACATAATTGATCTTCTCACCCATCGATTCGCTCAACGCTCCTACGAGAGCAAATGTTAAAAGCGACTTGAGGTAGCTTGCAATTTCTCCCTCCGCTTCAAGTCTGATACTTTTAATATGCCCTTTGTTAATCTGTGCGGCTAAATAGGCAATCTTTTGTGTTAAATCAAGGTAGGGTTTAACAAATTCTGGTACTTCACTCTCCACAATTGGAAGATTGAGTGCATTGGGATAACTGGTACCGCGTGCAGCACTAATCGCCTGTTCAGCTGCTTGTGTGGCAATCTTTTCTTGAGATTCTAATGTATTCGCACCCAGATGTGGTGTAACAGAAATATTATCAAGATCAAGCAGTTTATTATCAATTGCAGGCTCTTTGACAAACACATCAATACCCGCATACGCAATCTTCTTACTTTTTAAGCCTTCGTAAAGTGCATCTTCATTATAGAGTCCACCTCTTGCGCAGTTAATCAGTCGTACCCCCTCTTTCATCTTGGCAATCTCTTCACGGTCGATCATATTAAGTGTTTCACTTGTTTTTGGGGTATGAATAGTAATAAAATCACAAGCTAAAATATCATCAAAATCGGTTGTATATTTCACGCCGAGTTCTGTTGCTTTTGAGGGTTCGATATAGGGATCATAAGCGATCACATCCATCTCAAACGCTAATGCTCTCTTGCCGACTCTACTTCCGATATTCCCAAATCCGATGATGCCTAATTTCTTATCTTTAAGTTCAATACCATACCACTTTTCTCGTTTCCAAACACGATCAAGTTTGAGATGGTTGTTTGCATTAGGAAAACTTCTCGCAGCAGCCAGCATATGTGCCATGGTTAATTCAACCGCAGCAATCGTATTGGCAGTCGGCACATTCATTACAATGATACCGTTTCGACTACACCCCTCGATATCAACATTATCGACACCCACACCGGCACGCACAATCGCCTTCATCTGTGTTGCATTTTCTAAAAATTTGGCATCCACATCTGTAGAACTTCGTGTGATAGCGACATCATAATCTCCAATCATCTGAAGCAATTCATCTTTGGGTACCTGTGAAGCATCTACATATTCAATATCATCTTGTGAACCCAAAAGCGCTAACCCCTTAGGATGAATAGTATCACATACTATTACTTTTTTCATCTCTTCCCCTATTTTCTTAATATAATTTGAGTTGCAACTGTGTCACTGTATAAAAATAAGTGCGATGGCTCTGCTCTTCACGCATCTCTCTCAGCCAACTTTTTTGAATCTCAGTCTCATAAGTAACACTGGTATTATCGGCATTTTGAAAACTTTTCTGTAATGTTTGTTGAGTGTTGTGTGGAATTCCAACCACACGATACGATACAAAAAGCGCTACCCCTACTCCTGTCGCTAACAAAAGAAAGATGGTGTAAAGCACTCCTTGTTGCATCTATTTTATTTTAACTGATCTTTTAAGATATCCCCAAGCGTCGTGCTAGAATCATCATTATACTCTTTGAGCGCAGCTTTTTCCTGCATTCGCGCCACTTTTTTGACAGAGAGGCGAATACGATCCTTCTCCGTATCGATAAAGACGATCGCGGCTTCGATCTCATCCCCGATCTCTAAATCATCAGCTTTTTTCTCACCCAAATCTTCATGTCGAATCAGTGCATCAACACCCTCATCAATCTGTACAAAGACACCAAACTCTTTGATATCACGAACTTTTGCTTTGACAATATCACCGCTTTGATGATTTGCTGCAAATTTTTCAATAGGTGATTCATCAAGTGCTTTTTTACTCAATGAAATTTTCTCATTATCATGATCGATTCGAATAATTTTTACCTCAACTTCATCACCCTCTTTGAAGACATCTTTTGCTTTTACGCCCCGCTCCCAAGAGATATCTTCATTGTGCAATAATCCATCAATTGACCCAAGATTTACAAATGCTCCAAAGTTTGTAATAGTTGCAATTTTTCCCTTTACAACATCGCCACTACGATGCTCTCTTGAAAAACTCTCAAACGGTTTAGGAAGAAGATTTTTCAAGCTCACTCGAAGTTTTCGATTCTCAAAGTCAATCTCCACAATCTCCACATCAATCTCTTGATCGAGTTCAAGATAATCTTTTGGATGTTTGATATTTTTATCCCAAGAGACTTCAGAGATATGTAAAAATCCCTCTACATCATTTCCTAAATCAACAAAAACACCGTATGGCTCAATATTACTCACAGTAACGCGTACGGCATCACCCACTTCAAGTTGCTCTTTGAGATCATCCCACGGATCATCCATTGCCGCTTTGATAGAGAGCGAAAGATGTCTCTTCTCTTCATCATACTTGATCGCTTTAACCTCAACCTCTTCTCCCTCGCTATAATGTTTTGAAGGGTTTACCGGACCTTTGTAAGAGATTTCACTATAATGGACGAGCCCATCGACACCGCCGACATCGACAAACATGCCGTAGCTTGTGATCTTTTTCACCACACCGCGTACAACTTCATCACTTGCTAAGAGTTTTTCAATCACCTCTTTGCGCTTCTCTCGCTCCGCTTCAATCAGAACTTTTCGTGAAACAACAATCGACTTTTGATCTTTATCAACTTTAATCACTTTTGCTTCAATCTTCTTTCCGATATGATTAGCGGACTCTTTGAGATAGGCTTGTGACCGCGGTAAGAAAAACTCAACGCCGGCATACTCACCGAGTCCTTCTACAACATAACCCCCTCTGTTTTTAGAGAGTATCTTTCCTTCAATAAGCGGTTCATCACCCTCTTTATAATTTTCTAAAAACGCTTCAACTTTTTTTGCTGCCTGCGCTTTTTTGTAAGAAACGATGGGTCGTTCATTGCGGTATCCTGTCACCACAACTGTAATTTTATCACCCTCTTTAAATTGGAGATTACCCTCTTCATCCATCAACTCGGATTTCCACAAAAGTCCCTCTTGCTTCTTGCCTACATCCACAAGCGCACCATCTTCATCATCACGAATCTTGACAATCGTACCCTCTACCGTAGAACCGCTTTTGTCCTTTTGAACAGAAGCCTCAAACATAGAAGCAAAATCTACCTCTTCATCACCCAAGTCCATAGACTCAATCTCTTTTTTACTTTTTTGAACTTTTCCGTTCACCTCATTCAACATCTCTTGTCCTTAATTTTTTAAAATTTCGCCCATTATATCGAAAACTCCCTTATCTTAGCTATAACCTTTTCAATTATCCAATCGGGAGTGGAAGCACCTGCACTGATACCGCACACTTTTTTACCCTCAAACCACGCTGCCGACAAATCTGTTTCATTCTCAACCAAATAGGAATCCGCACAATGTGCTTTGGCTATTGTTAATAGCTGTTTGGTATTGGAAGAGTTTTTTCCGCCGATCACAACTACCACATCTGACTCTTTGGCTACATCCAATACCGCATCCTGATTCTCAAAAGTTGCATTGCAGATGGTATTAAAGACTCGCACTTCTGAGACATGTTGCACCAAGTAGGCGACAATTTTCTGAAACTCACTGATCTTGCGTGTCGTTTGTGATACCAGTGCGACTTTGGGACCTAATATCTCAGATTCCAACTCCTCTACGCTCAAAACAACGAGCGCTCCGTTTTTTGCATAACTTCGCACCCCTCTCACTTCAGGATGATTCGCATCTCCAAAAATGATGATCTTATACTTCTGTTCGCTCATCTCCTTGACGATATCCTGTGGCTTGGTCACAAAGGGGCAAGTCGCATCGATAATCTCTTTTCCCGAAGCTTTGAGTGTCGCCAAATCCTCTTTGGTGATCCCGTGGGTACGAATGATGACCCGTTTCTCATCCCCGATCTCACTCATGTCATGCGCTGTTCGAACAGAAAAATTCTCTTGCAGTCGCTTGATCTCTTCTCCATTGTGGATCAAAGGTCCCATCGTAATGGCATTTTTTGAATCCTCCGCAATTTCGATCGCCCGTTTCACTCCAAAACAAAAACCGTAACTCTTTGCTAACTTAATCTCCATGTTCCACCTTTGTCATACGAGATAATAACTCAATAAAATTGGGGAAAGAGGTGTCGATACAGGCGGTATCATCGATCTCGATACCACTCAATAAACCGGCAATCGCAAAGCTCATTGCTACTCGATGATCACCAAAACTCTCGACCGTTACTCCCTCTTTCAAGCGACCGCCGACGATCTCATAACCATCTTCACTCTCAACTGCCTCAATGCCACATTTTTGCAAATTCTCCACCACACTGCTGATTCGATCACTCTCTTTGACGCGAAGCTCCGAAGCATTTTTGACGACACTTCTCCCCTTGGCCACCGCCATTGCAATAGAGAGTGCGGGCAGTTCATCAATAAGCCAAGCGATATTTTCACTCACCTCGATCCCTTTGAGACTGCCGTACTGAACGACGATATCACCGATCGGTTCATACTTCTCCTCTTTGGAAATAAAGTCGATGTGCGCCCCCATCTTTTGAAGCACCTTATACGCTTCAATGCGGGTAGGATTGAGAGAGACATCTTGCAACACCACACGAGACTCCGGCACAATCGCCGCCGCTACCGCAAAGAAAAAGCCACTGGAGGGATCGCAAGGCACGCGAATCTGTAACGGTTGAAGTGGCGCCAAAAGTGGCATAATCGTAATTGCGTCCTCTTTACTAATGATCTCCGCTCCCATACCGACCAACATCCGCTCTGAATGATCTCGACTCAAAAAGGGTTCACTAAAATGAGACATCTCTTTGGCATGCAGAGCCGCTAGGATCATGGCGGACTTCACCTGTGCCGATGCGATAGGACTCTGATACTCAAACCCTTCTAATTTCGATCCTCGAATTGCTATCGGAGAGAGATTCCCCTTGACCCGACCGTCTATCTTGGCACCAATTTTGCGCAACGGATCAGCGACGCGACGCATTGGACGATTGGCAAGATAGCGATCACCGTGAAGTACAAAGAAGCCCTCCTTCGCACTCAAAAAACCCATCAAAAGACGCATCGCCGTTCCGGAATTCCCACAATCCAAGATTTGTGCCGGCTCCTTAATCGCTTTGGGAGGGGTGATAGTGATCCTCTCTCCCTCCTTCTCTACCTCCGCTCCCAATAGGGAGATGATATGAAGGGTATTGAGCGTATCTTCTGCTTGAAGATAGTTCTCGATCACAGAGGGCTTGTCACTCAGTAACGAAAAGATCGCACAACGATGTGAAATCGACTTATCACTCGCAATCGTATCTATTTCGACATCAAACGCCTTTGTCTTCTCTACGCGCATCCGACTCATCTCAACTCCAATCCTAAATCTGTCGTAATCGTCTCAAGAATTTGATTCATCGCTGTCTCAATCTCTGTTTCATCAAGCGTCTTCTCATCCGACTGCAAAATAGCGCGCATCGTCACACTCTCATGCTCTCCCATCTCTTCACTACGATACAGATCCACAGGAAAAAGGCTACGAAGATGCGAAATCCCCTTCTCTTCGATCGCTAATCGAATCTGAGAGAAAGGAACCGTTTTGGGTTTAAGAAAACTAAGATCACGACTCAATTGCGGATATTTAGCATAACTTTTTGCCTCAACTTTTGAAAAATCAAGCGCTTCAAAATCGATCTCGCACAGGTAGGTTCGCGGCAAATCATACGCCTCTCTGAGGTCGATATGCAACGCCCCCATCACTCCCACACAGCGCCCCTTAATTATAATATCCGCCACCTCATAGGGATTAAAAAGTGCACTTGGTGTTTGCGCCGGTAGCAATTCACACGCACCCACAACTCCTAAAACTTTACTACTAAAAGTAACAAAATCGACCGGTTTCGGCTTCGCTCCGCTATGGATCGACGCAACTTCACGATCTCCGCTCATCACAAACGCCATTTTAGTGTTTTCATTGCGATCCACATCCACCACTTTGCCGATCTCAAAGAGCATCACACGATTTTTACCGTTTTTGATATTAAGTGACGCGGATCGGATATGGTGTAATAGAAGGGTCGTTCGTAGCGTATCAAGCTCTTGACTGATAGGATTGCGAAGATCAAGCTTTTGAGGAAGTGTCGCCAAACCATATTTTTCCAGTGCCTCTTTACTCTCAAAGAAGTAGTGAATCGCTTCACTAAATCCAACACCTACCGCTTTGGTGCGGTAATAATTCCGCTTCTTATAGTTTTCAAAACTGGCATTCAAACTATGCTTAAGCACTACTTGTTGCGCATTGGAAGGAATATGATCGATACCGATCATTCGTACAATCTCTTCGATCACATCTTGTTGATTGTTGATATCGTGTCGGAAATGGGGAACTTTGATCACATAACCATCTCCCTTCTCCTCCACTTCAAAGCCTAATCTCTTTAGTGGCACAGTAATCGCCTCAGACTTCAGTGAGATACCGATAAATCGTTCAATCTCTTGGTGTGAAAGTATGATTTCACATCGAAAAGGATCAGACAACAATAGCGTATGAAGTTCGCACTGCTCCTGTCCCAACAGTAACACCAAATAGGCAAAACCCCTCTGAAGATCGGGATCGCTTCCTCTTGAAGTGTGATAGTAGCGCGTATCCTTCTGTATCTTTTTACCCATCATTGCTCGAGAGAGTGCATCGGGATCGATATAGGAAGCCTCGATCAACACGCTTGGATTCTCTGCATCTACCCTACTCTCCTCTCTTTGTGAGACACCGAGTATCGAAATCTCTTTTTCGTCTCCATAAACCGTCGCAATACCCGCCTCCTCTTTCACCTTGATCGCTTGATAGCAGTGATTGTAACCGCTTAAAATAACTCCAGTCGCATGTGTCACATAGCTGAGTAGATTTTCAACGCCATTCTCACTCAACTTCTCAACCAATGCCAAACGGTAGCGTTCCAAAGCGTTGATTGGGCGCAACTGATCTTGCTCCATACAGCTAAAAGCCAATGCAATCGGCAGATCACTCTCGATCGCGATCGTGGGTGTTTCGATCTCTTTGAGTGTCGTTTGCGCAATCGGGTAGAGCTGACGATCCAAAGCCGCACTCAAATCTCTCGCCACACCGTAGATACTCAAACAATCTCCACGATTGGCAGTAAGCTCTATCTCAATCACTTCATCCGCAATATTGGGAAGATCATTGAGCGTGACACCGCTTTTGAGATCACCCATACTCTCATCCAGCTTCCAAATCCCCGGCTCAACGGCAGGCAATCCCAACTCCGTACTACTGCAGATCATTCCGTGAGAATCTACACCTCGCAACTTCGCTTCTTTGATGACAAACCCTTCACCTAGATCAGCACCGACGGTTGCCACGGCTACCCACGAAGCATCGGTGACATTTTTCGCCCCACAGACGATCTGCTTCGTCTCCTCGCCGATCTCTACTTGACAGACATTGAGCTTGTCCGCATCGGGATGCTTTTCACAAGAGAGTACCTTCCCTACAACAACTCCCTTTGGAAAGGTGATCTGTCGATAGGAGTCCACCTCTAGTCCGATTTGATTGAGTATCTTACATATCTCTTGGGTCTCAATCCCTTCTATATCAATAAAGTTCTCTAGCCACGATCTTGTAATAATCATCTAAACTGCTCCAATAGCCTTAAATCTCCCTCAAACATACTTCGCAAATCAGGAATTTGATGCAATAGCATCGCAATCCGCTCGATCCCTAATCCAAATGCATAACCGCTTACATTCTCATAACCGACAGCTTTAAAAACATTGCTATCGACCATTCCCGCACCCAATATCTCCAACCAACCGGTATGAGAACAGACTCGACATCCGGTTCCTTCACAGAAAATGCAACTGATATCAACCTCCGTACTCGGCTCGGTAAAGGGAAAGAAACTTGGACGAAATCTCACCGCAACATCTCCGAACATCGTGCGCAAAAAATCCTCCAAGATAAATTTCAAATGCGAAAAACTCACACCGTCTCCCTCTTCGACGACTAACCCTTCGATCTGATGAAACATCGGTGTATGTGTCAAATCAAAATCTCGTCGAAAGACGCTACCGGGAGCGATCATCCGAATCGGCGGTTTTTGTGAGAGCATCGTACGAATCTGCACCGGTGAAGTGTGGGTTCGCAGTAGATGACCATCATTGAGAAAAAAAGTATCTTGCATATCCCGTGCAGGGTGATAGACGGGCAGATTGAGTGCCTCAAAGTTATGAAAATCATCCTCGATAAAGGGTCCATCCTCGATCGTGAAGTTCATGCTTACAAAGTAGTCAATCATCCGATTCATCGTCTCATTAACCGGATGAAGCGCACCGGAAACCTTCAAAGGTGAATAAAGCGTGACATCCACCGCTTCTTCTCGCATCGTCTGCTCTTTTGCCTCTTTGGAGAGGACTTCTAGCTTCTCATCAAAGAGGCTAGTGAGCTGACTCTTTTGTCGATTCAGCTCCTGCGCAAAAGCCTTTTTCTCCTCATTTGGTACGCTCTTCATCTTGGCAAACTCTTGCGCCAAAACACCCTTTTTCCCAAAGATCTCGATCCGTACGGCTTCGAGATCTTTGAGCGTATTACACTGTGTAATCTTCTCAACTAACGCTTGCAATCTGATCCCTTACATTTTTTGGTCTAAGTGTAGTAAAAAGTTGGTTAAAGGCGACTTTGCTACAATATTGCTACATTATCACCGCAAATAAGGAGTTTCCCAATGTGTATCTTTTGTCAAATTGTCAAGGGTGAAATCCCCTCCAACAAAGTACTCGAAGATGATGATTTTCTCTGTTTTCACGATATCAACCCCGCCGCACCGGTACACCTACTAGTGATTCCTAAAGAGCATATCGAAAAGTTTCAAGATGTATCAGGAGAGATGATGGCAAAAATGACTCCGTTTATCCAAAAGGTTGCCCAATTGATGGAACTGGATGAAAACGGGTATCGTCTCATCACAAACAACGGTAGAGACGGAGGACAAGAGGTGGGGCATTTACACTTTCATATTTTAGGTGGTACCAGATTGGCGTGGCATCGTTTTGACGATGCACATCCTAAAGAGAGTCTTTAGGGGTACTCTGTTAGTATGGGTACTCTCCTATAATGTTACCGGGGATTTTATATTTGCAGACGATGACATATCCCGTCATCTCCAAACCATCGCTTGTTTGTGTCTCTTGGTAACGACTTCGCGCGCATCCGATGCGTGTCGTATCTTTCCAGACAATCTGTGTATAATGACCACACTGTTTACCGGGATTGCAGTCACTATTTGAACGATCTATCTTCCCATAATGATAATCCCTTTTTTCATCAATCCAAGCTTTGGCAGCATCGATATAACCGGGAACCACACCATTTGAACTCCATATAGCGTAGAGATTTTCACCATAGGGTCCATTCTCATAACCGCCCTCATTTTGCGCTTTGTGGTTTTTTGGATCGTGACGAAAGGCTCCTGAGCGTGCCAGCATATCCGCATACTTTTGCGCATCTTTGGCAATAGCATCACTCCAAAAAAGGTCACGGCTCCTCTCGATTCCTACCTCTGCTCGTGCTTGGTTTTGCAGATCAATCATCTGCTTAATCTCATCACTCGGTATGGGTGAATTTTCACCATCGACAATCACTTTCGGTCTGTTTCCTTTATACTTTTCAACCGTTTCATTCACTTGATCGCCGGTTTTATCAAGTGCTTTTTTGACTTTTTTCATCTCCTCACTACTACATCCTAACAGCAATAGTCCACTTAGTAGTGCAACTACTACACGATTGTTTTTAAACATTTTCTAACCACCCTTCAAAATAGGCTATCTGCTCTTTTGCACGATTGGTTGCAGTGCCACCATAAGAATCCCTCGCATTCATTGAGCTTCGTAGGTCAAGATGTTCTAACACATCCGCTTCTATACGACGATCGACATGTTGAAGCTCCTCCAAAGAGATTTCACTCAAATCAATCCCCTTCTCTTCACACTCTGCAACCAAACGACCCGTCAGTTTATAGGCATCTCGAAAAGGTATCTGACACTTTTGAACCAAGTAATCAGCAAGATCGGTCGCACTCAAATGCCCAACTTTACACGCCTCTTCCATCCTCGCAACATTTATAGTCATCGTATCGAGTGCTTCTCTTAAAATCTCTAAAGAGATGCGTGCGGTCTCCACTGAATCAAATACCCCCTCTTTATCCTCTTGCATATCTTTATTGTAAGCCAACGGTAACCCTTTGAGTACTGTCAAAAGTGAAATCAGATTACCGTAAACGCGACCTGTCTTACCGCGAAGCAGTTCAGGCACATCCGGGTTCTTTTTTTGTGGCATAATCGAAGAGCTTGTTGAGTAATCATCACTCAAACTTACAAAATTAAACTCACTACTCGACCATAGAATCAACTCTTCTGAAAGCCGCGATATATGTGTCATCATCACAGAGATATTAAAGAGAATTTCCAGCGCAAAATCACGATCACTCACGGTATCAAGGCAGTTGATCGTCGGCTCTTTGAATCCTAATAATTTGCTTGTTTTCTGACGATCAATGGGATGCGGTGTACCCGCTAATGCCGCACAGCCGATCGGCGAAAGATCAGCGCGTTCATAACTACTCTCAAACCGTTCAATATCGCGTTTAAACATGCTCATATAGGCAAGCATATGGTAGGCAAAATTGATAGGCTGGGCATGTTGAAGATGGGTCATCCCCGGTAACATCGTCTCTGTGTGATCTTTGGCAATTCGCAGCAATACCCGTTCAAGCTTACGAAGTAGTTCAATCATCTGACGGTTACTCTTTTGGACAAAGAGACGAAAATCGAGTGCCACTTGATCATTTCGACTTCGCGCGGTGTGGAGTTTTTTGCCGGCATCACCGATCATCTCTGTCAAGCGCTTCTCAATCGCCATATGGATATCCTCATCCGAAATATCAAAGACAAAGCTACCCGCCTCAATCTCCGAGCTAATCTGCTCAAGCCCCTCTTTAATCTTCAACAGCTCTTCAGTAGTGATAATTCCTTGAGATTCGAGCATCTGCGCATGGGCAAGTGAACCTTTGATATCTTCTTGATAAAGCACTTTATCAAAGGGAAGTGAAGCATTAAATTCATCCAGCAATGCACTACTTTTTGTGAGCACACGCCCTGTTGCTAATTTTGCCATTTATATAAAACTCCAATGGTGATTTCAAACAATTATATCGAAAGTTCATTAACGAGGAATGTACGCAAAGCGTATATTGCTTGCGTACGAAGTGAAGGATTTAAAGTTTTGGTCCAGCGGCAGAGTAGTCAAACTCCGCATCTTCTTGGAGATACTTTTTGAAGTTTTCAATAAAGAGTTTTGCCAAATTATCTCTCGTTTGGAGATATGCCTCTTTATCAGCCCATGCATTTTTAGGATTGAGCACTTTGGGATCAACATTAGGAATTGTGAGAGGAAACTCCAAACCGAATGTATCGGTCACATCAAACTCACTCTCATGGATAGTTCCATCCATAATTGCATCGATGCAAGCACGCGTATCTTTAAGACTCATCCGTGTTCCGACACCGTATGCACCGCCTGTCCATCCGGTGTTAACCAAAAAGACATTCACTTGATGCTTCTCGATCTTTTCACCTAAAAGTTTAGCATAAACAGTCGGATGCAACGGCAAAAATGCCTCTCCAAAACAGGCACTAAAAGTCGCTACCGGTTTTGTAATACCTCTCTCCGTACCGGCAACTTTTGCCGTATAACCGCTCAAGAAGTAATACATCGCCTGCTCTTTTGTCAAACGACTCACTGGAGGAAGCACACCGAAGGCATCAGCCGTCAAAAAGATGATATTTTTCGGATGCCCCGCTTGAAGTGAGGGTTGATGATTGGGGATAAACTCGATAGGATACGAAACCCGAGTATTTTCTGTTTTGCTATCATTCTCATAATCAACTTCACCCGCATCATCCGCAACCACATTTTCCAAGAGTGCATTTTGACGAATCGCCCCGTAAATCTCCGGTTCATTCTCCTCTTTGAGTCCTATCACTTTGGCGTAGCATCCACCCTCAAAGTTAAAGACGCCCTCATCATCCCAACCGTGCTCATCATCGCCGATAAGATGTCGCTTAGGATCAGCAGATAGTGTAGTCTTTCCTGTACCGCTAAGACCGAAAAAGAGCGCCGTATCTCCTGCGTCACCCACATTAGCAGAGCAGTGCATTGAGAGTTTGCCCTCTAATGGCAACCAGTAGTTCATCATCGAGAAGATACCCTTCTTCATCTCACCGCCATACCATGTACCGCCGATAATCGCAATATTCTCTTCAATATTAAAGACTACGAAAACTTCAGAGTTAAGATGGTGTTTTTGCCACTCATCATCGACCACTTTACAAGCATTGTAGAGTACAAAATCGGGAGAAAAGTTCTCAAGCTCTTTTTCAGAAGGTCGAATAAACATATTTTTAACAAAGTGAGCCTGCCATGCGATCTCCGTTACAAAACGAATCTTCTTTTTACTTGCTTCACTTGCCCCACAAAAAAGATCTTGGATATAGATATTTTTTCCACTGAGCTCTTTTTTTGCCTTTTCAAAAAGTTCATCAAAGACCTCTTTTGTAATCTTTTGGTTAATATCTCCCCATGCGATATATTTATTGGAGGGGTCTTGATCAACAAAAAATTTATCTTTGGGACTTCTTCCCGTAAAGACACCGGTATCTACCATCATCGCACCGTTTGTTGCAACTTTTAATCCCTCTTCAAGCTCCTTTTCCCGTAAAAAATCATAGCTTGAATTGTAGTACACATCTCTGACATCGCTGAGACCTAATTTTTCCAAATCCCCTGCTTTTAACATCTTTTCACCTTACTTTTCTATAGAATATAACCTCAATATCGACATTACCACTATTTTATTTAAATATCGATAATAATACACCGGCTGCAACCGCTGATCCAATGACTCCGGCAACATTTGGTCCCATTGCATGCATCAATAAAATATTGGACTTATTGTACTCTTGCCCGACACGACTTACCACACGAGCCGACATCGGTACCGCTGAAACTCCTGCCGCACCGATCAGCGGATTGATAGGATCTTTAGAGAACTTGTTCATCACTTTCGCCATCAATACACCTGCTGCCGTTCCTGCCGCAAATGCCAAAAGACCTATCACCATAATACCTAAAGTTTCCGCAACAAGAAATTTATCTGCCTGTAAAGTACCACCCACGCCCAAACCGAGAAAAATCGTAACAATATTGATAAGAGAGTTTTGCATCTCATTGGAGAGACGATCCACGACACCGCTCTCTTTGGCAAAATTTCCAAAAGCAAATGCACCCATAAGCGGTGCAGCATCCGGTAGAATCAAAGCAATCAACATAATCACTACCAAAGGAAAGATCAACTTCTCTAATCGACTCACCTCTCTACCGGTCACCATTTTGATCTTTCTCTCCTCCTCTGTCGTCAATGCTTTCATAATAGGTGGCTGAATCACCGGAACCAACGCCATATAGGAGTATGCCGCCACGGCAATAGCACCTAACATTTCAGGTGCAAGAGCAGAAGCGATAAAGATCGAAGTCGGACCATCTGCACCACCGATAATGGAGATCGCTGAACACTGCTCAAGGGTGTAGTGCACAAATCCACTTTGAGAAAGCGCCGCCGCACCGACTAAGGAGCCGAAAATTCCAAACTGTGCCGCACCACCCAAGATCGCTGTTTTGGGATTTGCTAAGAGCGGTCCAAAATCGGTCATCGCCCCCACCCCCATAAAGATAAGAAGCGGGAAAAACTCATTTCGGATTCCCATATCGTAGATAATTCCCAACATACCGTGAGGACCTGTCATATTTGCGATAGGAATATTTGCCAGCAAACCGCCAAATGCGATCGGAAGTAATAGCAACGGCTCGAACCCTTTGGCAATCGCCAAGTAAAAAAGTAAGAAGATGATCAAAAACATAATAACGCGTCCACCACTTTGGGCAAACTTCGTCATCTCCTCTCCTCGACCGTTTTTCACTCCATCTTTGGGAAAAAGAATCGCATTCAAACCGGTTGTTTGAAAAAATCCGGCAAAGAGTTCTGTCACACTTTTAGGCTTATATTTCGTTTCAGCTTGATGACTCTCTGCCGTTGTCGCCGAAACACTGTCCTGCGCCGAAAGTTGGCTTGGCACAAAAAAGGTGAAAAAAAGTAACAGTGCGATGATAGCGTGTTTCATTTTCATGCTTAATCCATTGTCGCCAAAAGTTGCCCATCAGCTACAGCATCATCGACATTGACATTGATACTCTTGATCACGCCACTTTGAGGAGCGGGAATATCAATCTCCATCTTCATCGCCTCCAAGATCATAATAGTATCACCCTCTTTAACATGATCACCGTTCTTCGCTAATATTTTCCAGACATTGCCGGGAGTTTGTGAATGAATCTCTACACTCCCTGCACCACCTGAAGATGCCGGTGTAGCCGGTGCAGGTGTCGCTTGCACTGCAGGTGCTGATGTGGGAGCCGGTGTTGCCTGTGTGACAGCAATCTGACCATCATGCCCCTCAACCACATCTACATTGTACTTTACACCGTTTACGACTACCGTATATTCTCCTGCCATTTTGCTGTTTCCTTTCAACATAATATCTTTTTTCTTTAGCTGAATCTCACCTTCGCCTTTGAGATACTTGATCCCCTTATCACCACATACTGCCACGATAAAGATATTTTCATCTGTAATCTCAATATCATTAACTTCCAACATCGAACGATAGTAAGCGATACTCTTTTGCGGATCCCCATCAGCGATCTCGAGTGCAGATTTGGTTGCAGGTGAGAGTTTTAATAACTTTCCTGCCAACTTCACAATCTCCGGATCAGGTTCAACCGGTGTTTTACCGTAATAACCCAACACCATACGACCATAACCTGGTGTAATTTGATTCCAAT
The DNA here is from genome assembly GCA_027023405.1 of Campylobacterales bacterium. Taxonomy (GTDB): domain Bacteria; phylum Campylobacterota; class Campylobacteria; order Campylobacterales; family QNZT01; genus QNZU01. The sequence continues at coordinate 182,240 of JALVVN010000007.1, forward strand.
CTCCAAACATCACATTGGCATAAGCTTGTTGCCAGTAAAATTGAGAAACCGGAGTCACTGATGTTCCATACCCGCCCTTCTCTACCACATCTCGCATCGCTTTGATGATTTGTGGAAATTTATCCATATTTCCATTTTCACGCAACATTTGGGTATTGGCAGTCAAGGCACCGCCCGGCATCGGAGAGAAAGGAATCAGTGGAGAGACTCGCACCGCTTCAAGTGGGATAAAATAGTCTCGTAAAGAGTCTTGTAGAACCTCTTCATAGGTTAAAACCTTTTCAAGATCCAATCCGCCAAGATCAAAACGCGTCCCCTTTACCGCATGCAAAAGTGTCAAAATGTCCGGCTGACTGGTACCGCCGCTCACAGGACTTGCGGCAAGATCAATCCCATCCGCCCCCGCTTCCAAAGCGGCCAAATAGCATGACACACTCACCCCTGCGGTCTCATGTGTATGGAGTCGAACCGGAATATTTTCAGGTAGTATGCGTTTTGCCATCGCTATTGACTCATATACTTTGTGAGGGCTTGAAGTACCGCTAGCATCTTTAAAGCACAATGAATCAAACTCTATCTCTGCATCCAAAATATTTCTCAGTGTCTTTTCATAAAAAGCGACATCATGTGCACCCTTACAACCCGGCGGTAAATCCATCATGGTAATAGTCACTTCATGGTTCAACCCCTGCGCTTTGATCGCTTTTGCACTATATTTAAGATTCTCCACATCGTTGAGGGCGTCAAAATTTCGAATAGTCGTCGTACCATGCTTTTTGAACAGTTTTGCATAAAGATCAATCACTTCACTAGAACTGGTATCAAGCGCAACAGTATTGACACCCCGTGAAAGCGTCTGAAGATTGGCTTCTGGTCCGACAATCTCTCGAAACTTATCCATCATCTCAAAGGCATTCTCATTCAGATAAAAGAAGAGTGTCTGAAATCTCGCCCCCCCACCAAACTCAAAATGGCTAATACCGGCATCTCGCGCAGCTTCAAGTGCCGGAAAAAAATCCTTCATCAGCACACGACCGCCAAAGACTGACTGAAATCCGTCTCTAAAAGTCGTATCCATGACATCAATTAACTTTTTGCCCATCTTTTTCCTTCATATAAATTAGTGTGTTTTTCGATAGTCTGCAATGGCAGCGGTAATAGCAGCAATCAAAGCACCGTCTTCATCAGGTATCTCACCGCTGACCGGTAAAACATTAGCCGATGAATCTGTGCTTTTATGACTCGTCTCTTTTGACGATGTGAAATATTTTTGGATAATATAACTTTGAAGTTTCAAAACATAGATCATTAAGATCAAAAAGAGGAAAACAGTTGCCATGCCGAGAATCAGAAATTTAAAACTCTCTGCAATTAAATTCACTTCCACGAATGTTGCCTTATTCAATAAGATACTCAGATCATAACAAAAGATTGATTAATCAAACCTAGAATTCTTCATGCTCATCTAAGCTTTTTAAATAGTCATAAACCCTTTTTTGACCTAGTTTTTTAGCATAATCTATTGCCCGCATCCCATTTTGATCGCGTTCGTCAAGATCAATTCCATGAGATAATATATAGGTTAAAACCTCCATATCTCCATAGCAACACGCTTGCATAAAAGGTGTCAATCCACTTTTCCTCTTTGTTTTTGTAATGTCCATTTTACACTCTTCTACAAGATAGCGAATCGTATCAAGTTTACCAAAAATCACCGCTTCATCCAACAAGCTTACACCATCATCCGTGCAATAGTGTAGATCGGCACCTTGCTCAACTAAAAACTTAATAATCTCTAATGAAACGCGTTTTCGTAGTGCAAAAAAGAGTACCGGAGCATATTCATCTTCTGATATTTCAATGAGTCCATTGAGATCCGCACCCTGTTTGAGTGCAGTTTTGACCTTTAGAAGATTATCCTCTTCTAATGCATCACTTAAGTGCAGCATATTCTCCCCCTATCTATAGAAGTTGATTATAGCATAATTGTATTGGGTTTAGGGTGTAAGTAGTGGGAAGAGTAGAGACAATATAGAGAAGGAGAGCTTCCTTCTCTATATATAGTATTAAATTACTTCAATGTTGCGATATAGTCTGCAACAGCTTTCATATCTGCATCACTAAGATTCGCAACTTGACCTTTCATCAATGCACCCATACCATGTTGATTAAGAGTACCTGCTTTATAGCCTTGAAGCAGTTTAATAGTTTTTGCAGCATCTTGCCCTGCAATGACATTAGATTTATTCAACGCTTTCTTTTTACCATCTTGTCCATGACAACCGGCACACTTTGCGAAGATCGCTTTACCATCCGCACTCACCAATGAAAACGCACCCGCTACCATCAATCCTAATACTACTTTTTTCATATCTTTTTCTCCTTTAATGAAAGTGGACTCTAGCTACCGCAACTAGGAAACAGTCCTGAATCTTTTGCATATTCGTACAAAAAATCGAAGATATCCGGTAACTCTTTTGCACTAATCTCTTTTAGATTTGGCTCTAATTTTAGCAACTCTGCTTTGAGTTTTTTCTGATCTTTGAGCATTTTCCACTCTTTTTGGCTATGTTTTGCAGCCAAATCAGCGATCGAAATCGTACAACCGCTTTTGAGCTTCTTCTCTAAGATCTCTTGTCCGACATTGGGACTCGCCCAAAGAGAGAGTGTCAAAAAAAGAGTCAAACTTAAAACAACTTTGTGCATCAATAGCTCCTTTATATCTTGACAGAAGTATAATCGGCATTTGTGGAAAAATTGTGAATATTAATTTAATAAACTAATGAATTATTTTAATTTTCCAAAAACTGTATAGCGTTTCCAATAATAATCGATCGCTTTTTCAAGCTCTTGATCAGTCAGCGATGTCGGTTTTTTCACCCCAAAACGACGGATATACTCTTTAGGCATGACTGAAGTATCTTTATTCGGTGCTTTCAAATAATCGATAAGTGCCAATTTTACAGCCTTTTCACTACTATATTTCAATAGATAATCAAAATAAACCTGTTTTAAGTTAAAAGAGAGTTTTTGATGGCATTGTAAGCAATTTTGATGATATATCAACGCTGCTTGACTCTGAGTATGCAGATTCTCTTTTGCGTTTAAGCTCCCTAAACATTGTACTAAGAGCAAAAATATGCTTACTCGCCCCATGTTACCCTCACTTTTGTTCCTTCACCAACCTTAGAATCCACATCAATTTTCAAATGGTATTCTTGCACAATCTCCCAAACAATATTCAGTCCAAGACCAAATCCACCGGCATTTTGATTAAAACGACTGTAACGCATAAAAATATTTTTCACCTCCTCTTTACGCATACCTATTCCACTATCCGCTATCTCAAAATATCCATCTTCCAAACGAATGACAATTTTTCCGTCGCGTTTATTATATTTTATTGCATTGGAGAGTAGATTATCTACAATACGACTAATTTTATTCTTATCAATCACCAAAAAAACACCCTCTTTTAGATGGAGTGTACACTTAACCTGTTTTTGCCGGGCAATTAATTTAAAAAAATCTACGCGTTCTCGTATGAGATCTGCCATATCGATAGATTCATTATGTGAAGGAGTACGGTGTTTGAGTACCATATATGTCAAGTCGTTATAGATATTTGAGATCGTTCGTGCCGCAATATCGATGCGGTTGATCTTTTTTTGTGAGCGAGGATCCAATGTTTCTGTCGATAGTGTTTCAATGTTCATTAATATTGCATTGATAGGGGTATTGAGTTCATGCGTCGTATCCTTGATGAAGCGATCCAACAGGTAAAGAGAGTCTCTCATGGGCTTCAAAAGGAGCTTCAATAACACATATCCTCCTAATAATAGTACCAAAAAGAGTAAAAGTCCATAGACAATAACTTTGGTTCGCACAAAATTGAACCAACCGCTATTATCATGAATCTCAATCACAAGATACATCGCACCTAAATAGTAACGCTCCAAAAGACGGACATAATGAATCTTATCTCCAACTACATAAATATTTTTATTTAAATCCACACTAGAGTTTTCTAAAGTAGAAAAAATGCATTTGTTACTTCCGTCATAGATAGCAGATTGATAGCTTGAACTACGAGGATAACGCATGCCGGCATGAAAGTTTTCATGCATATAGGCTAGCTTGGAGAGTAGTTTATCCGAGTACTCTTTGAGTCGGCTATTTTGCTGTGAGAGCATCACCTCTTTTTGGAGATTGTAGTAGATAAAAGCACTAAAGAGAAGAATAATAAGTGCCATCAATGAATAGAGTAACAGGAAAGAAAGAAGGGTCTTTCTTTCACTTTGTTGTAAACTTATAGCCCTGTTTTTTGATGCTGACAATGCGTTCTTTCCCCAGTAATTTTCGTAAATTTTTAATATAGGTCCTTAGGCTCGCCTCTGAATAGGTCTCATCAAAATCCCACACTCTATCGTAAATCCGCTCATGTGAAAGAATTTCATCTTGATGTTTCAAAAAGAACTTAAGCAATCGAGACTCTTTTTTATTTAAGATCTGCTCTTTACCATTGATAAAAAGTACATTTTGCGCAATATCATAGTAGATATGCTCATCAATCTCAACCCGTTCAGAATTATTGGTATGGAAATAGTCTCGTTTTAAAAGATTCTCCATTCTCACAATCAACTCTTTGAGTGCAAACGGTTTACGGATATAGTCATCCCCACCGCTCAAATAACCCTTTTCAAGATCATCTACCGAGTTGAGAGAGGTGATAAATATAGCAGGTGTTTGCACCTCGCGATCTCGAAGCTCTTTGAGAAGCTCAAAGCCATTCATCGACGGCACATTGACATCTAGCAATAAGATATCAAAACACTGCTCATAAACAAGATCGAGTGCACTCTCGCCATCTTCCACCACCTCTACTTCATAACCCAACTCTTCAAGATGTTCACTAATCGTCTCATTAAGCGTAATGTCATCTTCCAGAAGCAATACCCGTTTTTTCAACATGATACATCCTCATTTGATTAAGGCATTCTAAAAAGCCCTAAATAAGATCATAGCATAAATTATAATAGATTTGTTATAATGAATCAACTATCACAAATATTTTAAATTAGGGCATAGATATTGACACGCAAAGCATTCACACTTTTTGAACTCATTATTGTCGTCATTTTAATTGGGATTATCTATGCGGTTGTATTAACCAATTTTCAAGTCAAACGAGATGTTAAAATTATGCACCTAAAAAATATTCGAAGTTCATTGATGCCATTTTGGAAAAGGGGCAAACGCGTTGATCTTGTGATCTATGATCATTGCAAAAAAGCGGTAATCTTACTAAATCATGAACCCCAAAAAGCGTATCATCCCAAAATCAATCTCAAAGAGTTTCAACATTTAAAACGCTTTGAGATAAATGCCGATAATGAGCTCAAAGAGATAGCTTGGACTCCCTATCGAATCGACGATAAGCTCTATCCCGTCTGCTTTTCTTATACGATCTTTAAAAACGGAAGTAACTCCAGCTATATTCTGCAAACAGAAGATGAAACTTATGCAGTCGTCTATCCCTATTTTCAGGATATAAATATCACCGAAGATGAAGAGGAAGCAAAAAAACTCTATCTACACGAAGATGAGAAAGGAGCTATTATTGATACATTGCAAACAGAGTAGTGGTTTTACACTGATTGAAGTTTTGGTATCTGTCGCTATTTTAGCGGTAGTTGCTACCGCTTTGTTAGATATCAACTCCAACAGCAAGCAAAACTTCTCCTATCTAAAGCAGAGAATTGATTTTGAAACGCGTTCATCGCTAGCATTCATGCACAGTGATCCAAAACTACACAACAAAGATCTTGAACTATATGATTTTGTAAAAGAGAGCTATCCTACACTGAGCGAAACATTGCACAAAGAGCTTAAAGAGTATAAAATACACTATGAACATGAAGAAGCATTTTCAACTATCTCGCCCAATGATCAAAATAAAAGTTCCCAAGATACGCTTGATGAGAATAACCCCTCATTGTCAGAAAATATATCACTTATTTTTGACAAAATTACACTATCTCATCAAAAAAATAGTAGTACACTCTTTGAGATCACCATTCCATTTTCCAAAGGATACAACCAATGAAAAGAGGATTTAGCCTTGTAGAGCTTATTATCTCAATTTTTCTTTTGGGAATTATTGTGACATTTTTGTACTCATCACTTTCAGCTCTGGAACAGAGCAATAAGATACTCTCCACAGCAGAACAAAAACTGCAAATAAAAGATAAATTACTCAACATCCTTTATGATGATATCTTTTTAAGCGACTCACTTACCCTTAAAACAGGAGAATTTACAACAGCATCACTTCAAACAAAAAACAGTATCTATCAAATCAACATGCCTTATGTCACATGGCTTGTTACACAACCAAAGCATGATCTGATGCGTATCGAATCTATCTATCCTATTGGGAAAATGAAACCACAAAACGAGCACTATTTTCATATCTCAAAAGTAGCGGATCATGTGGAGCATTTTGAAATTTATCAATCAAAAAAGAGGGACAAAGTACTACTTTACCTAAAAAGAGCGGAACAACCGACACTTATTTATGAACTACCTAAACCGCTTAGTGTCAAAAAGAAGAAAATTCAAAAAAAATCACACAAGAAAGAAAAAGAATCAAACCCAATACATCCACAAATTAGAGTTAGATAAACAGCTACTCATTGCTGCTATCTAGCTCTTTATTGTGTGTGATACTCGGCGCAAATACTCGTTTAATTGCACCTTTGAGTCCTGACTCACGCTCCTCATACTCTTTCTCAGCTTCTTGCAGAGAAAGTTCCCATCCTTGTGCAAAACCCGGTGCTTTCGTATTCATCTTACGAATCGCTAAATCATAAATGTTTAATAATCTAATTTCATTTCGACCCGGTTTTTGACTTAATGTTTTAACTGAAATACGAAGATTCTCATTCTCACTTTTCAGCTTCTCATTCTCTTGCTCAAGCTGTTTCGTACCATCTTGCGTGAGCTTCATCTGTCTTTGTAGATGATCTTTATACTCCTTAAGCTCCTTTTTCAAAGCCGCTGTTGTAAAAAAACTTTTAATACCATATAAAATGATACCTACTACAACACCTAGTACTAAAGAGACCAAATCAATATTTTCCATATTATAACTCCTTTGATGGCGCACCCTACAGGAGTCGAACCTGTGACCTTCGGTACCGCAAACCGATGCTCTATCCAGCTGAGCTAAGGGCGCAAATGAGTTACGATTGTATAGAAAATGGACTTAAAGAACCTCATAAAAATAAAAGTAAATGAGATACATTAGAAGAACAAACGAACCGGCAGCGACCTACATTCCCACACCAGTAAGGAGCAGTATTATCGGCGATGAGGGGCTTAGCTTCTTGGTTCGAAATGGAGCAAGGCGTTTCCCCCTCTCTATAGCCACCGGA
>JALVVN010000008.1 GCA_027023405.1 Campylobacterales bacterium
TGGGAAGTGTCAAAGGGAGAGTTCAGAGTCAAAGACACGACTCCGATACACTTGAGGATTTGATCAAAAACAGTCGCTATGCGAATGCGATCGACAATCCTCACGAGCATTTGAATGACTCATCTATAGTTGAGAGTGGCAATGATCTACTACGACACATCACCGGATCGAAAGAGGCATCCAGAGAGATCGCTGCTCAAGTAGGTCAAAAGACGGGCGTTAATCCCTCTATCATCAAATCGCTTTTGCCAATGTTGGCACCGTTTGTAATCGGTGCATTGGGGAAGGGAATGATGGGTGGCGGTAGTGCTCCGGCACCTCAACAACAGAGTTCAGGAAGCTTACTAAGTTCTCTATTGGATTTTGATCATGACGGATCGGTTTTGGATGATGTAGCCGGTATGGCGATGAAATATCTTATCTAATCTATCCTCTACTTTTACGGGACGAAAATTGTCCCGTCGCTTCATTTTTTAAAATATCAACAGACGAGGAGATGGGTTGAAATATCTCATCGATTTTTTACAACACAAAAAAATAGAAAAAAGCCACATTTTTCAAGAGCTCAAGTGCAGTGTAGAAGAGGCGGAGATTTTGCGCTACTTTGTGCAAAGACATCTGAAGGGGGATGTGGAGAGTGTTGTTTATCAAGTGCTAAATGCCCATTTCCCGTCGGAGGATTATCGCTATGTTGAGCATCTTCAATCAGTTAAAAACCTAATGGAATTAGGCTGGCTCTCTCCTGGGAGCTTCGGCAGTGTCAAGCTAGGGGAGCTCTCCAATTTGGAGCTTATCAACAGCTCTTTGACATTGACACCTGCGATGATCCGACTATTGGAAGAGGGTCGTTTTGAGACACCGCTTCCTAAAAATGTTCCCTATAATGATCATCTCGAATATTTACAAGATCAATTTCAAAAGATTGAGCTCTATCAAAAGATGAGTACTACTCGGCACCACTATACACAAAAGTCATTGAGTATCGATAGGATCACGAAGCGTCTCCAAGAGTTGCAAAATCGTATCCAGGAGCGGGTCGAAAAGAGTGAGACAAAGCTACCTGTGGAGGAGCTTTTTGAAGAGTATGAGCTCAGTGAAAAAGAGCAAGTTATCTTTTTGGCATTGCTCAAAGAGGAGTATAGCTCCGGTGAGTATGAGTCGCTAAGAGAGATGAATATGCTCCTCAATCTCATTAGTGCAAATGAGTATGACAAGATCAAGCATCGTGCCTTGATAGAAGAGGGATCGACACTCATCGACGAGGAGATTATCGATTATGATGAAATCTTGACAAGTTTTGCCGGTGTAACACGAAGTTTCTTTATTAATGAAGAGATATTGCGTCAGATCATGCACCCGCACAAAGCGAAAAAACCCAAGCAGATCAAACTCGAAACTTTGGTGGAGGAGCAGGAGATCTTTGAGTTGATAAAACCCAAAATCAAACTAGAAGATGTGGTGTTGCATCCCAAGACAACGGCATTGCTCGATACTATCTTAAAGCAGATGGATAAAAAGGTTGCCAAACGACTCCAAGAGTGGGGCATACGCCAAAAACGGGGCATAATCAATGCAAGACTCATCTTTTACGGTCCTCCCGGAACAGGAAAGACGATGACGGCACACGCGCTTTCTAAAGCACTCAAAAAACAGGTATTGAGTTTTGATTGCTCGAAAATACTCTCGATGTATGTGGGTGAGAGTGAAAAGAATGTGAGGAAAATTTTTGATTCCTACAAAGAGATTGCCAAAAAGAGCAAAACACACCCTGTACTGTTACTCAATGAAGCGGATCAGTTCTTGAGTGCGAGGACGACTGGTGTGACCGGTGGATCGGACAAGATGCACAACCAGATGCAAAATATTTTTTTGGAGCAGATTGAAAATTTCGAAGGCGTATTGATCGCTACGACCAATCTGCTTGAGAGTATCGATCAAGCCTTCTCGAGACGCTTTGATAACAAGATCGAGTTTGCCAAACCAAATTTTCAACAACGCATGGAGCTTTGGGAGAAGATGCTACCTAAAAATGCTGAATATGAAGAGGGGTTTGAGATCAAGCGTTTAGCATCTTATGAACTCTCAGGAGGTCAGATCAAGATGGTGATTAAAAACTGTGCACTGCGAGTCGCGGTCAAAGTGTTACCAATCTTCACACTTCAAGATTTTATTCAAGTGATTGAAAATGAAAAGCGGGGATCGTTTGGAGAAGATAAAACGGTAGGGTTTGTTTCGTAGAGCTCTTCTCTCCCCCCCTCCCTCTGAGAAAATTGTGAAAAAAATGTGTAGTTTTGTTACATATTTTTTTATCTTCTTTTGATATGGCTCAAAAATAGAGCAAATTTTAATGAAAATTAGTGTAAAATTGAATTACTAAAGTATTATAAAAAATAATATTTACCAAAATCACAAAGGATAATCATGTCGGATATGGCACTGCAACATCCCTATTTTGGGGCATTTGTCTTCTTTGTTTTGACCTTTGGCGCTTTCATCGGCACAACGGTTATTTCGAGATTTGTCAGTAGAAAGCTGGCGCGGCTGGATAATGAGAAGCTCAAACTCTCGATCTATGAGTGTGGTCCTCAAGTCTCTAAACAGCCCAATAAGATGTCTTCACAATTTTACCTCTACGCATTATTGTTTATTCTCTTTGATGTGGAGATTATTTTTATGTTTCCATGGGCGATCGATTTTAAAGTCTTGGGAATGTTTGGTCTTGTTGAGATGATACTCTTTATCGTATTGCTTGCAATCGGATTTATTTACGCATGGAAAAAAGGAGCGCTTGAATGGCACAGCATAAAGTAAACTATTTACAAAATAACGGACTACCGGTCGCATTGACCACGGTAGATAAGCTGGTACAGTGGGGACGAAGTAACTCGATGTGGTTTTTGACCTACGGTTTGGCGTGTTGTGCGATTGAGATGATGGCTTCGGGTGCGAGTCGTTATGACTTTGACCGATTCGGTACCATCTTTCGCGCGAGTCCTAGACAGGCGGATGTGATGGTCGTTGCAGGAACACTCACGAAAAAACACGCCCAGTTTATCCGACGACTCTACGATCAGATGACAGAACCCAAATGGGTCATCTCGATGGGAAGTTGTGCCAATACGGGTGGTATGTTTAACACTTATGCGACGGTGCAGGGTGTCGATCGGGTGATTCCGGTAGATATCTATCTGCCCGGTTGTGCACCTAGACCGGAGACCTTACAGTATGCGGCGATGATCTTGCAAAAGAAGATTCGTAAAGAGAGTGCTTTTCAAAAATTAAAACCCAAAAGGTTGGTATAAGAGATGAGAGCCTATAAAAATAGAAAAAATGCACAAGCAAAAGCCTATTACAGTGACAGATTTTTCGTTGCACCTCCGGTGCCAAGAAGTGATCCGAATGAAGATGAAATTTTTGCAGCAGATCTAGCTGCGCTCAAAAAGGCGAAAGTCAAAGTTGAAGAGAGCTATGTCGAAGCGGGGCAATTGGTGATCTGGATCAAAGCCAAAGATAATAAAGCCACACTTCAAGCACTCAAAGATCTAGAGTATGATTTTCTATCCGAAATGTCAGCGATCGATTTTCTTGAGCAACGAGGGGAGTTCGAGATCTTCTATCAGCTTCTTTCGATGACCAAACGAAAACGCCTCAGAGTCAAAACAATCATCAAAGAGGATGAAGCGATTGAGACCGTTATTGATGTATTTAAATCAGCCGATTGGGCGGAGCGAGAGATGTATGATATGTTTGGAATTGTAGTGAATAATCATCCTTATCTCAAGCGCTTGATTATGCCTGATGATTGGCATGGTCATCCGTTGCTTAAATCCTATCCACTTATCGGAGATGAAGAGGCTCAATGGTATGAGATCGATACAATTTTTGGGAAAGAGTATCGTGAGGTCGTTGGACCGGAAAACCGTGATACGAAATTTGTCGATCCGAAAGATACCAAGCACTTTGCAAGAGTGGGACATGAGGTGGGTTACGGTGAGAAGCCAAGCAGTAAACCGACTACATTCTTTAGCAAACCACAGGAGGAAGAGGGTGTCTTCCTGATCTCCAACTTTAATAAATCTAAGCAACTCAATGAGAGGAAATAGCGATGCAAACGCCAAATAGATTAAAACCTTTTTATGAAAACTTAGTCTTTGAAAAAGAGGACAACCGAATGATCATCAACTTTGGTCCGCAACATCCATCTGCTCACGGACAGCTTCGGTTGATCTTGGAGCTTGACGGAGAGAAGGTGGTCAAAGCGGTTCCCGATGTCGGTTATCTACACCGTGGTATGGAAAAGATGGCGGAAAATATGATTTACAATGAGTTTTTGCCGACTACCGACAGGATGGATTATATTGCGGCTAGTGCAAATAACTATGGATATGCATTGGCTGTTGAGAGACTGCTTGGGATTGAAGATAAGATTCCGCGAAGAGCAGAGATCATTCGTGTGATGATTCTGGAGCTGAATCGTATCATTTCTCACCTCTTTTGGCTTGCAACACATGCGCTTGATGTTGGTGCGATGAGTGTCTTTCTCTACTGTTTCCGTGAGAGAGAGTTTGCGATGGATTTGATGGAGGATTACTGCGGAGCGCGATTGACACATGCGGCAGTTCGGATCGGTGGGATGCCTCTTGATTTGCCTGATGGCTGGATTACAAATCTTTTCACATTTATTTCAAAAATGCCAAAAAATATCGAAGACTATGAAGGTCTTTTGACAGAGAACAGAATTTGGAAAATGCGTCTTGAAGAGGTTGGTATATTGAGTAAAGAGGATGCGATTTCATGGGGTGCGAGTGGCCCAACACTTCGAGGAAGTGGAGTTGCGTGGGATATTCGAAAAGAGGAGCCTTATAGCATCTATGATGAGCTTGAGTTTGAGGTACCTGTCTCTGACAAGTGTGATAGTTACGGTCGTTATAAACTCTACATGGAAGAGATGCGACAATCAGTGAAGATTTTGCATCAGCTAATTCCTATGTATAAGGAGAGTGAACCGGGTGTCATTGCTGATGTACCGCAGTATGTCTCCGCGCCAAAAGAGCAACTGATGACCGATAACTTCTCATTGATGCAGCACTTTGTATTAGTGACACAGGGTATGAGACCTCCAAAAGGTGAAGTCTATGTCGCGACGGAATCTCCTAAAGGTGAGTTGGGCTTCTATATCAACTCTCAAGGTGATCCGTATGCCTATCGTCTGAAGGTTCGAGCACCTAGTTTTTTCCATACAGCTCTTTTACAGGAGATTTTGGTAGGGACATATTTAGCGGATGTCGTTACGATAATTGGTAACCTCAATATCGTATTTGGCGAGATCGACAGATAAAGGAGCGAGGATGAAACGGTATGATTTGAGAAAACAGAAGACAGAAGAGAAACTTTTGTCTCGCATGAAAGAGATTATGGATAATGAAGCCAAAGAGCGTGAAGTAATCTTGTTTCTTTTTGAGGTAAAAGATTTTTCACCTGTGACCAACGCGATGGAGTTGATGAAGAAAGAGGGTCATGAGCTGATGAACTCTTTGAAATTCAATGAAGTCGATTGGACTTTGACAGTGAAAAGGAAAGCATCTTGAGTAAAGTACTATTTTCCACTTGGCAGGGTGAGTGTATCGACAATCGTGGCAAGCCTATGGAAGAGTGGGAAGAGTCTGCTTTCAAAGTTCCCGGTAGTTATGAGGGAGATAAAAACTCCAAGATCTTTATCGGATGGGACGGCTTAGTCGTTTTTGAAGAGGGGGTCGATGTCGTCAAAGCGGCAACCGTCTATGCGGCGCAATATCAAGAGTATAGTGAAGCGTGCGGACGATGTGCACCGGGACGATGGGGTGGACGAATCCTCTATGATACTTTTGATAAGATTGCTAGAGGTGAAGGGACGCAGGCAGATGTCGAACACCTCAAAGAGATCTCAAAAACGATGCAACTCACAAGTAAGTGTGAGATTGGGCGAACGGTTCCCAAACCTCTACTAGATGTATTAGAGCATTTTGAAGCAGATGTCACAAAACTCATCGAAAACCAAGAGAAGTCACCAGATTATGATAATGAGGAGATAAACTATATCGCAAAAGTGACGGCACCATGTATGGATGCATGTCCGGATCATGTCGATATTCCTGCCTATATTGAGGGGGTCAGAGATCTTCAGATGATCGATAGTCTCAAAGCAACCAAGCAGACGATGCCCTTGGCGCATACTTGTGGTCGTGTCTGCCCACACCCGTGCGAAGATGCGTGCCGAAGAGAGAATCTCGATGAAGCGATCTCCATTATGGAATTGAAGCGAATTGGAGCGGATTTTGAGACCGATCATGGGCTCGATTTTAACTATCCCTATCCGGCAAAACCGCTTAACGGCAAAAAAGTGGCGATTGTCGGTGCCGGTCCAGCCGGCTTGACTGCGGCTTATTATCTTGGTTTAGAGGGGGTGGCGAGTGATGTTTTTGATGCCTTGCCTGTTCCCGGTGGTGAAGTCTCGGTCGGTGTACCGGAATATCGTATGCCTTATCATCGCTACCAAAAAGATATCGAAGCAGTTGAAAATCTTGAAGGGGTTACCTTCCATCTTAACACACCGGTGACGGCAGATATGCTACGAAAATTTGAAAAAGAGTATGATGCAATCTTGCTTGCAAGTGGAACAAGACTCTCTAAAAAAGTGCGTGCTAAAAATGAAGATCCTTCGATGGAAGGATATTGGCCTGCGATCCCATTTTTGGATCAGATCAACCTTAATGTCAAGTGGAATCTCGCCGAACCGGTTGATTTGCGTGGCAAGACGATTGTTTGCGTAGGCGGTGGATTTACCTCGATGGATGTGGTGCGTTGTTCAATTCGAGCCGGTGCAGAACGCGTCATTATGATTTATCGCCGAGATGAAAAAACCATCATTCGAAATACATCGTATGAAGAGTATCACGAAGCAGTTGAAGAGGGTGTAGAGTTTATCTTTCATTCTGCGATCGAGGAGATTATCGACAAAAATGGCAAGATAGAAAAACTGAAAATGAATAAGTTTGAGTTGGTACCCGATCCAAACGGCGGACGCGCACAACTGGTCAAAATAGAGGGTGCAGATTATGAGTTAGAGTGTGATTATCTAATCCCTGCGGTCAGTCAAGATGCGGATCTCTCTTATATTCCTGAAGAGTGGGAGCTTGAGATGACGAGTTGGAATACGCTCAAAACAGACGGCAAGACTTACCAAACCAGTCGTAAAGGTATTTTTGCAGCAGGAGACTGCGAGTATGGTCCGATGACGATTGTCAATGCGGTCGGTCAAGCAAAACGGGCGGCGTCAGTGATGAGTCGTTATGTGCATGATGGCAAATTGACACTCTTGGATGAGGAGATCATGGAAGATCATCTCAATCGTCTCAAAGTCTATAACAAAAATGAGAAAGTACAGGGATGGGTTGCCGGGCTTCCGAGAGAGGTGAGTGAAAAACTTCCGACAGAGTATCGAAAAAGCAGACAAGATGAAGTGAATCTAGGCTTTACTCAAGAACAGGCAGTTAATGAGGCGAGTCGCTGTATGAGATGTTACTATATTGCAATGGTGGCGGTGTAAAATGACAAAAGCACAATCAGTGATACATTTTGAGATCGATGGGAAAGCGGTTGAAGCCAACCCCAATGAAACTATATTAGAGGTGGCGCGTAAAAACGGTATCTACATTCCAACAATGTGCTATCTGACTAAAGTCAAGCCAATCGCGTCGTGCAGGATGTGTATTGTGGATGTTGAGGGATATGATATGCCTATCCTCTCTTGTCAAGAGCGACCGGTTGAGGGGCTCAAGGTGACAACACAATCACCGGAACTTTTTGAGCAACGCCAAAATATCATGCGACTCTATGATGTGAACCACCCTCTTCAATGTGGTGTCTGCCCAAAATCCGGAGAGTGTGATTTGCAAGTCAAAACACTTGAGTTTCAAGTCTCTACGCAACACTTCGCAGCCAATGATCACTATCGTGAAATTGAAAATTGGGGAAGTATCAACTATGATCCCTATCTCTGTATTCTTTGTGAGAGATGTGTGCGAGTGAGTAATGAGATCGTTGGTGATGATGCACTCCAAGTGAGTCCTGGTGGGTATAACTCCAAAATTATCAATCTCAAAAAAGATGATCCCAATGTCGATTGGGGTGAGTGCGCTGCGGTATGTCCGGTCGGAGCACTTTCGGATACGAGCTTTAAATATAGTTCAAATCCGTGGGAATTGGAGAAAATTCCTGCCGTTTGCAGTCATACACCACTTGCACCGTCGCTTTACTATGAAGTAAAACGAGAGAAAATTTTCCGTGTACGCAATGAATCGGAGTTTGACTCTCTTACCGGTGTATGTCGATATGGATATGATTTTGAAAATCGTGCAGGTAATAGTGAAGCTGATATGGGAAAAACTGTCGATGCATTTGAGAAAGCAGATACCATACTATTTAATTCTATGATTACCAATGAAGAAGCGCTGATCTTACAAAAGCTCAAAGAGCAACGGGGATATAAGTTAGTCAATGAAGAAGCGCGTGCTTTTCAATCCTTTCTCAAAGCTTTTTCACAAACAAGCGGTAGCTCACTTTATAGCGGAACTGTAAATGCACTCAAAGAGAGTGATGGAGTCATTGTTTTTGGTACGCGCATCGCCGATGATTTGCCAGGGCTTAAATTTGCTATCAACCAAGCTTCCAAGCATCGTAAAGCAGAGGTAATCTATTTACATCCTATCGAAGATGAGAGTATTAAACCAATTGTCACACAATTTGTCAAGTATGAACCGCAAAGTGAGGAGAGTGTGATTGCACTTTTGGCGGATTCGTTGTTAGATGAAAAGGCAAAAAAAGCGCTCGGAAGTTTGGATGAGGGCTATATCTCTGCTGAAAGCAATGTGGGTGAAGAGGAGATCGAAGCGATTGTGAAGCGACTCAAAGGGCGAGGTTCGCTTCACATGATTGCTGGAACGGATCTGATCTTTCATCCCCAAGCGGAAAATATCGCCAAGATATTAGGACTCATCGAGGCGCATACAGATATTAGTATTATTATCACGCCGCCGTCAGTCAATACGATGGGTGTAGCACTGATTTGTGATTTGGATGAGAAAGCGGGAGCTTTTACAATCGGCTATAATGAGAAGGGCGATTTTACCTTGAGTGCGCTTGCCGATCAGGGCGATGTCAATATGCCGGCACTCAATCAGCAAGAGGGCACCTTTACGACACTTGACAAAGAGGTTGTAGCGACCCATGTCGCCGTGCCGTTTGACGGCTTTTGTCTAAACGACATTGCCAATCGTTTGGGATTAGATGCAAAATATACGATCGACTACACGCCACAACTTTCTAAAAGATCAGGATATCAAGCGGTTGAGTTTGATGATCTCAGTGATAGTTATGACCTGAGCGGTAACCATACGAGAGGATATCTACTCAAAGCGAAAAAAGTAAAAACTGATGAAAAAATTGAACCGTTGGCAGAGCTTGAAAGTTTTGACGGCATTGTCTGTTATGTATGCAATCCAAATTATCAAAAAAATATCTTTACCAATATCTGTACCCATCTTCCAAAAGAGGCGCCGTTAAGAGGATCGGAACAATTTGCAAAAAGTGCGAAAATCAAGGATGGTGATAAGGTGGAGATAGAGATTGCCGGTAGAAAGATCGAAAGAGTGTTTGAGATCGATTCGGATCTCAAAGGTACGATCTCACTCCTACCCATCTTTGATCTTGGATTTGAGGGGCAAGATTTTGGTAGAGTCTATCGATATCATAAAGTAAAAATGAAGCAGGTGAAAGCATGAGCGAAATAACAGTAAATATTAACGGTATTGAGTGCAAAGCAAAAGAGGGAGAGTATCTGCTCAATATTGCGCGAAGAGAGGGGATCTTTATCCCCGCAATATGCTATCAGACGCAGTGTTCTCCAACACTTGCTTGCCGACTCTGTATCGTAGAAGCAGATGAAAAACGGGTCTATGCCTGTAATGCCAAAGCCAAAGAGGGAATGAATGTCATCACACATAATGAAGAGCTTCAAGAGGAGCGTGAGAGCATTATGCAGGTCTATGATGTAAATCACCCTCTTCAGTGCGGTGTATGTGATCAAAGCGGTGAGTGTGAACTGCAAAACTACACACTCTACATGGGGATCAACCAACAAAACTATGCCATTCCCGATACTTTCAGACCGATCCGCGACTGGGGACCGATGAAATATGATGCGGGTCTTTGTATCGTCTGTGAAAAGTGTGTGACTATCTGTAAAGATATGATCGGAGATAGCGTACTCAAAACAGTGCCCAGAGGTGGAGAACCGCTTCCAAAAGATTATAAAGAGAAGATGCCAAAAGATGCTTATGCAATGTGGAATAAACTCCAAAAGTCGATCATCGGTACGGTCAATGAAGACAATTCGCTGGAGTGTCAAGAGTGTGGCGAGTGTATTGCCGTGTGTCCTGTCGGTGCTTTAGTGAGTAGCGATTTTCAATACACCTCCAATGCATGGGAGCTAGAACGAATACCCGCATCTAATCCTTTTAGTAGCGATTGCTCATTGATGTATTATGAGGTGAAGAGAGACAAAATTTATCGCGTTACTAATGATTCACACTATG
Organism: Campylobacterales bacterium; assembly: GCA_027023405.1. Lineage (GTDB taxonomy): Bacteria > Campylobacterota > Campylobacteria > Campylobacterales > QNZT01 > QNZU01. The sequence continues at coordinate 10,632 of JALVVN010000008.1, forward strand.
TCTCTTTGAGCGGTGCTGCACGCTTTGGATTTGATTTTGAAAATAGAGTCGACGGGAAAGATGAAGAGGCATTTGAAAAAGCGGTTGAATTTGTCAAAAATGAAGCGGATACGATTCGATTTGATAGCTATATTACGAATGAAGAGGCGCTGATCCTCCAAAAACTCAAAGAGAAGTACGATCTTAAGTTGGTCAATGATGATGCGATTGCTTATCAAAAATTTCTCAAAGCATACGCACAAACGAGTGGGACTTCACTTTACAATGCAACATTGCCGACAATTAAAGAGAGTAACTTTGTAGTGATAGTCGGAACACACCTTCGTTATGATGCACCGGCAGTTGGGTTTGCGGTCAATAACGCAATGACGATGAATAAGGGAGCAGGGCTCTATTTTCATCCCGTCGGCGATAGTGTTGTTGAGACATTCTCTAAAAATATGACACATCTCTACAATCAAGCCGGTAGTGAAGCGCATGTGTTAGCCTACCTTCTACAAACATTTGCGCCGATGAGTGAGGAAGAACTTCCCAAGGGTGTACAAGATGCGATAAGCAATCTTGATGAAAAGGTGCTGGGATTGGGTGAAGATTTTGACGCTAAATTGGAGAAGATGCTAGCGAAAAAAGATCGATTTACTTTGATCTTGGGAAGCGATCTCTATCGTCATCCGGATGCGGAGAACATCGCAAAAATTGCAGGACTCATTGCGCGTTATACACAGTTTGATGTGATGTTTATCCCAAGCCAGACCAATACACTGGGTGTTTCACTTATTTGTGATTTGGATGAAAAAGTAGGCAAAAAGGTACTCGGTTATAACCAAGCGGGAGATTTTGTTTTAAGTGCGTTAGGTGAGGGTGATCTTGATATGCCTGCGCTTAATCAGCAAGAGGGTACATTTACATCGATCAATCAAAAAGTGGTACCGACTCATGCCGCGGTGAGCTACAAAGGCTACACACTCAATGATTTCGCGAATGCACTCGGACTAGAGGCAGAATATACCATCGACTATACGCCACAATTACCGCGCAATAAAGGGTTTATGATGGCATATTTTGATGCGCTTCCTAATATGTATGATAATGGAGGTAATGAGATACGAGGTTATGATCTCAAAGCCAAATCAGTCAAAGCGGATGAGAAAATTGAAACATTAGCAAAACCGCTTTCTTTCAAAGGAAGCGTGATCTATCTCTCCAATCCAATCAATCAGTTTAATGCCTTTACCAACAAAGCGCATCAGCTAAAAAGTGAGGGTGGACTCTACTGTTCCGCTGATCTGATGGAGAAACTCTCACTTCAAGAGGGGAATGAGGTCGAAGTGAAAGTGGGCAAGAAGAGTTTGATACTCAAAGCGGTTTTAGATAAACAACTCACAGGAGAGATTCCCTATTTGCCGACTTTTGATACAGCGATCGCATCTGAGGAGCTCTTTAACGAGGGATATCGATTTCAAAAAGCAACAATAAGGAAGGTGTAAGATGAGTGATAGTGCATATATTATCGGAACAATTATCAATGTTGTAGTTATTTTGCTGGTTTTCTCAGCATTGGCAGGTATTACGACTTATTTTGAGAGAAAAGTGTTAGCATTTATGCAACGCAGATTAGGTCCGATGCATGTCGGTCCCTATGGAATTTTACAAGTTGCCGCGGACGGTATTAAACTCTTTACCAAAGAGGACATCGTTCCTCAAAATGCGATTAAGCCGATCTTTATGATCGCTCCTGTAATTGCAGCAGCGACGGCGTTTATCGCGATGAGTGCGGTACCTTTTTTACCGGATTTTAAACTTCCTTTTACGGATCATGTCGTGCATCCGATTGTTTCAGATGTTAATATTGGTATTCTTTTTGTAGTAGGTGTGATGGCAGTCGGTATGTATGCGCCACTACTCGGTGGTATGGCATCGACCAACAAATGGTCGCTTTTGGGTGCGGCGAGAACGGTAGTACAGATGCTCTCATTTGAGGTAGTGACCGGTTTGTCACTTATCGCTCCGTTGATGATGGTCGGTTCACTTTCACTCATCGATATCAATAACTATCAAGCCGATCACGGTTGGATTGTTTGGACACAACCAATTGCGTTTATTCTCTATTTGATTGCCGGATATGCAGAGACTAACAGAACACCGTTTGATCTTTTGGAGCATGAGGCGGAGGTCGTTACCGGATATGCGACAGAGTATAGCGGTATGCGCTGGGGACTTTTTGCGATCGGTGAATATGCCAATATGTTCACTGTAGCATTTGTGGCATCACTGGTTTTCTTGGGTGGTTTTAACCCATGGGGATTTATCCCTGGTGGTTTGGCGATCATTCTCAAAGTATCATTCTTGATCTTTTTATTTTTGTGGGTGCGCGCGGCTTGGCCTCATGTCAGACCCGATCAGTTGATGTGGCTTTGCTGGAAAGTGTTGATGCCGTTGGCAGTAGTCAATATTGTGATTACAGGCTTAGTTTTAATTTAGGAGTAGAAAATGATGGATTTAAAAAATTATAACAACAGAGATATATCGAATGACTATATCTATATGCAGGTTGAAGAGACTCCTAAAACTTGGCAGGATAAGTTTAAACGCGTTGTTAAACGATCGCTCAAAGGAGAACTCTTTGTGGGATTGTGGATCGTGTTTCGAGAGATGGTGAAGTTTGATATTCACACGGTGCAATATCCGATGGAAAAGCTTCCGATTTCACCACGGTTTCGAGGACTTCATGAGATCAAGCGACTGCTTGAGAGTGGAAACCAAGCTTGTATCGGTTGTGGTTTATGTGAAAAAATTTGTATCTCTAACTGTATTGAGATCAAAACCAAATATGGTGCAAAGGGTAGAAAAGTTGTTAATAGTTGGACGCTGAATCTCGGTCGCTGTATCTATTGCGGTTATTGTGCGGAAGTGTGTCCTGAGTTGGCGATCACGCACGGACAAGAGTATGAGGTGGCAAGTGAGCAGAGAGCGCAATTTTTGGGAATGGCGGATTTGGTTACGCCGATGGATATCTTCAAAGCAGGTAAACAGACAGAGTTTAAAGGCTTTGGTTCCGTGAGCCCCAATGCAGATGAAAATATTAAAAAAGCGCCATTGGCATATTAAAGGATGAGTGATGTTTGAAACGGTTGCATTTTATCTCTTTTCGATTTTAACGATCGGGATGTTTTTAGTGGTGGTGTTTAGTCAAAATGCGCTCTATGCAATGAGTGCATTGGCTGCCGGAATGATCCTAATTTCCGGATTTTTCTTTTTGCTTGATGCTGACTTTTTGGGTATTGTTCAAATTATTGTCTATACCGGTGCCGTGATGGCTCTGTATGCATTTGGTATGATGTTTTTGGATTCGACGACTGAAATCAAAGAGAACAAAAAAGATCAGAAGATTGTCTATGGCTTGAGTATTGCCAGTGCTTTTTTGGTCGTCGGAATTATTGTCGCTCCATTTGTAGGTGATCATTTGATGCTTGATGCTCCTTTGAGTAATCCTGATCTTTTTGGTGCCAACAATCCTCAAGCGGTAGGTATTGTACTTTTTACAAAATATCTTGTCCCCTTTGAGTTGGCGGCAGTGATGCTTTTGGTTGCCATGATTGCCGGTATTATTCTTGTCGGTAAAAAGATGGATGACAGTATTACCCTCAAGCTTGATTCTCAGATTGAGAAAGAGGAATTTGATATTAAGGAGGAGAAATGATCACGCTCACGCATTATTTGGTACTATCAGCGATACTTTTTGCGATAGGTTTGACAGGTGTGATAAGAAGAAAGAATCTACTTCTACTCTTCTTCTCAACAGAGATTATGCTTAATGCGGTAAATGTCGGACTTGCAGCGATCTCAAAGTTTTATCACGATTTGACAGGTCAAATGTTTGCCTTCTTTATTATTGCTGTAGCGGCTAGTGAAGTAGCGGTCGGTCTTGGATTGCTTGTCTTGTGGTATAAGAGAAGTGGCAGTATTGATCTAGAAACACTACAAAAGATGAAAGGTTAATGATGGAGAAATATCTATATATCGCACTGTTTGCTCCATTGGTGGGCTCACTCTTTGCATCGCTTTTTGCAAGAAAGCCGAAGATGCTCATTACCGGTATCGTAACATCGGGATTGTTATTTGTATCATGGTTGGCATCGATGAAGTTACTATTAAATATCAATAGTGAAGAGGCGGTTCACGCAAAACTCTTCACATGGATAGGAGCCGGTAATTTCCATGTCGATTTTAGCTTTTTGGCTGATCCGGTTTCTATTATTATGATGGTAACTGTCACAACGGTTTCAACACTCGTTCATATCCACTCGATTGGTTATATGGATCATGATAAAGGATTTAACCGGTATTTCTCTTATCTCTCCGCTTTTGTATTTTCAATGATGATTTTGGTGATGAGTGATAACTTCTTAGGTCTGTTTATCGGATGGGAAGGGGTGGGTGTCTGCTCATGGCTATTGATTGGGCATTGGTACCACAAACCGGATGTATCGACCGATATCAATCCTGCGGTATCACCTTCGTATGCCGCAAATGAAGCGTTTATCATGAACAGAATTGCCGATCTCGGTATGCTTATCGGTATCTTTTTGATCTTTTGGAATCTCGGTACACTACAATATGATGAAGTATTTGCCAATATCGGTCATCTCAGTAGCGGTACGATTACTGCTATCGGGATCTTCCTTTTTATTGGTGCAATGGGTAAATCGGCGCAATTTCCACTTCACACTTGGCTTGCCAATGCGATGGAGGGTCCTACACCGGTATCAGCTTTGATTCACGCAGCGACGATGGTAACGGCAGGTGTCTATCTTGTCGTTCGTGCACACGATATCTATATGTTGATTCCTAATGTCGGCTACTTTATCGCTTGTTTGGGTGCATTTGTTGCAGTTTTTGCCGCATCGATGGCGCTCGTCAATCTCGATATGAAACGCATCATCGCCTACTCAACCCTGTCGCAGTTAGGGTATATGTTTGTGGCAGCTGGATTGGGGGCGTATTGGATCGCACTTTTTCACTTGATGACACACGCTTTCTTTAAATCTGTTCTCTTTTTGGGGGCAGGTAATGTGATGCATGCAATGGATGATGAGCTCAATATTAAAAAGATGGGTGGTCTGGGTAAGCATATGCCGTGGACAATGAGTATTATGACGGTAGCGTCATTGGCGCTTTCAGGAATTTGGCCATTTGCAGGATTCTTTTCAAAAGATAAGATTTTGGAAACAGCATTTTCGCAAAACCATTACTTCCTTTGGATTATGCTATGGTTAGGTGCCGGTATGACCGCTTACTACAGTTTTAGAATGTTTATGTTGATCTTTACAGGTAAAGAGCGCTTTACTCCTGAAGAGCATCATCCGCATGAAGCCTATCCGTTCGTGATAGCAGCGATGATTCCTTTGGCTATTTTGGCAGTCATCGCAGGCTTCTTTGAGGACTCGGTGATGGAGTATGTGACCGAGCATGTTCTACCGGAATATGAACCGCATGTCAGCACTTTTGCTTTTCTTTTCTTATTGGTTGTGACTTTGGGTATTGCGATAAGCGGAATTGCCTTGGCAGTGACAAAATTCTCAAAAGGCGATTTTGATGAGTTCTTTGAGAAGATTGGGGTCATGGATATTCTGAGAAATCAATACTATATCCCTAAGTTTTATGCTGAGAAGATTATGAAGCCTTATGCAAAGCTTTCAGAGTTTGCATGGAAGAAAATCGATGTCAAAATTGTAGATGCAACAGTAGATTTCATTGCGGGAGTGATTTATAAAACGGGTGATAAGGCGAGATGGATGCAGAGTGGTAACCTCTCTACAAACTTAAAATGGATGGCGCTTGGAATGGCAGTGTTGATGGCAACACTACTTATTTTTAGCCCTGGAATATAAGGAGCATTAGGAATGAATACACTATTAACACTACTCATATTCTTCCCCGCAGTTGGCGGAATATTAGGTTTTATGATAGATAGAAAGAGTATTAAAGCATATGCGATTGCGATTGCAACGCTAGAGTTTTTACTCTCTTTGCTTCTTTGGATAGGGTTTGATACACATGCAACAGGCTACCAATTTAGAGAGCATGGATCAATGATTTCAAGCTTTGGTATTAATTATGATTTAGGAGTCGATGGCATTTCACTCTTTTTGATTGTGTTGAGTACTTTCATGACGCTTATCGCACTGATTGGCTTGACGATTAAAAAAGAGTACAAAAACCTTGTGATCTCGATCATGTTTCTCGAGATGACAATGGTCGGCGTTTTTGCCGCATTAGATGTGATTCTTTTCTATCTATTTTGGGAACTTTCCCTTGTTCCGATGCTTTATATTATCGGTGCATGGGGTGCAGATAAACGAATTTATGCGGCGGTAAAATTCTTTCTCTATACTTTTGCCGGTTCATTGATTATGCTTGTTGGTATATTGTATGCCGCACACCTTTATCATGATGCGACAGGTGTTTGGAGTTTCTCAATTGAGGATTGGCAAAATTTCGCTTTTCCTTATCATGCGCAACTTTGGTTATTTGGTGCTTTCTTTATCGGTTTTGCTATCAAAGTTCCGATGTTCCCGTTTCATACATGGCTTCCTTACGCGCACGGTCAAGCACCTACTATCGGTTCAGTCATCTTGGCAGCAGTACTTTTGAAAATGGGTACTTACGGATTTGTACGATTTTCACTTCCTATGCTGCCAGATGCTTCAGTGCATTATATTGTCCCAGTTGCAATCCTGTCATTGATTATGATTGTCTATACGGCAATGGTAGCGTTTGCACAGAAGGATATGAAGCAGGTTATCGCTTATAGTTCCGTATCACACATGGGTGTCATAATGATAGGTACTTTTGCGATGAATACAGTGGGAATCGGCGGTTCGCTCTTTTTGATGATTAGCCACGGTATCGTCAGTGGGGCACTCTTTATGTTGGTTGGTGTGATCTATGATAGACGACATACGAAATTGATGAGTGAGTTTGGTGGATTGGCTTCTGTCATGCCTCGATATGCGACTATTTTTGGAATTATGTTGATGGCATCGGTTGGCTTACCGTTGACTATCGGTTTTGTCGGTGAATTTTTGTCACTTTTAGGTTTTTATCAAGTCTCTCCGGTGATGACGG
>JALVVN010000009.1:0-21648 GCA_027023405.1 Campylobacterales bacterium
AGCCGAATTTATTATAATCATATTTTATGAGAAACTTTTTAGGTTTAGTTACCGATACCACTCTCCCTACCTTATCGTATGCAAACTTTTCGGTATAGGTATGATGATCGATTGTCGTGGTTTGAGCGACCACTCTACCGAATCGATCATATTTGTAACTTTTACTAAATCCTTTATTGCTACTCTCTTTAGCGAGTTTACCTTTGAAGGTACTATCATAGCTCCATCGGTAGTGCAAACTTCCAGAGTCTTTTTTGATCAGTCGTCCGAGTGTATCGTAGGAGAGTTTTGTCTTTTGCCCTTTTGCGTCTGTTTGGGAGATTAGCTCACCTAGGACATTATAGCTATAGTGCCATTCACCCATATCCGGATCATTCATATAGGTTTTATTGCCAAATGCATCATATTGTGTTTCAATTGAAGGATCATTTCCATTGGTTGTGAAGCGTAAATTTCCGATAGCATCATATTCGTACCTGATCTCATTTCCCATCGCATCTTTGACCAAGATCGTTTTGCCTAGGGCATTTCTAGTTACCTTTTTTGTTTGACCTTTGGCATTTGTGGTGGTAGTCGTAAGGCGGTTATAACTGATTTTTGTACATTTGTGTCCATATTGCGGGGATGGTTCACATGTGGATATCGGTCTACCAAAATTATCATATTTGTAGAGCACCCATACCACCTTTTCACCCTGATAGTACGGTATTGTGCTCTGATAGAGTTCTCCCTTTTCATTGAAGTATTTATCTTCATAGATTTTTCTACCGTCAAAGCCTATCTTTTCAGTGCGCACTTTTCTATCAAAACTATCATAATAAGTGCTCACCGGTGCACTTCCCGGTGCAGTGACTGTGATCTTATAGAGACTATTTGGTGCATTAGTTGCCCAGCTGTATCGATAGGTTGTTGTTCCCTCACCCGGTACAGTTTTTGAAAGAGGTCTACCGAAAGGATCATAGGTATAAGTTGCTTTTAATCTAGAATTATTGTTTGGCGTCATAGATCGCATCTTCCCGAGTCCCTTATCCCAAATATATGACTCACTCATTCCTAGTGGTTTTATCATTTTTTTGAGAAAGTGACCGTTGTCATCGTAAATATATCGTGTCGTTCTATCTTTAATATCACTACCGCTTAGTGTCTCTTTGATTTTATTGCCATATCTGTCATATTGATATCTTTTGGTGAGTTCCTTGCCGTCACCTCTGATCGTTTCACTCTCAAGAAGTCCGTCATCATTATAGGTGAACTCTGAGCTTTTTTGGATATGTGTATCGACATCACCTCCCTCGTGTGTAACACTAGAGGAGAGTAGACGACCGAGAATCCATCGATAGGGATCATTATCATACCTGTTGGTAGTCATTTTGACAAAAGTTTCATGACTATTTTTGTCTAAAGTTGTAACACTTAAAGCGAGTACATTATCATAGCCATCATATGTGTAGTCAGTCGTAGTTTTAATATTTTTTAGATAATCATCTGTAACACTTTTAACCAAATATACTTTACGAACTTTTTTACCGATTTGCGCATAATTGTTATGTGCTGATAATATCTTTGTTCCACTTTCCAAATAGCTTTCATTGCTGATAATCGAACCTATAAAAGGAAACCACTGCGCATAAGATATCTTTTCAACTCTCTTATGTATATGGTCAGTTATATCAATCCGCTCAAACCCTAAGACACCACGCCCCTTCAAATCTACTTTTAAATTATAATAATGATAGGAAAGATTCTCTACTATTTTGCCACTATGAGAAGTTTTGATCTGAGAAACGACATACGCACTACTCCCATAATAGTGACCGGAAGTATTTCGACTATAGATTGAAGAATCGGTCAGTGGCTTATATGTGATCTCTGTTTTATTACCAAATGAGTCAGTAATAGAACTCAAAAATTCACGATGAAGTGCATTAAACCACATAACCTCACCATGCGCATCTAAAATATCTATCGCACCGTCACCGTTAAAATCTCCAAATAGTAGATTTTTCTTGCCGATATTTGCATAAAAAGTATCGGAGAGTTGAAATTTTTCCTCCCATCCGTTTGTCCAGTTTGCCTGATTGATCCACAACTCTTTTGATCTCTGATCATAGATATCTGTATAGCCATCTTGATCAAAATCGGCAAAAACCAAATCACCCTCATATTTTCCATAGTTGACAGGAAAGTCCTGTTTTTTAAAGTGACCGGTTCCGTCGTTTAACCAAATAGCATCATCTTTTTTATAATAAGTTGCATAAATGTCTAAATAACCATCTCTATTAAAATCTACAAATTTTATATCTTTTAAACGACTACGATAAAAAATATTTCCTTTACTATCAATATTTTGAATACGAACAAAATTCTTTCGTCCTTGATTGAGCCAAATTTCATCATTTTTTATGATATCTGTTAATCCATCATTGTTTATATCTGCTACACCCAATCCATCATATCCAGAATATGAAGCAGCTATACCCGTCATACTATATCTTTTGGGAGCACCAAGACTTACTTCGAAAATTCTTTTATTAAGTGGGGTAATAAGATAATACCTATAAAAATATTCATAACTCTTCATCCTTCTGACTGTATTTCTTACCTTGCACAATATATCTACTTTACCATCGCCGTCAAAGTCCCCTAGCCGAACCTCATTGCTATGTGCAGCAATAGAAGCAATATTTTTTTCAGTTCCAAATCTTCCTTTGCCGTTACCCTGTCTATATCCTATATATTTTCTATGAATCTCTAAAATATCTGTATAACCGTCACCGTTAATGTCGGCAAAAAGTAGGTTTGAGCCTAAATTTAGATGTGTATTGATAGTACCTTTTTGAAAATTGCCATCCCTTGAGCCTAGCTTTATCATGTCTGTACTACCATACCCGTCTAAAATATATAAGTCCGATATACCGTCATTGTTAAAATCAGCATTAAAAATATGTTTGGTACTCTTGATGCCGTAGGTAGAAAATGTATCATTTGACTGGCTGGTAGCATGACTACCGTATGTAAACTTTATCGGCTTGAGACACTCTCCTCTATCACACTCCTGTATCTGTAAGAGCTTAAGTCCATCATGTGCTCCCATTTGATAGCGCATATTATATGTCCGAATATTTTTGTCATATGCATAGATCTTCACACTCTCTAACTTTTTCTTATAAGAAAATGCCTTGCCACCTATATATATCAACTTTTGATCAGAACGATCCGTGTTATAGTTAAAAACAATTTTATTGTGACTGTTTGCATAGCTGATGGTTTGAATCGCTTTCTCACTATTGTAAGAGAACTTGATATCATTTCTATTCTCAAGGCGATCTGAGATTTTATTGACAAGCCACATAAAAGGTGTGCCGTTAGATGTCGTCACCTGTGAATTGCGTGTAGCACCATACTCGTAGATATCTCCTGACTTTGTATAAACAACAAAGTGATCGGGTCCATTTCGTCCTGATCCATATGAGATGATTTTACTAAACGAATCTATCTCCGTACGATATTCAGTACCCTCTTCACCTTTTCTGCCTTGCACGGCGATCAATCTTTGTCCGTTTAAGCAGTAGTTATCCTCTTTATTAAATCTCACTCCTCTGTTTTTCTTATCTTGTGCGACAGTAGAACCGCATCTGGATATCGAAGAGAGACCGCCTATCGACCACCCTTTACCCATGATGCCGTTACCACCATTTTGGTTGTACTCAAAAGATAGTTTTGGTTCTACACCTGCAATTCCGGGAGGAGTCAATATTTCTATAGAGTAATGCATCGTACCTTGCTCAACCGACGCGACCCCTTTGAGATTTGCTACACTAGAGGCAAAAAGAGTTCCTGAAAAAAATGAAACAACCAATAAAATACTAATAAAAATTTGTCTCATATCGATGCCTCCTCTTGATCTGCCGAATCAAGCAGTTCTTGACTCTCTTGTAAAATTGCATCAATCTCCTGCATCTGTTTGTCAATCTGTGGGTTTTGATATGGTGCAGATGGTTTTTCCGGCAGTGAAAGATGGTTTTTTTTGATATAAGTATCTGCTTCATCAAGAAGAGCTTGTACCTGTTCATCTGTTGTGGCATTTTTATATTTATCGTGTGTTATCTGCTTTTCTATTTTTGACGATTGTGTCTGGTTGTCCAAGAGCGATGATTGTGGTATATAAGTGTCGTCTATGCTCTCTAGTTGTGATGAAGTTGTATCTATTTTTCTATTATTTTCATTGGTTGCGTTTAGGCTAAAATAGGCAACACTTCCCCCCCTATAGCCAGTATCGATAATATAGCAAATTTAAATCTCATGCATTCTCCTCCCTATGCTTAATATGCATTAGAACGGAAATCGACAGCGCAAAAGGAGAATTTAAATTTACATAAAATATATTTAATGATAATAAAATTTACAAGATAGATGCTACGATTTGCAACAAAGGGGATATACTTACCAAATAAATGGAATAATCCGCTTGGTTTGAGAGAGATAGTGCTTATATTCCGGGTGATGTGCTAACCAAAGTTGCTCCTCTTTGATTGCTTTTAGTAGAGCTGCTGTGATCAATATAGCAAAACAAAAAAGATTCCCCAAGTTAAAATAGCCTAAAAGTATCCCCAAAAAGAAGAGCAATAGCGCAAAGTACATCGGATGGCGAATCCATCGGTAGGGACCGCTACGGATCAGCTCTGCATTTTGTTTGATCTCTGGGACGATGTTGAAGTTGCCTACACGGTTATGAATAAAGATCCACAACGAAAAGAGGATCGAAGCAACACAAAATACCCACCAATAAGCAAAGATTTGCTGATTCTCACTCGGTACAAGCATACAGATCGCCGATCCAAACTGTAATGCAACCAAAATGCGAGAATCTACAAACATCCCAGCCACCGCTCCAAAATGATCTGCGCTGCGATCGAGTCGATCCTGCCGTCTCTCTTTTGTTTCGTCACACCCGTCATGCGATCTTTTGCCTCTTCGCTACTGCCTGATTCATCCTGAAAGTGAACCGATCCCTCAAACGAGAGCAATGAGATAAAATGGGTAAATCTTCGCTTCATCTCCTCCTCACTGCTCCCACCGATCGGCAACCCTACGACCAGTGTGTCGATCTCCCACGCTTTGAGAAACTCTGAAACCTCTCTTGCGGCTTGGTTGCGATTTTTTCTCAAGATAGCGTTTTGGGGAATCACCGATTTGCCATCCAAACTCAGTGCCACTCCGATGCGCTTCAATCCAATATCCAATGAAGCAATCTTCATAATCGTCTCACTTTGAGATCTTTTATCTCGACGATACCCTCTAGCTCCATCTCATAGAGCTTTGGGCCAAAGTGTTTGAGTGCCTCTTTGAGCGGTTTGGGTGTAGAGAGAAAATCCTCTTCTGCGATTTCACTCTTCTCTTGTACCGCTCCGATCTCCTCCAAAAACCGGTTTAGATCGGTGATAAGCTTCGCCTCACCGCTCTCTACAAGCATCTGCGTCCCCCTGCTCTCCCCAATCCGGTGCGAAAGCACATAGACCTCTTTGCCCATCGCTTTGGCATACTCAAAACTACGCAAACTTCCACTCTCCAAATCGGCTTGGGTGATGATCAATATCTGACCCAATGCCACAACAATACGATTGCGATGCACAAAGGAGTAGCGCGTCGCTTTAGTAGTAGGCGAATATTCACTCAAAATAAGACTTGACTTAGAAAGCTTCTCAATAAGCGATCGATTGACTGCGGGATAGTAGATATCGAGTGAATTTGCCATCACCGCTATCGTACGGGGGAATGCTCCCTGGTGTGCAATCGCATCAACACCCATTGCTGCACCGCTTACGATCACATAGCCGGCTTGTGAGAGTTTTTTTGAGAGCGTATAGGTCATATCTTTGGTATAGCTATTAGGTTTACGGGTACCGACTATTGAGATAAGTGGCATCTCAAGCAGAGAGAGATCACCACGGTAATAGAGTTGCTCAACCGGTTTCTTTAGCCCCTCTAAACTAGACGGTAATTTTTGAACTGTTTGCATCTTAGTAGAGCTGATCCATATAGACGAGTTTGACCCCGTGCAATAACGGCTTGATCCCTTTGAGTGCTTTGAATGTCTCCTTACGAGGGTGACAAATAGCGATCGCCCATCCTCGTTTCTTTGCAATTTTAATCGCCTTTTCGAGTTGTGATCGGATATAGCCGACATCAGGTTTATTGTCAAGGAAGATGTCACGGCAAAAGACCTTGGTATGGTATACTTTACCCATCTCTTTGCCGTAAGTACGCGGTGCCGTTCTGCTATCGACAAAATGGATTTTATAACTACTGAGTGCACAAAAGAGTTTTTGCATTGCACCTGGATCGGAGGTAAATTTACTGCCTGTGTGGTTGTTAAATGCGATCGCTTCCGGAAAATCTTGATAGATTGTCGCAACCCTCTCCTTGATCTTCTCAAGTGAGTCTTTCACTTTCAAGGTTCCCTTTTCCGGTCTCGCAAAATGAAATGCCTCCATCGGACAATGCACCATATAGTGATGAAAATCCTTGGCAATTTGCGGTGTATTCGGATGATCACTTGTTGCTGGAAAGATTGAGGGGGTAATAGGGAGACGGAGCACTTTGAGATGACTTGCCTGTCGAGTATTGCCAATATCATCCATAATGATTGCTAAGCGTTTGATGCCATCATCGAGTCGATGATGCATCGGCACTTTTTTTTGAATTTTACACAACGGCACCAATGAATTAGATTTACTTATATTAAAATCTTTAGTTTGATGCTTTTTTGCCTCTTCATAATCAGCGACTTCCGTCGCTTGAATATAGATCGAAGGCTTCACTTCAAGGACTGTTGTCTCCATGGCAACACTATTGTCTGATAAAGAAGCAGTTTGTAAAGGAGTTGTTTTTTTCGCTATCGGCGTTATCATCGGTTTCTCAGAAACTTTTTGATTTTTCGTTGCTTGTTTCCGATCGGTACTACCATAATAGCGTTTAAAAAAAATAAGGGAGGTAAAAAACAACACCCCGACAAAGAGCATAATAGAGCTATTTTTCATTGAAACCTAGTTTTTACCTAAAGAAATTTCAAGCTCCAACATATCGACTTCATTTTGCTTCTCAGTACGGATATTGACATCAGCTGTTTGCGTATATTTTTTCACTACAGCAATAATTTCTCGCTTCAAATCTTCCAAATAGGGAATACTGCAATCCGCCCTTTCAGTCGCAAGCATAACCATCAAACGAGATTTTGCTTTATCAGCAGATTCATCTACTTTTTTACGACCAAAGATTCTCTCAAACAGTGTCATCCAAACAACCTTTTAAAGAAGCCTCTTTTCTCCGATCTAATCTCCATTAGAGAGACCTCCTCACCCAAGACCCTTTTGGTGATCCGGCGATAGGCTTCCGCTGCTTTGGATTTTTGGTTGTAAAAGATAGGCTCACCTTCATTCGTCGAAGTCACAATCCCCTCATCATCGGGGATAATACCTATCAACGGTAGCGCCAAGATACTCAACACATCATCGACACTCAACATGCTTCCGTTCTCCACCATCTCAGGTTTGAGACGATTGATCACGACATGCTTTTGCACCTCTTTGCCCTCTTGCGCCTTTTTGCTCTTGGCATCGATAATCCCAATCACCCGATCGGCATCTCTAACCGCTGAGACATCCGGAGTCGTAACGACAATTGCACGATCCGCCAAAAAGATTGAGTGTTCAAAGCCACTCTCGATACCCGCCGGTGAATCAAGGACTATAAAATCAAACTCCTTTTTCAGATCTTCAATAAGCTTAGCAACCTTATCCTTCTCCAAGATATTTTTATCACTAGTCTGAGAAGCCGGTAAAAAGTAGAGATTTTTTGAGCGTTTATCATTAATGAGTGCTTGAGGAAGATTACACCGCCCCTCCATCACATCTATCACATCGTAAACAATACGGTTCTCCAATCCCAAAATCATATCGAGATTTCTCAAGCCGATATCGAAATCAACGGCTATCACCTTCTTCCCCGCCTCTGCAAGACCGACAGAAAGATTGGCTGAGAGGGTCGATTTTCCAACGCCTCCCTTCCCTGAAGTGACTGTAATAACTTCACCCATTAGTATAACCTTTTTAGTTTTTCTCTTGATCGATAATTTTATTTGCAGTGATCCACGGCATCATATCTCGCAGCTTCTCACCTGTTTGCTCAATAAGAGATGCTTTGGCATTATTTCTCTCGGCATTCATACGAGGATATCCACACTGCCCTTCAAGAACAAAATCTTTCGCAAAGACACCGTTTTGAATCTCTTTGAGTATCTCTTTCATCGCCTTTCTGCTCTCATCATTGATCACTCTAGGACCGCTGACATAGTCACCATATTCAGCGGTATTAGAGATAGAGTAACGCATATTAGCAATTCCACCCTCATACATCAAATCAACGATCAATTTCAACTCATGCAAACACTCAAAGTACGCCATCTCAGGTGCATAACCCGCATCGGTCAATGTCTCAAATCCCGCTTGTACAAGTGATGTCACACCACCGCACAAGACCGCCTGTTCTCCAAAGAGGTCAGTCTCTGTTTCATCTTTGAAAGTGGTATGGATAATACCGGTTCGACCACCGCCGATAGCCGAGGCATAACTCTTTGCCAACTCAAGTGCTTGACCGCTCTCATCCTGTGCAACCGCAACAAGATCAGGGATTCCGCCACCTCTGACAAATTCACTTCGTACCGTATGTCCCGGTGCTTTTGGCGCGACCATGATACAGTCGATCCCTTTGGGGGGAATGATTTGACCGTAGTGGATATTAAACCCGTGACCAAAGGCAATCGTATCACCGGGGTTGAGATTTGGCTCAATCTCATTTTTGAAAATAGTCGCCTGAATCTCATCAGGCAAAAGAATCATAATCACATTCGCTTGTTTAGTCGCTTCAGCAACACTCATTACATCAAAGCCCTTTGCCGCCGCTTTTCCCCAGGAGCTCCCGCCCTCCTTAAGTCCGACAATCACCTCAACGCCACTATCTCTTAAGTTTTCAGCATGCGCATGTCCTTGACTTCCAAATCCAATCATTGCTACTTTTTTGCTTTTTATGATATTTAGATCACAATCTTTGTCATAATAGACTGTTATTGCCATTGTTATATTCCTTCTTTTATTATAATTTTTGGCGATTCTACAACAAAAATGCTTTCTCTTTCCTATTGTAAGAAATGCTCTTTATCTTCTAACGCATACATTATATATGTGGAATTTATGTGGGAAAGCCACTATTCATAAAAAGATTATCCATAGCATACTTCATTTATAGGCTAAAAATTAAAAATAGTTTAAATAAAAGAGTTATTCAATATCTTTTATTGCACTACTAAGTTTAAACTTGTATAATCGAACCGTCTATAAAAATTTAAAAGGATGTAGAATGAAGAATTACAAATTATCCGCAGTTTTAGCCGTATCTTTAACTGTTGGTGCTAGTGGACTAGTTGCTGATGATATGGAGGTCGTAATCCCCAATGCACAGCCAGGTGAGTGTTATGCAAAAGTTATCATTCCCGCAAAGTTTGAAACTACAACTGAGAAAGTACTCACAAAAGAGGCAAGTGAAAGATTACAAATCATTCCTGCAAAGTATGGTACAGGAACAGAGAAAGTACTCGTTCAAGAAGCTGCTACAAGATTGAGTGTTATTCCTGCAACTTTCAAAACAACAACTGAGAAAGTTCTTGTTAAAGAGGAAGAGGTTAGATGGCAGACAGGTCTTAAAAACAATATCCCTGTTTCACCTGAGATTCTTGCTGCTGCAAAAACAGGCGGTGCTGATATCGACGGTATGGCTCCAGGTACCTGCTACAGAGAGTATTTTACACCTGCAAAATATACAACACAAACACAATCATATGTTTCTAAAGAGGCATACGAAAAGCTTGCGGTTGTTCCTGCTAAATATACTTACGAAGAGGAAAAAGTTCTCGTAAAAGAGGCAAGTCAAAGAATTGTAAAAGTTCCTGCTACTTATGAGACTGTTACTGAAAAAGTTTTGGTTGAGCCAGAAAAAACAATGTGGAAGAAATCAAAATGTAACGGAAGAAACAATGACTGTGGTGTTATGTGTCTTGTTACTATCCCCGCACGATACAAAACTGTAACTAAGAGAGTTGTAAAAACTCCGGCGACAACAAAAGTTATTGATATTCCGGCAGTTTACAAAACAATTAAAGTAAGAAAACTTGCTGCTCCTGCAACAGTAAAAAGGATTCCTGTACCAGAGCAAACTGCAACTTACACAGTACGAACAAAAGCATCTGATCCTACATTCTCATGGGTTAAAGTGGGTGAGCACGCTAACGGTAAATATACCGGTCACCAAGTATGTAAAATTGTTATCCCTGCACAATACAGAACTATTACAAAAACTGTTGTAGATCAACCTGCAACAACTAAAGAGGTTGAGATTCCAGCTGTTTACAAAAATATTACAGTTACAAAACTTGTACAACCTGCACAAGTTAAGAGAATCACTATTCCAGAAGCATACTCTAACATCACTAAGCGACAAATGGTATCACCAAGCAAAGTGGTTTGGAAGAAAGTTGTATGTCAATCACACATGGGTACATCAACTATAGAGGGTGTTCAAAGAGCACTTGCCGCAAAAGGTCTCTATCATGGTCCAATTGACGGTATCTATGGAACATTGACAAAACAAGCAGTTCGTGCTTATCAAAAACAAAACGGACTTGCAGTGGGTGGATTGACTCACGAAGTAATGAAATCTTTGGGTGTAAGCTTCTAATTTAAAGCTTATCCTAAAATCTTTGGCTTAGTCGAATCTTCGGCTAAGCTATCTCTTTTTGACTACTATAACTTACTTTCCAAATAGCACTTAAAATCTCTTCTCGACTTGATGGCTTAGAGAGAAACATATCGATATGTAGAGAGCGTAACTCCTCAAGATATTCATACTCTTTATAAGCAGTATAGACAATCGTCCGAAGTTCGGGATTAAGGGCAAAAATACGCTTCAACATTTCCACACCGTTCATCATCGGTAAATTCAAATCAGTAATCACAAAATCGATCTCTTTTTGTTGAAATAGTTCTAAGCCCTCAACACCGTTTTTCGCAACCCAAACCTTTTGAAAAAGTGCTTCAAAAATGATTTGATTGCTCTCGCGAAGCCCATCATCATCCTCAATATAAAGGAGACTTTGATTGCAACATCTATCCTTGATTGCATTGATATTCATTTGATTAAACCTTCCCTTGTTTATCTATTTACCAAGGATCGACACAAAAAGGAATTAGATTAATCATAGAAGCATATCTCTACAAGTAGAAAAGTCATAACCATTTTAATTATCTGAGCAACAAATCAAACTATAAACATAGCAATTAAAAAGAACAAAAAATGCTATTTTATGCAACCATTACGAAAAGTAACTCAAATCCTCTGCCCCTGATAAATTGTCCCAACAACCTCCCCCTCTAATCGCATCTGATGAAAGAGTGACTGGGGATTATTGATCGTCTCGATTGTATGAGGATTAAAAATGACCAAATTGGCAATATACCCCTCTTTAACCTCACCTAGATTATCTAGACCTAATACCTTTTGCGCCGGTGTGGTTGCGATCATCTCCATCAATTTACCCAATGAAAGATACCCCGCTTTAACCAAATAGGTATAACAAAGAGATAGAAAATATTCAAGCGAATCAACCCCAAAAGTTGCATCGTTAAAAGCGACATCTTTACTGTTATAAGATTTTGCACTATGCATGGCAGTAAGTAGGTCGATCTTAGCCTCTTGGAGTGCTTGGAGAAGCCCTACCCTTTCATTCCCCTCCCGAAAAGGGGGAAAAACCTTAGCAAGCGTATGGAAACCTTCACACGCTTGATCGCTAAATATCAGATGCAAAATCGAAACTTCACTCAAACACTCACCGCCCTCTTGCGCAATGATATCCAGTGATTTTTTGGTTGAGAGTGTCTGAAAAACCGTCTTTACTCCGTAGTAGTTCGCCATCTGCGCCACTTTTGCCACTTCACTGATCTCACTGATCTTGGTGATACCCGCCAAACCTAATTTTGCAGCGATCTCACCATCATTCATCACGCCGCTATCATTGAGCTGGGGATTGTCGCATCGACAAAGTAAAGGCACTCCCTTCATCTTCCCATACTGCATCACGCGCCTTAAAATATTGCTATCGGTTGAGGAGTCCTCATATAGAAGCGATGCCCCCTTATGAAGCATAATCGCTACATCATTCATCTCTTTTTCTGAACTATTTTTACTCCCTTTGACAGCTACCTTGATATCTAAGCGCATCTTCTCAAGCTTGCTTTGAAGTAGCTCCATCAAAGTTTCGCTCTCCAAAGCCGGATGAAAATCGGGCATTAATCCTAGCGTCGTGACTCCCGATTTTTTCGCTTTTTGAACCAATCTATCAATATGATCCATTTTAAAGAGGTTATCTTTGAGACGAACATTGAGATCAACAATCCCCGGCAACAGATAGTTCCCCTCAATATCCAAAACTTCTGCTTCATTATGCCTTATTTCCGAGGCAATCTGCACAATCCGATCTCCCTCAATCAAGAGATCCACCCGCTCCTCTTCTGAACTGTTTACTATGGTTGCATTTTTGATTAACAACATACCCATCTCTTTTTCGCTTATTATACCAAATTTTTTTGCTATAATAGTCCGTTTAAAAATCATACACAAACAAAGGATATTCACAACAATGGCAAATCTTAAAGAGTATAACTATAGTGACGAAGAGCTGGCAAAATTTGCATACGCACTCATTCAAACCAATAAAGGCGATATGAAGATCAAGCTCTACCCCGATGAGGCACCCATCACCGTTGCCAACTTTGCAACACTGGCAAACGACGGCTTTTATGACGGGCTAAAGTTTCACAGAGTGATCCCGGGATTTATGGCACAGGGTGGATGCCCTCACGGTACCGGTACCGGCGGACCGGGCTGGGCGATCCCTTGTGAGTGCGATAAAAATGTTCATAAACATGAAAAAGGTACACTCTCAATGGCACATGCCGGTCGAGATACAGGTGGAAGTCAATTTTTTATCTGCTTCGTCCCCTGCCCTCACCTTGACGGCGTTCACACCGTTTTCGGCGGAATCGAAAAAGGAGATGATGAGAGCTTCAAAACACTCGATAGCATCGAAATGAATGACGAGATTAAAAGTATTAAAATTTTAGAAGCATAATTACCGGATCGGGGAGTCCCGATCCGCTATCAAAAACTACGCATACTCCCCACGACACGCCCAATAACCTCTACGCTTTGTGCATCGATAGACTCCGGCGTATAGAGTGGATTGTCAGAGATGAGTTCGAGCATACCGTCTGCCCTCAGTGCCAATCGTTTAATAAAAAGCCCATTGGGCGTCGAAACCACAAACACACCCCCTTTTTTGATATCTTTTTGTAAACGGTTAATAAAAACCATATCGTTTTCATAAAAAGTAGGCTCCATCGAATCACCCAAGACATTGATCGAATCGATATATTTGATCTCACGATCCCCACCTAACATATCCACCATATGCGGATCAAGTACAAGTGCTTCAGAGGCTTCATCATCAGTAAAACTGCCACCACCTGCACTCGCATAAATATCGCCAAAGTATCGGACATTGGCATACTTTGCCGTCTCCTCCTCAAGTGAGCGCGTCGCTTGGTTATAGAAGAGCCAATTGATAGAGATTTTGCGTTTGGCACAAAAATCGAGTATCTCCTCATAAGGTACCCGATCTCGACTCTTCATCGTCGCAAAAGTGAGATGGTTGATCCCCAACGCATCCGCTACATCCTTATCAAAGATCTTTTTGTTCCCCATCTCCTTTGAGATCACATCTTTGAGCTTTGGTAAGATCTCTTTCAATGTCATAGTGAGCTCCTTTAAAAAAATAAATATTTCAATTTGAAATAAAATTATAGCATAACAAATATTTTGATTACAATATGAGCACATCTAAAAAGGAGTTCAAAATGAAACAGTTTTTAAAAGAGGTCTATATCTATTGCGATAAAATGTTGAGTGCGTTAGAGCAAACGGTACTTCGTGTCAATCGATTGGTGCTCTAACGATCAAGCGATTATGCCGGCAGTGCCGCATCCACTGCCACCGTTTCAAGACCGATAAACACCGTATGATTTTCAACATCAAAAAAGTAACGCTCATCAAAAGTTTTGGCGTATTCATACTCCCAATATCCTTGATACTCCGGTGTACCGAGTTTAATAGTCTCTAAATCTCCGGAGGAGAGCAAGATTTTAGCATTGCCTACAATCAAGTTTGCCGACTCATTGGAGAGGTCGATGAGTGTATCTTGAGAAGGATTCTCATCCATAAACATCACATTCGAAATTTCAAGCAAAAGCGCCTCATCCAAGCAGAGATAAAAGAGATGCTTTTTACCCTCATTAATAAGTGATATTTTTGATACATAAACACCACTCACTATAGTTTCATCCTGTACGCTAAACCCCAACCCTAAGGTCGATACAAAAAAATTCTCAGCTGCCTTTTGAATGATCTCTCTCATCACTTTTATTCCCTTCTTTATTACTTTTTACTAAACGAGTCAATTAACGCCTCTAACTCTTCCTCATTGACACCATCACTACTATCGATCGTTACAGCAGTAGTACTTCTCTTTGCATCATCCATACTTGAGTTAAAGAGTGATTGCATATAGTTAGAGAGTGCTCGCATCACATTCACTACTCTCTCAATTTTTTGACGATGGATATCTTGATATTGCATAATATTCATTGTCTCAGCGACGATACTATCAATCTTTTGTGATGCTTCGATGACTACTTGTGACTGCTCTAATAACCTCTTATTCTCTTCCAATGCTATTGAAAAAGTTTCTATATCTGTAAATTTTAGAGAAAGTTTTTCAAAAATTTCAATATTTTTCTGAATCAAAGTAGCCTGCTCTTCACCATAGGTAGTAATGTGAGATGAGATTGAGGCCATTTCATCCAATTTATCAAAAACTTCACTTGCTTTCTCTTCCGATTCTCGTGTCACATCATCCAATTGATCAACGACACGATGCTCATCATCAGCAGGCGGAGCCATAACCGCATCACTCACCTGATCTAAGTCAATTTCTTGTGTATCATCCTCTTGCTCTAGCGCTCCCTCATCATCAATGATTTCCAAAGTCGATTCATCATCCAACCCACTAGAGTCGTCACTCTCTTCCGGAATCATCTCCGGCTCTTCAAGAGAAGAACTCTCGACAGACGGTGCTTCTATGAGCTCCTCCTCTACTGATGCCACACCATCATCCACATCTGATAATAACTCCAACTCACTATCATCCATCAAAGTCTCAAGTTCTTCCTGTGTCATGACCTCACCCCCGATAAAATTTGCTATAATGATATATCGACATAGAGGGAGATTTATTTAGATGATAGCTGATCTACACAACCATACACCGCTTTGCAACCATGCAAAAGGCTCCATAGATGACTATATCCAAGTTGCCGTCGCTTCCGGCACACGCTATTTCGGCTTTAGCGACCATGCACCGATGGCATTTGATACCCAGTATCGTATGCGCTTTGAGGATATGCCCATCTATGAAGCGCAACTCAAAGAGGCTCGCGATCGCTATCAAAATGAAATCACTGTTTTATCCGGATATGAAGTTGATTTTATGCCTCCATATCTCGATGAACGCGTATTAAACGCAAAGGTCGATTACCTCATCGGATCGGTACACTTTTTGGATGAGTGGGGATTTGACAATCCTGACTATATCCAAGAGTATCAAAACCGAGATATTGACACTCTCTATCGTGACTACTTTGAACAGATCAAGATGATGGCACAAAGCCGTCAATTCCAGATCGTCGGGCATCTTGATCTGATCAAAGTGATGGATTTTCACCCCAAACAAGATGTGCGCACTCTTGCCAAAGAGGCGATCAAAGCGATCAAAAAAGCAGATATGGTCGTAGAACTCAGCAGTGCTGGACTGCGAAAACCGGTCAAAGAGATCTATCCCGGCAGAGCGCTGATGGAGATGATCGCAGAGGCAGAGATCCCCATTACCTTTGCTTCCGATGCACATCATCCCAAGCAGGTTGGATTTGCTGGAGATAAATTGCGCCAATTAGCACAACAATATGGTTACTCCCAATGCGCTATTTTCCGAGAAAAAGAGCGAGAGATGATTAAATTTTAAGCAAGCAACTCATCAAAGTTTTTCCTCTTTTAAGCTATAATTTAACCACAATCTTATACTAGGAGTAATAATGGGCAAATTTGTCAACAATATCGATGAGTTTTTTGAGTATTGCAAATCCAACGAAGTAGAGTTCGTTGACTTTCGTTTTACAGATATCAAAGGGGCGTGGCACCATATCAGTTACAGAATGAGTGCTATCGGCAAAGAGAATATCGAAGGAGGACTTCCATTTGACGGTTCATCTATCGAAAATTGGCAGCCGATCAATGAATCCGATATGCTTTTGAAGCCGGATGTTGAGAGTGCATTTATGGATCCCTTTACCGCCGATCCGACTGTGGTCGTCATCTGTGATGTTTATGACATCTACAAAGGTGAACTCTACGCAAAATGCCCACGAAGTATCGCCAAAAAAGCACTCAAAGCACTCGAAGAGGCCGGCGTAGCGGACGCAGCCTATTTTGGTCCGGAGAATGAGTTTTTTGTTTTTGATGATGTTCAGATCGTTGACCAAGACAACCACCAATCCTTTAAAGTTGAGAGCGATGAGGGTCACTGGGCGGATGCAAAAGAGTATGAAGACTTTGGAAATATGGGGCATAGACCTCGTATCAAAGGCGGTTACTTCCCTGTCATGCCTACCGACTCAGCCGTTGATCTTCGTGCAGAGATGATGCAGGTACTCGAAGATGTCGGTATTGAAGTGGTTCTCGGTCACCATGAAGTGGCACAAGCCCAACATGAGATCGGTGTGGTCTTTTCCGATATCATCACAGCGGCAGACAATGTCCAAAAGTATAAATATGTCGTCAAAATGGTCGCACACCTCAACGGCAAAACGGCAACCTTTATGCCAAAACCTATCTTCAATGACAACGGAAACGGGATGCATGTCCACCAATCTCTCTGGAAAGACGGTAAAAACCTCTTCTATCAAGAGGGCGAATATGCAAACCTTTCCAAAACTGCACTCGACTACCTCTCCGGTATCTTCAAACATAAAGAAGCGGTTGCATCTTTTACCAACCCAAGTACCAACTCTTATAAGCGACTTCTCCCTGGATTTGAGGCACCGAGAATTTTGACCTACTCTAGCCAAAATAGATCAGCGGCATGTCGTATCCCTTACGGTGCCGGTGAAAAAGCGACTCGAATTGAAACACGATTCCCTGATAGCTCCTCTTGCCCATACCTTGCATTTACCGCGCTTATGATGGCAGGACTTGACGGTATCAAAAACGGCGGTTATGAGCTTGTCGGTCCGTTCAATGAAGATCTCTTTGAATTAACTAGAGATGAACTCAAAGAGAGAAAGATTCCTGAACTTCCAAATACCCTTCGAGATGCACTAGAGGGTCTTGAGAAAGATCATGCTTTCTTGGCTCCTGCTATGAGTAGCGAATATGTCAAAGAGTATGTTGACTATATGTTTGAGAGACATGTAATTCCTGTCGAAGGAAGACCGACACCGTACGAATATATCTCTACTTACTCTTGCTAACCACTTGCCGTGAAGCTTTCTTCACGGCAAGCCTTCACAAATATTTCACATTTAATCTATATAATTGTTTGTTTTAAAATATATTTAAGGAGTTTTCATGTTAAAAAAGATTGTTTTAGCTTTAATGCTAACCACGATTTCACTCTTTGCGATGAACTTTCAAACAGCTTCCAAAGATGAACTCATGACTATCAAAGGTATCGGTGAAAAGAGAGCAAATGCGATTATCAAGTATCGAAAAGCGCATCGTATCAAGTCTGCTGAGGATTTGAAAAATATTGAAGGAATCGGTGATGAGATCGCCAACAATGCCAAAAAGGGGATCAAAAACAGTGAGAAAAAGGTTGCTAAAAAAGCGACAAAAAGCACCCAAAAGGCAAAAAAGAGTTTAAGTAAAAAAAGTGAGAGAAGCAAAGAGAAAGCAACAAAAAAAGTAAAATCACTCAAAAAGAGTGCAGGTGACAAAACAAAACGCGCAGAGAAAAAGGCAAAGAAAGCGAAAAAATCACTCAAAAAAGTAAAAGCAAAAAAGAAGAAGTAATCACTTCATCCAGGCGTTCCGAATCGGATCGCCTGTGAGAGTCTATCCTCTAATACAACCCAAACTTATTATCTTTTCGCTTGTAAAGCACTCTTGTCTTTCCATCTAGATCGTTGAAGATAAAAAACTGCTTTCCTGAAGCTTTGAGCATATCCAATGCCTCTTCAATACTCAAAGGCTTATAGAGATCAAGCTCCATAGGGATAATCTCATCAGTATCCTCTTCCATACTCTCATCGATATCTTCCGGCTCAAGAAAATTCAGATTTTCAACATCACTCAGTTTTGCAACTCTATGCGTTACTTCCTTGTCATGGTAACGTCGCAATACCTTTTGGGCGCGCTCAGCCGCTAAATCAATCGCACTGTAAAGGTCTTTGTCTTTTTGTTTAATGACCACTGTCTTTTTTTGAGGTAAATTGATTGTAAACTCGACAATATATCCCTTTTTCCCGTTTCGCTCATCTGCGCTCACAACGGCTCTCGTCGAAATGATGTCAAGATGATACTTTTTGAAGCTCTCAACTGCATTATTGATGTGAGATTTGATCGCATCCGTCATATCGAGTTGTCTTGCTGTAATATTTAAATTCATAACTTACCTCCTAAGTGAAATTAGAATCTAATTATAGCAAATGAGAGTAAATGCCAAGGATACTTTTAAGGTTTTTGCAAGGTTCGTCGATGGATCACGATCGGCTCTGTGATGCCGGTATTGTTCATATCTACACTCACCCACACATCGATCAGCGCCGTCATATTAGACTCATCTGTTGCGATAGCATTATTTAGCACATGATTACACTTTGCCGGCGCACCGTTGAAAAAGTAGTACACGCTTACATTTGCCTCATGCGTCGGTGTCGCAGCATTGGGGTAGGAGATATTGACATGTTCGATACAGCTATTATTGTTGTCATGTCCGGAAATGGCAAGCATCGTATATTCTGTCGCACTTCGCGCCAAAAGTTCCGCCTGCTCCTTCAGATAGACATCGGTCGTCGCTTTGAGTGACGCATGGGTGAGCGTCAACATCAGTGACATCAAAAGCGCCACCGCCACCATAATAATAATCGCCGTAATCAGACCAAATCCTCTTCTCATCCTATTCATCAGTAGATCGCCTTCTCTTTACAAAATCCATACGGAGTACCCGTAATATTACCGTCTTGGATACAGAGCTTGATACGAATACTATCTCCCACCTGCATCGCCCTAAAGGTCGAGACATGCTCGGCAAGGAGTTGACTACCGGTTGTCGTCATATTATAATCCTCACCCTCCCACGGTTGATAGTTGTAACGCAGTGTGAGGTTAAAATCCGTCGTATTATTGACATCTCCCTCCGGTACGATCGCATAGGCACTCCACGCTAGATAGTACTGCTCACAAATCTCCCGCTCACCTCTGTTAGCCATAGCGAGTGTCGTGAGTGCATTAGGAGCTGATCTCCTAACCTTAACCGTCAAATTTGCATCAAATGTATTGACACCCAAATGAGGATTTGTATCCCACCCCCAACGCCTCATATTACTATCTTGAAAACATTTCGAGACTAAAATAGGTCGTGTTGTAACAACAGCAGGATTAATACTCACACGCCCTGAAGATAAGACATCTATCACCGACTCCGTGACATTCAACTCCGATCCGGGCATCAAAATCTGCGTGCGTGTCGTTTGTGTACTATTCACATCGACAAAACCGCTCCATCCTGGTCTCGCATAGGTACCGTTACTCTCTCCTCTGAAGCTATCGATATCGTAGCCGATCCATTCGATCATATTGGGTCCAATATTGCTGATATTATCATCACTCAATTTCATATATCGATTATCACCGGAATTTCGCCCGATAACACTATCTTTGATACGATACTTCAATCGTGCGGCGATCTGATCAAGCACCAACTCTGTTTGCGATTGCAGGCGGTTGGTGATTTGGGATTTGAGATAGCCTTGGTACATTTTGGCAATAATATCCGCTCCTATCATCCCCACGATACCCAATACCACGATGACAAAAATAAGCTCGACTAAACTAAAGGCTGATCGTTTTCGCATCACTTCACCTCACTATGCAGTTCAGACAAACCGCCGATATTGCACGAAAATGCTCTGAGGATAAAGGGATCTGCACTATAAGCGTTTTGGACACTAAGCTCTATCATTTTGATATTACTTCTCATATTATTAGGAGCCTGAGTTAAAACATCCGGAATTGTATTGCTGACATTAAAATCAAAATTGAGTGTGCGTGCAATGTTACCTTGATAATTTGCCGTATCATATAAAAAATAGACTCTCGTTGAGATATTCAAATCATTCGCACCAAGATAGTCAAAGTCACCCACGACACCTGCTCCCCCCGTCAGTGCTACACTCACAT
Organism: Campylobacterales bacterium; assembly: GCA_027023405.1. Classification (GTDB taxonomy): domain Bacteria; phylum Campylobacterota; class Campylobacteria; order Campylobacterales; family QNZT01; genus QNZU01. The sequence goes on from JALVVN010000009.1 coordinate 20,674, forward strand.
TGGTACCATTAAAATCATCGATATCAGTGATATTGGTTTCACCCGGTTCGTGTCCGATAGCTGTCGCATTGACTACATTCATATGAAAACGGCGCCTCTTTGGATCGTGTATATTTCCTCTACGATACATCGTTGCGGGAATACGATCCAATTCAGCATCATCGAGGGGTACATCCACCATCGCCACCCCCGTAATCGCTCCACTACTGTTTCTCACCGTCGAATTGTGATCCCACGGATAGGTCAAAATATTTCCCAATTTTGTTCGTGCCGCCATTACCGACTCTTGGATGAGTGCGTATTGGTTGCTCTTTTGACTCTCACCTAGAAGCATCGGTACGCTCATCAGTGAAATTGCGATGACGATAATCGCAAATACCAACTCAACCAAACTAAAACCGCTTCGTTTCACCGCTTTCCTCACTTTGCCTGACTCGAAGTTGCAACGACACGAAAGAGGAAGAAACGATCCCCTAACGACTCTATCGAGACTCTATCCGGCAACTCTGTCAAATTTAAATCTTTTTCTAAATCTAAATCGACACTTTGACTATTTACTAAAATATCTTTTTTTTCAAATAGTTTTTTTTCACCTCGTGATAATAACAGCTGATCTCCATATCCTCTATCCCCTCCCAAAATACCCAATGAGAGTCTATCCAGCGTACCCAAACCTTTCAAATCTAGCTGCCAATTTGAGTGATACGATCGACTCGCTGCAAAAGGCGCATCCCACACTCCCTCAAATCCCTCATAGATCGTATAACGATGCATCGGCACACTACCGTTTTGATCGGTGATAGTCAGTAGTTGCGCCGATCCTATTGGCCCAAAACCGGCGCGCAATAGACTAGACTTGATTTCTAAATTTCCCTTATACACTCCTTTGAGTGCATCTTCGATATCGCATGATGCCTGATAATAGAGCATATCTCCATCTCTTTTCCAAAAAAGCGCATCCGTATCAGCGATACA
>JALVVN010000009.1:21748-37395 GCA_027023405.1 Campylobacterales bacterium
TTCAGATCGAGATCAACGATAAGATCTTCCCCTTCAAATATGGAGGTACGATTTGGTTTGATATGCAAATCAATGTGAGGTATATAGGATCGTTGTACCTCAACGGGAATTGATCGGGTCACCTTTCCATCGGAAAAATCACAAATTTTGAGACCATACTGCATCGCTTTGGCATGCAGTTCCACGATGGAGCCTGCTTCAACGGCACAGGAGAGATTTCCCTCTCCCGATATTTTCCGGCAAGCACTATTTTCCAACAGTTTCAGACCTTCATCGCAATGGACTTGTATGCTTTGCGCTTGGCTTGAATGCAATGCAAAAGTCACATTTTTCTCTTTATAGATGCTATCGCTGGAAACTTGTGCACTCCAATCTAAAATAGCATGATTGTCGTGTTGATCCGGATTTGTCAATGGAAGCATCGCGACATCTTCGATCTGCTCCTTCTCTCTTTTTGCTTTGAGAAAAAAGTTGATACTCTCTGAATCATCAAGCGTTACTTGGCACTCTATTTTGAATTGTAAGTGTGCCGATGTATGTGCGGGAATCTCGGGATAGTGACAAGAGAGGGTATGACCTTTTCCCCATTGACACTGCCATGGGGCAGGAAGATGCTTGATCTTGAGTTTCAATGCTTCGGGAATCGATGCGTGAATCAAGACTTTTTTTAGAGGGGTTGTTGCACTATTGTTGAGGTCAAGTGTGACGGCACAAGGATTAGAAGTGATATATTTTGCCTCAAATACGACGCTATTATCGGCAAAAAGCTTCAAAGGTGACAGGACTATAACGAGTAGAAATAAAATCGCAGCTATCACAAATCTTTGCACACACACTCTCCCCATACTTAAATATCATATACAATCAGTATCGGACAAAGTGAGAATAACTTTAGTATTTTTTCATTTTATTAAATATTTTAAATTATGGCTTAGCTTGTTCCGGCTGAACTTGAAGTGCTTTAATATCTGCTGGAGAGAGAATATTCAACTCGATTATTTGATTTTTCTGCTTTGCATGATGAAGATAGACCATCACAACCGCTTTGAGATTTGCCTTTTTTTCATCATACACAAACTCTCTCTTACCATCTTCACGAACCAAAAAACGATAGGAGAGATGCGGATCAAGATTGTCTTGTATGGTGATGCGGTTACTCTGATTGAGATCGCGAGCAAAGGCTCTATTTTGTTTCGGACGAAGTGTCACATCTATAAAAACTGATTCCCTATCATGACTTTTTAAAAACTCTCGTAGAACCAGCGCGCCTTTTTTGGTACCGAGATCAACTTGCAGGGTGGGTATCTTATTGCTCACATAGTGACGAATTACAAACAAACCTACCGCTATGATCGATACGATCACTATCCAACTCTTGACTCTACTACTCATTTCTCAAAGTCTCCAATACATCAATCTCAGTCGCCTTTTTGGCAGGATAATAGGAGGAGATCAACACAATCGCAATCGCCCCAAATACAATAGACCAAAAATCTACCGGACTCAAATCAAGCGGTAGCTTAGAGGTCATGTAGACATCCGCCGGTAAGGTAACGATATCAAAATGGGAGAGAAGATAGATCCCCAGCAATCCCAAAAAGATACCAAATGCCACACCGGCACCTCCGATTGCACTCCCTAGCAGAAAAAAGGTTCGTCGAATCTCTCGCCTACTCGCACCCAATGAGAGCAAGAGCGCAATCTCTCTGCGTCGATTCATCACCGTCATCAAGAGTGAGGAGATGATATTAAGACTCGCCACCAATACAATCAGCATCAACACAATAAAGAGTGCCTTCTTCTCCATCGCCATGGCTGAAAAGAGGTTCCCGTTTTGCTGCCACCAACCGACAACACCCAAATAGGAGGGCAAAAAGGATTGAATCTTTTTGATATCTTCCATCGGATGCGGTGAATCGACATGAATACCGTCAATACTCTTGGGAGACATGCGCAACACTCTTCGAAGATCATCAATAGCGGTATAGACATAGGCATTGTCATATGCTTGCATTCCCGAATCAAACACTCCTTTGAAAGTAAATCGCTTCATCGTAGGAATCGTCGAAAAACCCCCCGGTTGCATCTTGGTAAACATCAGCGTCACCTTATCACCCCGCTGAAGATAGAAAGTTTTTGCAAGCCCTTTACCCAAAATCATATCATAGCGATTACCTACATCACTTTGTGTGAGTGCTTTTTTGATTATCTTGTTGATCTTTGCTTCCGTTTCAAAATCAACACCAAAAACCATCGCCCCCTCCAACTCCTTTCCCCGTTTTAAGATCACTTGCGAATCGATAAAGGGGCTAAAAGTATATTCAGGAAATTTCTTCTGTAGCACGGCAAGATCATAAACAGTCACATTTTGATCGAGTGATGTAGGCAAAATCGTGATCGGATAACTCATCGTTGAGATACGATCTTTGAACTCTTTTGCCGTACCGTTCATGATCGCCATCGAAATAATCAATACCATCAAACCGATCGAAACACCTAAAAAGGCAAGGATCGCGGAGATGGTGATAAAGGGTTGCGATTTGTCAAATCGCAAATATTTTTTGACAAGATAGGATACAAGCTTCATCGTCTGCTTAGCTATCTGCTAATAGTCCTTTTTTGGGGCCACTCTTTCCGCAGCAATCTTTATACTTCTTCCCGCTTCCACATGGACAGGGAGCATTTCTAGGTGTACGCTTTTGAGGTATGTCACTCGATGCCAAAACATCTTGATGCTCTAAGCTGATCTCATCGGTTGCCGACTCCTCCATCTCTTGCATCATCTTCTCCAAAAGTGCTTGTCGTTCCGCCTCATCTCGATCATCTTTGAGTTGAATCAAGTGCAGTGTTTGAATTCCCTCTGCCTTGATGCGCTCAATAAGATCCATAAAGAGTTCATAGCTCTCTTTTTTGTACTCTACTAACGGATCTTTTTGGTTGTAGCTTCGTAGTCCGATACCGGTCTTCATCAAATCCATCTGCCTAAGGTGTGCTCTCCACGCTTCATCGATCGTCTGAAGATAGACAATGCGTTCTATCTCATCACGCTGTTTTTCATCAATCTGACTCATCTTCGCTTCATAGAGGTCGGTGAGCGCACCAAGAAGATCTTCATGAATTTGTGCCGCATCTTTTCCTTTGAACTGCTGAGGATCCACTTCCGTATAGAGCTCCTCTTTCAAAATTGCAGCCAATTTCTCTAGATCATACTCCTCTTCGGGCAACGCTTCGATAATATTGGCACGAGAGAGTATTTGCCACACATAGTCACTACGATTGGATGCAATTTTTGATCGTAAATCATAGGAGGGATCTAAGAGATTGTTCCGATAGGCATAAACCACTTTTCGCTGCTCATTGGCAACATCATCATACTCAAGGATATTTTTTCGTGACTCATAGTGGAGATTCTCCACCTTCTTTTGCGCATTTTCCACAGCACGCGTCACCATTTTAGATTCGATATGTTCACCCTCTTCGATCCCAAGTCGTTCCATGATTCCCTTGATCTTATCGCTCCCGAAGATACGAAGCAGATTATCCTCAAGAGAGAGATAAAATTGGCTCACACCGGGATCTCCCTGCCGTCCAGATCGTCCACGAAGCTGGTTATCGATGCGTCTTGACTCATGTCGCTCCGTACCGATGATATAGAGTCCACCAAGCGCTTTGACTTCATCATCTACTTTGATATCGACACCACGACCCGCCATATTGGTCGCTACGGTAACGGCACCTTTGATACCCGCTTTTTCAATGATCTTCGCTTCCTGCTCATGATTTTTCGCATTGAGCACTGAGTGTGGGATTTTCTCTTTTTTGAGAAGTTCATGTAGCTGTTCACTCTTCTCGATCGATGCCGTTCCGATAAGTACCGGTTGCCCCTTTTGCTGAAGCTCTTTGACCTTTTGAATCACCGCATCAAACTTCTCTCGTTCACTCTTGTAGATGAGATCATTTTTATCCTCTCTTTGGATCGGTACATTAGTAGGAATAGAGATAACATCGAGATTGTATATTTGGGCAAACTCCGTCGCCTCTGTCTGCGCCGTTCCCGTCATACCCGCAAGTTTCTCATAGAGTCGAAAGTAGTTTTGAAAGGTAATATCTGCCAGTGTTTGCGACTCCTCTTGTACCACGACTCCCTCTTTGGCTTCGAGCGCTTGGTGTAACCCCTCTGAAAAGCGTCGCCCCTCACTGAGTCGCCCCGTAAACTCATCGATAATCACCACTTCACCATCTTTGACCACATAATCGACATCTTTACTAAAGAGGTAGTTTGCTTTAAGCGCCTGATCTATATGATGAGAGAGGACTGCATTTTCGATATTGTAGAGATTTTCCACACCAAAGCCCTCTTCTGCTTTCGCAATACCCCTCTCCGTTAGATAGACGGTCTTATTTTTCTCATCCTTGACAAAATCTCCCGTTTCCGTTTTGGGTTGCTTCTTCTCATCATACTCTGTCACCTCTTCGAGTGTGAGTGCGATCTCATTGGCTTTTTCATAGTTTTCAAGGTTTTTGTTGGTGGGTCCGGAGATAATCAGCGGTGTCCTCGCCTCATCAATCAAGATCGAATCTACCTCATCGACAATGACAAAATGGTGTTCTCTTTGCACCTTCTCTTCGAGGGAGTACTTCATATTATCACGCAAATAATCAAAACCGAACTCATTGTTGGTACCGTAGGTAATATCTGCAGCATATTGTGCCTTGCGCTCCATATCATCATGGATATCATTGGTAATAACACCGACACTATATCCCAAAAATTCATAGATCTCACCCATATCCGCAGCATCTCTTTTGGCAAGATAATCATTCACTGTAACCAGATGCACCCCTTTACCGGTCATCGCATTGAGTATGATCGGCAGTGTCGCAACAAGCGTCTTACCCTCACCCGTCTTCATCTCCGCAATATTACCGTCGTGCAACACCATACCACCGATCATCTGCACATCAAAATGGCGCATATTTTTGAGCCGTTTACTCACCTCTCTCGTAATCGCAAATGAGTCATTGAGCACATCATCTACACTCTTCTCTCCCTTTTGAACCGATGCTTTAAGTGCTAGAAAAGCACTCTTGAGTTCTTCATCATTCATCGCCTCATATTTGGGCTCTAAAGCATTGATCTTTTGGACGCGTGCACGATATTTTTTAACAATTTTATCATTTTTTGTTCCGAAAATTTTTCCTGCGATTGAGGATATCATAAGGGGTGATCCTTCTTTATGTGAATTTAGTACTTTCATTATATTGGAAGTACTGAGTCTAAAGTTAATCAATTTTAACAAATATTTAATTTTGATTTGCTAAAGTGAATAATTAACCAGTATAGTAATATCGACACCACTGAGAAGGAATTGAGATGAAAAAGAAATTATTTGTATTTTTTACTGCGTGGGGAGGAACACTTCTAAATGCTCATAACTTACATATCCAAACCATTCAAACACACTTTACACAAAAAGTTACCAATGAACAGGGAGCAACCGTCACCTATCACGGCAAAATGTTTGCCAACCAACGATCCAATAAAGCTCTTTGGGAATATACAGCACCCGTACACAAAAAGATTTACTATACAGGTGATGGGAAACTAGTCATTATCGAACCGGAGCTAGAGCAGGCTATCTTTGCCAAACTCCATAAAGTCCCTAACATTCTCAAACTTTTATCTGAAGCAAAAGAGGGCAAAAAGGGGGAGCTTCACACGCGTTTTAACGGTATCGACTATACCATTCACACCAACGGTAATAAAATCACAAGTATCCGTTATCACGATGAGATGCAAAACCGAGTCATGATATCATTTACAAATGAAAAAATAAACAGATTTATTGATAAGCGACTCTTCGCCTATCAGATACCGTCAAGCTACGATATCCTCAAACAATAAGCAACTAAGAGCTACCTGCTCTTAGCCCATCCTCCAGCTTCGTACCGGCCCTACATCCACATGGACAAAATTGTGTCTTGGATAATAACCGACTCCACCTCGTTGCATACCGAGTGCAACATCGTGTAGGATGTGCAAAGGAATATTCGGCACATTGATATCAACCGCCATTCCCTTAATATGAAAACTATTTTTCGCTACTCCCTCTCGATGGCGTCTGAGCATATTATTTGTCTGTCGTGTTCGATACCCGGAGAGAATATTAAACTCAACATCCCCACCCAAATGCTGCTTGATATCATAAAGAAGATTAATCAACCTCACATCTACTCTTGTCATCGCTTTAGCACGATAATCAATAAAGGCTTTGTTGATCTCAAAAAGACCGCTTAATTTATAGTAATTTTTCTCAAAAAATGGAGCATAAAATGTTTTTTTGAGATGAACATTATAGAGTTTGAGTACTTTTCTCTCCGGTATCGCTGCCAAGAGATCATCCGCACTCAAAAGTGCACCTCCTGTCACCACTGCGGTTCGTTTGATAAAGCTTCTTCTTGAAACATTGATTTCTTTACTTTTTTGGACGATATTTGAATTCATTCTGGATGGCTCCCGTGATTGTATCTTAGAAATTTTCCTGAAGATTATACTACAATGCGCCAAACAGAAGAGATAAAAAAAAGAATGACTTTATAAATCTAATTTTTTATTAAGGTAACCTCTAAACTAATAATTTTTAGCGACCCATTAGAGGAATTTGCATCTTATCATAACCGTAAATATCCTTACGAAAACTCACCCCACCATCATCATTCGCCCATGCGGTAAAATACCGAATATGCACAGGTATCGATTGATTGAGTCTAATCGAGTGATTTTTTTTACTCTGCTTAAGTTTTTCTATTTGATCGAGTGACTCATCGGTATAGTTTTGCGTAATAAACTCTAACAATTTTTGCGGTTTCTGCAAGCGAATACAACCGTGACTATAGGCTCGTACCGGCGATTTGAAGAGACGGTGTTCATCCGTATCATGCATATAAACCGCATGAGAATTAGGAAACATAAATTTCACAAATCCGAGAGGATTCCCTTTACCCGGCTCTTTAACAAAATGAAACGGCAAACGACTTGCATCATCATACTTCCACCAGTCGACATCAAAAGGATCAACCGGTGTCGCATGGTTTTTCCATGTCCGATACATCTTAAATCGGCGACTTGCCAAATAGTCCGGATCCTCTTGAATGCGATGTAACATCTCCTTCTTGACAATCGAGTCCGGAACCGTCCAATAAGGATTAACTTCAAAATATTTCATTCTTGCACTAAAGATCGGGGTCGGATTTTTTCGTCTTCCCACCACCACGCGCATACCGATCACATTTTCATTATCTCGGACAAAGTTCATACGAAAGTCCGGTATATTGACGATAATATACTCCGATCCAAAGTCAGCAACTTCATTTCTCAAACGAGAGATATTGAGCGCAATGGTTTTGAGACGATCTTCAACCGGTACATTCAGTTCTCGTCTTGTTCGCTCATTCAGTTTACCAGAATCCCACATACCCATTCGCCGTTGAAAATGTTTCAGTGCCTCGTAGAGTGGACGCGTCATTTTTGATCCCTTAAAATCAAATTGATCAAAATCTCCACTCAAATAGAGACGCTTTGCCAAGAGCGGTATGCGTCGTTTATCTACCGAACCTAATCGCAATGTCACACCTCTAGGGATTGTTGGCCATCCCCCCTGGAGTCTTATATCATTGTAGCGACTGTAGGCAGTCTTGAGTGTATCTAACATATTATTACTATTGGAGAGTCCAAAAAGTCTCTCTTGCAATGCCGAATCACCCTGCATTCGATTCAAAAGCGAAATATAATTCTTGTGTTTGAGAGGAAGATCCCATGAATAGTGAATATCACTCTCCGCTTCTCGTTGCTTCAACAGCTCATGGAAGCGATCCATATCGATTTCACCTTCATAGAGATCTTTTGCCATCGTCAAGAAAGCATCTGTGAGATAGATATCAAGTTGCGCAATGTTGAGATTACGATCATTGGTCGAGATGGATTGCGAGGATTTAATGCTATCTAAAATTGTTGTCAACTCATTCAAATGATACTTTTCACTTGAGAGTCCCTCATTTGGCGCACTCTTGATCGCATCCATCATCTGAAAGATATTTGGATTGATAGCATAATCGGTTGAAATCCAAAATGTTCTATAATCTCTTTGCGCATAAAAACGCTTTGTGAGCGCACGAGACTTCAGACCGGAGATACCAACCCCTTGATAATTGAGTCCGCTAAGCAACCCTTTGAGATAACTCTTGATGGCGATCACATGCCCCTCTTGTCCCATATCTTTGACCCATCCTTGTGAGTGAGGCTCTACACTCGGTGTCTTCGTTGCTTGAGACTCATCGACAAACTCTCCCTCGATCGGAGCTTGAGGTGTAAGTGGAGTTCCTATTGCGGAATTGACTTCACTCTCAGGAGCTGTCTGTTGCACCGGAGTGCCCAGGTCAGCCTCAGGTTGAGGCGGTGCTATTTTCGTTTGTGAAAGTTGCTCGATATCGTGTTCCGTCAAGGGAATCGGATCAACAACCTCCAACTCTTTTGCCCAGAGTACATGGGAAACGCCTATCGAAAGTGTCACTGCGAGTGAAAGTAAAGCTCTTTTTTTCATTTTTTCCTAGATCAGTACAATTTATTTAATATCCTGTTATAATATTAACATAAGATAAAAAAGAGCTTATTACTTAAGAAGATTTTACTAAAAAAGGATTCACTCTATGCAACTCGGTATCAATATTGACCATATCGCCACACTTAGAGAGGCAAGAAAGATCAACGACCCCAATCCGATTGAAGCACTCGGAATCGTCGAGAGAGCCGGAGCCGATCAGATTACGATTCACCTACGAGAAGATCGCCGTCATATACATGATGAAGATGCACGATCGATTGTCACACTCAGTCGTCTACCGGTCAATATCGAATGCTCCGTCAATCCGGATATTATCGAGATTATCGCTGATATTAGACCTCACAGGGCCACCATAGTGCCGGAAAATCGAGAAGAGGTGACAACCGAAGGCGGTCTCTCTTTAGATGAGCCTCACTTTGCCAATATTGATAAATCAGTTCACTATCTCAAAGCGCGAGAAATTGAAACCTCACTCTTTGTTGATCCCACCATCGATGCGATCCGCGGTGCAAAGACGATCGGTGTTGATTGGGTGGAGCTTCATACCGGTTCCTACGCCAATCTCTACGCGATGCTTCACACCAATCTCTCCTTGACACATAATAGGATCGATGATTTAGCACTTAATCGCACCAAACTCAAACAGCTACTCAAACAAGAGCTCCAAAAAATTAAAGATGCCGTCGAGGAGGCACAGGAGTTTGGACTCAGAGTCGCTGCCGGACATGGGCTCAACTACCAAAATGTCACTGCTATCGCCCAAATTGCAGGGATCCAAGAGCTCAATATCGGACAGAGTATCATCGCGCGGTCTATCTTTACAGGATTAGAGAGAGCTATCATCGATATGAAGGAACTTCTGTGAAGATCGCCGTAAGTGTCGGCGATCTCAACGGCATCGGCATTGAGATCGCTCTCAAAAGTCATGATATCGTCAAGACACTCTGCCATCCACGCTATGTAATCGATCCCAAAATGCTGAAGCAAGCTGCCGATCGACTCGAAATAGATATCCCAAACGATTTTGAAACCGTTGCACTTAACAAATCCTTCACACTCACCCCCGCACAGATCACCAAAGAGAGCGGTGCCTACTCCTATGCCTCCTTTGAAAAAGCGTGTGATTTGGCAGATGCCAAAGTGGTCGATGCCGTTGTTACTCTACCGATTCACAAACTCGCATGGCATAAAGCAGGCATCCCTTTTAGCGGTCATACCGATATGCTCGCAGATCGCTACAAAAAAGAGGCAATCATGCTTATCGGTGCACCGGAACTCTTTACCGCGCTCTATACGCACCATATTCCGCTCAAAGTGGTGCCGAGTCAGATCCATCAGACGCATTTAGCCTCTTTTTTGTGCGACCTCTACAAAGCGATCAAAGAGCCACACATCGCTGTACTTGGGCTCAACCCTCATGCGGGTGACGGCGGGATTTTGGGAGATGAGGAGAAGATTATTTCCCGTGCGATTGAGGAAGCAAATCGCAAACTCAAAGCAACGATCTTCATCGGTCCACTTGTGCCCGATACCGCCTTTACCCCACACATGCGTGAACAGTTTCGCTATTTCGTCTGCATGTATCACGATCAAGGATTAATACCGGCAAAAGCACTCTATTTTGAAGAGGGGATCAATATCTCACTCAATCTGCCTATCATTCGCACCTCTGTTGATCACGGTACGGCATTTGATATCGCCTATCAAAACGAGAAAAATCCCTCAACCAAAAGTTATATCAATGCGGTTAAAGAGGCAGTCAAGCTTGCGCAGAAGCGATCTCAGTACTTGATTTGAAAAACTCCTCAATACATGCTCTTGAGGATAGAGGATCGTCAATACGATTGATCCTGTCACGAAACTCTGAAGCGTTGGCAAAACCTTTAGAGTAGTTGTGGATATGTTTACGAAAGATACCAACCCCTTTATTGCCGTAAAACTCGACCATCAGATCAAAGTGTCGCAGTACGATTTCAGTAATTTTCTCTTTGGATACTTTAGTGAGATTGTTTTTGATTTGATAAAAGATCCATGGATTACCGACCGCTCCTCGCCCTATCATAATACCGTCACAATTCGTATAATTTCGCACCATTTGCGCTCTCTCCAGTGAAGTGATATCACCGTTTGCTATGACTGGAATCGAAACGGACTCTTTTGCCTCTTTAATCGGTGTATAATCAATCGGAGCTTTATATTTTCCGGCTCTTGTACGACCGTGAAAGGTGATAAAATCAGCACCGGCCTTTTCACACACTTTTGCAATTTCTACACTATTTTTCTCTTGAAAACCGAGTCGTGATTTGACACTGGTATAGCGTTTGTTGGAGTAGTGCTTGATCGTTTCAATAATCTTTGCCATCGTGTTGAGATCATTTAAGAGCGCCGATCCGGCATCTTGAGCAACAATTTTTGGAACCGGACAACCACAATTGAGATCAATCCCGTCAATCCCGTCAATATCATTCAAAATCAACACCGCCTCTTTGATCACCTCCGGATCACTACCGGCAATTTGTACGATATAGGGCGACTCTAAAGGAGATTTTTCGATCATCTTGCGTGTACGGGAGGAGTGAAATTTGAGTGCATTGGCACTGATCATTTCCGAATAGGTCAAATCAGCACCAAACTCTTTGGCGAGTGTACGAAAGGGGAGATCGGTATAGCCTGCCAACGGCGCCAATACCACTAGCTCTTTTGAGCGAAAATCGATCTCTTGCATTACTCTAAAGAATTAAATAAAAAGCTCTGTATCGAAATTTCGCCCTTGATCTTTCAAAAAGAGCAGGTAGCGGAATTTGGGATACTCATCCTCATTGGCATTGAGCAGGAACTCTCTTGCATCATCTACCTTCTGGAGATCAAACATGGTATAGAGATAGGCTTCACCTCCACGATGAGGAAACTCATTAGCGATCTTCGTTGCAAATGAAACCAATTGGTCGGGTGAGAGCTTGGTACGAAGCCGTTTCATAATCTCAACCAACTCATCCGAAACATATGGATCCACTTCATCTACTTCATGCATATACCCCAAAATCTCATCCGTACTCAATTTGATCGCATCTTTTTTCGCTCCGATTCGTTCAATCAGCCGCTTGAGTGTCTCTTTTGAGGGTTGCTTTTCATAGCGTTTGATCTCCTCAAATGAACCAAAATTCAAAAAGTTATCAAATGCCAATTGACATGTCACCGGATCGTCGCATTTGCTCAGTACGCTGATGGCAAATTGCGGATCTTTTCGCAAACGATTACGATAGTTTTGCAACATATAGGGATTATCGTGCGACAAATCATAAGGGCTTAAGTCAACTACTTCACCCTTCTCCAACTCCTCTTTGAGTTCCATGATATCTTGGATATCATCGTTATGTATGCGCTGCTTTTTCGCTTTAGCCGGATCACTATTGAGTAGCGGTAAAATCGCACCGGGAAGTTTAAAGTACTCACTCTTGTAGTTGGTCTGCACATCTTTACCCAGCATTGCCTCTTTGGCTCGCTGCGTAAAAGTTTGACTATCTTTTTTGATACGACGAAGCGTAATCATATTTTTGGTGCCGTAGAAGAGAAGATGCGCAATCGTTGAAAGTGCCAAAAGAAGCACAGGGATGGTGATCCAAACCGCTACCGGCAGTGTAATCGGTATATCCAATACATTAACAGTATATTTACTGCCTTCAAAACTATAGACAAATAGCCCTAATAAAATTGTATAAAATAGCGAAAAACCTATATATCGCTTTACACCCATTTGCCTAACCCCTTTTCTCGACAATCTCTCTGCATACTATACAATACTTCGCCTGAGGCTTGACTTTAAGCCTTTCGATGCCGATATCCTCTTCACACATTTCACAAATACCGTAGAGCTTATTTTGAATTTTAAAGAGTGCATACTCAATCTCTTTAATCTCTTGTAACTGCTTACGGTTGAGTGCCTCATCGATTGCCGTATCGGTATTGATCGTAGCCTGATCCGCCTCATCACTTACATGTGTACTTTTGAGCGAGTTCATCTCTTTTTCACTCGCATCGATATTTTTTAATATCTGCTCTTTTCGCTCTTCTAACAGCGTCTTGAACTCTTGTAACTCTTTATCACTTAACATTGTCACGCTCCTTGCTCCCTCTCTATTTATGATAGGGATGATGATGTAAAATTGTCATCGCCCGATAACACTGCTCAAATAGCACCATCTTCGCGACCTGATGTGAATAGGTCAATGGGCTGAGACTAATTACCTCATCCATCTGTTGCAAAAAGGGTGCTTCAAAACCGTATGCACCGGCAATAAAAAAATTTAAAGCCCTATTTATATCGAATTTTTTTGAAAATTCAAAGCTATCACACAGTTTTCCTTGCGGATCGAGTGCGATACAGTAACCTTTCACATAAGGTTTAAATGCTTCTGAATAGGACTCTTTGGCTATTGTAGCGTCTCGGTGTTGCGCTTGGGAAATTTTTTTGTTAAAAAGTGGGATTTCTTCGATTTGTGCATACTTTCGTATCATTCTCTTCTGTTTTTCAATAGCTGCACTATAGACATCTTGACTCTTTTTCTCGATTGTGTAGATCGAAATTTTCACTCGCTATGCGCCCTCTTCAACGACATAATCATCCTGTCTTCGTCCCGGTTGCTTGCGTCGATCGACCATCCCATGTGTCGCATCAAAATATTGTAATAGATCGCTGAGTGTCTCTTTCATACGCGATCGCTTGACAATCATATCCAAAAATCCATGCTCAAGTAAAAACTCTGAAGTTTGAAACCCTTCAGGAAGATCGGTACCGATCGTCTGCTTGATCACCCGCTGTCCCGCAAACCCGATCAATGCACCAGGTTCAGCCAAGATCACATCGCCAAGCATGGCAAATGATGCTGACACTCCCCCCATCGTCGGATCGGTTAAAACGGAGATAAAAGGCAATCCCTCATTACTCAAGCGTTTGAGTGCGGCTGAGGTTTTAGACATTTGAAGAAGCGAAAAGGTACTCTCCTGCATTCTTGCACCGCCACTTGCAGAGACGATGATCAACCCTTGATGCTTCTCTATGGCACGGTTTACCGCTCGAACGATCTTCTCCCCCTCAACAGAACCGAGACTTCCTCCCATAAATTTAAAATCAAAAACAACCAACTGTACACCGATACCGTTTATCGTGCACTCACCGCTAATTACGGAGGATTTGGTACCTGTTTTTTTGAAGTTATCAGCCACTCTCTTTCTATAAGGCATTTTATCGGAAAACTTGAGTGGATCAATTGGCACTAAATCAGCGTCTTTTTCAACAAAACTTCCCTCATCTGCAAGATATTTGATTCGTTCTCGCGCCCCGATACGCATATGATATTTACATTTTGGACAAACTTGTAGAAGATTTTCAACCTCTTTATAGTACATCAGGGAGTTACATTTCTTACACTTAACCCAGTGACTCGTCTCCTCTTTTTTGGGCTCATCTTCGCTACTTTTTCGAAAGGGTTTAAACAGATCTCCAAAAAACATTCTCAATCCTCTAATAGTATGGTTTTATAGTACTCAAATTTTGCTGCATCATGGCAGATAAGTGTGAGATCATTATATTGATATTTGTATAAATTTTCACACATCTTCATCCCTGCTTTGACATCATAAGGACGCAACCGATCTTCAAAGATCACAAAATCAACATAGTGCGCATAAGCGAGTGATAGTGCCATTGCACCGAGCATTCGATACTTGATCTCTTTGCGTCTTAGACGCTCAGCATAGATCTTGGAACGATAGGCGCGCTCAAAAATTCCCACACTTGCATAGGGGTTTTTTTGCACTGCTTCAAAGTGTAAATCATCTAGTTTTGCGCATCGAAGTCCTTGTGCATCTTTGATAAAGATATCCCCATTGGCAAAATTGACAACTCCCGCCACCTCAACCTCACCGTCAATCTCCAGTGCGACAGAGGAGCCGTAATAGGGAATTTGAGAGAGAAAATTATCACTTCCGTCAATCGGATCAAGCCAAATTATCGTATCGCCTGATCCGACTTTCCCCGCCTCTTCCGATTGAATCATTCCGAACGAAGAGAGCTCTTGGATGAAGATCTCCTCCGCGAAGAGATCCACCCCCTTGCTGACATCGCCCCCCTCACCTATATCATGCGTCCGACACAACCGGGTATCCAAGCCCCTCTTCAAACGATAATAGATAAGCCGATTTGCCTCAATCAGACGCTCTGTAAATGCAACCTGCACGCGTTTAATGCTTGAGCAACTTTTTGGCGATCGCTTCAGCCGCCTTCTTGCCGTCACTCGCAGCTGTTACGACCAGATCACTTCCGCGGAAGCAGTCACCACCTGTAAAGATAAAGGGCTTAGTAGTCTCCATCGACTCACCGTCGGCGATGATACCGCCCCATTGATCTGTTTTGATGCCGTTTTGTGAGAGAAATTCGGGTTTGGTATTGTTAAACCCAAGCGCAAAGATGATCACATCCGCATCAACGCGAAATTCACTCCCCTCGACAATCTCCACCCGTTGTCTGCCACTCTCATCTTTACTACTCAACGCGGTTTTGAGCATCTCTATGCCGATCACTTCGCCCTGATCATTCAACAGCACCTCTTTGGGAGAGGCGTGAAAGATAAACTCCGCCCCCTCCTCTTTGGCATTTTGAAACTCTTTTTTACTACCGGGCATATTGAGTGCATCTCGACGATAGAGACACTTCACGCTTGTCGCTTTTTCACGGAGTGAAGTACGAATACAATCCATCGCCGTATCTCCACCGCCAATCACCACAACCCGTTTATTCTCCACATCAAAACTTTTATCATACGCATCACCGAAAAGTTTATGCTGAATATTTTTCAAAAAGTCGATAGCGATATAGACACCTTTACCGTTTTCACCGGGAATATTGGCTCGCTTACTCGCTTCCGCACCGATACCGATAAAGACGGCATCATAATTTTCACAAAGCTCTTCAAAGCTGATATCTTTCCCAACCTCTTTATTTAAAAAGAGTTTCATACCCGCCTCTTG
>JALVVN010000009.1:37495-67384 GCA_027023405.1 Campylobacterales bacterium
TGCATCTTAATCTCCTTCCATCGGATTGAGTGGGGCGTTTGCCAAATCTTTGGGGCGAACGATCCAGAAATCCCGTATTGTGTGTCTGAAATTGTCTAGTATATATTGCGCTTTTTGACTTGCTGTCTCATCCGCATACTCTTGGAGTAGCTTTTTGATGTAGTGGCGCTCCTCATCGCTCTCATCGGTATCGATTCGCCTTGCGGAGATGAGCTCCTGATTGAGGTTATCGATGAGTTGATGATCTTTATCATAGACAAATGCCATTCCACCCGTCATACCCGCACCGAAGTTCACACCCGTTTTACCCAAAATCACTACGACACCACCGGTCATATATTCGCACGGATGATCTCCCGTACCCTCGACAACGGCAATCGCACCGGAGTTTCGCACACAGAAGCGCTCTCCTACATTACCCGCTACAAAGAGCTTACCGCCCGTCGCACCGTAGAGGCAGGTGTTTCCACCGCAACTAAACTTCTCACCCTGATTTCTGGGAACGATGACGATCTTACCGCCGTTCATTCCCTTACCGATATAGTCATTTCCCGCACCTTGCAGGTAGATTGAAATCCCTTTGCTCAAAAAGGCACCGAATGACTGACCGGCAACACCGTGCAATTTAAATTTGATATGTCCCTCTTCAAGTCCGGCATTGCCGTAAAATTTGGCAATCTCTCCGGAGATGAGCGTACCGAAACTTCGGTTGATATTTTTGATCTCTTTTTTGACCACGATCTTCTTTTTCGGATCGGAGATGGCGGGGTAGATCTCTTTGAGTATCTCTTTTTCATAGGCATTATCGTCAAACGGTACATTCGATTTGACTTTACAAGTATCACCACCCTCCAGTCTCAACAGTACGGATGAGAAGTCAAACTTCTTCGCAAACGCATCATCAATGACTTTCAAAAGATCACTACGACCTACAATCTCTTCGAGCGATCGATATCCCATCGATGCCAATATCTCTCTCACATCTTCAGCCAACAGTGTGAAGTAGTTGATCACCCTCTCAACCGTACCTACAAAGTGTTCACGAAGCATCGGCTCTTGCGTCGCAACACCGACCGTACATTTATTGAGATGACAAATTCGAAGCATTCGACAACCCACCAGCGTCAATGCCACCGTACCAAACGCATAACTCTCCGCACCCAATAATGCCGCCTTGACCACATCAAGACCAGTTTTGAGTCCACCGTCTGTCTGGAGATGCACCATCTCTCTTAGACCGTTCACCTTCAAGGCATTGTGCGCTTCGCTAAGTCCTAACTCCCACGGATTTCCCGCATGCTTGATCGAGGTGATCGGCGCAGCTCCCGTACCTCCGTCACTACCTGAAATGATGATCTTGTCGGCATAACACTTCGCCACACCCGCAGCGATCGTACCCACACCCGAAGTCGAAACCAGTTTGACAGTGATCGTCGCATCGGGGTTGATCTGCTTCATATCGAAGATCAGTTGTGCCAAATCCTCGATCGAGTAGATATCGTGGTGAGGCGGTGGCGAAATGAGCGTCACACCGGGAATGGTATAGCGCAGTTTCGCAATGAGTGGAGAGACTTTGTGTCCGGGCAGCTGTCCACCCTCACCCGGTTTGGCACCTTGTGCTACCTTGATCTGAATCTCTTCCGCACTTCGCAGATACTCCGGTGTCACACCAAAGCGCCCAGAAGCGATCTGCTTGATCTTGGATCTCGCGTCACTCTTGAGTCGCTCCGGCGCTTCACCACCCTCACCGCAGTTGGATTGACCGCCGATGCGATTCATCGCCGTCGCCAACGCTTCGTGCGCTTCAGGAGAGATAGATCCTAGACTCATCGCCGCCGTTGCAAAGCGTTTGAAGATTTTTTCGATCGGCTCTACCTCATCGACTGCAATCGCTTTCTTATCGCTCCTGATCTCAAAGAAGTCACGAATCATCTTCTTGTCACGACCATTGACCGCCTCTTTAAAGCGCGTATAATCACTCGCTTTACCCGATCGCGCCGCATCATGGATCGTATCGATCACTTTAGGAGAGTAGTCGTGGTACTCCCCACCGTCTAGGTATTTGTGAATACCGCCGATCTCAAGTGGATAAAGCTTTTTGCTAAAGTCAAGCTCCTGTGCCTTTTGAAAGTTTCTCTCGATACGCTCTTCGATATCTTGATAGGTCAAACCACCCAAGAAAGCGACCGAATCGGCAAAACAATCCTGCACAATCTCATCACTGAGTCCGATAATATCAAAGAGTGATGAGTTGCGATAGGAGGCGATCGTCGCAATACCCATCTTGGACATAATCTTGAGCAATCCGGCATTAAGCGCACCATGCACATTTTTGAACATCTGCTTTTGCTCATAGGGGGTACGCTCTTTTTGACGACAAAGCTCCAGCACCGATGCATAGAGGAGATAGGGGTAAACCGCATTTGCACCGTAGGCGATCATCGTCGCACAAGAGTGTGAATCCATCACCTCCGCCGTAATCGCAACGGTTGAGGTTAAGTGTCGCAATCCTTCTTCAAGCAATACACGATTGAGTCGTCCGACCACCATCGTCATCGGGATATTTTTCATCGCTTTGCCGACGCAACGATCATCGAGGATCACAATACGAACGCTCTCTTTCTTCACCGCTTTGACAATCTCCTTGACCAAGCGATCGAGCGAAGCTTTAAGATCCTTTTCAAAAAGCGTTGAGAAAAATTTGCTCTTGTAGTGCGGATTGTATCTCGGATGTGATTCATCTCCAAATGAGAGTAGCACTTGAAGCTTCTCCTCCATCAAGATCGGAGAGATCGACTTGATACGGATCGCATGAGTCGGATCCTCATCCAAGATATTGTGCGTCTCACCGAAACCGGTATTAAGACTCATCACCACCTTTTCACGAATCGGATCGATCGGAGGATTGGTCACCTGCGCAAACTTTTGTCGAAAAAAGTCGGTAAAATTTCGCTGTTTATTTGAAAATGCTGCGAGTGGCGTATCGTCACCCATCGCGCCCGTACTCTCTTTGCCATCACGCATCATCGGCTCAACAACCATATTCAACAACTCATTGGTGACATTGAAAAATCGCTGTTTTTTTGCCAACTCGTCAATCTCATATTTACTGATATCCGAAAAAGGAAGCTCCACATGCTCTTGCAGGTAAATCATGTGTTCGTTGAGCCAATCGGCATAGTTGTTGGAAGATTTGAGATAGTTGTCGATCTCATCATTTTTTAGCACTTTGCCAAATTTGAGATCCACACCGATCATTTGACCACTCTGTAGTCGTCCACGCTCGATAATATCCTCTTCATCGATATCCAATACACCATATTCACTCGAGATGATAATACGATCAGCTTTGGTGATCACATATTTCGCAGGTCGCAATCCGTTTCTATCCAAAATACAACCGATGAATCGACCATCCGTCAAACTCACCGCTGCCGGTCCATCCCACGCCTCAAAACAGGTGCTCATATACTCATAAAAGGCTCGAAGCTCCGCATCCATATGGGGTGCGTTTTGCCACGGAGCGGGAAGCAGTGCACGGGCGGCTTTGAAGAAATCCACCCCATTAATGATCAAAAACTCAAACATATTGTCCAAGCTTCCGCTGTCACTCAAATCTGATCGGGTAATCGGTAAGAGTTTTTTCATCTCCTTTTTGGAAAAGACAGGACTTTTGAGTGATTCGCTCTTGGCAATCGCATTGTATCGATTGGCAGCGATGGAGTTGATCTCACCGTTGTGGGCGATAGTGCGAAACGGTTGTGCCAACGACCAGCGAGGCAGTGTATTGGTCGAGAATCGCTGATGAAAAAGGGCAAAAGAGACCTCAAAATCTTTATCACTCAAATCGGGATAAAACTCCCGAATGTGCGTAGGCATCACAAGCCCTTTGTAAGAGATCACGCTATCGGAAAAAGAGGGAATATAGAATGTCTCATTCTCACGAAATTCACTTTCAAGCTCTCGACGAGTCATATAGAGCTGTGCTTGAAATCGTTTCGTTGCAATAATACTTTTGGGTGTGATAAAGATTTGATAAATTTGAGGCAAACTTTCAAGCGCCAATTTACCAAGTGCCTCTTTATTGACGGGTACTTTACGATAGAGCAATACTTTCAAATCATTGGCTTCGCAAATTTCAGTGATCTCCTTTTGCTGCGCTTTATCTTCTAAAAAAAGCATACCGACAGCAAACTGCTTCGGTAGCTCAACTCCGCTCTCTTTTGCCACTTTTTGCATGAATTTTTTGGGCATGGCAAAGAGTAGTCCCGCACCGTCACCGCTTTTCCCGTCTGCGGCAATCGCACCTCGGTGCATCATCCGCTCAAGAGAGGTAATCGCATCCTCTACATTTTGATGCGATGGGGTATTGTGAATGCTTGCGAGCAATCCAAAACCGCAGTTATCCTTGAAACTTGTCAATCGATCCATCATCTGTCGCCCTTTAAAATTTAAAGTTTGATATTTTACTTAAAAGGAGATTAGAAATTGATAAAAGGGTATAAGTACTGCAATAAAAGCCTTTTTTAGGGACTTAAATAGACTTTTAAATGCCCATATTCCACCAAGAGATGACCGCTACCAAAATAAAGCTTAAACTTTGTATAATGCTCTCATGCAAGGCTACATATTACACACCCACCGTGTCAAGGATGAGGATTTGATCGTCTCGATCCTCACCCCTCATAAACTCAAAACACTCTACCGTTTTTACGGAGCGAGACACGCCAGTGTGCACATCGGCTACAAGATCGATTTTGAGGCGATACACTCAGCCAAATCTTCACTGCCGATGCTTCGAGAGGTGCTTCCTCTTGCCTTTTCATGGATTTTTGAGAAGGAGCGATTTTTCTACTGGCAGCAGTTTCTCAAACTCCTCTATAAACACCTCAAAGATGTCAATGAACTCGATCCCTTCTACTTTGAACTCCTAGAAGATACCGCCCACACCATCGCCAAACAAAATCCCAAACGAACACTCATCGAAAGCTACCTCCAGCTACTCTACCACGAAGGACGCCTCCACACGGAACTCGTCTGCTTTATCTGCGACAAACCGATCCAAACCAATCTCACACTCAAGCGAAGTTTCCTCTGTGCCCACCCTAGCTGTCTCTTTGGCGTAGCATTTGCGCGCAACAAGATTCAAAATCTCTTTGAAACACACTCCACTATCGCCCTTGATGACTCTGAGATCGACCTTTTATGGCAAATCGTACAAGAGGGGTTATAACTCTCCCGACTCCTCATTCATCTTCGCCTCATACGCCATCATCTCCATACGCACTTCATGGACTTGTACCGGTGTGACATTCTCCTCTTGACTCCAAGCTACTTGCACATCATGCCCATAATCAGCACCCCACTCTTCTAAAACTTTAGAAAAATCCTCTACACTCAAACACTCCACTTCACGATCACCGTCAAGATCTCTCAACTCTATATACCACTTGCCATTGGGATAACTCTTGATAACGGCTTCAAAAATAGCTGACATTTGCACTCCTTTTGCTTTTAAGGCTAGAGCAAAGTATAACATACAAACGATAGATTCACATTTTTTCTCTATTTTTTGTTACAATGAATCACTTTCAACAAAGGATTGCCACGATGAAAAAAAGTGTTGTACTGATGATCGGTTTTGTATTGGTTGCGATTATCGCCTATCAAGCCTATCTGCTTTACCAAAAAGATCACCCCGGTACCTCCCTGCTTCCAACGCTTAACACACAAGCAAATCAGCCTCAAATCACCGTTCAGGTAACCCCTCCACCAAAGCAGGTACAGCAACCCGTCGCCACTTCCACACCCCATACATCCTCACCCCTCCCCTCCAATTTGACACCTGATCCGCAAGTGAATGAAAAGCTGCAAAAGGTGCAAAAGGATATGCAAGATCTCTTCACATCAATCCTCTCCACCAAAGAGGTGCAAGAGGGACTCTCAGAGTTTAAAGAACAGGTGCAAGAGGGACTCAAACAGATGCAAAAAGAGATTCAAACACTCCCTCAACAACTCGACAACCTCACACAACAGATGCAGGGCGATCCCTTCTTTGGAGAGATTTTTCAAAACCTTAAAGCAATAACGGCAGAGAGCTTTAAAGATCGGGGAGACTACTACCTGGCAGCGATTCCTCTCAAAGAGGGTAAACACGCCAAAGTCGATATCAAACGCCAAGATCACTTCCTCTCGATCGCTATCAGCTCTAAACACCAAAGCCAAACCCAACACGCCAATACCACCATCCATACCCAATCTTCTCAATCAAACCGCATCCTCTTACACATCCCCAAAGATGCCCAGATAGAAAAGCTTCAAACCGATTATGAGGAGAAAAACGCTACACTCTTTATCAAAATTCCCAAAATTCACAACCAAGGAAACTAGATGAGTCTTGAAGAGAACAGAGACTATACACTTGAAGAGATTGAGGCGATCATCAAAGAGGAGTTAGGCGTGCTACTCTACTTCTCTACCCCCACCTGCAATGTCTGCAAAGCACTCAAACCCAAGATCAGTCAAGCCTTTAGTGAACACTTTCCCATCATCCGGCAAATCTATATCGACAGTGCCAAAACACCGGAAATTCCGGCATCATTACAGATCTTCTCCGTCCCGACGATCCTCATCTATCTTGACGGCAAAGAGTTTGCCAGAGAGGGGCGAAACCTCTCGATTGAGAAGTTGGTTGAAAAGATCAAACGCCCCTATGAGATCATGACACGCTAATGGCAAAGCACGAAAGGCATCTTCGCATCATCTATACACGCGTCTTAGAAAGGGGGTTGAATCGGTGTGTCGCTTATCTACTCAATGAAGCAAATCCCCAAGAAGAGAAAATACTTCAAATCACTTCACAAATCAGAAAAAAGTTAGATAGCGTGCAAAAAGTTCCGCTAGATAGCGACTATTATAAAGCACTTGAACAGCTTGTCCAAAAGCTTCTGAATCTTCAAGCGGGTTCATTTGATCCGCAAGAGATACAGAGTGCGATTTTACGACAAGCCAATCTGCTTCAAAAGCAGAAACGGCTCAAAAACAGAAAAAGAGAGAAGCATAAAAACTCCCGTTTTGAGGATGGCAATTAGCCGGATCTTTACGATCGGCTACTGTTATGGCATCTCCCTTACGCATCGAAGCCCAATATTAGAGTTGCTGATATTCAGATCCGCTATCTCACCCGGCTGTTTTCCCGGTTTTTTAATTGCAAATCTTGTATAAACCTCTTTCTCTACCGTTTTGTTCCCATCCTTATCTCGCGCCAAAAGTTTTTTACACGGTGCCAAATAACCGGGTATCATGTGGACACGGTAACTCTCTTTGACAAATCTTGAGAGCTCTGTAGAGGTTGGATCACGCCAATCATCAAAACCGGCATAGCGAATATTCTCACAGAATGTTTTAGATTGATTATACTCTTCAGGCTTTGTATAATGGATCGCTAAACACGAAGCATTACCATCTTTAGGCGGTTCAAATTCACTCACCCACATCAATTTTTTGCTACCGGTTGTATCGACAACAACCTCTACGCCATCTTCCTTCTTGGCGATTACTTTGCTATCGTTGTGCGCTACACCGCGTACACATCGTCCGCCTGATGGCGTGATAGGTTCATCCATAATGCGTCCAATCAATCGTGCGCTGATGACATTGTGCGTCATAACAGAGACCAATTTCCCCCCTTGCAATCCCAAAGTGCGTATGCAGTGTCGTCTCGCCATTCCAGGCGTTTTACCCTCATCATACATACGAACGGTAAAACGACTCAACTCCTCCGCCGTCGGAATACGCCAATCGGTAAACCCGGCATAGTTTGAATTTTGGCAATACTCCGCAAAACGATCTTTCACATTTTTGGCACCCTCACCAATCACAAGACACCCACGGGTACTATCACCCTCAATTTTGGGAACGGTAGCATCATCCGCCCAGACTAATCCGCTTTGATGATCGACAACCACACTCTCATTGAGATCGCCCAACGGCTTGACTTCAAGTTTTGTGCTTGAAGGTGCACCCGTAACATGGATATTGATCCCTTTTCGTCCCACATTGCCTTTGCTATCTGTAGCTGTAAAGTAGTAGGTATAGTACCCCTCTTTGTCTAACTGAACTTGTGAAGCATCCGGTGTCACCGTCACACTTTTCTGATCCCCGACATCATATGCCGTTACAGGGATATTCGGCAGTGTACTATTTTGCTCAAGTTCCAAAAGCGTTTGATTGGTCTCAAGCATAATCACAGGGGGTACGCTATCTACCGGTGGTGTAAAAGGTTTCACTTCAAACGCTTTTTGGCTACCGGTAAAGAGTTCATTACCGCCTATAAAAGAGAAGATGGTGATATTCTTAACTAAATACTCAATATTTTTACGATCGATTACCAAATCAAGCCTATCTCCCTCTACGCTACCATCGATATCTTGAACCCGCACACCGTTGTAATCCTCTTTGTCGTTGAGCTTAAAGAGCCCATCACTGTTTAATTTATAATCAAATCCTCGACTACCGGCACCCGAAAAACTACTTCCGTCACTGTTGATATAGATATCGAGATCGGAAAAATCACTCGCACTTTTATTGCTATCATCAATAAATCGAAAATAGAGATTATGCTCATCTGAAGTTACTAATAACTGCTTATCGCCCTCTCTCATAACTGTCGCTCTATCCCAAATAGTAGGAGGAGCTTTGAGCGTAAAACTTGCACTTACACTATCTGTATGTCCCTCCTGATCCTCTACCACAAGCGTGACACGGTTCGTTCCTAGTGTAAACACTTTATCGGTTGCAAGCGCAAGTTGTGCCTGCGTACCTAAAATTTTATCTCCGAGTTTCCACAGATAACTTGCAATATCTCCGTCACTACCACTCGCATCGAGTGTAATCGTATCTCCTTGCGTCAATGTCGTAGCGGAGAGCGAGATAGTGGCATGGAGTTTTTCAATCCCCTTCTCAACCCGCTCAAGATGTGCTTTGGCTTGCTCTATGGTGATATATTTTCCTTGGTAGTCACTTAATTGTTGTAGTTTTTGGTGCAATGCCTTGATCTGTTTATCATCCAAACCTTGTGTAGGAGTCAAAAGCGCTTTGGCTTCCTTAGGAATCGTGATCCCGTTACTCGCATCGCCGTCACTGTCGAGCGTCTGAAGTAAACGCGCAACCGTCGGAGTTTTTTCAATAATTTTCACATTACCCTGGGTTAATTGCGTTGCAGGAATTTTCTTAAAAAGAAACTCTCCTATTGAAAATTGACACTCGTGATTGAGTTCATAATAAAACTCTCCCTTTGCATTGGTGACACCATTTTCACTACCACACTGATAAGAAACTCCTGAAACAGGGGAGTCTATATAGACTCCTTTCCCTATATAGAGTGTCTTACTCGAACCTCCACATGCCGCTAATACAAAAGCACTCACGACTCCTATACTTGACCATCTAATAATACTCTTCATCTCTTTACCCCTGTGCACTATCTATATATTTTCTTCTAAATTCCACGATCATATCGACATTCAATTAAAATTATTTAATTTATTTAATAAAGTAGTTCTATTAATACCAAATCCTCAATCTATGCTATAATCCCCATTATGGAATATTCAAGACTCAAACAACTCATTACACATCCAAAATTCCAAGAGGTACTTGCCAAACTCAAACCACCCAAAACGATTTGGGGTATTAGCTCTGTTGTTCTACTCTTTATCCTTCCGGAAATCATTGCTTTTATCTATGGTGCCGATATCAAACATTTTTGCGAATC
Organism: Campylobacterales bacterium; assembly: GCA_027023405.1. Taxonomy (GTDB): domain Bacteria; phylum Campylobacterota; class Campylobacteria; order Campylobacterales; family QNZT01; genus QNZU01. Next base: position 47,271 of record JALVVN010000009.1, read on the forward strand.
ACACCTCTCCCATACACACGATTTTACAGAGCGCTACCTCTATGAGAATTTGGAGGATCTCATGAGTGAAGGGAGTTGGTTCAATTTGGTGTTGGGGCTACTCTTTGTAGTATGGGCATTTTATTAGACCTGATCTAAAGCGAAATTTAATTATACTCATCATTATTATTTTTAGTAAGGTTTGGCATGTTATCAAAACGAATTGAGAGTCTCTCCACCTCTTTGACGATCGCAATTACCACATTGGCACTTGAATTGAAGGCTGAGGGCAAAGATATTTTGAGCTTTTCCGCGGGTGAACCCGACTTTGATACGCCGAAAGTCATCAAAGAGGCGGCAAAAGAGGCGATCGATATGGGCAAAACCAAATACACCGCAGTCGCCGGTATTCCTGAACTGCGTCAAGCGATCGCCGATAAACTACTGCGCGAGAACGGTCTACACTACAAAGCTTCCGATATCATTGTCAGCAACGGTGCCAAACAATCACTCTTTAATCTTTTTCAAGCAGTCATTGATGAGGGAGATGAGGTCATTATTCCATCACCCTACTGGGTTACCTATCCGGAGCTTGTCACTTACAGTGGTGGCAAGAGTGTCATCATCCAGACGGAGGATATCGACGGTTTCAAGATCACTCCCGATCAGCTAAGCCAAGCGATCACACCTAAAACCAAAATGCTTGTCCTCACTTCCCCCTCCAACCCAACCGGTGCTCTCTACTCCAAAGCAGAGCTTGAAGCATTGGCTGAAGTTCTCAAAGGAACGGATATCTTGGTCGCAAGCGACGAGATGTATGAAAAGCTCGTCTATGAAAATAGCTTTTGCGCCACGGCAAGTATTAGCGAAGATATGTTTAATCGAACGATTACAATCAACGGTCTGAGTAAATCAGTTGCCATGACCGGATGGCGAATGGGCTATTTAGCCACACCCAAAAGCGAACTCATTGCTTCAATGATCAAGCTTCAAAGCCAAAGCACCTCCAATATCAATACCATTACACAATATGCTTCCATTCCTGCGCTTGACGGGAGTGCCGATGCTGATATCGAAAAGATGCGCCAAGCCTTTTGGAAACGACGCGATCTTGCGGTAGAGCTCTTTAATCAAAGCGATAAACTCACCGTATTGTCACCCGAAGGTGCTTTTTATCTCTTTGTCAATATTAAACAGGTTTCCTCAAATTCGATGCAATTTTGTGAAGATCTCCTCAAGCAAAAGGGAGTTGCCGTTGTACCGGGTCTAGGCTTTGGATCGGAAGGCTACTTCCGCTTCTCATTCGCCACAAGTGAAGAAAATATCAAAGTGGGTATCAAACGCATCATCGAATTTTGCGAAAATTACAAATAAATCTCGCTAAAATTCAACTATTCGATCTTTTTGCCGATATTGAGTGAAATCATTTCAGTCAGCAAGAGGTTTTTTATACAATGAATCTACGAAGAGAATTTCTTAAAAAGAGCCTAGCATTAGGTGCAGGTTTTTTGGTAAGCCCGTATGAACTGATGGCATATCGTCTTCCTGTCGATCGGACACTCAAACTTTACAATACCCATACTGGAGAACATATTAAAGCCACCTATTGGGCTAAAGATCACTTTGTCAAAGAGGAGCTACATACCCTAAATCACTTTTTAAGGGATTTTAGAACGGGGGATATCAAGGAATTTGATGTCAAGCTTTTTGATCTGCTTTATGCGATTCAACTCATTCGTGATACAGATCGACCTTTTCAAGTCTTATCCGCCTATCGCTCTCCCAAAACCAATGCTATGCTTCGCAAACATACCGAAGGGGTTGCAAAAAATAGCTTTCACATGAAAGCAAAAGCGATCGATATCAATCTCCCGGGAACAGAACTGAGCGATCTCAAAAAACTTTCACGATTTTTGCATCGTGGTGGGGTAGGATACTATCCGCGTAGCGGATTTATGCACATCGATACGGGACCGATCCGATACTGGCAAAGGGGTTAATTTTTTTACCTCTTTGTGTTAAAATAAAAATAAAAAGGTTACATGATGAAACGAAGTATCTCTCTTTTTGTTGCACTCTATCTCTCAACTCTGAATGCTTCAGAAATTCCTAGTGCACTTTATCAGCACTACCCTCATATTACACCAGAAAGTAACTATAAAATCTATCAAGCTATTGAAAAAGCAAAAGAGTCCTATCAAAAAGGTCAACTCCAAGAGACAAAAGAGCGCTTTATTCAGATTCTCAAGCAGGCCAATCGCTCCAAAGCTGTTAAAAATATCGATCAATACGATTTTCTCTACGCCAACTATGTGCTACTTACCATGCTTGGGCAAAATGAAAAGAGTGAAAGCGATTATAAAAAATTGGCAAAATATGTGTTGCACTATCTCGACAAAGAGACACGCAACGGTAAAGATATTTGGGAGGAAGGTGATCTGGGACAACTCCAACTAAAAATGTATCAAACCATTGCAAATCACACTGCGAAAATCCTCTACAAAGAGTCTAATCGAACCAACAAAAAACTCTTAAGAGAGGCACTCTCTTATGCAAAAAAAGCGACACAATTTATCAGAAGTGAAGAGGATAATTATCTCAAAGAGACCAAAATGATAATCGAAAATGCCCTTGCGGGGAATCCACCGCTCAAGGGGGAAAATGAGATCAAGATTATCAAAGTGATAAAAAAAGCTCAAAACCAGACAAAAAGTTTGGCAAAATAGAGATTTTATGCTATAATTTAGGCTTTAAATTTTTAAAAGAAAGTGGGTGATGCTAGATGCCAGGTATTATTGTCAAGCCGAATGAATCTTTTGAAGAGGCATATCGGAAGTTTAAAAAACAGACTGACAGAAACCTAATCGTTACTGAGACTAGAGCTAGAGAGTTCTACGAGACAGGAACAGAAAAGCGCAAAAAACAGAAAATTGCCGCGAAGAAGAAAATGCTCAAAAAACTCTATATACTTAGACGCTATGAGTCAAGACTCTAATTAATTTTTCGGGGAAGTGGTACTGCTTCCCCCTTTTTTCAACTCCCTTTAACAAAAATATCACTAAAATTCTTTATAAGCAAAATCAAATATGTTGAGGAATAGATGGGTATTTTAAAAATTACAACTTTTTTTTGGATCTTACTTGCCTATATGCTTGTCCACTTTTCTCCTCATATTCCAGCGCCGTTTCGTAGTCATATTTTCGATTTTCACCATATTTTATATACACATAAGACACTCAAGATTAGTGTGAATGACACCTTTATCTTTATCGGTATTTTCTTTTTATTGATTGAGGTTTATAAAGCAGCAACAACCAGAAGTTTTAACTCTCTCGAGTCTCTCTTTAGTATCGTTGTAGCAATCATTTATCTAATCTTGTTTATCACAACCACATGGGCACATACTTCTACTTTTTTGATGCTAACATTTATGGCATTTGTTGATGGATTAGGCGGGTTTATCATCGAAATAAACGCCGCCCAACGCGATGTTGTAATAAAGTGAAAATAGCTATCTTCTTTCGATCTTGAAGTTGCTCTTTTTTTCGGTAATACTCACAAAATCACCGTTTTGATCAAAACGAATATCGCCGTAGCCGTTTACTTTTCCGTTTTTTAAATATTTAAAATGGCAACTTTGCTTACTATCGCATTGTAGCGTGATCTCTTTGACGGCGCTTATCTTAAAGCGTTTAAATTTTGGCTTTGCCTTGACGGATTCTGCAAAGGCATAGAGGATCATCTTTTTGTCTTTTTTAAATTTAGCATCACGCACCGTTGGCTTCTCACCGACATAATAGACCAAATAGTCCTCTCCTAACATAAATCGAGCGATTCTGCTCGTCACTTTTGCTTTGAGATAGAGCTTATCAATCGTACTAAGGTCGTCAATCATTCCTAGCGTCACTCCGTGATACTTCACATTATATTGGTAGTTTTGCGCATGAAGCACAGAAATCAGTAGCATCGAAATAAGTAAAAACTTTTTAAACATCGTTATTCCTTTGATTTGGACTACACCCTCATCTTAAATGAGGATCGTGTAGTTTTTGTGAAGAGCTATACAAAAAGGGCATTATACGCCAAAAAGAGTACAGCTAGAGGAGCGATATAACGAATTGAAAAGTACCAAACGGCAAAGAGTGTATCACCCATATCCTTAGAGAGGATTGCCCTGACATCCTCTTTTTTCATCGCATAACCGACAAAGATCGCTATCAAGATTCCACCCAACGGCATCAAAAATGAATCCACCGCAAACTCTACTGCATCAAAAAGCGTTTTTTTACCAATCATCAAGTAGCTCTGTGTTGTATCCGTTACAGATAGAATCATCAAAATTCCAAACGCAAAATAGAAAAAGGAGCTCCAAAAAACCGCCTTACTTTTCCGCCAACCCCATCGACTCTCCAAATACATCACCGTCGGCTCCACGAGTGAAATCGCGGAGGTCAATCCCGCAAACGCCATTCCCAAAAAGAACAAAAGCGCAACCACCGTGCCAACCGTTCCAAGCTTGGCAAAGATAATAGGAAGCGACATAAAGACAAGCCCCGGTCCCTTTGCCGGCTCCCCGCCGAATTGGAAGAGAAAACTAAAGATTACGATACCCGCTAACAGTGCGATAAAGGTATCTAAAAAGGCGACCCACAATGCCGAACTAAAAAGATTGGATTCTTTAGGCAAAGCCGCCGCATAAACCATAATCGAACCTATACCGATAGAGAGAGTAAAAAAGGAGTGTCCCACCGCACGGATAATCGCTTCGGCACTCAGTTTGCTAAAGTCAGGCATAAAGAGGAAAGAGAGTGCCTTAGAGAAACTCTCAAACTGCATCGCATACAACATCAACCCTACTAAAATAAGGATCAATAACGGCATCAAAACAAGGTTGAACTTTTCAATTCCCCCCTTGATACCACGCACCAAAATCGCCCCTACAATCAATACGGAAACAAGATGCGCAATAATCTGAATCCAAGGCGATTGATGATAGAGGTGGTTAAAAATATCCTGTGCTTGATCGAGTGTCGTCGGTAAGCCGGTTATCGCAAGATAGAGATAGTAAAATATCCAGCCAATCACCACTGAATAGAAGGTCATAATAATCAACCCAATCACAAAGAGATACCCTGCCTTCGCCCACGCCCATTTGTGTGAGGGAGCATCCTTCTCAAAGTTGCTCACTACATCACTACCGCCTCGCTTACCCATCAGCATCTCAGCCAACAAAAGAGAAACACCGATAAAGAGGATTGTCACCAAATAGACCATCACAAATGCCCCGCCACCATAAAGACCGGTTATATAGGGAAACTTCCAAATATTTCCCAAACCGACAGCAGCTCCCGCGGCAGAGAGCACAAAACCGATACGGCTAAATTTTGCTTGTTGCATCGCTCCTCCTTACTTAGAAATGGTATTCTACCCCAAAATAGGTATAATGATTCTTTAAGTCAAGCTTAAACGGTCGAAAGAGATCAAATTGGAAAAAATTAAAAAGATTCACATCCACACGATTGACATGCCAAGTTTGGTAACGATACCCTAGTGATAAGTCCCACTTTTTGAAAGTACCGTGTACGGCGAAATCAAGATTGCTGTATCGTCCCGTACTATCTACATCACTTTTAAAAAGTTCAGATTCCACATAGGCTTTTTGAAATCCAAATCCCGTCGATCCTTCCAAATATACAACCGAAGTAATTGGTACTTTGGCTTGAATACGCGGACCTATTTTGTAGGTTCCGACATCCAAATCCCACTTTTTAATCAAACGATATGCCAATTTTGCACGACTATATAAATTTTTAGCACGGATCATCGGCATCGTTGCACCAAGATTCAGTGCAACACCTACATATCCACCATGATTGAACGAGAGCAAATCATATCCTGCACCAAAGTTAAAATCTCCACCTACACTCTCAAAATCCCCCTCAGCCGGTACAAATTTCATCAAATCAGAGAGACGATCATTGACAGAACCAAACAATGGAAACTGCTGATCTGCCATCGGTATTGCAAAATAGCAGGTTGCACGCTTAGTATCACTCGTAAAATACTCTCCATCCAAATACCAAAAGAGGCGAGGTGCAAAATTACTATGAGGGATTTTCAACCTAAAGACCGTTGTATCATAATGCACATCGTGCTTCATAAAATCCAATACACTAAAACGACTCTCATAACTTCCTCGTCCGATAGAAAATTCAGCACCCCACACAGAAAACATTATCAATAGTAAACCCAAAATCGCTTTCATCTTTTACTCCTTAATCCGCATTAACCGCACAATGGTGCGTTGAAAAAAGTTTTCATTATCATCGCTGATCATCAGGTACAAATCACCCTTATAGTGTGTCAGCCCCTCAAAATTGTCCACATCTTTATCCGTCAAAGGATTGAGCATCGCCAAAGTCTCTGTTGAGCAAATACCGTTTCTAGGATGATTGATATCGATGCGCTTGAGCGTAATGCGAAATGCCCATTTTTTAAAACTAAACTGACGAAACAGTGCCAAAAGCGAACCATCCGGCAACATCTCAAACTCCGTAATTGCGCTCTTGATCTTATCCCGTTTGATACGGCAGATGATTCCTTTTGAGCTAAAGATCGTATGATATCCTAACGGCTCCTCATCAAACGGCACCTCTCTAGCCGTGATAAATCCCCACTTTGGAGCATACGAGAGTGCTTCAAATCCGGTACCGGAGTAGTCGTGTGATGCCATTTTTGCCAACACGGGAGGAAGTCGAAGCGAACGCACAAAATGGTAGGATCGATCATAGACATCAATCCGATCCCGTCTTTCAAAACTGATCCAAATCTTATCTCCTACTAGTGCCAACCCTTCCGAGTCTCGACGCCGTTTTCTCAAGAAATGCCCTTTTTTATCCCGCAACCTCACACCGTCTGTGAGTTGAAACTTCCCAATCTTGCCATCTTGGATCTCTAATATAAAGGTAAAGAGCTTCCCCTGATCACTTAAACCATAGAAGATATCATTTTGTCTATCATAGGCAATATCTGATATCTCGGTAAATTTTAAACCGTGTATACGCTTATCCGGTAGTGTTTTGGCATCCAAAAATTGTAGGGTTGTTGCCTGCCCACACACCAGCAACATCATCAAAACGATCATACACCTCATCAAAACAATCTCCTTACCGCCTCCGAGCATAAGAAGAGTCCAAAACTCCCCGTCACCCCCATAAAGCTACCCAATTCTCGACACTGTGGCAACTCCGTAGAATAAATCACCGGAAAATCTCCCTTAAAGCCACTCTGTCTCAACTCATAGCGAAACTTTTTTGCCAGTGGATCACCCTGCGTTTTCCAAATGGAGCTGATCTGAATCTGACTCGGATCGAGTCGTTTGGCACTCCCCATCGAAGCGATCAATTTTTCATGCGTACGATGTGCCAGTGCTACTTTAGCACTCATATCATCGATCGCATCAATCACTAGATTAAATGCGCTAAAATCAAAATTTTCACACCACTGCTGATCCACCCTCTCCTCTATCGGCAGGATTTGATCCGGAAATTTTTGGGCGAAATAATCCACCTTTGCCACCCCTACACGGTGACTCCCTAACTGTCTGTTTTGATTACTCTCCTCAAAATGGTCGGGATCAACGACGGTCATCCGCCCTACTCCCGATCGCGCCAAACACTCCACGCATGCACCCCCTACTCCACCGACGCCAAGCACGAGAAGATGTGCTGATTGAATCTTCTCAAAATTCTCTCCAAAGAGCAGTCGGCTTCGCACAAATCTCAAAGCCACTTCTCCAAACGATCCAAATCCTCATACGAAGTCAAATCCAGCATAATCGGTGTCATCGAAACATATCCTTGATCTATCGCTTCAAGATCGGATATTTGACTGTCTGTTGAGGGTTTGTATGCCAAGGGGTGAAGCCCAATCCAGTAATACTTCTGCCCTCTCGGATTGAGGTGCGGATGCGCATCATTCCCATAACATCGATATCCCGCTTTTGTAATGCGAAACCCTTTGCATTCATCGATCGTCACGGGAGGAATGTTGATGTTGAGCAGTTTTCGCTCTCCTAGTGGAAACTCGCCCTCGAAAATCTTCATCACCACCTCTCTCGCCACCTTTTTTGCAAGTTCATACCCTTGTGTCTCTAAACTCTCTTTGCCTCCTTGATAAACTTGTGAAAAAGCGACTGAGGGAATCCCCTGCAATACCCCCTCCATCGCTCCGGCAACGGTACCGCTATAGGTAATATCCTCCCCCATATTCGAACCGTTATTGATCCCGCTTAGGATCAGATCGGGGCGCTGATCCACCTCAAACAGTGCATTGAGCGCTAGATAGATACAATCTGTCGGCGTGCCGTCATCGAGCTTGTAAAAATTTTTTTCAAGCTCTACAAAGCGAAGTGGGCGCGTGAGCGTCAAGCTGTGCCCACTCGCCGACTTCTCAATCGTAGGTGCGACGACGATCACCTCCGCCAAATCACTCACCGCCTCTATCAGCGCCTCAAGCCCTGCACTCTCAAATCCGTCATCATTGGTAATTAGTATGCGTTTCATAAAAAGAGTCTAACAAAAAAGTGTTAAAACAGTGTGATACAAAGTCTACTTTAGTAACTCTAAAGCTATGATAGCTTATAATCCTGTTTATAATCTATTATAAATTCGATCCAAATATTGCATGAGAGTTAACCAAGGTTTGGCAAATGCTTTGATTTTGAGTGTTTGCAAAAAATTGGAGATTAATCAAAATTATTTGTGTATGCACATAGGCAAATGATTTGCTAAAGATTGTGAATCTCTTATGCAAAATTCTGGGTTAAACTTGGAGAATGAAAATAATGAAATTACGCTTTCTGAACTTATTGGCTTTTCTTTTGATGGTTACTTATGCTCATGCCTCATCATCAACTTCGCACAGAGATATACTGCTTGCTCATGGTTACCGTGGAGATATTCACTCTTGGGATGCTTTTGCAAAATATCTCAAGACACATGAACCGGATCGTAAAGTCTATCGTTTTAATGTAGATAAGACGAGCTCTATTAAAAAGCGGGCAACAGAGTTGGCAAATCAACTCAATCAACAGAATATCGCAAATGATTCACTCATAGCCATCGGGCATAGTATGGGGGGACTTGATCTGAGATATATTATCTCCTTGGGACACTTGCATCAAAATGATAAAAACAATATCTTCTACAAAGCTGCCAAAAAGATTCACAAAATCTATACAATTGCCTCCCCTCACAAAGGAACAGGTTTACCGGGAGTAGATGATGCCACAAAAGATATGGAAGATGAAAATATGCGAAAATTCAATCAAAAGTATCCATACTCAACTTATACAATTGATGGGAGAAAAATACCTCTTTTAGCAATGCGTTTTAAATGTGGCGAAGCAAAAATATCCGATGGAAACGAACCGGCTGATGAAAGTGGTTTTGATGGTGTTGTAAAAGTAAAAAAAGAGCTTTTTAACGGGGCTCCCTATACACAATCAGTCTGGCGGGGCAAACACACTGATGTCGCGGCTTTGTGTGCCGAAAATGAGACTGCAGAACTGAAAGAGACTGATATCCTAGATCGCATCTTTTCACAAAAAGGACTCTATAGTGATCGTAAAGATTTAGTCTTTTTCAATGAAAACGGATGTAAAAGTTCTGAAGGGGGTGCCTTTAGTAGTCAATATAAAAGCGGAGAGGTCAATTGCCTCACAAGCACACAATGCTCAAATAATAAAATCGCATCTTTAATGATCTACCCTCAAGTCAAAGATAGCACAATCTATCTCTATGACAATGCACTAAGCCATACATCTAATGACTGGGTTGAGATTGACATTGATAAAGCAAAATTAACCAAACCACTATGTATCGAGAGTTTTGAAAAGCCCCTACCAGAAGAGTTAAAAAAGGCAGGCGTTACAATGGAGTATCATCATGAGAGTAGAATTTTAGGAGGACTCGACAAAAAAGTATCTGCTATCGATATCCAATAATAAAATAAAGATGAGGCATAGTTCTTTTATGCCTCTACACTCTCAACCTGATCCGCAAAGCGTTCTCGTATCTCTAAAAATGCTTCAATATTATTTAAAAATATTTCTGTCAACTGTGGATTAAAGTGTTCACCCTTCTCCTCGTGAAAGAGTTTGAGAATCTTATCTAAAGACCATGCTTTTTTATAGACCCTATCTGACCCCAACGCATCAAAGACATCTGCAATCGCTGTAATTTGCCCATAAATATGAATCTCATCACCCTTCAAACCGTTGGGATAGCCTCTACCATTGTACTTTTCATGATGCTGATGCGCAATAATAGCGGCAGCTTTCAAAATGGGTCGATCGGAGTGTTTTAACATCTCATAACCAAGCTGCGCATGGGTTTGCATTGTTTTAAACTCTTCATCTGTTAATTTTCCAGGTTTATTGAGAATATGATCAGGTATCGCTACTTTTCCGATATCATGCATCGGGGAAGCCTCTTTAATCAAGTTTGCCTCCTCTTCGCTCAATCCATACAGTCGCGCTAACAGTTTTGAATATTCAGCCACTCTGCGTACATGATTGCCCGTCTCTTTAGAACGACTCTCGCCAATCGCACCCATAGTAAATATTACTTCTCTTTGTGTCTCTTCAATCTCTTTATTGAGCGCTGTAATCTCCACCAAAGCACTTTGTACCCTCTCCTCAAGTGTACTGTTGAGTTGATTAATCTCTTTCGTGAGTTTTCTCTCTTTTGCGATCAAACTCCCCGCCTGCTTGGTATTTTCATTAATAAGTGTCAAAATTTGCCCAATCTCATCTTTGGGGATATGTGTTATCTCTTGAATTGTAGAAATACGCCCGTGCAGGAACTCATAAAATGTTTTATTGAATGATTTTAGTTTTCGGATAGAACCTAAAAATTCAGATATAATAATAAGGTTAAAAATCACTAGCAAAAACATTGCGCCAACGGTCACCATTAAGTTCTTCTGTCTATTTTTCGAAACCATTTTTTTCATTGAAATAATTTTCTGGTTTAAAAGATTTTTGGATGCGGTAATCAAAATATGCAACTCATTTTGAATCTTGTTGCTCACTGATCCTAAAGAGATTATCGAATAGATTGCATCTTCAGAACTATCACGATATGACTCAGGTAAATCAAATAAAATTGCCGAATAACCTCTTAATCTACTGCGTAAATTTTGCAAACTCTCTTGTATCTTGCGGTTGTCCTCCAAATAGCTACTTCGTTGAATCTCTTTGATTTGACTCTCAATTTGAATAAATTTTTGCTTAGCATTGTGAATACTCTCTTTTGTAACTCTGTTTTGCAACGATTCATTTACAAACTCAACAGTTAAATTATTGATCTCCCTTGAAATGGATTGCGTCACACCACTGAGCCATACTTCATGCTTACTAATAGAGAATAGCTGCTTCTCTATAAAATGGGAAAGTTTATAGTTTTGCCACAGAAAAAGCCCCAAAATAGACATTGTAAAGAGCAATGGAATAAATAGTTTATATTTAAAGCTCAGATTCTCTAAAAAATTCATATGCCACCGCTAAAACCGTACTGAAAACTGCAAATAGATACTTTGCAATGTATCTACAACGCTACTCTGTTGTGTCGGTGATAGGTCAGCGATCTTGTGAGGTTTTTTCTGATACCACCCACTATCGGTATAATCGTAATCAATATAAACTGCTCCCAACTTTATAAAACTATATCGATTAATAGGATAGATTCCATACAGTTCATAAGCGCTACCTCTTGTAGCTAGTTTATTGTAAACATCATAAGAGCCCTGCGTCGCTGTTACCCAATACTTTGTCCCATGATTGTACTCAAAACCGATCTTACTTTGGTGCAAATTTTCTAGCGTATATCGACCACCCAACCAAAAAGCGTATCCGTTCTTATCTGTCGTATCCTCAAGTGTATCTTTTAATAAGCCGAAATTTTGTCCATTATATGAATAGATCTTCCTAGATGGCTTTGAGAGACTCATACCCATATGTGCAAAAAGATCTATACCTTTGTCCTTGATATTTGTAGCTTGTACCATCATTCCGATAAAATCTATATCACCCAAATTTTTATTGTGTTCAGGTTTTGTATCCATTGCATTGGCAATGACATCTCCCATATGAACATATCCCATCTGAAAAAGGGATTGTGATAATGTCGAAATATGAGACTCAAAAAAAGCACCATAAACATTCGTATCTTTGAGCTGATCATTTTGAGAACCGATAAAAGCATTTCTAACACCTACTCTGGTCTCATCTTTTTGAAACCCTTTTCCATAAGCAAATCTCAATCTTGCATCATCGATATTAGTTAATTTGGAAATATCAGCCGTATAAACGATACCATCAGATGCGCCGTCGAATACAAGCGCTGAATAGGTTGATTTTCGCGTTGTGTTCTCTTTGTATTGATGGCTTGGTCCATCGGCACTCGGCTGTCGCCCTATAGTCAATGCAGAAGGTACTCCCGCATCAAAATACCAATCAATATAGGCTCTTTCAAGATAGACAGAACTATCCGAAGGTACCCGTCCTTGCATATTGTCATATTCACTATAAATATGTTTTGTAGAATCTGCCCAATATTTATACATTGACAATCTACCGTGAAACTTCATTTTCTCAGTAATGTCTGCCGACATGCCCAGCATAAATTTTGTTGACCAAAGATTGTATGAGGAGATCTTTGAGCCATCTGCCATCTTTTTATCAAAATTATTCATCTTGACACGAAAACCAAGATGAAAATCAATTTTATCCATGAGGGTTCTTGTTTCAACACCATCCACTTTATCATCTAAGTCATCTAACTGTTGTTGTAACGAGTCAATCAATTCGGCTTGCTTTTTATTGGTCATTTCTAATGTTTGAAGTCTCGTTTGTATATCAACCTCATTGGCTAAAAGTGACGAGAGAGAAAAGGTGAATACTACATATACTTTTTTCATCTTACATTCCTGCTACTGTTGGGTGATCTGAGTCAGCTGCATGGTCTAACAAATATTTTTTTAAAACTTTTTGTTCCTCTTTAGAGAGTTTATCTATTCCGTACCGTTTCATTTTTCGTTTACTTTTAAAGATTCGTTCCCACTGAATAATCGCTTTTTTACCTGCAACAAGATGCAATTTCTTAGCCAAATTTTGTGGGGATATATTTGTACCTGCATACGATACTATCGACATAAAAAATAAAAGACATAATACTCTCTTCAGAGCTAGAGTCCACATCAATATCCTTAGTTCTTAATTATTTTGGGTACATCTAAGTTTTTTAGAAGCGCCCTTGACTGATATATCGGCTAAATGTATTTTTTTTTGAATAGTTTGAACAAAAAATAGTATAGATAGGAAGTAACCCCATGTCATTTACACACTAGTAAATGACATAGAAATTATTTGAATAAAAATTTTGGGTTGAAGTTATTTTAAAGAGCTTCGCTATCCTCTTCACCTGTTCTAATTCGAATAACATGCTCAATAGGACTGACAAAAATCTTACCGTCACCGATCTTACCGGTGTGCGCCGTTGTCTTGATGATCTCAATCGCTTTATTAGCATACTCATCGCCACTAACAATAATCTCTATCTTCACTTTTGGAATAAACTCGATCACATACTCTGCACCGCGATAGAGCTCTGTATGCCCTTGTTGTCGACCGTATCCTTTAACTTCTGAAACGGTCATACCCTCGATGCCCGCTTCAACAAGGGCATCTTTCACATCTTCAAGTTTAAATGGTTTGATGATTGCTTCAATTTTTTTCATTTTGATCCTTTATACTGTTTTGTTCTGTTTAATCATTAAAGATTGATTACCCTCTCACCGTGTATCGCCTCATCAAGACCGATCACTTCAGTCTCCTCATCGACGCGACCGCCACCCGTCAAGATTGATGCGATGAGATACACCACTGCCGTACCGATAGCACTATACACGACTGTCAAGCCGACTGCTTCAAGTTGCTTCACAATCTGTGATGCAATATTATAATCATCTGCTTTAAGATAAGGTGCAACAAAGAGTGCTGTTGCGATAGAACCCCAAATTCCTACCAATCCATGTACCCAAAATGCATCCAAACTATCATCTACTTTAAAGAGTTTTTTGATTTTTGATACACCGAGCATTCCAAGCATACCACCGACAAGACCGATAATCACCGCACCGATCATATCTGCACTACCGCTTGCGGGGGTAATCGCAACAAGACCGGCTACTGCACCCGAAGCACCACCGACGAGTGTAGGCTTTTTGTAAACGATATACTCCATGATTAACCAACCGATCACACCCAATGAAGCCGCTACATTGGTAACAAGAAATGCATTTGCCGCTACACCGTCAGCCGCGACTTCACTACCGGCGTTGAAACCGAACCAGCCAAACCATAGAAGCGCTGCACCAAGCAGTGTCAAAGCTGGAGAAAATGGCTTAAACGCACTCTTTTCATACCCTTTTCTCTTTCCAAGAATCATTGCTACGACAAAACCGGCAACACCGGCATTGATATGTACAACCGTGCCACCCGCAAAATCCATCTCACCAAAGTTTAGCGTCTCACCGCCACCCCAAGCCCAGTGGGTAATGGGTGCATACACAACCAAAATCCAAAGTGTGGCAAAAATTGTAAAGGTTGAAAACTTTACCCGCTCAATCATTGAACCGCTGGCAATCGCTACGGTGATCGCCGCAAAGGTACCCTGAAATGCCACAAAGAGAAGCTCTGGGATCGTACCGGAGAGCGATTTTTCATCAATACCGCTCAAAAGAAATTTGGTCGTTCCGATAAAATCTCCGTCACCAAACGCCAATCCATACCCGAAAAGTACCCAAACCAGCGTACCTATCGCAAAGGAGATCAAACTCATACTAATCGTGTTGAGTACATTCTTGCTTCGTGTCATACCACCGTAAAAGAGTGCCAAACCTGCCGGTGTCATCAACATGACCAGCGCTGTAGCAACAATCATCCATGCGGTATCCCCGCTATTGAGCTTGTCATCTGCCAATAGACTCATCGGCAATACAAGCAGTGTCAATAATTTGAGAAATTTACTCTTCATATCTCTACCTTTCTTTTTAAAATAAAATTTCACCGTGTAGTGTAACCAAAGTTTTTATCATACTCACAGCGTATAGTGATTAAATTTTAAGCAATTAAAGAATATTATAATTCTATGGATACAATAGAACAGATTACCAAAGGTCTCACACTCTCTAAATCGCTTCTCCTCTCATCTATCCTTATCGGTGAGCCCTATACCGGTAAATTGACACTTGTACGCTCTATCTATCCGCAAGCACTCTATGTTGATGCAAAGGAGACAGAAGCTCTACAACACGCCCTCACACATCATGAGGAGATTGTGATTTACAATTTTGAAGCAATCAAAAATCTCTCTTCACTCGATTTACAAAACAAGCGCATTATTGCGATTGCAAATCAAATCCTAAATATGAAGATGATTGAAGAGCATTTCGCGTTTATCTATCACATGCCACCGCTTCGAGAGCGCATAGATGAAGTCAAAACGCTAGCACAAACGATGAGTCATCACATCAAAGAGGAGTTGATGCTAGAGGGAGAAATTAGCATCGATATATCCAAACTCGATCTCACTCAAAATTTCAAATCCTTTAAAATCTCTCTCTATAAAGAGATGATCAAAAAGAGTCTTGGTCCCGAGGATTTTGAAGAGATGCTCTATAGCTATTTTTTAGAAAATATGGAGGGGAATAGCGCCTACCACCGCTATTTACCCCTTTTTGAAGTTCCGCTCATCAAGGCAGGATTGAAAAAATACCGCTCCCAACTCAAACTCTCCCAAATTTTGGGACTCAATCGAAATACCTTACGCAAAAAGATTCAAGAAAATGATATCCACTAATTTTAAAACACTCATCGAAAACGACCTGACACCGCTCATCATCTTTGACAAGCATGGCAAGATCGTCTATCTTAATAAAAATGCTGAGATGGTTGTCAATGTCAGCACACAAAAAGAGCTCTATGATCTCGCTCTTTCACATGCGCCAAAAAGTTTCGGTTCCAAAGTAACTCACCTCAATCTGAGCTACAAAACTTTTAAGTTTTATGCTATCAATGTCTATTATGAGAATGAAGAGGAGATCGTGTTACAACTCTACCATAAACCGCTTCCTCTTCGAAAAAAGATGCCTCTTGAGGGATATGTTCCTACCGATATTAACCTTCTTTTAGAAGCCAATATCGAACGATTTAAAATTGATTTTAAAGGGAAGATCACGCTTTTTACCGACTACGATCTCCCAAAACTCTATCTCAACCAAAACCGCTTCTCACAACTCCTTCAAAAGATCTTTGGACAGTGTCAAGAGGCACAAAAGATTGCTCTCTCATTGACCATTAAATTAGGAGAGTCGATCCATATCAATCAAAAGCGATATACTATTCTTCTCTTTAAAATTCAACCCGACAAACGAGAGACACAAGAGGATGAGAGCATTGAGAGAATCAGTGAGCAAAATATGATTAATACTATCTTGAAAAAAAATGAAATTATTTTAGAAATTCCCTATATCCATATAGATAAAGAGGAGTAGTAACTACTCCTCGCTCACGAAAACTTTGACCTCTTTATGTGTATGAGGGATAAGGAGCACTAGATAGGGGCTCGTGAAGGCTTGTGTGACAATACTCCCTTTGGGAGGTGTTCTGTAGATAAGTCTCAAATCAATCGTTGAAACCCTATCTTCGATCTTTTCTACCTCGATCTTATATCCACCTGTGCTTTTTGTCCCCTCTAACGCAACAATAGCAACTCCATCAAAATCACTCGCTGTTTTACCCGTCAAACGCTCATAGAGATGAAAGAATGCCTCTTTTTGTTTGGGATTGTCACTGTAAAATATTTTTGTTTGTGCTTTGGCATCCATATAGAGTACTTCATCTTTGGGAACCACACCTTTGGCTAATATTTTATAGGCGGTTTTTTTGGGATCGAGCGCATTCACTTTATACATATACTCACCTTTGGCTTGTTCATTTTCAACGCCCTTCTGCACATTGGCGCTACATCCACCCAACACAAAAATCGCTATAACTAACATTAAAAACTTTTGCATTTTTACACTCCTTCTTGAACTAAGAATACTCTAACATAAATTTTTTATTCTAGTTTAACTACTTTAGCAAAAACTAAACTTCTTTACACTTTTGAGCCATTTTATTTTCAAAAAGTAACATTTTAAAGCACCTGAACCTCATTCTCCAGCATGATCCCATGCTCTTCAAAAACGCGTCGCTTCGCCTCTTTCACAAGGTTCATCGCATCCGCAAAGGAGGCGTTTCCAAGATTGACCAAAAAATTTGCATGCACTTCACTCCATGCCGCATCTCCACTTCGCATCCCCTTCAGCCCGACCGACTCGATGAGTCTTCCTGCAAAATCTCCGGGAGGGTTTTTAAAAAAACTCCCGGCACTTGGTTGTTTGGGTTGATTGTATCGCATCTTGTCAAACATCTCCCTCTTGGCATAATCATACCCTCTCTTGATCTCAAAAGTTGCACCGTAGATGATATCATCAATCTGTGCATAACGATAACCGTGTGGGATCTCCTCCTTTTTCAGTGTTCCTTTCGCCGTCTCAACCTCAAGCAGAGGGTTAAAGATCTCATCCTCCTTCATCCCTGCATTCATCGCTATCAACCCACCCAATGTTCCCGGTAATTTTGAGAGATATTCAAAACCACCGATATTTTCTCTTCTACAAAAGCTATCGATCTGCGCACTTTTTGTTGCCGCTCCAATCTTAAGTCGTTCCCCATCTATCATAATACCGCCAAACACTTTACCGAGTAGAAAAAGAGGCGGTGGGTTATCGGAGACAAGAAGGTTATTTGCCGATCCGATAATGATGCTATCTTTTGGGAGAGCTATCTTCTCTTCAATTACCCCTACTTCAAGCACTGAACCGATCTTGATCGAACTATAACGGGAAAAATCTATTAGTCGTCTTCTCATCAAAAAAGAAAGTGTGGAATACGGTTTATCATATGTGTTGTAAACTCTATCATTGAATTCATCATCCACGGCATCATAAAGATGATCACAATCACCACTAAAATGATTTTGGGTACAAAGGAGAGGGTCATCTCATTGATCTGTGTTGTAGCTTGAAAGATCGATATCGCCAAACCGGCAATCAATCCTGCCATGAGCATAGGGAGTGAGAGCATCAACGCAATCTTAAATGTTTCCACTCCAAGACCTATCAACTTTGCTTCCATCACTCCTCCTTTAGGCAAACCGAAAATCTTGGTACTCTTGAGGTATCAAGTAGTTCTCAGCTTGAATCATTTCATCAAAATAGCCACCGTTGTAACCAATCTCAAAAAGTTTGTCAAGTGCTTTGAGTTGTATCTGACTCATCGAAATTGAATCTTGGTTGGCATAGAGTTCCAAATAGCGATCAAGTTTTTCAGCATCGACACGGATCAGATCCCGCTCCAAAAGCATCTTTGCCAATACTTTTTGATTTTTATGTGCACACGCTACCGCTTGTGTCAATACCTCTTCATAGGCGATCGCTCTCGTAATCGGCAAACTCCGCCGAATCGCCATTCCCCCCAAGGGCAACGGCAGATCTCCCCCGCTAAGCTCTTGCCAAATATCCCAAATCTCCCGCTCCACTTCGAGACGATCATCATAGGTCAAGATACTCTCGTGTATCAACACACCTGCATCCACCGTCCCCTCCAATACCGCCTGTTCAATCTCCAAGAAATTCATATACGAAACACGCGCTTGTGGATAAGCGAGACGAAAGAGAAGCGCATTGGTCGTATATTTACCGCTCAAAGCGACTTTGAAATTGGGTCGTAATCGCTTTCCTTTAAGCTTGATAAGTTTAGGACCATACCCCTCACCGAAACTCACAGCGGTTCGCAACAGTGCATACTCTTTGCGTATATGCGGATAGAGAGCAAAACTGATAGCGGTAATATCGTAGCGGTTTTTAAGTGCTTCTTGATTGAGTGTTTCGATATCGAGTGCACAATTTTCAAAACGCACCCCATCCACACCAACCCAACCGAGTTTGATCGCATAAAACATAAAAATATCATCCGCATCAGGTGAATGCGCTACCGTGACTTGTTTCACACCTATCCTTTTTTTGACATGATTATAATCAAATTGGGCTAAGAAAAGCGGAAGAATTCAAATAAATCTCCTATTTGTCGATATAGATTATGGAAAAGGAAAGCATCTGAGATAAATAAAATTTATATAAGGAAATCTCATGAAGAAGATGTTACAGCTGACACTTGTACTGTTTTTATTTGGCTGCGGAGGTGGAGACGGAGGAGGAAACTCAAATAGCGGTAACGATACCAAACCACACACTCCCGATCCTCACAACAATTTACAATCTACTAACACAAAAGAGGATCAAAACACAGATCAAAAAACACTCAGAGAAAAAGGTATTGTCAAAACATCCGGACCGGCAAAGAGTGTCGCTGTAACAGATGAAGCACTTTTTGTCGCAGAGGGTAAACATGGTGTTGAAATCATGAAGATCGGCTTTTCAGATCAAATCTCATCAGAATTAATCGCCAAAATTCCTGACATTAATGCAAAACATCTTACCCTTAGTGAAGATGGTAATACACTGATGGTCGAGCAAATGGACTCAAGGATCGCGATAGTCGACATTCGAGATCTCTCACATCCTAAAAAAATCGGTATCAAACCAAAAAATCAGATGCCTAGCCAAATCACCACACAAGATGGACAGTACCGCTTTGTGCCTAAAGGAAAAGATGGAATGGTTGTCATCGATATATCCAATCCATCAAATCCACAAAGCGTTGGGAAACTTAAATCATCACAATGTTTTGATTTGGCTCTCATACGAAACGATCGCTATGCACTGATCGCTACGGGTAGTGTAGGAATCAAACTCCTTGATCTCAAAAATCCTCGTCTACCCAATCCTGTAGCTGATTATCGCATACCGGGCTCCAGTGCAATGGGACTCTCCATCTCACCGGATAAAAGCATGCTCTTTGTCGCAACAGGTACCAAGGGAGTCATGATCTTCAATCTTGATATGCT